>JAUXRI010000141.1 GCA_030681895.1 Myxococcales bacterium | reverse complement strand
GGACTCGCGAGGGTAATCTCACCAATCGTACGACACGCAAAAAGAGTCTTGAATTTTCGTGCCGTGAGATTTTGGCACGAATATGCCTACCGAATTTTCGTGCCGTCGGGGTCTTCGAGAATCCGTCTAACGGGCTCCTCTGGCCATGCTCCTAGAGCAAATAGTGGCGAGGTCGCATCGGGGACTTTCGCTCCCTGTCGCGCGAGCCCCTTCGCAAGTTGTTTGTAACTGCTCACCCCCTGCGGCTGCCTGACTCACGCGTGGTCGGTTGAATTTTCCCGAGCCGGCTGATTCAAGCTGGGGATGGCACCCGGTGACATCGATTCGCTCGACCACGGCGGCGTGAAGGCACTGAGCCTCGCGCTGTTCGAGCAGAACCGCAGCCTGGTCGAGCAGAACAAGGCGCTCGCTCAGCGTGTCGCCGAGCTGGAAGCCAGGCTCAATGTTCCGCCCAAGACGCCGGACAACTCCTCTCTTCCGCCATCGAGCGCGAGGAAGCCCAACCGACCCGACCGGATGAGCCGCCGCCGCAAGGGCCGGCCCGGCGTTGCGCGTGCGCTTTGCGAGAGCCCGGATGTCGTGCGCGACGTCTATGCCAAGCGCTGCACGAATTGCAAATCGGCGGCCACGCCCGAGCACCAGACGAACGTTCATGCCTACGATCACATCGATCTGCCGCCGATGAAGGCCGTCGTCACGCGCGTCAATCTCCACAGCGGCTCGTGCATGTGCTGCGGAAAGCGCATCGCCGCCGAGCCGCCCGCCGACATGGCACCGGGCTCGCCGTTCGGGCCCGGCATCGTCGCCTTCGTCGTCTACATGCACGCCCGCCACATGGTCAGCTACGAGCGGCTGCGCGAGATGCTGAAGGGGCTGGTCGGCCTCGACGTGTCCGAAGGCGCCATCGCCAACATGCTCGCACGCACGGCCTCACCGTTCGCCGCGGTTGCCGACGGGATCAAGCAAGAAGTACGCGCTGCCCCCGTTATCGCCTCCGACGAGACCTCCGCGCGCGTCGAGGGCAAGACGCACTGGCAGTGGGTGTTCGGCTGTGCCACGGCGGTCTACCACATCATCGTGCCGAGCCGCGGCAAGGCCGTCGTCACCGACTTCCTCGACGGCAAGCGGCCCGACGTGTGGATCTCCGACCGGCTCGCCGCGCAGTGTGGTCACGCGCCGGCGCATCAGTTCTGCCTCGCCCATCTGATCCGCGACGCGCAGTTCGCGATCGACAACGGCGACAACGTCTTCGCGCCCGGCCTGAAGGCGCTCTTCAAGCACGCCTGCGCGATCGGACGGCGGCGCAAGGACCTCTCGGATCGTGCGCTGAAGGTGCGCCTGCGCCATCTCGAACGGCGGCTCGATGCCTTGCTCGCGCTCGCGCCGAAGAAGGCGGCGGGCATCAAGCTCGCTGCCGCCATCAGGCATGCGCGACCGCATCTGCTCGTGTTCATGAGGCGTCGCGACGTCGAGGCGACCAACAACCAATCGGAGCAGCGGCTCAGAGGAAGCGTGATCTTCCGCAAGGTGACGAATGGCTTCCGCTCGGGCTGGGGAGCGCGCGTCTACGCGGACATCTGCTCCATTGTCGCCACCGGCCGCCTCGCCGGCCGCACCGCCCTCGACGTTATCCGCGACGCCCTCGCCGGTCGCCGCCTCCCCGCGCCCGCGTGATCATGGCTGCGCCGGGGGTGAGTAATTACTTTTGGATTCTTTTCTCAATCGCC
>JAUXRI010000211.1 GCA_030681895.1 Myxococcales bacterium | reverse complement strand
ACGCCTCGTCTGCGCCGACTATCCCGCCAGTCCCAACGGCCGCGTCACCGCCATCGACCCCGCGACGGGAGCCTCGTTGTGGACGTTCGACGTTCGCACCGCCCGGCCCGACTTCCTGATGATCGCTTCGCAGATCTTCCTCGCGCGCCTGGTGGTCCAGGGCAGCGACCGCATGGCCGCCTTGTTCGAGGCGTACCCGAACACCAGCGGCAACACGTCGGTGAGCACCCAGTGCCGGCGGTATTTCCTCGTCACCCTCGACGCGCGGGGGCAGCTGATCAACGGGCAGCGCATTCAGGATCCGCTCCTCGAGGCCTGCAATCACCCGCACCCGTACGGTGTGGTGGCCGACTCGGTCGGGAATCTGTTCATCGCGTTCTCGCCCACCACGAGCCAGCAGGCTCCGCTGGTGCCCGACAAGCCCACGTTGACCATCAGCTACACGCGTGACGGCGTGCCCCGCTGGAAGGTGACCGACACCAACATGCCCGGCGGTGAGCTCGCCGTGGCGCGCGGTCTTTTGTATCCAGAGAACGGCAGCGTCGCGATGCTCGCCGCCACCGGAGCTCCCGCCTTCGCGTTGCCGCAGGCCCTCGGCCGCATCGTCATCTCCGACGCGCGCTTCATGCCGGCGCCTGTCGCGGGTGCGTCGGCGCTGGCCGGCTACGAGGCCAACCTCAACACCCTGCGCTGGACGCATCAGCTGCCTGGCCTGAGCCGCTTCTGGTCTGATCAGATTCGCCTGGCGCGCTGGAGGGTGCCGCAGGGCCATCGCACCGTCGCGCTCACCTTCGTCGAGGACCCGAACGACGCGCTCACGCCCATCTCGTTGCGCGCCATTCACGTGAACGACGGCAGCGAGGCTTTCTCCTGCCCGATGTTGATGATGCCCCGCACTCCAGCGCAGCTCTTCGAGCTCGGTACGAACACGCTCGGCCTCATGGAGGGCGCCACCAGCAGCGACGGGGCTCCTTCGTGTGGAAAGTGCGACCCGCCGTTCGCCGGCACGTCAGCCGCGTTCCGGCAGTTCCTCGTGCCAGGCCTCGACGTTCCGGAAGAGCCGTGGATTGGGACGTTCGGTGGGCCAGGGCACGACCACCGCGAAGAGGTTCCCGCGGCGGGCCTCGGCCCGAACTGACCGACTCAATCGGCGCCGAGCCTGATCAACCGCCCGGCATCTTCGGCTTCGGCATCGGCTCGATGGTGGAGCGGGTCGGCACCGGCGACTCCCCTCGTTCGAACGGAGGCAGCCCGGCCGCGTAGAGCACCGCCAGCACGGCCGCGATGAAGAGCGGTACCAGAATCGCCACCACGAGCACCGTCGACCGCCCAGACGTCGCCGCAGCCACCGTCTCTTTGACGTCGTCGTCGTCGTCGTCATCCACGACCGCGTGGGACGGCTTCGAGCTGCGCGCGGGCTCCGTGACCGCCGAGGGCACGGGGCGCCGTTGAACGCCCTCACCGCGTCGCATGGCCTCGAACGGCAAACCAATGGCCGTCTTTGCCTCGGGCTCTTCGTCAGCCCACTCACCGGGCGAGCCCTTCGTGGTGATGCTCAGCGTCTCTCCGGTGTTGGTGCGGCCGGCGAACGACCCGGCTGGAATCGTCTTCACGTTCGCGGGCGGCGAGGGTCGTCGGGGGTCGGCCTCGGGCGCCACCACGACGGACGGAGGCCCGGGCATCGACGCCTGCTGCTCGGTCTGGCGCTGCGGCGCCGAGGGCCTGGCGCCCATCAGCTTCGCGCGCAGCGCCTTGATCTCCTCGGGCAGGGCGGCGGCTGGAATCGTCTTCGCCTCGCTGTCGTCATCGTCGTAGTTCGACGGCGGGTCGAGGCGCACCACCATGGGAATGCTGGTGAGGCCTGGAGGGGCCTTCACGTTGTCTGGGGAGCTCGTGGTGCCACGCAGCACCCTGGGGCGTGCCGGGCTCGTCTCGGGCTCGGGCAGGGGCGCCACGGCGCTCACGACGGCGGTGGCGACCTGCGGCGACCGCCTGAGGCTGTTGGGGAGGCCAGTCGGCGGAGTGGGCGCAGGGGCCGTCACCGGCGCTGGAACGGAGAGGTTCGCCAGCGGCGTCGGCGGCATCGTCGGAAGGGACGCGCGGTTGTCGCCCGTTTTCACCATCGCCATCAGCGAGTCGATCTTCAGCTCGCCCGTCGTCTCCCCGCCGAAGTTGGTCGCTTCCAACAGGCGCCGGGTCTCACCACGCCGGTCCGCGAAGTGTCTGGAGACCAGCTCGGCCGACTGCTCAGGGTGCCAGATGAGGCCCGGCGCGGCCTTCTCGATGGCGCGGCCGAACTCGAGCGCGGTCGCGAAGCGGTCTTCCCGTTTGCGCTGCAGCGCCTTCATCACGACGGCGTCGACCTCGGGCCGCACTTCGGGGTTGGTCCGCGACGGCGGCGCGACGGTGGTGTTGAGCGCCGCGACCATGCCCTCTTCGGCGCTCTTGCCGTGGAAGAGGCGCAGGCCGGTGAGGCACTCGTGCAGCACCACGCCGAGCGAGAAGACGTCGGTGCGGGAATCGAGGGGCTCTCCACGAATCTGCTCGGGAGACATGTAGCCCGACGTGCCCTTCACCATGCCGATGCTGGTGCGGCTCGAGCGCCCGAGCGCCTTGGCGATGCCGAAGTCGAGCAGCTTGGTGACGCCCTCGTACGTCACCATGATGTTCTTCTCGGCGACGTCGCGATGAATGACGATCTGCTTCCGGCCGCGCGCGTCGGTGAAGTTGTGCGCGTAGTGAAGCGCGAGCGCGGTGTCCCGCACGCTCTGGAGCGTGAACCCGACCGGAATCGGCTCTCTCGCGGACCGGCAGGCCTTCGCCATCTCGACGAGCGTGCAGCCCTGGACGAACTCCATCGCCATGAAGAGCTCGCCGGCGTCGACGTCGAGCTCGTAGACCTGCGCGATGTTCGGGTGGTTGAAGGCCGCGGTGGTGCGCGCCTCTTCGAGGAACATGCGCACGAAGTCTTCTTCGCCGCCGATGTCCGGGAGAATCGTCTTCAGCACCACCAGCTTGCGGAACCCGCCAATGCCTGACTGGGTCGCAAGATAGATCTGGCTCATGCCGCCAGCAGAGAGGCGGCACAAGACTTCGAACTTCCCCAACCGACGCCTGTCGAGCGCCGATGAGGGGGCGATGAAGGGCTGACCCACCACGAAAGTCTGGCGAGTCTACACGGGTCTCCTCACCCGTCGCCTTTCTGAAGGGTGACGAGCGCCGAACCTCCTACTCGGACGTACCCGGGATGTTGCGTGTCGTTACAGCGGGGTTGTCTGGAGATTGTCGGATCGCAGGGGCTCCAGGTTGCCTGAGTGCCCCGAGAACGACCCCGCTGACACACAGCAACGCGCCGCCGGCAGAGAGCAGTGACACCGGCTCCGCGAGCACCGAGATGCCCAGCACCCAGGCCAGCACCGGCACCAGCTGCGTCGTTGCGCTCCCGGCAGTGGCGCTGGTGAAGCCCATGCCGAGCGTGAAGAGCAGCTGGCCGCCGACCGAGAGCAGGCCCATCAGGAGAACCAGCGGGAAGAGTGCTCCCTCGAGCGGCACCCAGCCCGGCAGCGCGAGCGGCGTGGTGACGACCAGCCCGACGAACGAGAAGGCCGCGAAGACGGTCGGCGCGTTGGTGTCGTTGCGGAGCGAGCGGATGACGGTGATGGCGGCGCCTCCGAAAATACCCGAGGCGAGACCGGCGACGCCGCCGAGGCCCGGGTGGAGCGGCGTCGAGAATTCACCGGTCGCGACCGACACGAGCACGGCGCCGATGGTGGCGAGGCCCAGGCCGATTCGCGCCAGGCCGCTCGGCCGCTCTCCGAGGAAGAAGCCGGCGAAGAGAGCCGCGTAGATGGGCGAACAGTAGTTGAGCACCGTGGCAGGCCCGCTCCCGAGCCGCTCGATGGCGATGAAGTACGTCAACACGGCGCCGGTGCCGAACAGCCCGCGCAGCAACAGCTTGGGCGCGTGGGTGAGGTCTGGCGGCCGGCGTTGGACGAGGAAGAGCGTCGTCATCAACACGGCGCCGACACCGAAGCGGATGAACGAGAGCTGAAACGCCGGCACGCTCTTCGAGAGGTGACGCGCGAGCACCGCCATCACCGCGAAGAAGATGGACGACAGAACGATGAGCCAGGTGCCGCGCCGAGACTGCACGCGGGGCCGAATACTCTCGCAGGTCAGCAGGCGCCACAGCACTTCGCTGAAGTGCAGTAGGGGTGACCGGGCAGTCGTTCGAGTCGAACGCTGGACCCGTCGCAGAGTGATCGATCAGCGACGGCGCTATGAAAGGCGAGTCGAAGCGTGATGGGTCCGCGGGGCGTTGTACCGACTCGACAGAAGCCGACGCGGTACGAGCGCGCTGGTGACAAGGTCGTGTTTGAGATTTTCGGAAGCGGCAAGCGAGGAGCGACTGGCCTAGGAGTCTGAGATCTCGAACTGCTTCGCGAAGATGCGGATCTCGCTCGCTGTCGAGTTGGTGGTGATTTCGAAGCACAGGAGATCCCCAAGATCGACGCCGAGCCTCATCCACCGGCCCCTCATCTCGGCCAACTTCGGCGCGTCAGCAGTGCAGCGCGCAGCGCGAATCGACTCGGGCGCGGTCACCCCGAAGTTCATCTGGGCGTCGAAGGCGTAGCAGTCGATGAAGCGCACCGTCTGCTCCCGACCGTCAGGCCACTCGACCAGCAGTGCGACCTCGTCGCGCTCACCGGCGGCACGGCGGTCGATCTTCAAACGCCGCAGCACGGCGTCGTGCCACTCAAGGTCCACGAACGCCTCGTCGATCCTCTCCGTCATGCTTGGAACCCTAGTCGCAGAACAACTGGTCGCGCGCACTCGGCGCGGGATTCGCGGCCGCGGGACTCAGGGCCGGCGCGCTCATCGAGCGCACTGCTGGCCTGTCCGAACGCTTGATGAAGTCAGCAGCGTCGTCGTTGGTGTTCTTCGCCGTTCCAATCGAAGTGGCATCTGGCTCGTCAGGCGCCGCGTGCGCGTTGCGTCTTCACCCGCAGACGGACCCGGCCGATGAGGCCCTACACGCAAACCGAAATCCCGGAGGTCGCAGGTTCGAACCCTGCCGCTCGCACTCTCACGTGAGCGTAGCTCAGCTGGTAGAGCGCCAGGCTACCCAGGGAGAAATCCCCACTGCGGCTTCGCCACTCGGGTCCTTCACCCTTTTCGAATCATCAACGCGGCGCGGAAGCGCTGCGCGACGTCAGCGGCTTCGGTCGCCGTCGCGGCATGCACCACGAAGTGCCCCATTTTGCGCTTCGGGCGCGCCTCGCGTTTTCCGTACAGGTACACGTCGACGACTTGCGGGAAGCGCTCCCACGCCGAGAGGTCGAGCGCGCCACCAGTGCGACCCTGCGCGAGCCACACGTCACCCAGCAGGTTGCCCATGCACCAGCCACCGGGGTGCAGCTCGGGGCTCGTCACCGGCACACCCGACACGATACGCGCAAGCACGTCGAACTGGCTCACCGTGCACGCCTGGCGCGTCACGTGCCCTGAGTTGTGAACGCGCGGCGCGAGCTCGTTGACCGCGAGGCGGCGCGTCCCATCACGGCCGACGCCGACGAAGAACTCCACCGTCAACAGACCCACCACCTCGAGCGCCGCGGCGATGGCGAGGGCGCGCGTGCGGGCTTCTTCCTGCAGCGCCACGTCGACGCGCGCGGGGAGCACCGTCACGTCGAGCACGTGCGAGGTGTGAATGTTCTCGAAGACTGGAAACGAGAAGGCCCGGCCTGCGTCGTCGCGCGCCACGATGCACGACACCTCAGCCTCGAGCGCGAGCACCTCTTCCAGCACCCACTCGGTTCCCATCGAAGGGAGCGTCAACAGCTCCGCCTCGGTGCGAACGCGGTGCTGGCCCTTGCCGTCGTAGCCGCCGAGCGAAGACTTCACGATGCAGGGAAACCCGAAGCGCCGCGCCGCCTCGTGGAGCGACTCCGACGCCTGCACCACCGCGAAGTGCACCGGCCCGAAGCCGTGCTCGACCAGGAAGCGCTTCTCGAGCGTGCGATGCTGCGACACCTGCAGCACCTTCAGCGACGGAGCGAGCTTGACGGCGAACGGCGCGAGCGGCGCCGACGGAATGTTCTCGGAGTCGTAGGTGACACGCTCGCAGCGGCCGAAGAACTCGGTGAGGGCGTCGGCGTCGTCGAGTGGGCGCTCCATCACGCCAGCCAGGCGCTGGGCACACGGCGCTTCGTCGTCGGGCTCGAGCACCACCACCGGCGTGTCCAGCTTGCGAAGCGACTCGGCGAGCATCAGGCCCAGCTGGCCGCCGCCGAGGATACCGACCGTCATGCCTTCGCCTTCCTTGGCCGCTCGTCGTCGAGGGTCAGCTCACGCGTCGACGCGCGGGCCTTCTCGAAGTTCTCGAGGCGGTACGTCTCGAGCCGCTTGTGCAGCTCAGGGTCGTCGAGCGCGAGCATTCGAATGGCGAAGAGCGCGGCGTTGGTGGCGCCCGCAGGACCGATGGCGAAGGTGGCCGTGGGCACGCCTGCTGGCATCTGCACGATGGACAACAACGAGTCGACACCAGAGAGCATCTTCGACTGCACCGGCACGCCCAGCACGGGCAGCGAGGTGAGCGAGGCCACCATGCCGGGGAGATGGGCGGCGCCACCGGCTCCCGCGATGATGACTTTGACGCCGCGCGCGCGCGCCTCGGTCGCGAACTCGACCATCAGCTCCGGCGTGCGGTGGGCCGAGACGACGCGCCGCTCGCAGCTGACGCCGAAGTGTTTGAGGGTCGAGACGGCGAGCTTCATCGTCTCCCAGTCCGAGACGCTGCCCATGATGACCGAGACAGCCACCGGGCTCGCGCGTGAAGTCGTTCGTGGTGCCATGACTGCGGCGCACGCTATACCGGCCCGGCCGTGGGCCGCCCGTCACAATTCACCCCGCGAACGCAGTACCCTGAGCCGACAAAGGAGTCCTCGTGCCGAAGGTGAAGACGCTGGAAGAACGGCTGTGGGGCGCGTCGGTGCTCAAGATGAGCTTCCGGCTGCGCGGCGCTGAGGACTCTCCGGCCTTCAAGGGCGTGTACCCGGGCGTGCTGCGCGACCTCGAGCTCGAAGACGAAGCCGTCGAGACGTTCATCAAGGCGAACAAGGAGCGCGTGGAGAAAGCTGCGCGCGGAACGCCGACCGAGTGAGGACGCGGGCCCACGTCACGGCGCTGGTTGGCGGGCTCGCCCTGTTGGTGTCGATGGGCCGCTGTGCGCCTGACGTGTCGAACATCGCGTGCTCGGTGTCCGAGAACTGTCCTGACGGGCTGTCGTGCGTGGCCGGGCGTTGTGTGGCGAGCGATGCGGGCGCGTCGGCGGGTGGCGTCGCTGGAGGTTCCGCGGGCGGTCTTCGCGCAGGAGGCACGGCAGGCGGTCTCGCCGGTGGAGCGTCTGGTGGCCTCGTGGCTGGTGGTGCAGCTGGCGGGAGCGCCGGTGGTGCGGCTGGTGGGCTCGTGGCTGGTGGTGCCGGTGGTGGGAGTTCCGGCGGATCGGCAGGTGGCCTCGTCGCCGGTGGTGACGCTGGCGGGAGCGCTGGTGGGTCGGCTGGCGGTCTTGCCGGTGGAAGCGCTGGCGGAACGTCGGGAGGCTTCGGTGGCGCGGGCGCCGGAACGGGTGGTGGAGGCTCGCCCACCTGCATGCGCGACCAGGACTGCGGCGCCATCACCGGCTGCGCGGCGCCGAAGTGTCAGCTCACCGGCCAGTGCACCACGCTGCCGGTCGACGGTGGCGTCATCTGTCGGGCCTCGCTGGGGATGTGCGATGTCGAAGAGCGCTGCTCAGGCGTCTCGATGCAGTGCCCGGTGAACGTTCTTCGAACGACGGTGTGCCAGACCGGGACGGAGTGCGAGGGCGACGCCGTGTGCGACGGCCTGAACCCGGCGTGCCCCACGAGGCCGCGGCGCGACGCGGGCGTGGTCTGTGCGTCGCCCGCGTGTCTGCCGCCCATCACCTGCTCCGGAGCCTCGAGCTTCTGCACCGGCCCGGCCGACGCAGGCCAGCGCTGCGACGACAACAACCTCTGCTCGGTCGACACGTGCACCGGCGGAACGTCGTGCAGCTGGATGGTGGAGCCCAGCATCACGTCGCGAGCGCTCTTGAGCACCTTCCCCGACGGGGGCGTGCTGAGGCTCTCACTGCAGCAGCGCTCCGCGAACATCTCGACGCCGCTCGGCACGGCCACCCTCACCGTGTGCCCCAATGGCACGCTGACCACCAGCGCTCCCCCCGAGTGCGTGCTCGAGGTCAGCCTCATCGCCTCGACGTTCATGACGACCCGAACGGCGACGCAGTTCGTCGGCACGGGCTCGGTCCTGGTCCGGTCTCAGTTGATTCCCCTTCGACTGCCGATTCCCACGCTCGGGACCCAGAACGGTGGCTCGAGGATTGGGGCGGGCGGGTGCTCGGGAAACCTGCCAGCGCAGCCGGTGGGGCTTGTGCCCATCGTCATCAACTACGGGTTCCAGATTAATGAGGGAGCGGGCGGCCTCGTCACGCTGCTTCCCTTCAACGACATCGAGGGCCCCATCCGCGCGCAGCTGCAGACCTGTCTCCCCTCGGCCGTCACCATGCTGGGCTCGGTGCAGACCGCCGTCGAGACCGCCGTCGCAGACGCCGTGGCCCCGTCGGCCGCGGTCCAGGTGATCAACGCGCTCAACGCGTCGCTGATGGAGCAGCTGTGTGTCCATACGAACGACGCCGGCGTGTGTCCGATCGGTACACCGGCGTACGGGCTCTGCATGACGGGCCCTCGTTGCTACTCAGCCCGACACTTCAGAACCCCGGTGCCGACGATTCCGGCCTGCGTCCGCTGATCACTTCTTGAGACACTCAGGCTTGTTCTTGTACCGGTGCTGGAACGGCACGTAGACCATGCACGAGGTGTCGCCGTCGGTCGTCTCGCAGACCTCCTGACAGCTGGTGTACTTCTGCTGATGCGCGCGCTTGCTGGCGCTGCCGGTGCGGGTGTCGACGACGCGGTTGTACGCGCCGACGTCGTCCTCATCGCCGTCTTCTCCGACCGAGTGCAGGCTCGTGATGACGCCTGTTGCGACACCCTTCGCCCACATGCCCCGTCCCGCGGCCATCGCTTCCTTCTGTGCTGCGAGCAGGTTCTCGGGTGAGGTGCCTTCGACGGCGTACGCGAGCGCGTGGCCCTGGCGAATCATCTCTTCCGCGAGCTCGGGGCAGTTCACCAGCACCCGGCCGTAGCCATCGAGCTTGCCGTCGGTGGTGCACGTCCACTGTTTCTCGGCGGCGACCTTCGACGACGACTCGGCGAGGGCGAAGAGCTCCTGCGGCGTCCACGAGCCCCAGCGGTGCACCGGGCCGTAGGCCTCGAGGGTGTTGAAGCCGACGAGCCGCGTGCCCCGGCCCTGGTACGTGCCGGACTTGAACTTGAAGGAGTCGCCGTCGCTCCACTTCACCTCGACCTCGTCGCCGTTCACCACAAGCGTGCCCTTCGCCGAGTGGCCGGTTTTCTTTCGGGGCTTCGAGAGACCGAGGGCCGGGAGGAGGAGCGCCAGGAGGAAGAGGACACGCATGGAACCTCGAGCGTACCCCGTCCGTGGGAGGCACGTGGCGCGGCTGTCGCGGCTGTCGTAGACCCGTCGCGACGCTGATGGGGGAGGACGCCGCGGCATGTTCTGGAAGAAAGACGACCCGAACGCGCTGAACCAACCGGTGCCCCCGGGCTGGTCCATCACCGACCTCGGCATGCTGGGCAAAGGCGGCATGTCGCAGGTGTTCCGGGTGCGCGACGAGACGCTCGGGCGCGAGGTGGCGCTGAAGGTGTTGCGGCCCGAGCTGCTCAAGGACGACGACGCGCTGGCGACGTTCGTCGACGAGGCCCGCATCACCGCGCAGCTCGACCACCCGAACGTGCCGCCGGTCTACGCGTTGTCAGCCGACAAGAAGCGCTCGACCTGCTTCACCATGAAGGTGCTCGAGGGCTCGACGTTTCAGCAGATGCTCGAGAAGAACAAACACGGCGGCATCGAGGCGTTGTTCGCCGCGCTCGAGGTGATGATTCGTGTCTGTGACGCCGTCTCGTTCGCGCACAGCAGGGGCATCATCCACTGCGACTTGAAGCCGGCGAACGTGATGGTGGGCGACCACGGGCAGATTTACGTCGTCGACTGGGGCCTCGCGCGCCGCAAGGAGCTGCTCCCGAAAGAAGGCGAAGACGACGGCCGCGCGGTGGGCACGCCCGCGTACATGGCGCCGGAGCAGGCGCGCGGAAACAACCACCTCATCGACGAGCGCACCGACGTCTTCCTGCTGGGCGGCATGGTGTACCGGCTGCTGGTAGGCAAGCCGCCGTACGTCGCGGCGACGGCGGAAGACACGCTCGAGCTCGCGAGGGTCGGCTCGTTCCCACCGCCGGAAGTCGTCGCGGCTCCGGGCCGGCCGATGCCGCCGCGCCTGGCCACCATCTGCCGCAAGGCGCTCGCTCCACAGAAGGAGCACCGCTACCAGGCCGTCGCTGAGCTGCGCAAAGAGCTCGAGGAGTTCATTCACGGCACCGCGCGGTTGCCGGAGCAGACCTTCCAGCCCGGTGACGTCATCATCAAAGAGGGCGAGCCCGGCGACTGCGCGTACATCATCCTCGACGGGCACTGTCAGGTGACGCGGGTGGTGGCGGGGAAGAAGCAGAACCTTCGCCTGCTGGGCCCGGGCGAGATGTTCGGCGAGGCGGCGGTGCTGACGAACAACCCACGGCTCGCGACGGTGACGGCGTTGATGGAGACGCGCGTGACGGTGGTGGAGCGCTCGTTCCTTCAAGACGAGATGGAACGCACCTCGCTCATCTCGCTCGCGATTCGCGCGGTGGCGTCGAGCTTCCTCGACTTGAACGGGCAGACGGCCGCGCTGCTGCAGGACCAGGCGGTGTCGAAGGCGTGGGAGTTGGTGCTGCGCGAGCTGGCGTTGATGGGCCGCGTCGAGGCTGATGGTGGGCGCTCGATTCCGTGGACGGCGACGCTGGCGCGGGTGGCGCAGGAGTCGGGCGTCGACCCCGAGGCGCTTCAGAAGCGGGCGCTGCGGCAGGCGGGCGTGCGCGTGGACGACCTGCAGAATCGTCTGGTGTTGAGCCCGTCGGCTCGCTGAGGCGCGATGGTCGCGAAGACGCCAGCGCGGCTTCACTTCGACGGCGTGGAGCTCGCGTCGGTGGAAGACACGGTTTCGATGGTCGGCCTTCAGGTGGTGGGCGTCGTGTCGGGGAGAATCGCCTGACGCCGGTCGGGAGCGCGCGTTGTGCAGTGCACCACGACGTTGCAGCGCTCGTGGTGTGCACCCGGTGTGGCGCGTTCGCCTGTGAGGCGTGCGCGGTGCTCACCCGGGCTCCGCTGGTCTGCCGGGCGTGCGAGCCCTTTCTTGACGTGCCGCCGTCTCGCCGCGCGACGTGGAGCGTGTGGCTGGCAGGGTTCGGCGTCGTCGGGCTCTTCTGCGGTCCGTTCATTCCGCTGCTGAGCCTGGTCGTGCTCCCGCTCGCGCTCGTGGCGGGTCCGGTGGGGCTGGTGCTCGCGCGGCTCGAACGAGGCGCCATCACTCGAGGCGAGGCGCCAGCATCGGGAACGGGCCGGGTGAGCGTCGCGACCATCCTCGGGGTGGTGCAGCTCGGCGTGGTGTTCGTCGGAATCAGCGTGCTCGCGCTGACGAAGACCTTCTTCTGACACGGCCGCCGCTCACTTGCCGAAGTACGGCAGCGGCTTTCTGCCAGGCGTTGAAACGAACAGGTCGCGCGGGTCGAGGGCAGGTGGCGGGGTGAGCTCCGGCGCGGGCGGGCGAGGGGCCGACGGGGGCGCTGGGCGGACCGGGCGACGTGCAGCACCCGGGCGGGACGTGTTGTTTGAATTCGGGGGGATACGGGACATGTGGTGACTCCGTGGTGTGCGTTCACCGGTCCCTACGCCGCCCTGTCGGAAGCGGTTTTTCCTCAGTGCGACAGCCAGCCCGCGTCCATCTTCTGCGCGGTGCCGGTGATGCTCCACGCGCCGTCGTGGCAGAGGAATGAGGCGAGCTGGGCCACCTCTTCAGGCTCGATGAGCCGCTTGATGGCGTTCTGCGTGAGCAGCACCTTCTCGAGCACCTCGGCCTCGGGAATGCCGTGCGCCTTCGCTTGTGCAGCAAGTTGCTGCTCCACCAGCGGCGTGCGCACGTAGCTGGGGCAGATGGCGTTGACGGTCAGGTTCTGGCAGCGCGCCCCCGCTTCCAGCGCGACCGTCTTCGTCAGGCCCATGATGCCGTGCTTCGCCGAGACGTACGCGCTCTTGAAGGGCGAGGCGACGAGGCCGTGCACCGACGAGACGTTGATGATGCGGCCCCAGTTGCGCTCGTACATGCCGGGCAGCACGGCCTGGATCAGCTGAAACGGCGCGGTCAGCATCACTTGCAGGAGCAGGTCCCACTTCTCCTGCGAGAAGGTCTCGACGGGGCTGACGTGCTGCAGGCCCGCGTTGTTGACGAGCACGTCGATGGCGCCGGCTTCACGGCCCAGCATCACCACTTCCTCCTTGTGAGAGAGGTTCGCGGCGACGCAGCGCACGCCGGGGAGCGACTCGAACGCGACCGCCAGCTTGTCGGCCGCGACGTCGCTCGCCACCACCTGCATGCCGAGGCCGTGGAACTCGCGCACGATGGCGAGGCCGATGCCAGAGGCGGCGCCGGTGACGAGCGCGCGCTTGTTTTTGAATGAGTCGGTCTTCATGTGAGCAGCTCCTGAACCGCGCGAGCGGTGTGTGGGTGGTTCATCACGCCGTAGTGATTGGCAGGCACCTCGACGGCCTTCGCGCGTGGAGCCACCTTCAAGAAGGCGTCACGGTCGGCCGCGGTGATGATGTCGGCGCCGGGCGAAAAGGGGTGGCCCGCGCGAACGAGCAGGGTTTGTGCAACTGCGTGATGCCAGAGCTCGCGCACGTCGGCCGAGGCCGCGTACTGAAGGTCCTCCACCACCGCGTCTCGCGAGGCACGTTGCCGCACGCCGCCGGCCGTCTCGACCAGGTCTTCGCGGTAGTGCGCTTCCCAGAACGGGTCCCAGGGCACGACGCCGATGCCTTTGACCAGCGCGAGGAAGGCGTCGACCGACGGGTAGACGGCGCCGAGCCGCTGCGCCGCGCCCATGATGGGCGGCATCGCGCGCGGGTCTGGAACGCCGACGGCGTCGATGAGCACCAGGCTGCGGACCCGCATCGGCGCGATGGCCATCAGCGACAGACCGACGAAGGCGCCCATGCTGTGGCCAATGAAATCGAAGCGTTGGGCGCCGAGTGCGTCGGCGACCGCGAGCACGTCACGCGCGTGCGAGGCCCAGCCATGCGAGCCGGCCTTGCCTGGCGCGCTGCGACCGCGACCCCGAAGGTCGACGGCGGCGAGCGTGCGGCCGAGCTCGGCAACCGCGGGCCCGAGGACGTTGAAGGTGAAGCAGTTCGCCGACAACCCCGGCACGCCGATGGCGAGCTTCCCGCCTTCGTTTCCGTGCATGCGGACCCGCATGGACCCCGTGGGCAATTCGAGGAATCGGTCGACGCCAGGGTTCGGGAGCGCTTCGTTCACCCGCTGTCGGATATCAAGGAGCGTGTTGCAGTGCAACATGGCGCATGGTCGACAGCCCGCGGTTCTTGAAGGACGCTCCTCACCAGCCATGCCCACTTCGCACGTTCGTTTCGATTCGGTCTCGGTCGTGATGCCTGTCAGCAACTGGCCCGCTGCGCTCTCGTGGTACCAGAACGTGCTCGGGTGTGAGGTGCGCCGGGTCGATCTCTCCATCGGTGAGTTCGTCGAGCTGCGCTTTGGCAGGCAGCGCTTTTCGCTCTGTCTCGATTGGGGAGACCCACGCATCCCGCTGGTCGATGGGAGTCGCGACCGCGCTCCTCTTCTGATGCTCGAGGTTCGTTCGCTCGCGCTCGCCAGGAAACGACTCGCGGCCCGCGGAGCGACGGTGAAGCGCACGCCCACTGGCCTCTTCACGCTCGTCGACCCGTTTGGGAACGAGCTCCTCCTCATGCAGGCGCCCCGGGTCCGGCAGTCTGCGGCTGCGCTTGCGCGCGCCACGCAGTACCTGTCCAGGGCCGAGACGTTCAGGCTCGCCGTCGACGAGAAGATGAAGGCCAGCGGCGTCACGAGCTTCGAGAACCTTGCGGCGCGTCGGGCCTTCCTCAGGAAGCACGGCCTTCGCCAGCCGCGTCCCTGAAGCCGTCACCGCGCGTCGGTGACAGCGAGGGGATGCCACTGCCCTTCGAAACGAATCGCCTCGGCGAAGGCCTGGTGCGCGACGGCGCTCCCGACACCGAGCGACATCACCTGCTCCGCGCTTCGTTCGAGCTG
The DNA here is from genome assembly GCA_030681895.1 of Myxococcales bacterium. Taxonomy (GTDB): domain Bacteria; phylum Myxococcota; class Myxococcia; order Myxococcales; family Myxococcaceae; genus Xiheimicrobium. Next base: position 33,523 of record JAUXRI010000211.1, on the reverse strand, counting down.
CCGTGCGAGTGCGCCATCGCCCTGCGCCTTCGCCGCGCTGATGGCGAGCGCTGACGCCGCCGCGCCGATGCCGAAGACGATGGGCCCCGAGTCCGTGTCGCTCGCGCCATCGACGCCCGGCGGCCACTCGCGGAAGCCGACGACGCCGAGCGGAAACGTCACGAAATACGATCTCTTGTACGTCTTCCACCAGGTGGCGGTGCGAGGCGCGTCGACCTCGGCGAGATAGCGGCTGATGAACGACTGGGCGCAGCCGCGAGGGAAGCGGGCGCCGGGGCCCTTCCCCGTTACCTCCGAGACCGGCAGCCCCGAGCGATGGAGCCCCTTCTGGTCGATGAAGGTCGTGAACTTCTCGAGCGGCTCAACGTGAAAGGTCGTGCCGTGCGCGACGTCGGCGCGATGAAGGCCCGCGAGGAGCGCGGACTGATCTGCCGGCCAGCGGAGCGGCAGGTTCCGGTACGAAGGCACGTGCGCGAACTCGTCCGCCACGGCCTGCGCGGCGAGCCCTGCGGCGAGTTTCTGGTGCAGTGCAGCATCGGGGCAGGTGCCGAGGGCGTCATTCGCGCCCATCACCAGGAGCCAGTGCGCGAGCGAGAGCGGGTTCTCCTTCTCGAGCAGCGCGTCGACATCGCAGCGTCGAGCGCCTTCGGACACGGGACAGGCTTCCGCGTGCAGGTCGAGCGCGCGGGCGTGCGCGAGCGCGACGCAGTGTCGGGCCGCGTCCGTGCGCTCCGGGTGTCGTTGCGCCTGCCAGACGCAGCCATCGGCCACGTGCGAGAGGGTGATGGCCTTGAAGCCACCGGGCGTGCCGCCGTAGTCGCCCGTCTCGAGCGCTCGCGAGAGTGACAACGCGAGGTGCAGCGTCTTCCAATCTGGTGACGGTGCGGCAGTCACGACGAGCAGCGCGAGGGCGAGCGACATGTCTCAGTGAACCGCCGACAGCGACGTTCGTGGGCGCCGATGTGGCCCGTCGGTCGCGGCGCAGGGCCAGACGGTCGATTCGCCGTGCCGGGGATTCTTGTTCTGCGCCGCCCCGGACGCGGAGGGTGAGGGCTGGGCTGGGCGCTCCACTATCGAATCAAGCTCGCGAAGCCGCTCGAGCGGGCCCGTCGCGACTTCGCCATCTGGAAGGCGAGTCAGAAGGAGGCGGTCAGGCCGACTCGACGCGAATCGCACACTTCACCGAGCGCGCGATGAAGCACTCCTCGTGGGCCCGCGCATGGAGCGCCTCGAGCTGATCACCCGTCGGCGCCTTACCCTCCGCCCAGGCGATGTGCGGTCGCAGCACGACCTCGGTGATGGACTGTCCTCCTCCACCGTCGACGGCGAGCAGGCCCGCGGCCTCGTCGTCGTACGACTCCGCCACGAAGCCATCGTTCGCGGCGAGGAAGAGGAACGTCAGCATGTGACAGCTCGAGATGGCGGCGACGAACGCCTCCTCCGGGTCGACGCCATGCTCGTTCGTCATCTGCGCAGGCACCACGTGCGGTGAGGCGCCGGCCGGCACCTCGACGCCACCGTCGAAGCTCCACCGATGCCCGCGGTGGTACTTCTTCCGCGCGAAGTCGCCTTCCCGCTTCCACCGAATCGTCGCCGTGTGCCGTGACATGTGCAGCGGTTTAGGCCGGCTCCCGGCGGCGAGCGAGCAGCGCGCCCAGCCACGCGGTCGGCACCGATGACGCCGCCAGCCCGTACGCGTACCAGGCGGGGCCCTGGTCGCCCATCGCGAGCGCGGCGACGAGGGCGAGCACCGTGCCGATGGCTCCGACGACGAGCGCGTGCAGCATCGGCTTCGACGGCGCAAGCCGCGCCGTGAGCGCCGCGCCAGCGGTGTCGAGCACCAGACGATAGGCGAGCGCGAGCCCGAAGAGCGGGTCGCTCATGCGTTCGCCCCACGGTGGGAAGACGTTCGTCGCGTGCAGGAGGACGTCGATGAGTGTCGTGGCGACGATGACGGACACGAAGGCTGCGGCGACGGCGCCGATGCTGCGAGGCAGGGTGGACTTCATGGGGAACTCCCGAGCTGATGAGCGCCCCGAGTGGCGCTGATTCCCAGAAGTCGGAGCGGCGGCCTCGCGCTCGACATCGACAGGAGCCCTCAACACGAAACGAAACGCCGAGTGACAAGTCGGGGCTCGTCGCGTCGAACGCAGCGTCTGCGCATTCTTCCCAGCCGGGAGCCGCTCCTGGCTGTGCTCAGCAGTGCGCGTCGCTCCGGGCTCGAGGGCGGCCTCGACCTCACCGAACGGAACCCAGCGCCTGCGCCTTCCCCAGGAGGTACGCGCGCTCTGGCTCACTCTCCGTCCGCTCGGCGGCGCGCTGGTAGCTGACGATGGAGGCCGCCACCTCGCCCGCCCGCTCCAGCAGGTGCGCGCGAACGGCCTCGAGCCGGTGGCTCCCCGTCAGACGCTCGTCGGCTTCCAGCACCTGCAACGCCTCGAGCCCCGCGCGCGGGCCCTGCACCATCGCGAGCGCCACCACCTTGTTCAACGTCACCATCGGGTTCGGCGCCAACGCTTCGAGCACCTCGTACAGCGCCTGAATCTGCGGCCAGTCGGTGTCTTCAGCGCGCGCGGCTTCGTCGTGAAGGGCGGCGATGGCGGCCTGCACCTGGTACGGCCCGGTCGTGCCGCGCCCGAGCGTCGCGGTGACGAGCGCTGTGCCCTCGGCAATCAGCTCGCGATTCCACAAGCGACGGTCCTGCACGTCGAGGGGCACGAGCGCGCCTGTCGCCGTGGTGCGTGCCGGACGTCGCGCCTCCGTCAGCAGCATCAACGCGAGCAGCCCGCCGACCTCGACGTCGTTCGGCCTGAGCCGGAGCACCTCGCGCGTCAGTCGAATCGCCTCTGCCGTGAGGTCGACCCGCGCCAACACCGGCCCGCTGCTGCTGGTGTAGCCCTCGTTGAACACCAGGTAGAGCACGTGCAGCACCGACGAGAGCTGCTGCGAGACGTCGCTCGGCAGCTGAAACGGCACGCCTGACTGCTTCACCGTCTGCTTCGCCCGGCTGATCCGTTGCGCCATCGTCGCTTCAGGCACGAAGAAGGCCGCCGCAATCTCGGCGGTCGTCAGGCCCCCGACGGCCCGCAGGGTGAGCGCGATCGCCGAGGCTTCCGTGAGCGCCGGGTGGCAGCACATGAAGAGCAGAATCAGGGTGTCGTCCCGCTCCTCGTCCATCGGCTCTCTCGCGAACGCCAGGTGCTCTGCTTCACGCTCCGCCTGCGCTTCGTCTTCACGCCGTCGTCGTGCCGTCGCGGCGCGGTGCTCGTCGGTGAGGCGTCGAAAGGCCGTCTGAATCAACCAGCCACGAGGGCTCTCGGGCTCGCCTTCCTTCGGCCACTGGAGCGACGCGGCCAGCAGCGCCTCTTGCACTGCGTCCTCAGCCGCCGCGAAGTCGCGAAACCGACGCAGCACCGCGCTCAAGACGAGCGGAGCCAACTCCCGCAGCTGTGCCTCGAGCGCCACTGCCGACCGAGGCTACACCGCTCGCACCGCATCGGACTTCAGACGTTCGGCGCCTGACCAATCGGCCGCACTTCGACGGGGATGTTGACGGGCTCCCCGCCTTTGCCGGGCGCGCCGGAGATGCGCGCGGCGAGGTCGAGCACCCGCTGCTCGGTGGCGCAGTCGAGAATCCAGTAGCCGGCGAGGAACTCTTTCGTCTCGGGGAACGGCCCGTCGGTGACGGTGACGCCTCCGCTCGGCCCCTTCGCGCGAACGATTCTGGCCTGCTCCGGGCCCGAGAGGCCTTGCGCATCGACCAGCTCGCCCGTCTTCGCGAGCTCCTCGTTGAGCGAAATCATGAACTGAATGTGTCTTCTGATGTCCTCTGGCGGCATCGCGCCGAACGACTTCATTCCGGAGGCGTTGCCCTGCATCAGCACCATGTATTTCATGACGTTTTCCTCGTGATGGCGCGCCGGTCATCGGCGCTCTGAAAGACACGTCGGAGTCACCTGCTGGTTCTCGACATCGAATCGTCAGGACGGGTAGCCGCGCGCCGCTTCGACCGCCGCCGCGATGGTCTCATGCATCGCCTCAGGGCTCTCGTCTGGAATCACCTGGAGCGCCCGAGCCCGCGTCATCGCCTTCGCCCGCGCCTCACCCTCGAGCACCGAGCCGTACACCCGCCGCGCCGACTGCTGCGCGCGGTGATGACTGCCTTCGATGCACCACGACTCCACGGCCTTCCGCCACGGCGCCGCGCCCTCGAGCTGCCGATTTCGCGCGACGACGGACTCGAGCGAGAACGCCTCCATCAGCAGGTCCGACACCGACGCGAGCACGAGTTGGTGATGTTCGAGCGAAGGCCCCAACGTCTCCACCGCCGTCATCAGGCACTCGTACGCGAGTGTCTTGAGCCGGCCCGACGGTGAGTCATCGACCGGTGGAGCGTCCAGCGTCAGCGTGCCACGCGTCACCCGCTTCAGCAGCGTGCCCGTCACCAGGAGCCGGTTGATCTCATTCGTCCCCTCGAAGATGCGGTTGATCCGCGCGTCTCGATACGCACGCTCGACCGGGTAGTCCTCGATGTAGCCAGCGCCGCCATGCAACTGCACCGCGTCGTCGATGACCGTGCCCAGCGCTTCGGACCCGAGCACCTTCAAGATGGAGGACTCGATGACGAACTGCTCCACGGCTTCGAGCTTCGAGGCGCCTGTCGCCAGGTGCGCGTCGATGAGCCCACCAGTGCGGTACGCCATCGACTCCACCGCGTAGATGCTGGCCGTCATGCGCGCGAGCTTCTCTCTGGTGAGCCCGAAGCGAACGAGCGCCGTGCCGAACTGCGTGCGCGCCGACACGTATTCCAGTGAGGCCGCGAGGTGATGCTTCATCGAGCCCAGCACGCCAGCGCCGAGCTTCAGCCGGCCCAGGTTCAAGATGTTGAACGCGATGACGTGGCCGCGGCCTTCGACGCCGAGCAGGTTCTCCACCGGCACCAGCGCGCCCTCGAACGTGAGCGGACACGTCGACGAGCCGCGAATGCCCATCTTGTGTTCTTCCGCGCCGATGGTGAGGCCGGGCGTGTCTCTGTCGACGATGAAGGCGGTGAAGCGCTCGCCGTCGACCTTCGCGAAGACGATGAAGACGTCGGCGAAGCCAGCGTTGGTGATGTACTGCTTGCTCCCGTCGAGCACCCAGTGGCGGCCATCGGCGCTCTTCACCGCGCGCGTCTTCGCGCCGAGCGCGTCACTGCCGCTGCCTGCTTCGGTGAGCGCATACGCCGAGACGGTCTCTCCTGAGCACAGGCCCGGCAGGTACTTCGCCTTCTGCGCGGCCGTTCCGAAGAACGCGATGGGCAAGGTGCCGATGCACGTCTGCGCGCCGAACGTGACCGACCAACTCCCCAGCAGCGATTTCGACTCGGCCACCAGCAACGTCGAGGTGACGTCGAGTGCGAGGCCTCCGTATTCTGCTTCGAGGTCGACGCCGATGAGCCCCAGCGCGCCGGCTTTGCGGATCAGCTCCTTCAGCAGCGTGAAGTCCTTCGCTTCGATGCGTGACGCGACTGGCAGCACCATCTCTTTCGAGAAGCGCAGGGCCGTCGCGGCGAGGGCGCGGTGTTCGTCGGTGAACGTCTCGGGGCTGCCGATGCGGCCCGCGGGCCGGCTCAAGAACTCACCACCACGAAGGAGTCGTTCCATGGGGCGCAGACTGCCTCCACGACGCGATGAAGGCGACGTGGGAGTTCAGTCTCGAGGCGTCAGCGGCGCTGCGTGCGGACCTGCAGCAGCCGGAAGAGAAACAGCACTCCGAGACTGCCATCGAACGCGGCGGCGGCGAGGGCCGTCGGCGTCGCGAGGCCCCGCACCACCATCTCGACCCACAACACTGCAGCAGCACCCTTGCCGAGCCCGCCAGCCACGAGGATCGCGACCTCGTCATGACCCTGGCTCGACCGACGCGCGGCGACGCCGTAGCCCGCACCCATCGCGACGACGAACAGCCAGAAGACCAGGTGAAAGCGCAGCAGCAGCGGGTCGGCGCTGACGTCTCTCGCGTAGAGCGTTTGCGCGACGAAGTCGGGAGCCACCAGCGCACCGACGCCGCCGATGACGTTGGCGACGGCGGTGATGGCAAGGCCGTAGACGGTTGCGTTGCGCACGCAGGACCATGGCATGGGAGCAGTCCAACTCGGGTTCTGACTCGTGCCGGAGCGGTACGCGCTCGTGGCCGTCGACCCGTCACCACAGAAGCGATATCGCGCTCCTGCACGCACACCCTGGAGGGGACGATGGCTCGACGGTTCTTCGTTGCGATGGTGGTGATGGCCTCGACGGCGCTCGCGGGTCCTGCCTGGGAGAAGAAGGTGCAGGACTTCCGCCAGCAGACCCAGGAGCAGCGCAAGAAGCTCGGCCTCAAGAACGACACGAAAGACCCGACGCCCGAGCTGGCGTTCGCCGTGACGCCAGGTGAATCGACGAACGGCATGGTGGTGCTGTGCCCCGGCCAGTCGGTCGACGTGAAGCTCAAGACGAACCTGCCGGCCGGCAGCCTCTTCGTCGCCACCACCGATGACGTCACCATCTCGAACGAGAAGTTCGGCAGCGGCACCTGGGCCGCGACGCTCACCGCGAAGCCCACCATTCTTCCGCGCCCGTTCGAGATTCAGGGCGTGCAAGCGGGCTCGGGCCGCGCGGCGTACCTCGGCAGCTTCCTGCTCGGCTGCAAACACACGCTGCTCGTCGACGTCGAGGGCGCGCGGCTCACCGCGAAGCTCGACTTCACCTCGGGCAGGCGCAGCATCGCGGTGCCCGGCACGTGGACGAAGGACAGCAAGGCGCTCGGCACCGCGAACTACACCATCAGCCTCAACACCAACGGCCTCTCGGTGTCTCAGCTGCCGACCGAGGCCGATGGCCAGGCGCAGATGAAGGCCATGATGGCGTCGATGGAGTCTCCGGAGCGCAAGGCCCTCGAGGGACGCCTGCAGAAGGCGACCGCGAAGATGGGCCCGTGCGGCAAGGTGCCTCAGGACAAGATGGCCGCCTGCTACAACGCCGTGCAACCCGAGCTCAACGCCATCAACGCGGAGATGAAGAAGCTGAACGACGCGGCAGACCTCGCGAACGCTCCGAAGTTCGGCTGCAGCGAGCTGTCGTTGAACTTCACGGCCAACGCCGCGCTCGAAGGTGACGCCACCCGCTGCGCCGCGAAGAAGTCGAATGACCGCGTCTCGGTCAAGGGCTCCATCACCACGCCGTGACGTTCACTTTCGCGTGCCGAGCTCTTTCTTGAGGCGCATCACCTCTTGAAAGAGCGACTTCTGTTCTGCGCGAATCTGATTGCCCGCGACGTCTGCTCCCGGCGGCAACGCGGTCAGCTCGTCTTGCAGCGCCTTGTGCTGTGCCTTGAGCGCGTCGATGTGCGCCTGCAGCTGCTCCTTCGAGACGGCCGAGAGGTCTTTCGGTGGGTGCATCACGTCGCCCGGCTGCACCTTCAGGTACTTCTGGAGCGCAGGGTCGAGGCCCGCGCGGAAATGGGTGCCGTCGTCGGCGAAGCGCACGTAGCCCTGCTTCTTCATCTCGGTCTCCCACGCTTTGGAGTCCATGCCGTTCCACTTGCTGCTGTCGGCGCCGGTGTATTTCCCGCCGTTGTTCACGGCGAGCTGCCACGCATCGAAGAAGTGGAACTTGCCCTGGTACGAGATGCCGAGCGCGCCGTGGTCTGCGTTCGGGGTGGGCAGCGACGAGTCGGCGTCGGCGGAGATCATCCCCATCGGCTCCTTGACGCCCATGCCGCGGAAGACCGCCTCGAGGTTGTTGGCGTGGTCGCCGCACGTCCACTTCGACGCGTCCTGGTTGCGCGCGAGGTTCTGCAGGCGAGTCCACAGGTTCGAGTTCACCGCGACGTCGTTCTTCGCGAGCATGTCGCAGTACTTCGCGAAGCCGTAGCGCGCCTTGTCGATGGGTGAGCCGCTCTGCACCGAGGCCGGCGCACTCTTGAGCACCTCGGCGCCGAACTCCTTGAGGATTTGCGCGTCGGTCTTCTCGGCGAACGCAAGGCCAGCGAACAGCACCACGACGAACGTGAACGAGCGGATCATCTGGAGCGGCTCGTGCTTTCTCCGTGCCATCGAAGTGCTCGGGAGCGCGTCACCGGCGCGAGCGCAACCGTTGCGAGCCACGCGTGCGCACAGCGCACAAACACCGAGGCCCGACCATCCACCATGGATGACCGGGCCTCGGCATGGACTCGTTCCCCAGAGGGAGACGATTTCTGGTGCGCTCCAGTGTGGAGCGCGAAGTTTTACGAGCGGCGGCGGCGAATCATCGCAAGCATCGCGAGGCCGAGGCCGGCGAGCGAGGCGTCGAAGGGAACTGCGTTGCAGCTCGACGGGGTCTGGTTCGAGCCGCCATCCGGAGTCGCCGTCATCTTCAGCGACGACACGGCTTCCTTCTTCTCCGGGTACGCGCGGTCGGGGAAGGCGAGCTTCGCCTGCAGTTGGATGTCGTAGGCGCCGTCGACGTCAGAGGTGAACGTCGGCACGTTCTCATCGGTGTACGCGTAGGCGTAGTTGCGCGACATGGTGACGCTGCCCGTGGGGTTCGTGATGGCGGCGGTGCTGCCGGCCGGGCGCGTGACGATGGTCCAGTTGTATTCGATGGCCGCGCCGTTGCGGTTGGCGAACAGCGGCAGGCGGAACTTCTCGCCACGCTTCAGCGTCACCAGACCACCCGCGTGCACGTTGAACGGGCCGTTCGGGTCGAGGCAGTCGGCCTTGTTCGACGGGTCGATGACGAGGCAGAACTTCGCGTCGCACGCGTCACCCGCGCCGTCGAAGTCACCGTCGAGCTGGCTGCGGTTGCGCACGAGCGAGCAGTTGTCTTTGCCCGTGGCCGACAGGTCCGCGAGCTTGTCGTTGATGCCGTCGCCGTCGATGTCGAGGTCGCAGACGTCGCCCTGGCCATCGCGGTCGAGGTCCTGGTTGTTGCTGTTGGCGGTGAAGGCGCAGTTGTCGACGTGGTCGAAGATGCCGTCGTTGTCAGAGTCGCGCTTGCAGAGCTGGCCCGGCAGGTCGACGTTGGTGGCGCTGCTGATGATGGGGCAGAGGTCGTCGGCGTTCGGGAAGCCGTCGCCGTCCATGTCCATGTCGCAGACGTCGCCGAAGGCATCGCCGTCGAGGTTCTGCTGCGCCCCGTTGACCGACTTGTTCGGAATCGACGCGCAGTTGTCGAGCACGTTCTCGATGAGGTCGCCGTCGAGGTCTCCGTCGCAGGTGTCGCCGCTGCCGTCGCCATCGGTGTCGAGCTGGCTGAAGTACGACGCGGCCGAACAGTTGTCGCAGCTGTTGCCGACGCCATCGCCGTCGACGTCAATCTGGTCGCGGTTCGACGCGAAGGGGCAGTTGTCGACCGAGTCACCCTTGCCGTCGCCGTCGGCGTCGTCGGTGTACGCGAGGGTCTTGCCGTCATCGGTGTACGCGACCCACACGGAGCAGCCACAGCCGCAGCCGCAGCCACAGCCGCCGCCCTGCTCCTTGGGCGTGCCGCACTCGGGGTCGAGGCACTCGGGGTTGGTGCCGTTGGCGAGCTGCGCGAACGCAGGCGCCGCCGCCATCATCAGGGTCAACGATGTGGTGAGGGAGAGTCGATTCATGAAGTGCTCCTCTGGAGGGTCCACCCGTCGATTCCACCGCGACCAGAAAGCCTTCCCGCGATCTGCGTCTTTCTTTGGTGAGCGCCCCAACCGCTTGAAGAAGCAGCGGTTGGCGTGCGACACGGGCGCATGGCTGACGAACCGATGGTCCCTGACCTCGAGGCGCTCAACACGGGCTTCCGCGAGTTCATCCCGCACAACAAGGCGCTCAACCTCGCGTTGACGCGGGTGCAGGTGGAGCAGCCAGCCTGCTGCGAGATGGTGCTGCCCTGGAACGAGGCGCTCGTCGGTAACCCCGACACCGGCGTGCTGCATGGAGGCTCCATCACCACGCTGCTGGACGCGGCGGGCGGCGCGGCCGTGTACCTTCACCTGCGCGCGCCGACGCCCATCGCGACGCTCGACCTTCGCATCGATTTTCTCGGGCCCTCGACACCCGGCCTCGCCGTCTACGCGCGCGCGGAGTGCGTGAAGGCGACGCGGAACGTGGCCTTCGTTCGTATGGTGGCCGCGCACGACTTGTCCGGGCCTCCGCTCGCGACGGCGTCGGCGACGTACATGCTGGGCACGAAGGGCAAGCCGGTCACCGGGCAGAGCTGATCAACTCCAGCAGCTTCTTCGTGAACAGGTACGCGTCACCGGGCCAGCGCGCCGACACGTAGTTCCCATCGACGACCACGAAGGCGGGCGAGTCGTCGTCGCGCGTGCCGCGTCGGGTCAGCTCCGTCGGGCCGCGAACGAACTCAGCGCCGGCCGCGCGCACCTCGGCCTCCACGTAGGCGGGAGACGTCCGGTAATAGCGGCCGAGCTTCCACGCGGTGAGCCAGTACGCGGTGCGCTCCATGTAGCCGGGCAGGCACGTGGAGCGCCGGCCATGGAGCACGCTCTTCCCCGTCGCGGGGTCGATGGCGCGCGCGAGCACGAGCGGCCCGTGGCAGATGGCGGCGAACGGCTTTCCCGTCTTCACGAACTCGACGACCTTCGCCTGCAGCGTCTTCGACTCGAGGTACTGCCGCATGCCCGGCGCGTGGCCTCCCGGGAGCAGCAGCGCGTCGAAGGTGCTGACGTCGACGTCGCTCCACGCGATGGAGGCAGCGAACTCGGGCGCGCGCGTCAGTTCGGCGTAGAGCTGCTTCGGCTCGGGCTCGGCGCCGAGCTGGCCGAAGAGCACGCCTGACAGCAACCGCGGGTCACACGAGGTGAGAGTGCCCGCCCGCTCGGTCGCGAAGACGACCTCGACGCCGGCCTCTCTCAGCAGCGTCCACGGCACGGCGACCTCGGTGGTGTCGAAGTCGGTGTCGGGTAACGGAATCAGCACGCGCGTGGGCATCGTCACCTCGGCAAGAAATCGTCGAGCGCGCTGACGTACGTGTCGGCGCGCCGACTGGCGACTTCGTCGAGCACCAGAAACAACAGGCTCTGCACCACGAGCCCCAGGCCCACGCCCACCATCGCGTCGTCCCTTCGTGCGTAGCCCGCGCCCATCAACCCGCTCGCGCCGGCGATGATGCCCACCTCGACGAGCTGGAACACGGTGAACGCGCGCGCGATGCCGCGAAGCCGAGGGCCTTCGCTGGCGAGGAACTCAGGCACGTTGGTGTCGAGCTGCGCGTCGAACTTCTTGATGCGCGCGGGTGCGGTGAAGAAGCTCGCGATGCCGAGGCCGAGCTGCGCGGCTCCGAAGGCGATGGTGGGAATGCCCATGGCTTTGAAGAGCGTGTCGTTGCTGAGCAGCATCGGCACTGCCGCGGCGATGGAGAGCCCGCCTGACGTCGACCACGCGTAGCCACCCGCGTACTCACCCTTGTAGTACCGATGCATCGCGGCGCGCAGGTTGACGGCTTCAGGGGGAGCGGACGTGACTTCGGCTCCGAGCACGGCCACGACGACGAACGCGAGCATGGGCTAGCGCTCGCCTTTTGCGAGATGTGGCTTGTAGGTGCTGTCACAGAAAGGATGCTGCCACTCGGCGTTTGAGGTCTCAGCCAAGCCGCCGTCCTTCTTGTCAACCGTGTGTCCGAGGTGCATCGCCTTCTTGTCGACACGCGCGCCGCAGAGATTGCAGCGGATTGCGGTCTCTAGAACTGTCTGCAACAGTTTGTGCTGTTTTGCCTCGGATGAGAAGTCTTTGGCCTTCTTGGTTAGTACTGGCTTTTCTTTTACGAGCGTTTGGTACTTGTCGCTTTCGCGTAGTGCCGCTTCTGTTTCATCTGCGGTGCGACCCGCCCAGAGAAGCTTGAGAACAAACTCGTAGTAATCACGGATCGGTGCGAATCCCTTGGTCATGCTCCCGTGCTTGATGGTCAGTTGGTTGACGTACATCTTGTGGGTTACGAGGAACTCCTCAAATTCCTTCCGGATCTTGGTGAATTCGATGAACCGGTCCGTTGCCTCAAAGCCCACTACGAGTTGTGCCATGGCGAGAACCGCCGTGGGTTGGTGCCGACCAGATGAAGCATAGAAGTAGACCGCTGGATGAAGTCCGAGAGAGGACGCGTGCTTTGTTGTTATGCGCCGGCACAACTTTTCAGTCCCTGAGATGACCTTGAGTGTTGCTGGTTCGTCGGGCTTCTCTTGCGGGGTGATGGAGAACTTCCTCTTCGACTTCGACGTGTCGGCGATCGGAATTGAGTTTGCTATATTTACGAATTCGAAGATGAGCGGCAGAGTCTGCGTGCCGTAGCCATAGCCAGCGATGGGTAGTTCTTCAGTGCCCGTCGGCGACTGAAGCGGAGGGCGATAGAGCGCGGCGTAGATCGCCTTCGCGTCCCCCTCGAGGGCCTGCGCCCCTCCCGGCGAAAATGTGCTCCAGTACTTGTGGCCTTTGGCGTCGCGAACGATGGCGCGCGCAGCAATCGCATTGGGCTTGGTTCTCGAGTTTAGGATCTTCAACTCAGTCGCGTCGATCTCCACGGCTGACTGATTGATCGTAAAGAAGGCCCGTTCGGCCTTGGCAGAGTCGCTTCCCTTGACCCACAGTAGAGGCACGTTCGCGTGCGCCAACGATCGCGCTCGTTCCGTCACAGATGGGATGCTGCCTGGTGTCTGCGTTTCTGCTTGAAACATCTTGTACGAGCCGATTTCGGCCTCAATCAACTTTCGGGTTCGTTCGGCAACTTTGACCTGCTCCTCGGGAATGTTGAAATTGTGGAGTGCACTAGACAGCACGCCATCACCGTAGTCGTCGATCAGCCAGGCAATAATCGCGCTGAGTCGATGAGCGCCATCGATCACAAAGCTAAGTCTGGAGGGCGATTGCCAACAGATTACTGAAGGAACTAGTTCGTCTTCCACGAACGCCCTCACGAAGTCTTTCACCATCACCGGAGACCAAGCAGCGGTTTCGCGTTGAAAATCGGGCTTGCGAAGCGTGCTAAAGAAGCTCTCGCCTTTTCTCAGGTCAGTTGCTGACGCAGACGGTTGTCCACGTGCACCGGCGGCATTGTTGTCGGGAATCTCCTCGGACAGAAAGTCCTGCCTCGGTATCAGTGCATCTAGGTTGACCGTCTCAGCCATATGCGACGCCCCGCTCAATTGGTGATCGTGTGATGGCAATAGTCTATCCACGATTCCCTACTGCAGGGGAACTCAGCGCCAGGGTCTGGCAGCGAGCCTGCGGCGGTAGATCTCATGGTTGTGGCCGCGGGTCAGCATGTGTTGCCTCATCTGGCCGTGAGTGGCGCCCATGTGGAGACTCACGGTGCTGCTGACAACGCCTTCGCCTGCGCGCGCTGTGCGGCGTGCCGCGGGCCCTCGAGCGCGAGCACTTCTTTCAACAACGCTGACACGCGCGCCGGGTCCTTCCCCTGCGCCTTCAGCGAGCCCGCCAGCCCCAGCTTCGCCTGGCCGAGGTTCCACGCCGGCAGCTTGCGCGTCACCAACTGCGGCAGCACGAGCTCGAGCTGTGAGACCGATTCTTCATGCCGACCGAGCAGCCCGAGCGCGAGCGCCTCGCCCATCTTCGCGTCCCACACGTCATCGTCATCGGGCCCGCGCGCCTTCTCGATGATGGCGCGGGAGCGGCCGTACTCCTCGAGCGCCGTCTTCCCATCACCGCGCCGCAACGCGAGCTCACCCAGGTTGTAGTGCGGCGTCGCGAGCGCCAGCGCGTCGGGCCCGAACAAGGCCTCACGCACCGCGATGGACCGTCGGAAGTACGGCTCTGCCTCGTCGAAGCGCTCGAGGTCGGCCAGCGCGCTGCCCAGGTTGTTCACCGCCGCGGCGACGTCGGGGTGGTTCGGAGACAGGAGCTCCTCCATCAACGCGAGCGACCGCTTCGCAGCGTCGACGCCTTCGGCCGCGTGACCGCTCTCACGCAAGGCAGCGCTCAAGTTGGTGATGAGCCGCGCGCCGTTGACCGTTCGAAGCATGCCGATGGAGCTGAGGTCCTTCTCGAGCGCGGTGAGCAGCGTCACGGCGTCGGCGGCCTTGTCGGCGCGCATCGCCATCACCGCCTCGACGTTGCCGAGCCGAATCGCCTCCGAGGAGCCTCGCACCTGCGCCGGCACCAGCAGCGCGCGGCCCAGCGTCACCCACGTCGCGCCGCTTTCGGCCTTCTGCCGGTCCACGCCGTCGACGTACGCGAGCGCCACCGCAGCGGCGAACGCCTGCCGCGCGTCGTTCGCCGAGACGGCGAGCTCGAGGCCCTCGACCATCTTCACGCGCGCGTCGTCGTACTTCGACAGCCGCTCCAGGCCCGCGCCCCACTCGAGCAACGCGTCACTGAGCAACGGCCGCCACCCTGCACGGCGCGCCTCGTCGGCGACCATCTCGGCGAGCGCGACGCTGTCCTTCGTCTTGCCGAGCAGCCGCGCCGCGCGCACCGCCGACACGCGGGGCACCACGGCCTCCACGGCCGCACGTGCCGCTCCGCCAGGCATCGGCTCCACCGCCGTCAACGTCGCCGGGTCGAAGCACTCCGAGGCGGGCGCGAGTGACTCGATGGCGACGATGGCGCGCTCCACACCTTTGCCGTCTGCGCTTTCCAACCCCTTCACGAGCGCGTCGAGGTCGCTCAGCCGCCGGCTCGTGCAGGCGTGGCGGAGCGTCAGCACCGCGTCGGACTCGCCTTCGAAGGCCGTCGCGCGACACGCCTTCGTTCGCATCGCCGAGAGCGCGTCGGCGGAGTTGCTCAGCGCCTGCACCACCTTCGTCGACAACACCTCGGCCGCGGGGTGCTTCGTCGCGAGGAACGCCGCGCGCACCGCGTCGGCGCGGGCCTTCGTCCACACGGCTTTGACTGGCGCATCGGCGGCGTCACACCGCGCGCGAGCTTGCGTCACGCTCAGACCGAAGAGGCCCAGCGCGACGACCGTCACGACGCCTCCCACCACAACCGTCTGCCGGCGCCTCGGCGCTTCGAGTGCAGCCTCGAGCTCGTCTCGCAGCGCCGCCATGGACGGCCAGCGCGCCGACGGCTCCAGCGACAGGCCGCGGCGAATCGCCAGCTCCACGCGCCGGTTCACGCCCTTTGCACTGAGCGACGCAGGCCCGGCGCGCACCTCGGCGACTCGGGCCTCGAGGTCACGCGTTTCGAACGGCAGCCGGCCGGCGACACACTCGTAGAGCGAGACGCAGAAGCTGAACTGGTCGCTCGCGACGTCGGCCGCCCTGCCCTGCCATCGCTCCGGTGAGAGGTACGCTGGCGTGCCCGAGAGCGTGCTGCGCTTCGACGCGATGGGAGACGCCATCAGCTCGACGTCGGACTGTCGCGCCAGCCCGAAGTCCACCACCACCACGCGGCCGCTCCCGTCGATGAGGACGTTGTCGGGCTTGAAGTCGCGGTGAATCACCTGCGCGTCGTGCGCCGCGGCGAGCCCACTGGCGGCCTGAAGGAAGCGCTGCACGGTGAGCCGCCACGCCTCGGGCGTCTGCATCGCCTGACGCAGGCTCTTCGCGTGCTGCACCAGCTCCATCACGATGACGTCGGCGCCTTCGTGGCCCAGCACGTCGTACACGGCGACGACGTTCGGGTGCTGCACCTTCGCCAGCGCGCGCGCCTCGGCGACGAGCCGGGTCCTCAAACTCTCGCGGTCGCGGCCGCCGACCGACGGGTACAGCCACTTCAGCGCGACCGTGCGCTCGAGCGTCGAGTCCCACGCAGAGAAGACTTCACCCAGCGCGCCCGCGCCGACGGCGTCGAGCACCACGTAGCGCCCGACCACGAGGCCTTTGTGAGGGCCGTGCGAGGCAGAGGGCTCGAGCACCTTGATCAACTGCGCGACGAGACCGCGGCAATCGGTGCACTGGCCGAGGTGTCCCTCCGTGGCGAGCAGGGCTTCACCCGAGAGGTCTCCCTGCGCGTACTCCGCGAGGGCCGAGTCGTCAGGGTGCGTCATTCGTCACCAGGCGCGGCCTCTTCGACGAAGCGCCGCAGGCTCACGTCGAAGCCGCTCTCGAGGCTCGCCATCAGCCCATCGAGCTCGACCCCTTCGAGCCGCGTGCCCTTCGACAGCCGGTCGAGGGTGCCCTTCTGGAGTTGCTGTCGCGCCGAGGCCAGCCACCTCGCCACCGTCGCGCGGCTCACCTGGTAGAGCGGCGCCAGCTCGTCGATGGACGCGCCGTCGACCAGGTTCAGCTTGAGCAACGCGCGCTCTCGTGGCGCCAATGCGGCGAGCGACTCGCGAAATGCGGCGGAGAAGAGGTGTTGTTGGCCGGTGCGCGCGAGCTGGCGCTCCAGGTCGACGGCGGCGGGCAGCTTCGCGAGCGGCTCGTCGTCGGCGTCACGCATCGGCCCGCGGTGGGCATCGGTGAGCGCGCGCACGGCGGTGGTGATGACGAACGCCTCGAAGGAGCCGACGCCGCGGTAGTGCTTCAGCCGCGCGCCGTGTTCGTCGGCCAGCAGCCTCGTGCGCATCGCCTGCACGTGCTCGTCGACGGCAGGAGGCGGTGCGCCCAGCTTCATGAGCGCGGCCTTCACGCGGGGCACGACGCGGTCCTCGAAGCAGCCGAGCGCAGCCGGAGCGCGGTGGAAGAGCTCGCACGCGAGCACCACCCCAGCATCGAGCTTCGTCACGGGCGCCGTCGTCACCTCGCGCACCCACGCCTCGAGGCGGTCCACGTCAGCGGTGAGCCCGAACGTCGACTGCGCCTTCGCGGCGAGGGCCTCGAGCTCGGGTCGGGACGCGGGCACGGGCGGAATTGAGCGGTTTCACATCGAGGGTGCAAGCAGTGCATGCCGTGAGACGGCCGAACCGGTCGGAAGTCTCACCAGCACTTTTCGTGAGACCTCGGCGAACGCGCGCCGTCTGCGGGCACAACCGAAAGGAACGACCCCGTTCCTTCTTTCCTGGAGAGCTCGATGACGAAACGAATGCTGGTGTGCGTGGTGATGGCGATGACGGTGCTGACGGCGTGCGGTGGCGCGGAGTGCGCGCGTGACTCGGACTGCAAGGGCTCGCGGGTCTGCACCCAGGGCGCGTGCGTCGACCCATCAGGCTCGGGTGGCTCTGGCGGGCTCGGTGCTGGTGGCAGTGGTGCCGGAGGAAGCGGAGCAGGCGGTGCCGGTGGCAGCAGCCAGCCCCAGGAGTGCTTCTCGGGGAAAGACAGCGATTGCCCTTCGGGATTCTGGTGCAACCAGAAGCAGTGCGTCGCCACCACGAAGAAGAAGGTCGGCGAGCTGTGCCAGGGCGTCGGCGACTGCGCCGGCACCTCGTGTCTCGTACGCGTGCAGGGCGACGTCAGCGGCTACTGCAGCAAGCAGTGCAACTCGTTCTCCGAGTGCCCGTCGTTCTGGGACTGCGCCGAGATCTCCAACGGCGCCGGCAAGCGCTGCATTCAACGGTAGCCGTTCACCGCCAGGTGACGGTCGCGAGGAACAGGGCACCGCCCTTCACGTACAGCAGTCGATTCTCGTCGAGCCACACCACACGAGTGTTCACCTGCGTGTCGACCTGGACGCTCGCGCCGTCGCGGGTGCGAACGGCGAACAACGTGCCCTGTTGCGACGACACGCCCGAGGGTGAAGCCAACACGGTGAACGCCGCCGCTGACGGGCTCTCCGCGTTGTTCATCAAGACCCGCGACTGCGTCACGATGGTCTGCGGAGCGCCGCCAACAGGCAGGTCAATCGTCACGTCGCCGACGCCGTTGGCCGAGTTGGCGACGTAGAAGAGGTGACTGCCGTCGGGGGTGAACCGGTATCTGAAGTTCTCGACGCCGTTCTCGATGACGCGCCGGTTGGTTCCAGCCGGCAGATCGACGACCTCGAGCCGTCCACTCGCAGACGAGGCGACGTGGTCGGCGAGGTAGAGCGCCTTCGAGGAGTCGGGAGCGTATTCGGCCCACTCCTTCGCGTTGGTCGCCAACTGCACGTTCGCGCCGGTGACCGTGTCGAGCGCGTAGAGCGTGCCGCGCTCGAGCACGGCGTCGAAGTTCGACGCGTAGACGACCGTGCGCAGGTTCGGCGACCGCTGGTACCGGCCGTAGACGTTGGTGACGAGCGTCGCCGGCGAACCACCCGCGCGGTACAGCGTCATCGTACCGTAGTCCGAGTTGAAGCCGTCGACGTAGGCGTCGAGGTACTCGACGGCGCCAGACTCGAAGGACTCGGAGTACAGCCGCGAATAGCCCACCGCCGAGCCGAGCGGCGTCGAGGGCCCACCGGCGACCGAGCCCCACGACAGCGAGCCGGTTCGCGCAGTCGGAATGGCGCTCGTCAGGTAGACGACGCGGCTGCCATCACGCGAGGACGCCGCGCACCAGCTGTTCGAGACGACCGCCGTCTGGCCGACGGTGTTGAGCGTTCCCGACGGGCTCGCCGAACGAAGCCGGCCACTCACCAGCGAAGTGCCTGCGGCGACCGCGTTGTCCATGAAGATGAAGCTGCCGTTCGTGGTGAAGAAGGCGCACGAGGGGTAGCCATAGTTGTACGGCGTGCCGGTTCCCAACACGGACGACGAGCTCGTCAAGAACCCGAGCGGTGCCTGCTTCAGGTCTGCCCGGCCCGCGGTGCGGTTGTAGTTCGTCGTCCACACCAGGGTCTGCTGGGTCGGTGAGAGGAAGAACTCCGATGCGGCCGGGTCGATCGTCGTCGCCTGGCCTGACGAGAGGTCGAAGACCCGGAGCCGCCCCGCGCCCGCCGTGTAGACCCACTGGTCGAGGAAGAAGACCCGGTTGTTGGAGGTGATCTCCGAGGGCCCTGAGATCTGCATCGCCGACCCGAGCGTCAGCGTCGCGCCCCCGTTGTTCGGCCGGGCCTTCAGAATCTCCTGACCGCCGTTGCTCGAGTTCGACGCGCTGTCGGTGAAGACCAGCCAGGTGCTGTCGGATGAGAACTTGAAGGTGGAGCTGACCTGCGTTCCTGCGGTGACGAACGGGCCCGTCACCGGGCCTGTCATGAGAGGGCCGATGCCCTGCGAACTCGTGAGGAAGGCGACGAAGCGCCCGTCGCTCGAGACCTTCATCCAGTTGACGTACGGCGCGAGCTGAACAGGCGCGCTCACCGTCGGCGCAGTCCAACAGCCAGTCTCGTCGAACGTCAGACACCCGGCCGCGCAGGCCAGCACCCCGCCGCCACGCCCGCGAGAGACGCACGTCGCGCCGCCGAGCGACGTTCCATCACAGACCTCGGGAGCGACGAGCTGACCGTTTCCGCAAGTGGCTGACGCGCCGCCCGCTGATCCACCGGCGACGACGGCGCCACCGGCTGATCCGCCGGCCGCGACGGTGCCACCAGCTGCGCCTCCCGCGATGGCGCCACCTGCTGATCCGCCGGCCATGACGGTGCCACCTGCTGCGCCTCCTGCGATGGCGCCACCTGCTGAACCGCCGGCCACGACGGTGCCGCCTGCTGCGCCACCCGCGGACGAACCACCAGCTGCTCCGCCAGCCGAAGCCGCCCCACCCGCCACGCCGCCACCGGTGCCGCCAATCGAGAGCGTGCACAGGCCAACCACACACGCCTGGGCGCGCGCGCCGCAGTCGACGCAGCTGGCTCCGCTCGAGCCACACGCGCTGGTCAGCACGCCCGCTGAGCACTGTCCGTCGGCCGCGCAGCACCCCGAGCAAGTCGCCGCGCTACAGACTTGCGGCCGAGAGGGACTGCAGGCGGCGCACATCAGCATCAGCCACATCAACCAGCGCATCGAGACTCCCGGGCGAAACGACGTTGAGGGCGCGTCTGCACCCGCTCAGGGAGGACACCGGATGCGTGGCTCGAGAACATCGGATTTCAGGGGCTCTCGAGCGCATACAAATCAGTGCGTTAGGCGAGCGATGCGCAAACACCCTCGGATTTTGGGGCGCCTTCTGGGCCGAGGCCTTGCTCACCCCAGGGGTCGTCCATACCGTTCTCTCGATGGCTCCCGCGAACGCACAGGTCTTCGACCGTTCCCTTCCGGGCCGTCGTGCACCGATCTGGCCGATCTGATCCACCGGGAGCGCGGTGCTCTCGGTGGTTCCTCCTCGACCCGAACCCGGAGCACCCATGCCGCCCGACATCCCTGTCTGCAGTGTCACGATTCTGCTGCTCCTCACGGCCTGCTCACCGGAGCAGAAGGTCATCGCTGCGCGCCGAGACCTTCCCGCTGGAGAACACCTCACGCTCGGAGACATCGTCGGCATGACGCGCCCCGAGACGCATGCCGCCGACGAGGTGATTCCCGTCAGGCAGTCCGCGTCCGTCATCGGCGCGTGGCTCAAGGGCCCGGTCGCCGCAGGAGAACCCATTCCCGCCGACTGCTGCGACCTCATTCGCGCGCGCGTCGGGAGCACGTCGAACAGCCCACGTCAGCGGCGCCTGCTCGGTGAGCGACGCGCAGCCAGATGGGCATGCCGGCCTCGACCGACCGGTCGCCGCCGCTGATCAACGGACGACGAGCGTGGCTCCGAGCGGCGCTTTCACGTGGAGGAGGCCGTTCGTCCACGTCGCGCCGAGTGACACGGCGTCGAGGTCAGCGACGAAGGGCACTGCGCTTCCGTCCTTCTCGACCGTCGTGGGCCTGGGCACGAAGAGCTCGAACACGACGTGCTTCGTGAAGCGGCTCCCGGCGCTGGATGAGAGAGACAGCCCGTCAGCGCGCTGCTGCCGCACGACGGCGCCATCGAAGAGCACGAACTGAGTCGCGGTCGAAGCCGGCACGACGCGCACGAAGAGGTCACCCGCGTCGTTCTCGAACGACTGCACGCCGGGGTCGGTCGCTGGAGAGAGCGTGTCGATGGTCGGCCTCAACATCGGCACCAGCGCGCC
This sequence comes from Myxococcales bacterium, assembly GCA_030681895.1. Taxonomy (GTDB): domain Bacteria; phylum Myxococcota; class Myxococcia; order Myxococcales; family Myxococcaceae; genus Xiheimicrobium. The sequence goes on along the minus strand of JAUXRI010000211.1, from coordinate 12,735 downwards.
TTCACGGACGAAGAGAGGAAGCGCGTCGAGCGGCGCGTCGACGGTGACACGTTCGCCTTCGGTGCCTGGCAGCGTCACGCCGTCGAACCAGCCCTGCCAGACGCCGGGTGGATGAACGAGCGACCTCACGCGTGCTCCCGCGGTCTCGACCGGCGCGACGAGCAGGTCGTCTCCCAGTAGGTACTGATCAGCCGGGTGCTGACCGAGCTGTGGATAGACGACACCGAACGGCCGTTGAATCGGCCTTCCCGTCTGCTTCATCGACACCGCGTACGACCAGCCGTAGGGGAAGAGTCGCAGGTGCAGGCGCGCGAACTTCCGGTAGTGGGCGACCGCTTCGTCATCGCGGCCGTTCTCCATCGTGAAGACCCACGGCGGCTGGCTCGAGCTGTCGCCCGTCTGCATCACCGTCGAGAGCGCCGACTGTGAGACCCAGCGCATGAACGTCTCTTTGTCGGGCGGGCTGTGGCGATAGCCTCCCGTGTCCGCGCCGAAGAACGGGAAGCCAGACATCGAGAGGCTCTGGCCAGCACGAATCGCCGCAGGGAGTCCTCCGATGCCGGTCGTTCGGCGGCCGTCGCGGTTCGTGAAGGTCTCTCCGAAGCGGGTGAGCGTCGCGTCGATGTCGCCGGGCCAGATGACGAGGCCGTCGGTCTGACTGCCCCACTTGCCGGCGCGCGCGATGAGGAAGCCGTCGAGCTCGCCGAGCGAGGCGCGATAGGCGCGGTGGTAGAGGCGCGTGTATTCGAAGTGCATCGTCTTCTCGCTGGAGCCGTCGGCGAAGCTCCACACGTTGCGCCCGCCCGAGATGCCGGCCACCACGTCTTCGGCGAAGTCGAGCTTGAAGCCCTCGATGCCCAGCGCGCGATAGGCGCCGAGGTTGCGTCTCCAGAACGCATCGGCCGCGGGGTTGGTGAAGTCGAGCGGGGCGCTCCAGCGGTTGAGCTGCAGGCCCGTCGTCTTCGGGAAGAAGCCGCTCGTCTCGGCCTCGGTGCGCAGCGCGCCGGCGTTCTGTTCGAGGTACGGCGTGTGCCACAGCGCGACGCGGAGGCCCGCTGCGTTCGCCGTCTGAATCATCGCGCCTGCATCGGGAAACTTCGTGGCGTCGAAGTCGAAGGTGTTCACCGCGGTCGCGTAGGGCCGGTCGATCCACATCGCGCTGGTGGCGAGGTCGAGGCGGCGCAACGTCGCGATGTCGTCGAGCACCTCGGCCTGGTCGCGGCTCTCGTCACGCCAGAGCAGCGGGCCCCACGCCCAGGTCGACGGGAGCCGAACGGCTCCGGTGATTTCGAGGTACGGCTTCATCAGGTCGAGCGGCTGATCAGCCGTGAAGAGATGCACCGTGAGTCCGTCGCCGCTCTGCTCCGCGATGCCCCACATCGAGTCGATGAGGTCGTCGTCTCCACCTCGGGCGATGGAGAAGACGCCGTAGCGTTTGCTCTCGACGAAGAGCCCCCAACCGCGCGTGCCGAGGAGGAAGGGCGTGACGACGTGGTTCTCGGTCGACGAGCTCTCGACGGACAGGTCGGGCTCGAGCTGCATGGGACGAATTTTGCCACGGTGGTTCGGCTCGTCGAACCACTCGCCGAGTCCGTAGAAGCCCTCGGTGGCGTCGGCGCGCGGGCGCACGCGGAGCATCGCGACCGGCCTGATGTCCGTGGCCGGGAGGAAGCGGATGGTGATGCGCTCGGCGCTCGTCGAGATGGTGATGCGCCCGGTCACGTCGGGGTCGAAAGTCGCGTCGATGCCGACCTCGGTGTCACTCACGCGCGCGACGGTGGCCTTCGTGAGGGTGCGCCAGCGGAAGCCGGGCGGCTCCACCTTCTGGAGCACCGGGTCTTCGACGACCAGCCAGTACGGATCATACGAGTGCGTCGAGTCGAGCTCGCGCACCGTGCCGACCTGAAAGGCCTCGCGGTCGAAGCGCAGGAGCGTGCGGTCTTTGCGGCTCAGCGTGAAGGTGCCGTCGTCGGCGAAGACGATGCGCGCGTCACCGGCCCGGAGCGTCAGGGGCTCAGGCTTCGGTGGTGGACAGGCGAGGGTCGAGGCGACGACGAGGAGAGCGAGCGCGCGGTTCGTCACGGTGACGGCCGTAGTGGCACGCGGCGTGATTCGTCAACGGTCACGCTCATCCATCGAGTGCAACGCCTCAGTCGTTCGCCGGCTCTCGACTGCCCACGTGGCGCCACGGTGATGAGACCGCGCTCCTGCCCTGCCTCGTGCGATGCTCCGCGCATGGCTGAGAAGCTGGTGTTCCGCACCACCGTCGAGGCATTGCTCCAGCGAACCCTGCGCGCGCAGGGGCGCCTGACGCCAGCAGTGGTCGAGAAGCTCAAGGCGCTCGGTGTCGACCCCGAGGTGCCGCGTGACGTGCCGAAGGCGACCTGGCAGGCGCTGCTGTGGTTCGCGGCAGAGCTGTTGTCACCGGGTGCGCCGCAAGAGGAACAGTTGCGCGTGCTCGGTCGAGAGCTGCTGCGGGCGTGGAACGGGACGCTGCCCGGCAAGGTGCTCTTCACCACGCTGCGGATCATCGGTGTGCGTCGCGGCCTGCACCGCATGTCGACGAACTTTCGCAGCAGCAACTCGTACACGACCTCGACCGCGAAGGACCTCGGGCCGAACGACGTCGAGGTGTGGATCAGCGACGTCAACGGCGCCCCTTCGTACATTCAGGGGCTGATGCACGAGGCGGTCGTGCTCGCGGGCGGCAAAGAGGCGACGGTGGAGATTGCAGCGACCGACGGAGACTCGGCGACGTACCGCATCCGCTGGGTTTGAGGGGACGCCGAGCGCTGCGAATCAGAGAGTCGCGTCGAGCTCGTCGAGGCTCTCGACGAAGAGCTGCCGGAGCACCGCGACCGACGCCTCGGTCACCGCGGTCTCCTTGAAGTTGAAGTTGAAACACGCCACGTCGCCCGAGCGCGCCACCGTGAGGTTCACCGCCTGTGGCGGCACACACGGCGTGGTGATGCGCAGCCGCTCCAGCTGACATCGCGTCGTGCGCCACCGCCCCGAGGCATCGGCGCCCGGGGTGCCGAGCGGGAGCAGGTTCGAGAACGAGAAGTTCGTCACCAGGCGCCGTTGGTCGAGCAGCGCGCGTTGCAGCACCGACAGCGGCGTGAGGCGCGCCATCAGCCCATCGAAGAGCACGCGGAGCCACGGGAGCCGCGCCGACACCTGCTTCGTCGTCGCCGCGTTGATGACCCGCGCCTGGTCGAGCACGGAGCGCGTCGCGTCAGCGGTCCATCGCAGCTGCAGATTCGAGAGGTGGTTCGCGAACGAGCGGAAGTGCTCCCGCGGCCGCACGTCGATGGGAAAGAGCAGTGAGTGTTCGCCGGCTGCTGGACTCCATCGGGACAACGCCTTGAGCAACGCGCCAGCGAGCAGGTCGTTCGCGGTGAGCGCGAGCTTCTTGCGCGGCTCCCGCCACCGTTCGAGTCGTGAGTGCGGAACGTCGAGGTGCAGCGTGCGATTTTCGCCCTCGTAGTTCGTCCCCGTGTTGCTCGGCAGCGGGCGCACGGGACGCAGCACGGCGGCGGCGAGCTCCGACAGGCTCACCCACGCACCTCGAAGGAACGCGATGAGACGACCGAGGCCGCGCTCCGTGATGACCTCGGCCTGCCGCCGTCTCGGCACGATGCCCTCGGGGAGCGGTGACATCGACGCGCCCTGCTCCGCTGCGGCGAGCGCGGTGAAGAAGTCTCCGAGGAACTCGAGGAACGCGCGCCCGTCGGCCAGCGCGTGGTGTTGATGAAAGAGGAGCGTGCCAGCTCGTTCGCCCGTCGAGACGAAGACCACTTCGAGCACTGGCTGCCGGCTCACATCGATGAAGCGGTCGACGATGGGTTGCTCGGTGGGCGACTGCTCGATGATCAGCCGCGGGGCGTCGGGCACCACCCACTCGCCGTCGATGATGGACGCCGCGGCCCACGGGGTTCGCGCCACCGTCCAATCGAGCGCGCGTTGAAAGAGGGTGACGTCGAGGTCTCCAGAGAGGTCGAGCTTCCACGTCGGCGCGAACGAGGACCACGGCGCGCGCGTGGCGGCAAGGCAGGCCTTGTCGAGCGCATCGATGGGCTGGCGGAGCGACACGCGTCACAGTCGACCACGTTCACTCGGGAACGAGCAGTCTCACGTGATGGTGAGGCGTACCGGTCTGCGGCGCCCGCGGCACGCCTTGTCGAGCGCATCGTTGGGCGTTGGGTTGACGCGCGACACGCGTCACAGTCGACCACCTTCGGTCGCGAACGAGCAGCGCGACCTCAACGCCCTGTCGCCGAACAACGCGATGAGCGCGGGTGCGGTCGACGCATCGCGAACTACTACGCCGCGGCCAGCAGGGCCTGACGCCACCCCGCCCAGCTCGCGGCTTGCGACGCGTCGAGCGCCCACGGCCTCAGGCGAACCTGGTTACCGTATTTCTCGACCCGAGCGTGGAACCGCTGCGAGCCGATGCGCACGAACACCAGCATTCGGGTCGACATCGGTGCGTCGAGCGCGACCACCAGCCCGCCCGCGTCGGCGCTCACCAACGAGCCGTGCACCACCGAGTCACCCGTCGACAGCTGAATGGCGTCGAGCTCGTACGGAGACGCGTCATCGCTCGCCGAGGGCAACGCCGGGTCGATGAGCCGAATCGCCGAGACGAGCTCTGGCAACTTGCCGGCGAGCTCCATGGCGGTCGAGGTGTCGAGCGACGCGATGAGGCCCAGCGAGTCGGGCGTCACGTGTGGCTGGCCCTCGACTTGCGCGACGACCTCGTTCACCACCTGCAGCCAGTCCCACGCGCCGAGCTGGTGATGAAAGGCCACCGCGGCCGCGAGCGGGTGTGGCAGCTGCCACGCCTCCACGAGCGCGCTCCCTGCGACGACGTGCAGGTCTTCGATGAGCGCCCACCAGCCGTCGTCCGTGCGCACGTCGGCCTCGGGGTGTTTCACGAGCAGGTCTTCGAGCGCCGACGCCACCACCACGCGGCCGATGTCGTGCAGCATGCCCACCACGAACGACGTCTCGGGGTCGAGCGGCGAGATGGCGGTGCTGCCCGCGACGGGCTTCGCGAGCCACTGCGCGACGTGCGCTGCAACGAGCGCCTCGCGCCACGCCCGCTGCTTGAGCGCCAGGAGTGGGCCGCCGCTCGTCAGTGCGTTCGACGCGGTGCTGGCCCACGCGAGCTTCATCACGCCCCGCGCGCCGAGCCGCGCCACCGCCGCGGGAATCGTCGTCACCGGCTCGCGACCGCGCAGCAGCGCCGAGTTCGCCATGCGGAGCATCGCTGCCGTGATGGCCTGATCAGCCCGCACGATGCGCTCGAGCTCGGCCATCGACCAGTCTTCCTGCGCGAGTAGGCTCGAGAGCTGCACGCAGGCGGTCGGCGCCGGCGGCACGCGCACGCTGCGCTCCTTCACCCTCGCTCGAATGACCGCTTCCACGTCCATGGCGTCGACCTCCCTTGGCCTTCGGCACGTTCGCGAAGGTCGTTCAGGATCAGCGCGGTGCCGTCAGGTCTCTGACGTTCGAGGTCCGGAAGCTCGTGCTGTGGAACGATCGCGAGGACCTGCGTCGGCGGTGTGGCTCAGCGTGGGTTCCCTGCGCCAAGCCCAGGGCGTCGCGATGCGCTGGTGTCCGCGGGCTCGAGTCGGTGTCCACCGCTTCGGCGAGTCAGCGTGGAACGACGCGACCGTTGCGGTCCGTGTGAATCGTCTCCGGACACGAAGGGTGCAGGCCAACGAGCCCGCTCGGATGAGTGCAGCCGGGCGAGGTGATCAACCGAGTCACCCGCTGCTGAGCCCTCAGGGCGTCTCGGTCGCGAGGCTTCGGCACAGCGCGAGCGCGTCGTCGACCTCGTCATTCTTCGCGTTCGCCGTCGACGAGCACCACACCGTTCGACCGCCGACGCGTTTCACGGCGAGAAACCCGTCGCGGCCCGGGGCGAGCGTGTAGCGCACGGCGGCGTAGCCTTCGCCCTCGTCGAGGAGCACCTGCGTCGCGCCCTCCGAGGTGACGGCGCGTGACAGCTCTGCGGCGCGGGGCACGTCGCCACCGCGCACCTCGAGCGAGGCCACCACCCGGCCTTTGGGACCGACGGCCAGCCCACCGCCTTGAGGCGTGGCGACCCAGCCCTCGCTGAGGGGCACACGCAGGCCGACGGGCGCGGCGGGCTTCTGCGCGCAGCCGGCCAGCACCGCGGCGAGGAGCCAGCGACTCACTTGGTGGGAGCGGGCGTGCCTGGCGCGGGCGGCGCCTTGGTGTTCTCCATCTTCGTGGTGCCTTCGAAGATGACGCCCTTCTCCATCGACATCGCCGGCGTCTCGATGGCGCCCTTCACGCGCGCGGGCGCATGGAGCTCGACCATCTGGTTCGCCTTGATGGTGCCCTCGACGGTGCCGCTGATGATGATGACGCCCGCCGAGATGTCCGCGGTCACCCGCGCGCCCTCGCCGATCGTCAGCGTGTCCTTCGTGACGATCTGCCCGCTGAACTTCCCATCGATGCGGACTTCGCCTTCGAAGGTCAACTTCCCTTCGAACTCGCTTCCCTTGCCGAGAAGCGCGTTGAGCTGCCCTGCTTTGGCCGACACCGGTCTGTCCTCCTTCGTGGGCCCTGCGTCTTTTTTCTCTCCGAATAGCGCCATGTGCGAATTCCGGTCCTTCGGTACCGCGTTATCGCTTGATCAACCCGATGATCCGCTCGAGGTCTTCGTAGCTGAAGTACTGAATCTCGACAGACCCCTTCCCTGCCCCCTTCTCCACCAGACGCACCTTCGTGCCAAGCCGTCGTTGCAGATCTTCGACGAGCTTTCTCGCTTCAGGGCTCGTCTTCGCTGGCGTCTTCTTGCCTTTTCCGCCTGCAGCGCCGCTGCCTTTCAGGGCTTTGACGTGCGCCTCGGTCTCACGAACGGTCAGCTTCTCGGTGATGACCGCGCGCGCGACCGTCACCATCTCGGCGGGCTTCGACAGGCCGAGGATCGCGCGGGCGTGGCCCATGTCGAGGTCGCCCTCGAGGACGAGCTGCTTCACCTCATTGGGGAGCGTGAGGAGGCGCAGCGCGTTGGCCACCGTGGAACGGTCCTTCCCGACGCGGTCGGCGACCTGCTCCTGGGTGAGGCGGCGCTCCTCGACGAGCCGGCGAAAGGCCTCGGCCTCTTCCAGCGGGTTCAGGTCGGCGCGCTGAATGTTCTCGACCAGCGCGAGCTCGTACGCCTCGGCGTCCGAGGCCTCACGCACGATGGCCGGCACCTCGTGGAGCCCAGCGCGTTGCGCCGCCCGCCACCGTCGTTCTCCGGCGATGAGCCGATAGCCACCCTTCGGGTCGCGCCGCACCAGCACCGGCTGGAGCACGCCCTGCTGTTTGAGTGAGACAGCCAGCTCCTCGAGCTCGGCCTCGTCGAACGACTTGCGAGGGTTCGCGCGGTCGGCGTGAATCTGGTCGATGGGCAACCGGGTCAACCCATTGGAGTGACTGGGCTGCGTCTGCCGCGCATCGGGCAACAGCGCACCCAGCCCACGCCCGAGGGCCGGCTTGCGATTCATGGAATTCAACACCTTGACGACGCCTGGCATGGCTTCTCCGGATCAGCTGATCAACATGGGCAGCTCTTTGCTCAACTCAGGCGACACGGGAGCTCTTCCGCCGACGCTGGGGCCGCTTCTGGAGCTCTCGCGCCAGCTGCAGGTACGCCTCGCAGCCCTTCGAGCGGATGTCGTAGAGCAGCACGGGTTTTCCGAAGCTGGGGCTCTCGGCGAGCCGCACGTTGCGCGGAACGACGGCGTCGAACACCAGCTTGGGGAAGACGCGGCGCACCTCGTCGGCGACCTGGTGCGAGATGTTGGCGCGCTGGTCGAACATGGTCAGCACGATGCCCTCGACCTCGAGGCCCGGGTTGAGCGACTGCTGCACGAGCTCCACGGTGGAGAGCAGCTGCGCGAGGCCCTCCATCGCGTAGTACTCGCACTGGAGCGGAATGAGCACCGAGTCGGCGGCCGTCAGCGCGTTCAGGGTCAACAGGCCCAGCGACGGCGGGCAGTCGATGAGCACGTACTCGTAGTTGGCCGCGAGCGCCGAGAGGGCCTCTTTGAGCTTCTGCTCACGTCCGTCGACGTTGACCAGCTCGACCTCGGCGCCGGTCAGGTCGGGGGTCGACGGCACCACGTCGAGGAACCGCAGCTCGGTCTGGTGCACCACTTCGCCCATGGGCCGGTTGGCGATGAGGCAGTCGTAGATGCTGCCGGTGATGGCCGTCTTGTCGATGCCCAGGCCGCTGCCGGCGTTGCCCTGCGGGTCGAGGTCGATGAGCAGGGTTCGCTGCTCCGCCGACGCCAGACTCGCCGCGAGGTTGATGGCGGTGGTCGTCTTCCCCACCCCACCCTTCTGATTCGAGATTGCGAGGATTCGCCCCATGGTCGGGCGTCATACGCGACCGGGCTGACATGGAGAAGGCTTGGTCCGCTTTTTCAGGGGTCGGCGGCGGCCTGATGTTTCACGTGGAACGTTCGAAGACGAACACGCCCCGCCCGTCGCCGCTGACCGGCAGTTCGAAGCGGCGCTGAGACCGGAGCGAAAGCCCTGCCGCGGCTGCTGCGCTGGCGACGAGGGCCGGGTCGGGCGCCTGGCCGACCATCGCCATCACCACCCCGCCGGGCCGCACGTAGTGGCGCGCGAGCGCCAGCCAGGGCTCCACGTCCATAAAAGCCCGCGAGACCACGACATCCCACGTCCCCAGGGTGTCGCCCTGCCCCGTCGCCCGATGGTGGAGCCCGTGGACCCGCCCGGCCAGGCCGAGGGAGGCGGCCGCAGCCTTGATGAACGCCACCTTCTTTTGGACAGCGTCGACCAGGGTCACGTCGAGGTCTGGCCGGACGATGGCCCAGGGGATTCCGGGCAGCCCGGCGCCGGCGCCCAGGTCGAGCACCCGGTGGGCTCCAGTCGGCACCTCGGGCAGCACCGCCAGCGAGTCGAGCAGGTGTTTGTCGACGACCTCGATGGGCCGGGTGATGGCGGTGAGGTTGACGCGCTCATTCCATTTCAACAGCAGCGCGGCATAGGCCGACAAAGGGCCGGCGAGGGCCACCGGAAGTCCGGCGGTTTCGAGCCCCTTCTTCAGGACGGCGTCAGGCGAGTTGTCCACAGCGACATTCCCTTTCCGGGTCTCAACACCCCGGCACGTCAGGCGCACCAGGCCCGGCCGGGTTGTCCACATCGTTTTCCACAGCCCCTGTTCCACGTGGAACAGGGGCCACCCGCTGCAGGTGAATGAGCACCAGGGTCGCGGCGGCCGGGGTGACGCCGCGAAGGGTTCGGAGCTGCCCAAACGTGCGCGGGCTGGCCTTCGCCAGGCGCTCGCGAATCTCGTTCGACAGGCCGCGAATGGCGCCGAAGTCGAAGGCCGTGGGAACCACCAGCGCGTCGAACGCCTGCCCACGCCGCTTCAGCTCTGTATCGGCCTGCACGATGTACGGCGCGTAGCGGGCCTCGACCTCGACCGCTTCGATGAGCGCTGCGGGCAGCACTGGCCGGGCCGGGTCGTCGGAGGTCGCTGCGTCCCACGTCGCGCCGGGCCGACGCAGGGCGACCAGCCGTCCATTGCGCTCGAGTCGCGCGAGCTCGGCGTTCACCCGCGCCTCGTCGTCACGAATGCGCGCGAGCTGCTCATCACTGAGGAGGCCGAGGCGATGCGCGTGCCCGCTCAGTCGCCATGTCGCTGTGCCTTCGCGAAGTCGCAGCCGATGCTCCGAGCGGCTGGTCATCATTCTGAAGGGCTCATCGACGCCGTTCGTCACCAGCTCGTCGACCAGCACGCCGGCGTGCGCTTCGTGACGGCCAAGGACGAGGCCAGGCACTCCCCTCACCTGCGCGGCAGCGTTGAGGCCCGCGAGCAGGCCCTGCACCGCCGCTTCTTCGTAGCCCGACGTGCCGTTGAGCTGCCCCGCGAAGAAGAGCCCGGCGATGCGGCGGGTCTCGAGCGTGGGGAGCAGCTGCGTTGGCGGGCAGTAGTCGTACTCGACGGCGTAGCCGAAGCGCTCGACCTCGACGGCCTCGAGGCCAGGAATCGTTCGCAGGAACTCGAGCTGCACGTCGTCGGGCAGGCTCGTGCTGAGGCCCGCGGGGTAGACGAGCGGAGAGGCGTGGCCTTCGGGCTCGAGGAAGACGGTGTGGCGGGGTCGATGCGCGAAGCGGTGCACCTTGTCTTCGACGCTCGGGCAGTAGCGCGGGCCGCGGCCTTCGATGTGGCCCTGAAAGAGTGGTGAGCGGTGCAGGTTGTCACGGAGCACCTGATGCGTGGCCGCCGTGGTGTGCGTGACGAAACAGTCGAGCAGCGCATTTTGCGGAAAACCGGCGGTGTCGGTGCGCGACGAGAACGGGCGCGGCATCGCGTCGGAGGGTTGGCGTGTGCAGCGGTTCCAATCGATGGAGCGCGCGAGGAGCCGCGCGGGCGTGCCGGTCTTGAAGCGGCCGAGCTCGAGGCCGAGCGACGTGAGGGCTCCCGACAGCGCTGACGCGGCGGCGTCGCCGAGGCGGCCACCGACGTCACGCACGGGGCCGCGGTGCAGCACGGCCTGGAGGAACGTGCCGGTCGTCACCACGACGGCGCGGGCCTTTAGCTGGCGGCCATCGACGAGCTGCACGCCGGTGATGCGAGGGCGTTCGCTCTCGTCGACCTCGAGGCGCGCGACCTCGCCTTGAATGAGCGTGAGGTTGGGCTGCGCGAGGAGCGCGGCCTGCACGTGCGCGGAGTACGCGTCGCGGTCGCAGAGCACGCGCGTGGCCTGCACGGCCGGCCCCTTCGAGGCGTTGAGCGTGACGAAGTGCGTGCCCGCGGCGTCGGCGCTGAGCGCCATCTGTCCGCCGAGCGCGTCGAGCTCCTTGACGAGGTGGCCCTTCGCGGTGCCGCCGATGGCCGGGTTGCACGACATCACCGCGGCGCGGTCGAGCCTCAGCGTCACAGCGGCGGTCGAGAGGCCCAGCTTCGCGGCCGCGAGCGCGGCTTCGCACCCAGCGTGACCGAGCCCGACGACGACGAGGTCGAACGTCATGAGCGCGCTCGTAGTGGCATTGGCGTGCTGACGGCAACACAAGGTTCCACGTGGAACACCGACGGACGACGACACGGAAATTGACTTCGAGGCGCGCGGCCCGTTTCGTAGCCCCATGCCCGAGCGCACCGAGCCGGAAGAGACCAGGGCTGGTGACGCCGCGCCGACGGAGAGCGCCGAAGCGCTCCCCACGACGACGACGTTCGAGAGCGCCCGACGAATGGTCGAGAGCGGGAAGTCGGTCGCCGAGGTGAAGCAGGCGCTGATGGCTGGAGGGCTCGACGAGGAGTCGGCGCGCGTGGTGGTGAACTCGCTGCCCGGCGCGACCCAGCCGTCGACGTTGCCCGAGCCGACCGTGTCGTTGTCGACGAACGCGCTGGCGCCTGACCTGTTCTCGCTCGGTGAGCTGGGGCTGAGCGGCGACCCGATGACCGTCGGGCTCTATTGGGTGGTGTTCAGCGCGGTGCTCCTCGTGGTGTTGCTGTTCGTGCTGTTCGTGCCGGTGCCCGAGCTGTTCGGTGAAGAGGGCCCGAGTGAGTCGTTTCTGTATTTCATCGACGTGGTGCTCCCGCCGGTGGGCTTCGGAATCGTCGGCGTGGCGTTCGCACGCGGCGCGTACCTGGTGACGAAGGGTCGTCGGTTCAAGCTCACGCGCAAGCCGAAGTGAGCCGGCCGACGAGGCTCATGCGCTGCGCGCGACGACTGGCGTTTGTGGTGAAGAGGGCAGGGGAGAAGCACTCGGAGCCGAGTGGGTCAGCGCGTGCAATTCGCCCATCGCCCCGGACGGCTCGACGAGAATCGGAGCGACGGGGACAGGGAACGCTCCGTGCGCGCGCGAAGAAGAGACAGGGGAGGGTTCGATGTGTCGTGCGCCGGCGAACCCGGGGCGCGAGACCTCGCGTTCGCGACGGAGAAGCAGTGCGCGAGCGGCGAGAAACGAATCCGATGGTCAGCTGTGCATTCAGTGTTGCTGGCGCCCCACACGGCTCTGAGAACGACTTGTCTTCGCGCCGCGTACGGAACACCAATCGCTCACGAGCAGAGAACGACTCGCTCCTGGCGATTCCGCGCACGCTGCTGAGAACGACCTGAACAGGGCGGAGACCGCCCGTTGAGAATCGTGATGTCAGGACTCTCCCGGCAGGGTGCCAGGGAGGCGGTGTTCGGCATCTTGAGCGCTCCACGCCGATCATCGAGTGGCTGTCGCCGACGAGGCGTTCCGCGCGCTGAGAACGAAGGGCTCGCGACGTTGAGAACGAAGGCTCGCGACGTTGAGAACGACACGCTCGCGACGTTGAGAACGACCCGTTGAAAATGCTGAAGACGTGCAGAACGTCTCGACGAGGACGCGCAGAATGTCTCGACGAGGACGCGCAGAACGTCTCGACGAGGACGCGCAGAACGTCTCGACGAGGACGCGCAGAACGTCTCGCTGAGGACTCGCAGAACGTCTCGCTGAGGACTCGCAGAACGTCTCGACGAGGACGCGCAGAAACTCTCGACGAGGACGCGCAGAACGTCTCGACGAGGACGCGCAGAACCTCTCGCTTAGGGCGCGCAGAACGTCTCGCTGAGGGCGCGCAGAACGTCTCGACGAGGACGCGCAGAACGTCTCGACGAGGACGCGCAGAACGTCTCGACGAGGACGCGCAGAACGTCTCGCTGAGGACTCGCAGAACGTCTCGCTGAGGACTCGCAGAACGTC
>JAUXRI010000210.1 GCA_030681895.1 Myxococcales bacterium | reverse complement strand
CAGCTCGACCGGCGTCGCCGCGACCAACACTCCGAGGATCCAGCTCGTCATGGGGCGACCTCCTGAAGGGACGCCTCCATGACTTAAGCTTGCAAGTGCTCACTTGCAAGCGGACCTTCGTTCACGTCTTCTGTTTTGTTGAAATCAACATTGTTTCAATGACTTGCCAAACATCATTAGGGTTCATCGGACTCTTTCCTCCGAGTCTGTGGTGGAGAAAGGCATTGGCCTGGAGGGTGCCAATGACGACCGTGGTGAGGACATCGGCCGAGAGCGAGCGAGCGATGAGCCCCTGCTCCTGCGCCTCGACGAGGCACTGCCGAACGAAGGCCTGAGAGCGCTCGATGATCGACCTGACCAGCGGCCGGTCGTCGCCGGCGGCCTCTTCGAGGCGGTCGGAGAACGCGGCAAAGAAGACGCCGGGCAGGCGCTGCATCAGCTCGAGGCGGCCGACGAAGAAGGAGCGGAGGCGCGCGAGCGGCTCAGGCTCGGCCGGAGGGAACCCCTTGAAGAGCACGCCCTCGAGATGCGCGATGGCGGCGCGAACAATCTCGGCCTTGTCCTTGAAGTGACGGAAGACGGTGCCGTCGGCGATGCCGACCTCGCGGCCGAGCTCCTGGGCGGTGAGGCGGTGCACGCCCTTGCCGCTGATGATGCGCAGCGCCGCCTCGGCGATTTGCACGCGACGCTCTTCGGTGGGCCGCCGGGTGCTCATGAGATGAAGGTACACCCACGCCGAACGACAGCTCGTACTTCCTGAGCATGTCGCAGAGCCTGCCGTCCCAGTCGCTGCCAACCGTCACGCTTCTTCGGGCCAGTCTCGGAGCGTTCGTGCCACTTGCATGGCTCGCGCACACGAGGACTTACGAACCAGGGCCACGAGAGGAGCCCAGCAGAAGGCAGCCGATTGTATCCCCGTCGCTGGGTCCCGTGGTGCCCAGCACAGCCAAGACTGAACAGTTCCCTCGTCCTCAGCGTCAAACCGAGCTGCGCGAGCATCCCCACCAGACAAAGTGCGCAGAAGCCAGGCCGACGCACGTCGGACAGAGAACGAGCCGCGGCCCCAGTTGGGTTTTGCCTCCGCAGGTCGACGGCTCTGCGCGGGGCACGTGCCCTGCAGGCCCGCACTCCATGGGTCGCCATGTCTCGACGGTGCTTCGGGAGCAGCATCACCTGCTCCGCGCCGAGCTCACGGCCTGCCTCGCGACCAGCGGCCTCGACGTCGCGGCGTTCGACCTCTTCCGCCACCACCAGGAGAGACCTCGTGCGGGCTCTGTCACACCGGCGAAGAGGCGCACCCGGCGCATCCGTTTGCGCGCGTGTCCGTCGCGTTCCGGCCGCCGGCGCGCACGCTCATGTCACTCGAGGGAGCGCGTGCCTTCGCTGCGGCGTGTGATCCAGCCGTGCAGCGCGACCGGTGCCTGGCGTGGGTGAGCCTCCTGGCGTTCGGCGAGGTGGTCGAAGGGGCGTTCCCAGCATCGTTCGCCGACTTCATCAGGTAGCCTGCCGTCGGAAGGTGGGGGCGACATGAAGCGTGATCAGCTGGTGGCCGAGCTCGACGGGTATTCCACGTGGCAGACGTGCAGGGCGACGAATGGGAGTCGCTCTTCACCCTCGTCTACGACGCTCCGTGTGCGTCGGTGGAGTCGCTCGAGGCCGCGCTGGCGCTCGGCTGTACCACCTACGTGACGGGCAACGCGCTCTCGCCGTGCACCATCGCCTTCGTCAGGCACATTCACGACGCCTTCCGTGCGCGCGCTAAAACGGCCGACGTCGCCATCATCGACGGCACCCACTACGGCACAAAAGCCGTCGCAGCTCGCCATGGTCGACTGGCTTAAGGCCCGTGGCCTCGAGGGGCGCTTCGAGGCGGGCGTGCCGGAGCGCCGCAGAACGGTTTCCCGTTTCCCTTCTGAAACAGCGAAACGGGACGCGGGCGTCTCGGTGTTTCAAATCGAGACAGGCCACGCGGATGCGCCGTGGCACAGCGGGTGCTGAGGCTCCCCTCATGTTCACGCGCAGGCAGGCCGTCGCCGACGTCGTGTTGTCCTCGCCGGGGTGCGCCCAGGTCTTCCAGCGCCACCGCATCGACTTCTGCTGTCGCGGAGAGCAGACCGTCGAAGCAGCGGCCCAGCGGCGATCGCTCGACGTCGACGCGCTCCTCCTGGAGCTCGAGGTCGCCGAGAAGGAGCAAACGGCCGACGCGCCGGACGTAAGGCTGCTGACCATGCGCGAGGTGGTGGCCTTCACGCTGTCGCATCACCACGAGCCGTTGCTGCGAACCCTCCCGCTCGTCTCGGCGCTCGCGACGAAGGTGAGGACCGTTCACGGCAGCCACGCCCCGGGGCTGCTCCGGCTCGAGTCGCGGGTCTCCGAGCTCACTGCGTCGCTCGAGGGGCATCTGGCTGATGAGGCCACCCGGCTCTTCCCGCTGCTGTCGGCAGGCACGCTCGACGAGGCGACGCAGGAGTTGTTGGAGGCCGCCTTCGCCGACCACGTCGCCGTCGTGGCGATGCTCGAGGGCATTCGCGAGTCCGCTGACGACTTCGTCGCTCCGGAGTGGGCGTGCACCAGCTTTCGCGCGCTCTACTCACAGCTCGCCTGGCTCGAGCACGACGTCTTCTCGCTGATTCACCTCGAGAACTTTGTCCTCAGGCCGCGACTCTCTGCGGGTGCGACGTGACGAGCTCGCCTGCCACGCAACTGCAGGACGCGGCGCTCGACGCGCTTCGGGACGTCATCGATCCCGAAGTGGGACTCAACGTCGTCGACCTCGGCCTCGTCTACGGCGTTGATGTGGTCGGCGCCGAAGTGCACGTGCGCCTCACGATGACGACGCCGGCGTGTCCTCTCGGGGAACAGATTGTTCGCGATGCCGAAGAGCGGTTGCGCGCCGTCGAGGGCGTGGGCGAGGTGACCGTGGAGTTGGTGTGGGAGCCCGCCTGGAGCCCCGACCGTCTCTCGGCCGCCGGCAAGGAGCAGCTCGGATGGAATCGCTGAGCGCGAACGTCTGGGTGCGACGCGGCCTGTTGCTGGTCGCCGCCGCGACCGCGGTGACGGCGCTCCTGGGTGGGCTCGCGCGTCTCGGCGTGGCGCTCGGCTGGGGCCCGTCGGTGGCCGTGCAGCACGGCCCGTTGTTGGTGGTGGGCGTGTTCGGCACCGTCATCAGCCTCGAGCGCGCGGTCGCGTTGGCGAAGCCGTGGGCGTTCGCTGCGCCGGCGTTGAGCGCCCTCGGCGCCGTCTCGATGATGGCCGGACTCTCCTTTGCGCCCTGGCTCTGGGTCGCCTCGTGTGTGGTCGTGGTGCTCGTCAATGCCGTCATCATTCGCCGTCAGGCCGCGGCCTTCACGTGGCTGATGCTGCTGGGCTCGCTCACCATGCTGGGCGGCACGGTGTGGTGGGCGCGTGGCGCGGCGGTGTTCGAGGTGGTGCCCGCGTGGATGGGCTTCTTCGTGTTGACCATCGTCGCGGAGCGGCTCGAGCTGTCACGCCTCGCGCCGACGCCGCGCTGGGCTTCGTCTGCGTTGGTCGGCGTCTCGGTCCTCTGCGCGGCGTCGGCGCTCGTGCAGCCCTGGTGGCCCGCGGTCGCGACGCCGGCGTTCGGCGGCTCGCTCGTCCTCCTCGGGGTGTGGCAGCTGTCGTTCGACCTCGCACGTCGCACGGTGCGTCTGCCCGGGCTCCCACGGTTCACGGCGCTCGGGGTGCTCGTCGGCGCCGCGTGGTTGACCTTTGCCGGAGCCCTCATTGTCGTCGAAGGTCGTCCGCCCGCAGGCCCGGTGGCCGACGCTGCGCTGCATGGCGTCTTGGTGGGCTACGTGCTCTCGATGGTGTTCGCGCACGCGCCCATCATTCTTCCGGCGGTCGCGCGCGTGGCCGTGCCGTTTCACGCCGTGCTCTTCGTGCCGCTGACGGTGCTCCACGTCGGGCTCGCGCTGCGCATCGGTGGAGACCTGACGAGTCACATCGTACTTCGACGGACGGGAGGCGTGCTGAACGTGGTCGCACTGCTCCTCTTCGGCGCGGCGGTCGTCGTCGCGCGCGCCGTCACGGCAGCGAAGACTCCACCTCGGGCAGGGGGAGAGCAGGCGGCTGCGCGATGATTCATCTCGATGCCACCGCGCATCGCCTTCGACTCGAAGCGCGTTCGGCGGCCAGTCAGAGGGGCAGCGCTCTCTCGATGACCGAATCGACTCCTCGTCTCCGGCCTGAAGCGCCCTCTGCGGCGATCGGTGAGCGCCTGCGCGCCGATGGAGACGGACGCCATTTCGCGCTCGCCGCCGGAAGCGGGAAACGGTGACCACGCCATGACCAGGACCGCCGCCACCTCTCCGACGTTCGTTACGCGAAGAATGGAGCTCGCGCGATGATTGAGACAGATGCCATCTCGCCATCGAAGCCGCGTGGATGGGACGTCGGCCAGGGGATGAACACGTCCGACGCAGCCTCTCCGGCGTTCATTGGGCAGCGGGATGAACGGATGACGACGAACCGGATTCGTTGGCTCCTCTCGGCCGCCTTGCTTGCGACGCTCGCGTTGGGCGTGTGGATGCGCGCGTCGCTCGCGGGTGCCTGGTCGATGGGCTTCGACTTCGCGCACCTGCGCCACGCGCACTCACACCTCGGCGCGTACGGCGTGCTCTTTCCGCTCGCCTTTCTCGCGTGGCGCAGTCGAGGAGCGCCAGTGCCCGGCCGCCGCACCCTCGTCGCGTACGGAGCTGCTACCGCGCTCGCGGTCCTCGGCTTCCTTCGCGCCGGCTACGGGCCTGAAGCCATCATCGGCAGCACCGTCGTCGGCGCCATCTGGCTGTCGAGCGCGTTTCAGCTCCGCAGACTGATGCGGCGTCTCGACGAGCCGCTCGCGCTGGTGCCGCCCGGCATCGTCGCCGCAATGGTGTGCGTGCCCTTCATCGCGATGACGCTCCGGAAGGACCCGGCTTTCGCGCAGCACCTCGTCGCCACCTTTCTCGGCACGTTGTTGCTCGTGGTGGTGACGCCCTCTGCGCTCTCGGCCATCGGGGCGCGCGCGTTTCCCAGTCCGTTGCTGACGCTCGCTGGGCTCTCGGGGGCGCTCGCGCTCGGCGTCTGGCCGAACGTCATCACGCGAGCAGGCCTCGCAGGCTACGGCCTCTGGCTCGCGACGGTGGCGCTGCAGCGCTCGGTCGCGTGGCCACTCCGCGCGGCATGGGGGCTCGTGGGCTTGGGGTTGATGGCGATGGCCGCAGGACTGGTGCCGAACGTTCGCCCCTCGGTCATCGGCGCGTTGCACTTTCTCGTGCTCGGCCCGGTGCTGCTCAGTCTGCTGCCGATGTTGTGGCCGTCCCAGCCGCGCGCGCTCGAGGTCTTCCTCCTCGCGGCCGCAGGGCTCGTCTCAGCGCCGCTCGTCGCGCAGGCGCTCGGCCTCTTCGAGTGGACGATGCAGGCCTCAGCCGTCGGTGGAGCGCTCGTCTTCCTCGGCTGGCTCGGCGTGTTGTTTCGCAGGCGTCGCGTCGCTCCAGGCGCGGTCGTGTGACGCTCGCGAAACCTCACGAACCGGGTTCGCCGACGCGCAGAACCCATGACCGAACGCGTCGGGAGAGGGCCTCGAGGCGGCTCACCTCAGCAGGGCGTGATGCTCAGGGCTCCCACGTCGCGTCGAGGCGATAGCCACCGGGCGCCACTGTCACCACCACGCGGGGCGCGCGCGCCTTCGAGTACAGCAACGCGCCTTCGATGACGCCCGCGAAGAAGGACGAGAGCGGTTGCGGGTCCGCGAAGTGCAACGTGGCCGACGTCGCCCCACTCACGACCACCGACACCGTCGCGTCGCTGCGGAGCGAGCCCAGTCGGCCCGGAACCCTGGGCAGGAAGCGGGCAGGCCCCAGTATCGGCAGCGCGGTCGTCACCACGCGCCCCAGAATCGTCTCGCGAAAGCCGCGCACGAAGGCCCTGCCGAGCTCGCGCTGACCCTCGTCGGGACTCTTCGTCGGGTGAACGCTGCGCCGCGCCGCCTCGACGCACGCGGAGAACACCGCGCCCGAGGCACCCGCGTCGGGTTTCGCCACGTCGTACCCGCAGGCCCTCAACTCCCGAGCGAGCTCGGGCGAGACCGTCACCGCACGGGCGAACAGGCCTTCGAACATCGCGTGGCTGACCTCGTGCGTGAGCGTCATAGCTGCGTGCGCAGGTACACGAAGGCCCACGTCGACGGTGACGTGCCGCGACCTACGCCCGTCGAGCCCGGGTCGGCCATCGCGCCGGGAAGGAACACGCTGAACGCTCCCGAGAGCGCGACCGAGCCGTGCAGCGGGACCGTCACCGAGAGGTCCAGCTCGTTGCCCATCACGCCGTCGGTGCGCGCGGCCGAGGCGGGGATGAAGACGCTCCCGTTCGCGGCGTACCAGGTGCCTCGCGAGTCCCACGCGCGCAGGTGATGGAAGTCGAGCCACACG
Source organism: Myxococcales bacterium (assembly GCA_030681895.1). GTDB lineage: Bacteria > Myxococcota > Myxococcia > Myxococcales > Myxococcaceae > Xiheimicrobium. The sequence continues at coordinate 5,213 of JAUXRI010000210.1, read as the reverse complement.
TGCATGAAGGGTTGCTTGAGGCCCAGCGTGCCGCGCACGCCCACCACGTTCTGCCACGCGACGTAGTCGATGAAGCCGAGGTGCACGTGGCCGGTGGGGAAGAGCTGGTTGAAGGTCGAGTCGGTGCCGTCGCCCGGCGTGCCGTCACCCGTCGCAGCCGACACGTCGCCCATCACGTACAGCCCCGCGACCGGGAGCGTCCACGTCGCGCGGCCAGCGAATGCGCCCGCGAGAATGCGCTCCTTCGCCGAGGTGGTGCCGAGCTGGAGCGCGCCTTCACCGACTAGCGCGACCGGGCCGAGCGGCAGCAGTCCACGCGCGCCCAGCGTGAGCCGGTTGTGGTCTGGCCTGAAGCCCGTCACCGCGGTGGACGGGTCCTCGAGCAGCCCGAGCACGTACGCGTCGACGCCGGCCTTGCCCTTGCGCCAGCGCCCATACGCACTGGTGAAGTACGTGCCCGAGTTCTGGAAGCGCCCGCCGCCCGCGTCGGCGAGGAAGGCCGGCGGCTTCACCAGCATTCCGAACGCGTCGAGGGTCAGCCCTTCGGCTGGCGACGCGCGCACGAAGACGCCGTCGAACGCGCGCGCCGTCATCGCCCAGTCGAGGTTGCCGATGAGGCGGTCTTCTCCGTACGAGAGCTCCTGCCGGCCGACGCGCACGTCGAGCCAAGAGGTGGGCTTCAAGTCGACGAAGCCCTGATGGAGCGCGGTCGCCGGCAACAACGCGACGGTCGAGGCCTCGGTGCCCCAGCCGCGAATGTCTTGAAGCTCGAGCACGGCGCCGACGCGGCCGAACGCCGAGACTTTGGCCGTCACGCGGGCCCGGTGCTCGATGGAGATGGCGACGTCGCGCGCCGCCTCGCTGAGGTCTGCGTTGTCTCGCGCCTCGGCGCGCGCGAAGTACTGCAGGCCGACGGCGGCAGAGAGGTCCTTCCACTTCCATCGGAGCGGGCCGTCATCGACCGCCGTCGCCGCGCTCTTGAAGGCCTCGCCCGATGACTTGCGACCCGGGCCCCACGGCGACGCGACGACGTCGAAGCTCGTCACGGGGGCTGCGACGCCCGCGTCGACGGCGGGCGCCGCTGGCGGAGCCACGAGGACGGCTCCCGCGTCTTCCACCGCCGAGACGACCTCGCCGCCATCTTCCTGCGCCGCCACCGCCTGCCCGACGCACACGACCCACGCGACCACGAGTCTTCGCATGGGCGGTGAACGAGCATCGTGTGTGCCACCGAGGTCGAGGCTTCAGCGCGCGACGGGCGCCCAGTGCTTCAACGAGAGCACGCCGGTGAGCGCCACGGCCGCCGTCATCGCAACCGCGCCTAGCAACACGAAAATCGGAGAGAGCCCCAAATACACCTCGCCCAGAATACCCGCCGGCATCAGCAAGCCAACGAGTCCCAGCGTGCCCGCGACGGCTCGCATCCGGTCGCCCGCCTGTTCCAGACGTACCAAAACGAAACCCAGCCCAAGGTTGAGGAAGGAGAAGAGCGCGCCGTGGACATGTGCCAGCCGCGACTCGAAGTGCTTCCCTTCGGAGTAGCTCGCCACCCACGCGGCTTTGTCGGGCGCGAAGTCACGCAGGTAGATGAGGAGAAAGCCGTAGAGCATGAAGCCCGCCATCACCAGCAGGCCTGCTCCAACGTTGTAGCGACCGGTCTTCATGGGTGGTGCTCGCTTTCATCGCCCAGGTGGTGGACCAGCAGCACCAGGTCGGTCCCGGGCGCCGGGTCGACCGAATGCGAGAGGCCAGGCGGCAACAACGCCGCGTGGGTCGAGTCGATGGTGAGCTCGACGCCGTTCGCGTGCACGACGCCCGTTCCATGGAGCGCCTGAATCATCACACTGACTGGCGCGCTGTGCGTGGGCAACGTCGTGCCGTTTCGCAGCGTGATGGCCGCGAGCTTGAGACCTGGTGTCGTCAGCACCACACGGGCGTCTTTCGGCGCTCCGGCCCCCGTGGGCGGCGCGGGGAACTCGACCTGCCGCGCTGGAAAGGGCGCGACGGTGGCGTGGTGTGAGGCGGTCGTCGCGCAGGAGGCGAAGACGCCGGCAACGAGAAGAGGCAGGACGAATCGGGTGAGGGTCATGGGGCCTTTCGGGACTTCGTGGGGACGGCGTGGGAAAGCAGGGTGCGCAGCGCCTCGCGAGTCGCCGCCGCGTCGCCGTTGCGGGACCGCGTCATCGCCAGCATCTGAAGGGTGCCCATCACGATGGGGCCCAGCGCTTCGGCCGGGATGTCTGCGCGCACCTCGCCAGCGGCCTGGGCGTCACGCAGCGTGGAGACGACGAAGGCGCGGGTCTTCTGCACACAGCGCGACAGCCGCTCTGCGCCCTGCTTCGGCAGCGCGAGCTGAAACTGCTCCGAGAGCAGCAGCCGCAAGATGCCGACCCGCTCGCCGACAGCACTCGTGCGCGCTTCGACGAAGTGCTCGAGGCGCTCCAGTGGGCTCGAGGTGTCATCGGCCGGGAACGTCGAGTCGAGGACCGCTTCGACGCGCCCCACCACCGCCTCGAGCAACGCGTCGAGTGACGCGAAGTGCTTGAAGATGGCGCCGCTCGTCAGCCCCACCTGCTCGGCGAGCGCTCGCGTGGTGAGCGCCGTGATGCCTCGGGTGGCGATGATCAGCAGCGCCGCGTCGGCCAACTCGGTCTGCCGCTGTCCCGTCTCGGCTCGTCTGATCATCACAGCCCCGGAAGTAAGTGCTTACTTCCGAGAGCCGCTTCGCTCGGCCAACGGTTCAACCGCAGCACTGCCTTGACTGCTCGCAAGCCATTCACTGCTGGCATGCGACATGAATGCGTGCCCGCCATGTTCGAGAAACCCGTCGACTCTTGCGCGTCGTGTCCCCTCCACGCAGGAGGTCGGTGCGCCTTCGTGCCGCGCACTGTTCGCGCGGGTGAGCGGCTCTGGAGTCAGGGCGAGGTGCCGCCCGAGGTGATGTTCGTGCAGAGCGGCACGGTCGCGCTCACGGCGACTGACGCGGAAGGTGGGCACTGGTGGAATGGCGTTCGAGGGCCACGCTCGCTGCTGGGCGTGGAGGCGATTCAGGGCAAGCCGGCTCGCGCCCGCGCCGAAGTGGTGACTGACGCGTCGCTGTGTTCCGCCGACCCTGCGGCGCTGCGGACCCAGATGAGCGCGCCGGGAACGCCTGCGGCGAGCGAGCTGTCGTCGGCGCTCGTGCCGTTGCTCCTCGAGGAGCTCGACCGCCGCAGCGACGAGACCCGGGGGCGCTCGGGCACGGCCCTCTCCCGGGTCGCGCGCTTCATCCTCGAGCACTCCGAGCTGGTCGAGAGTGGTCAGCGTGGGCCGTTCTCCAAGCGGCACGTCGCGTCGATGCTGGGCATTCGACCCGAGACGATGTCGCGCAGCCTCGCGACGCTGACGAATGACGGGCTCATCACCGTCGGCCGGCACATCACCATCGAAGACCGCGCCCGCCTCGAGCCGGTGGCGTCACCGCCGCACGCTCCGGTCGAGCCGACGCCGAGGCGCCGTCGAAAAGCGCCGCGCAGCGAGTGACGGCATGCTTCAGAAGCCCGTCGAGTCGTGCGAGGCCTGTGCGCTCGGCCTGAGCGGACCGTGCTTGTTCCGTCTGAGGAAGGTCGCCGCAGGCAGCACGCTCGCCCATCAGGGTGAGGTCAGCCGTGAGGTGCTCTTCGTGAAGGACGGCGTGATGGGGCTGGGCGCGAACGACGCGTCGGGCGATGAGGTGCTCGCCTGCGTGCGGGGTCCGAGGTCGGTGCTGGGCCTCGAGGCGCTCGCGGGCCGGCCGTCTCCCTTCACCGTCACCGTCCTGGCTGACGCCGCCGTCTGTGCCGCGAGCGCGCACGTGGTGAAGGCCGCGACCGGCCTCGAGGCCGCACCGAAGACCCTCGCCAGCGCATTCCTGGGCCTCGTCCTCGACGAGCACGACGCGGCCATGCGTGACGCGCACCTTCGCGCCGGGTCTGCAGCGTCGCGCGTGGCGAAGTTCCTCGTCGGGTACTCGCGGTTGATGGCGTCCGGCCGCGCGGCGGCGTTCTCGAAGACCCACGTCGCGGCCCTGCTCGGCATCAGGCCCGAGACGCTCTCGCGCAGCTTGCGTCACTTCGCGGAGCTCCAGCTCATCGGCGCCGACCGGCTCGAGGTGCTCGACGCCGTGGGCCTCGCCGAGATTGGCCGGGGCGCGAAGGCCCTCACCCCGGGCGAGCGGTGAGCTTCGACGGGCACTCACTTGTCGCGCAGCTCGTCGTGCAGCGCTCCTTCGGCACCGACGTCACCAGGCCGCCGTACGTCCGGTACTCCTCGAGCCGGCAGCTCCACACAATCTTCCCGTCGTGCGCCGTCACGTCAGGGCACCCGTCGCACATGTTCTGCCGGCCGTCGGGCAACAGGTCGATGGGCTGAATCATCATCACCGACTGGAAGTGGAGCTTCTTGCGCGCGTCGAGCGGCCGCCGCGCGAGGTGCTTGAGCCAGTTCTTCGCGATGGTGCGCACGCCTGGCTCGATGAGGCCCATGGCGAGCGTGGAGCGGCCTGACTCGAGCGTCCACTGTGGGGCGTACGCGAGGTAGGTGCCCTTCACGAAGTGGTGGGCGTTCTGCACGAGCTCCATGAACTTCGGGCCCACGTACCCCATCACCTGGCTGGCGCTGCCGTTCTTCGGGAAGCCAAAGCGGCCGGTGAAGAGCCACTTGAAGCTGTCGGGCTTCTCGGTGCCGCCGAGGTAGGCCGACGGCGCGAAGTCGGGGAAGCGCTGCTGAATGAGGCCGACCAGTTCGTTCGCGCTGAGGTCGGTGCGCTGCTTCGCCTCGTCGACGGCGTACACGAGTGGCTTCGTGCCGACCTTCTTGCCGTCGCGGAAGAACTCGAAGTCACCTTCGGTGATGGCCGCCCGGTACATGATGAAGATGACCGAGTGGATGAGGTCGATGTGGTCGGCGGCGAACTGCACGAGGTCGGGGACGAACCGCGCGGTGTCTTCGTAGATGGTGGCGTTGAACGCGCACGACAGCCCGCCGACCGACGCGACCAGCTGCGCATACTCGAGTCGCAGCGCGTTCAGCTCGAGCTCGCCCTTCTTGCGCCACTGCCCGGCGCGGCCCTGATGGGAGTCGACGTGGAAGGTGAGGCCGACGAGGCCGGCGCGGTTGAGGTCTTCGAGCAGCCCGCGAGACAGCGAGACGCCGTTGGTGTTGAGTATGGGATTGTGGCCGTCTCGCACCACCAT
>JAUXRI010000197.1 GCA_030681895.1 Myxococcales bacterium | reverse complement strand
CTTCGTGCCGTTGGCCGTGCGCAAATCCCAGAACGTCTTCGGGTAGTTCATCGGATCGTACGAGCCCGCGAAGTTGTGGCGCAGGCCGACCGTGTGGCCGACCTCGTGGAGCGCCGTCGAGAGGAACACGACCTCACGAATGCGCTTCCACACCACCTGCGGGTCGGCGCCCTTCTGGCCGAGCGCGAAGCCGAGGATCGCGTCGTTCAACGAGGCCGACGCGAGATCGACGCCGTGCGCTCCGAGGCGGCGGCGCTGCTGCTGCTGGAACTGGTAGTGCGCCGGCGTGAAGCGGGTCAGCGGGCTGACCTTCGCCTGCAACGCGCCCGTCACCTGCGAGCGTGGGTCGATGGCGTGGGCCATCAGGACCTCAGGCGTCATCAGCTTGCGCTCGAGGTCCGTGCCACGGAGCTTCGTCAACCGCTGCGCCGTCAGCCCTGCCTGGCCGCCGAGGAGCTGCGAGCCCGCGAGCGTCTTGTTCCGCGCGGCGAACGCCTCTTTGAGGTGCTTCGCGTTGCCCTTCGTGATGCGCGGCGTCTTCGGCAGGCCCTTCGTCCACGACAGATCCATGCCGTCGGCCATCGCGTGCACGTCGGCCTGGCTGAAGGTGCGGCTCTTCGTGCCGTACTGCTGCGAGGCGAGCCAATCCTTCACGTTGACGCCTTCGATGAACTGCGTGGGCTGCAGTTCGCCGTTCACCAGGCGCACGAGATCTCGGCCCATCGCGGCGTAGGTGTCGATCTGCGCGCCGTACACGTTGGCCACGCTCGCGATCGTCTCGCCCGTCTCGGCGTCGTTGGAGTTTGGCCCGTAGCCGAGCAGGCCTGCCGACACCGGCTCGTCGACCCAGTTGAGCAGGTTGAACCGGATGTCTCCCAGACGCACCGTGGTGCCGGGCTGGCCACACACTGCCGGGTCGCCCTCACGCACCGGGTTGTTCACGCACACCACGAACGCCTGGCCGATCGCTGGCCGTCCCTGGAGCGACTCGACGACGCCGCGGAAGGTCACGTCGTACTGCCGCTCGAGCTCCTTCGCGGCCCCCTTCAGGTCCTCCGGGAATCCCTGGCTCAAGAAGTAGACGATGGGGCGAGGGCCGAGATCGAGGCTCGACGGATCGGCCGGGTCCGCACGATTGCGGGCCGCGTACGGGAGCGAACAGACGCCCGTCACCTTGCCGTCGGTCTCGACCTTCGCCGTCGCCACCTCGGTCACGCAGCGCACCCCAGGCGAGGTGTCACCGCAGTGCACGTCGAGCTGGCACGGCTTCGTCGACAACGAGTGCCACCACTGGTTGTGGCGGTTGATGAAGCGCTCGCGGCCCGTCTCGGTGAGGCCGTACTGCCGATTGTACGAGCGGCGCTCAGTGGAGAAGTAGCCGAAGCGCTCCATCTCTTTGTCGTCGTAGACGCGCGGCTCGTAGTCGCTCTCGCTCACGCGCCGAAACGCGTTGCGCACCCTGATCTCCTGGCTCGCGCAGTCGCTCGTCGAATACTCGAGCCAGCACAGCGGCCAGCTGGTGCCGTCTTCGAACGACACCGTCTCGGGGCTCGCGATCAGCTTCTGCGTCACCTCGAGGTAGCTCGCCTGATCTTCACCCGTGCGCTCGATGCGGAACGCGTCAGGGTCGTTCGGATCGCTGACGTAGTACGGCACCGCGTCCTGCTTGATGGGCTGAATCGACGGCGCGGACCAGTCGGCGAGGAAGTTGAAGTTGGTGACGAGGTTGGTCGACCAGTCGACGCGAATGAAGGTGCGCTCGAACCACTTGCGCTCCTGGCTCTCGATGAGCTTGTCGTACTCCTCGCCAGTCGACGCGTTGTATTCGCGGATGATGTCGAAGTGGCTGGTGATCTTGAACGCCGCCACCGGGGCGCCCTGGTAGCGACGATCGACGCCCGACGCGAACGCCGGGTTGCCCTTCTCGGAGCCGCGCACGAACTCATACGCCCGACGCGCGATGAGCGAGTTCTCCTGGATGTCCCAGACGATCTTCTCCATCTCGTTCTCGCCCTGCTCACCCGGGAAGGTGAAGCCGGTCGCGAACGGCACGCCGATGACCGTCTGCCGGAAGTACCAGGTGCCCTCGAGGTCCCGCTTGGCGAGGGCGTCCTGCTGAATGGTGCTGCGGGGCTGCACCGGCGTGCCGCACGAGGCGACGAGGGCACACAGGACGAGGAGCGCACGCTTCATTTCTTCTCCGGGGCAAAGCTGTCGACGAGCTGTTCAGCGCTGGTCGAGAACGACAGGTACACGGTGGTCGCGTTGTTGCGGTTCACTTCGATGAAGGGCTGCGACAGCTTGCCGTCGAGCTGGTTCACCGAGCGGTAGGTCGACAGACCGAGCGAGAGGCTCACCGGGCCTTTGGACCAATCGACCGAAGCGAGGAACCAGTGATCGTTGCGCCACTGCGAGCCTCCGAACTTCGGCTGATCGGAACAGTTCGCCTGGGGCACACCCGCCACCGAACACTCCGCCAGGGCGTACGGGAGGAGGTTGAAGAGGAAATATGACGACGACACCGAGAAGCCGAGCGGCAGCTCCACCGAGGCCGAAAGCCCGTTGATGAGGCCGACGCTTGGGTTCGCGACACCGGTCGACGGCGGTCGCCACGTCTCTTCGGTGCGCCCGTTGACGATCACGGTGTCGGTCGACCCGCGCCGCTCCGACACCGCGCGCTCGTAGAAGTACTTCACCGGACGGAACACGTAGGTGAGGTGCACCGGCCCAAGCCCCTTGTCGAAGATGAAGCCGAGCGACAGCGAGGTGACGAAGCCCGTGTTGCGGCTGCCCAATGACGTCGGCAGCGCGATGCGGAAGCTGTTGGCGAGCGAGATGCCCACGCCGGGAATCGTGAGCGTCTTGCCCTGAATGAGGCTCACCCAGGTGTCGCCGAGGATGACGGGCGTGCGGGTTGGCCCGTCCACCAGGCCCACCTCGACCGGCGCGCTCTCGAGATACCCGATGGGCCCGCGACTCGACGGCGCGTTGAGGACCGCGGGGTTCGAGAAGGTGGCGCCGCGGAAGCGTGGGTCGCTCCCGGCGAACTCGAGCTCGATGGGCAGACGAACCGCCAGCAGCATCGACTCGAACCACGAGCCCTTGAAGAACTTCGCGCCAAAACGCCACGAGGGCTCGAGCCAGACGCTCAGCGACGCGGTGTACGACTCGGGCGCGAAGAACAGGCCCGACGAGAAGAAGGTCGTGAAGCCGAGATCGACGCCGCCGAAGCGCATCTCACCGCTGCCGCCGCGGGCCTCGACGAAGCCCTGGGATCCGCGGGGGCGGTCCTTCTCGTCCTTGCTCTTCTCGACCGGAACGCCGGCGTCGACGGCCAGCGGAACATCGGCGCGGGGCTTCGTGGTGGTCGTCGCCTCGGCAGGTGCGGGATCGTCGGACGGCGCTGAAGGCAGGCCCTGCGCGCTCGCCGTCAGCGACAAAACAAGCGACAGCGCAATGAACCAACGAGCGTTCTGCAGAACCGGGCCTCCCGAGGCAGCGGGGCGGCCTACGGCACCGCACCTGTCCGCGTCAACCGGGCCGCCAAAAGAACATGGCTCAGTCAGTCGAAGAGCACGCCCGGGTTGAGGACTCCAGCCGGGTCGAACGTTCGTTTCACTCCTTTGAGTGCGTGGACGAACAGCCCCGGCACTTCCTTCTCGTACCAGGGGCGGTGCGTGCGGCCGACGGCATGGTGATGGGTGATGGTGCCGCCGTGTTCCGCGAGCGCGTCGCTCGCCGCCTGCTTCAGCGCCTGCCACTGCTCCAACTCGGCGCCTTCACGGCCCTTTCCGATGAACGTGAAGTACGGCGCAGGCCCATCTGGGTACACGTGCGTGAAGCGGCACGAGATGACGCCGCCCCCACACACCCGCTGGAGCGCCTCGGTCATCGCGCCCGTGACGCCTGCGTAGAGCGCGTCGAAGCGCGACCAGGTACAGGCCGTCTCGAAGGTGTCGGCGATGAGGCCGAGCTGAATGAGCGCGTCCTGCAGATACGGGCCCTGGAGGAACGACTTCCGCCACGCCTCGCCTGCGTCCTGCGCACGTTCACCTTCGCCCTCACGAACGAGCGCGCCCTTCTCGCAGCGGCCGTGGTGCTTCGCGGTGATTCGCAGCGCCTCGTCGATCGAGCCGCGCATCGAGTGCGACGCCGACTCGAACCCCAGCACCAGCACCGACGAGCCATCGAAGACGACGCCGTTCATCATCGCCTCCATGCCATCGAGCAGGCGGCAGTTGGCGGGCTGCAGGCCCGACTGGCTGAGCTCCCGCACCGCGTTCACTGCAGCCGGGTATTCAGAGAACGACACGCTCGCGCTCGCGCGGAACGTCGGCCGGGGACGAACCCGCATCCACGCTTCGGTGATGACGCCGAGCACACCCTCGCTGCCGATGACGAGCCGGTTGGGATCGACGGCGGCGCCCGAGGCCGGGAACTGCTTCGTCGCGAAGACGCCGCGTGGCGTCACCATGCGCACCGAGTGGACGAGCTCGTCGATGTGCGTGGGGCCCGTCGCGAAGTGCCCGCCAGCGCGCGTCGCGATCCAACCTCCGAGCGAGGAGAACTCGAAGGACTGCGGGAAGTGCCGGAGCGTCAGGCCGTGATTGCCGAGCTGCTGCTCCATCGCGGGCCCGAAGACGCCGCCTTCGATGCGCGCGAGCCGGGAGATCGGGTCGACCTCGAGCACCCGATCGAGCGCTGAGAGATCGACGCTCAGCGTGCCGTTCGCGCCAGGGCCCAGGCGCGGCTCGACCCCGCCGACGACGCTCGAGCCTCCACCGAACGGGGTGACGGACAGCCGCTCCCGTTCGGCACACTCGAGCGTGGTGACGAGCTCTGCCTCGGTGCGGGGCGTGACGACGACATCGGGAGCGGACGAGAAGTCGCCACGAAAGCCGCGAACCCGATCGGGGTACGCCTTGCCCATCGCGTGCGCGGCTCTCGCGCTCTCAGTCGACGACGCAAACGCGGCCAGCGCCGCGGGCACCGGAATCCGTGAGGCAGGAACGCGGGCCGGACTGCCGACCAGCGCGCGTGCGGCGCCGAAGAACGGCTCGACCCGCGGACGCACCTCGTCGAGTGGAATCGCGTTCGTCTCGAGGCCCCAACCCCACGGGTGTCGTCCCATGGAGTGCTTCTACGCTTGAAGCGGGCCGCGCAGCTCGTTGGCAGACGCGAGGAACAACTTCGCGGGAACCGCTGGATCATCGGCGTCGGCCACCAACACCCATCGATCGGCATCGAGCTGCGCCAGCCCTTCGATCTTCGCGAGCGGAGCGACGCGCGCGCGCCGCACCACACCTCGGGGGCCCAGCACACCGATGACCGAGCCGACGCAGGGACCATCAAGGTACGGGTCGCTCGTGTCTTCGGCGGCGGCCGCGAAGTAGAGCTCGCCATCGAGCGACAACGAGAGATCGGTCAGCGTCAGCGGCACGCCGTCGAGCACTCCGAGATCGAGCGCTTCGATGCCCTCCACCGCCCAGGAGCCAATCGCTCCGCGCTCGAGCCCGCGGGTGACGTCGGCCAGCGTGAGCCGCACCAACGCGTTCTGTTGGCCCGGCCCATTCCCGCGCTGCCCGAGCACGAGCTGATCGCCGACGACGACGGCCGCCTCGATGTTCAGCGCCTCGAACTGCTGCTCCAACGACGTGAAGAGCTCGGTGCAGTCGACGACCGAGACCTTGCCGTCACGGAGCAGCGCTCCACGCCGGCGCCTGGGTGACGAGCCCGAGCCGAGCGCGAGCAAACCGCCACCGGGCAACAGCGCCAGGGCCTCGAGATCGGGCTTCACGGCTTTTCGTTCGGTCGCGTCGATCGGCATCACGCCCGGCAAGAGGCGACGACGATCGAGCCGCGTGCCGTTGAGGGAGAACGCCCACAGGTGCGGGTCGTCATCGGCGATCACGTACACGCGCCCATCACGCACGACACACCCGCTGGCAGCCGAGACCTCGAGCGTTCCGGATGGCGTGAGCGCGACGACGTGCATGGGTCGCACCGTACGACAGGCCCGATGGCCGGGTCGAACTCTGGCCCGCGTCGACAAGCGCGCTAAAACCGCACCGTGTCCAAACACATCGCCGTTCTCGATCTGTCGCACTACACGCGCGGAACCGCAGCTGAGCGTGACCACTTCACGAAGGCCTGGGGCGACGGGCTGGTCGAGTACGGCTTCGTCTCGATCGTCAATCACGGGGTCGACGACGCGCTGATTCGCCGCACCTACGCCGACGCCGAGCGGCTGTTCGCCCTGCCGAAGGACGTGAAGCAGAAGTACTTCATCCCCGATGGTGGCGGGCAGCGCGGCTACACGCCCTTCGGCCAGGAGCACGCGAAGAACCGCAAGGTCGGCGACCTGAAGGAGTTCTGGCACGTCGGCCGCGATCTGCCCGCAGACCACGCGCGCAAGTCGACCTACGGCACCAACGTCTGGCCGAGCGAGCTGACGACGTTCAGGGAGAACACCGTCGCGTTGTTCAACGCGCTCGACGCAGCCGCAGCGGTGATGCTCCAGGCGCTCGCCGACTACTTCAAGCTCCCTCGCCCGACGTTCTCGGACATGGCGAAGGACGGCAACTCGGTGCTGCGGATCATTCACTACCCGCCGCTGAAGGACATGTTCATTCCCGGCGGCGTGCGAGCGGCCGAACACGAAGACATCAACCTCATCACGCTGCTGTGCGAGTCGACCTCGTCGGGGCTCGAGCTGCTGTCCCGCCAGAACGAGTGGATCGCCGTCGACGCCCTGAAAGGCCAGATCGTCGTCGACTCGGGCGACATGCTCTCGCGCGTGACCAACGAGGTGATTCCGTCGACGACCCACCGCGTGGTGAACCCGAAGAGCGCTGACGACGACGTGGTTCGCTACTCGATGCCCTACTTCGTGCACCCGTACCCGGAGTGCTCGTTGCGCATTCTCGACACGTGCGTGTCCGAGAAGAACCCGTGCAAGTACCCCGACATCACGGCCGACCAGTTCCTGCAGCAGCGGCTTCGGGAGATCGGCCTCATCAAGTGAGCGGGTTGACCGCAGCTTGAATTCAGACTGAATTCGGTCTGCATGAAGCTCTCCAAGAACGTCCGCTCGATCACGTACCTGAAGGCCAACGCCGCCGACCTCGTCGAGACCCTGACCGAGGAGCGCGAGCCCTACGTCATCACCCAGAACGGCGAGGCCAAGGCGGTCATCGTCGACGTCGCGACGTGGGAGCAGACCGAAGAGACGCTGGCGCTGCTCAAGATCCTCGCGCTGGGGAACAAGCAGATCGCCGAGGGCAAGACTCGCCGGGCAGCAGACGTGATCAAGGAGCTCCGCGCGTCGTTCACGTCGGGCCGTTGATGCGCTTCGACGTCCAGCTCACCGACCACGCGGCTGCCGATCTCGCCGAGATCGTGGGCTTCATTCGGGAACGCGACGGCGACCTTCGAGCGGCGGCGCTTCTCACCCGCTTCGAGCAGGTCGTCGGCGACCTGTCGCGCTTCCCGTCAAAAGGGGTCGTCCCGCGTGAGCTTGCCGAGCTGGGCACCCACGACTTCCGGCAGGTCCATTTCAAGCCGTGGCGAGTCGTGTACCGCATCGAAAAACGAGTGGTCTTCGTCATGCTGATCGTCGACGGCCGCCGCAACCTTGGGGCCATCCTCACGCGACGGCTGCTCGGGCCCTGACGACGCAGCGCTCCGAAAAGCGTGTGGGGACCTGTCGCGTTCACCCACTATGCTCGTCGCCTCTTTCCCGGAGTTCATGTGCCGAGAGTGACTGCACTCACCCTGTCGATGGTGCTCGCGATCGCCGCGCCAGCGCAGGCCGCAGACTTCACCATTCGCCTGTTCTCGGAGATCACGTTCCAGGGCCTCTCAGAGCTGACCTCGACGTCGACCGACGCCACCAGCAGCGAGCGCCACGCCGAGCAGCCGCCTCCGACGGTTCGCAAGCAGGGCCCCGATGGCTCGGTCTGCCGCCAACACGACGACTGCCGAGGGTGGTGTCAGAGCGGCGTGTGCATGCAGCCTCAGGCGGCCCGCTGCACCTCGAACGAGCACTGTTCGCAGGGCTTCATGTGCTGGAGCGGACAGTGCGTTCAGGCCCAACAGCAACCGATGTGCTCGTCGAACGCGCAGTGCGCGCAGGGCTTCATGTGCTGGAGCGGGCAATGCGTTCAGGCCCAGCAGCAGCAGGGTTGTGCGTCGAACGCCCAGTGCGCTCCGGGCTTCGTGTGCTGGAACAGCCAGTGTGTGCAGGGCGGTGAATCGCCTCCGCCGGTGCCTGCGGCTGCGTGCACCGTCAACGAGCAGTGCGGTCCCGGCTTCGTCTGTCTGAATGGCGCGTGCGTGAACCCGCCAACGCTGCGACGTGGCACCGAGCTGTTCCTGCGCCAGCGCGTCGTGCAACTGCGCCAGGAGCTCACCTTCGGAGAGGGCCCCGTCATCACCGCGCTCGCGTCGTTCCATCACGTCTCGCCGGTCGAGCTGGGGCGGACGTTGCGTTCGCATCGCGCCGAGCTCGCCACCCTGATGGGTGATGGGAGCGACGACGCGTGGGCCGGCCGGTTCCTGCGCCGCGTCGAGGAGCTGGAATTGACGTGCCGGGGTTGAGCACACGCGTCGCGCTGTTCGTGCCCCTCATCGCCTCGGTCGCCGTCGCCCAGGTGGACGCCACCACACTCGCCGCGCGTCGGATCGTGCTCGTGCCCTCCTCCGGGTGGACGACCGAAGTCCTCGAGGATCTTTCCCTCGCACTCGACGCTTTGCCTCCGCGCGTTCGTGCCTTCCCGGGCGGTCCACTCGAGATCGAACTGCACGACGAGGTGCGGGCGTTCGGCATCGGCGACGCGCAAACCCGGCTCCACCTCTTCGAGTACCGCGACGATGACGACCCTCGCGCGATGGCGCCGCTGTCTCGCCTGAGCGTCGAACAACGACGACGGCTGTGGCGCCGGCGCGCGGTGGTGCACGCCGTCATCCGCCGGTGGGACTCGCGGCTTCACTGGAGCAATCGACCGACGTGGCGGCGCATCGCGGGCTGGCGCGATGACGAGCCGTTCGTCCAGTACGCGTGGGCGTTCTCACGTCGTGATGGTCAGCGGTCGGCCGCGCTCGATCTCGCGACCTTCGCGGAGGAGCTGCTCGTCCCGGCCGAGTCGATGGACCCCGAGGCGGTGTCTCCGGACGCCCGCGTTCGCTGCCGCGAGCTGACGAAGTCGCGCCAGCTCGATGCGTTTCTCCGAGCCCTCGATGACTCGTGGAAGCCCGAGAGTTCATGTCCCGCGTTCCAACGCTGGGCGACCTCGTCTCCCGTTCGAGGGTTCGAGCTCGTCTTCGCTGCCCCGTCGTCGGTCGCGTCACAAGCGCTGTTCGGTCACCTGCTGCTCCGCATCGTCCGTGAGGGGGACGACGCGGCGCCGGGTGGTGGCCAGGTGCTGCAGCTCGCAGCGCTCGTCTCTCCGCTGGAGCCGCGTACGTCGTACGTCTGGAAGGGCCTCGGGCTCGGCGAGGGGTTTCGCGGCGTCTTCACGCTCACGACCGTTTCGGACATTCGTGCGGAAGCGCTCGATCTGCAGCAACGTTCGCTGCGCCGCTTCGCGCTCGACCTCACGCCCGATCAACGGGAGCGACTGCTCGCCCGCATCTGGGAGCTGGAGCGCATCGGCTACGTCGACTACCGGTTCTTCACGGCCAACTGCTCGACGATGGTGCGTTTTCTCCTCGAGCCCGTGCTCGATGGCGCCGCGCCGGGCCCGCCTTCGACGCCGTGGGAGGCTCCCGGTCAGGTGCTCGACGCGCTCACGCCGCTGCTGCGTGCGATGCCGGCGGACCCATCAAGTGGAGAGGTCGCTCGTCTGGCCGAGGCGACGCTCGAGGCCGAGCTCTCACGGCCGGGCGTGAAGGAGGCGCTCGGAACACGATGGCCCGTGGTGGCCGGACTCGCCGGTGACGCGAAGGAGCGAGTCGCTGCCTGGGCGGTGCTCGAGATGGCGCTCTCACCCGAACTCGAGGGTTGGCGCGCGAGGGTGGCGCTCGCAGGGCTGCGACGGGAGCGCTTCGGCTTCGACGTCGCCACTGCCGAGCGGCTGCGCGCCGAGAAGCAGACGATTCTCCCGGGCTGGAAGGGGCCATCGACCGACGAGCTCGTCGCCTCGAGACAACGGCGGTTCGAGCAGGCCCCGTCGCGCCGCGTGAACGCAGAGTGGGAGCTGGCTGAACTGCTCGCGCTCGATGAGCTGCTGCGGACGGCTCCGCGACGTGAGCCCGATGATTTGGAAAAGAGCATCGTCGGCACCGCACGGGAGGCGCAGCGGACCTTCGATGCCGTTGCGAACGTGGTGGCCAGCCTGCCGGAAGACGCGCTTCGCCAGGCGCAGGCTGACGAGAGAGAGCAGCTCGCTCAGGTGCAGTCCGAGACGGTGGCGCGGTCGGTCCCAGAAGGAGGGCTCGGCCACGCGTCGCTGGCAATCGGAGCGCTCTCGACCGGAGTGCCTGTGTTGCGAGTCCGCGTCGCTGCGCTCGCCGAAGAACAAGGCGATCAACGGCAGGGAGGCTTCGGTGCGCAGGTCGGCGTGCGAGCCCTCGATGCCACTGCCGATCTCATCGGGTCGCAGGGGCCATCCATTGCGCGGGCTGGCGTGACACTGCTCGGAGTCCGCGTGCTGTCGACCGCTCGCGCAGGATGGGGTGCCTCGCTCGACTACGGGTACGCGCAGCGCGCTCACGAGGCGACGGTCGGCGGCGAAGGTGTCGTGGCTGTCGTGCGTGATGAGCGGCTGACGAACTTCCTCCTCGTCTCGGGCGGCGTGCGGGTCGGCTCGCGTGACGCTGCCTTTCTCATCGCTCCAAAGGTCGAGCTCGGGGCGCGACTGCAGCTGCCCGGCTCGTTCGCGAACGCGGTGCGCCTCGAGGCCGGGTGGACGCCACGCTTCCTCGCCGACGCGAACAGCTCGTCGTTCCAGCATGGCGTCACCGGGCGCGCGCGGCTCGTCTTGCGCCTCGGCGTGGTGCGTGGCCTGGCCATCTCTGCGCGTGCCGACGTCGAGTTCGAGTGGCGTCCCGGGAGCGAGCCCTCAGGCGCCGCCGTCGCAGGACTCACCTTCGACTGATCGTCGTGCGAAGCTGAGCGTTGCGCCATGACGACCGCTGCTCTTCTTCTGTGCCTGCTGGTGACCGGCGCCGACCTGCCTTCGAAGCCGCGCCTGATCGGCAGCGTGCGCGTCTCGACCTTCACCGGCCTGCCCGATGTGCTCGGGGTCTCGGGCACGCTCCATCTGATTCCGTACGTCGATCTCGAGGGCGGCGCGGCGGCGTTCGTCTTCTCGCAGGGCTGGTACGCGCGCGGCGGCCCACGCTGGCTCTTCGAGGACTGGCGAGACGAGAACAACCGCGGTGCCACGCTGCGGCTGTCGGCGCTCTTCGGGTTCAAGTCGATCGCGCTGAAGGACTCCCAGTTTCAAGGCTTCCACTTCGTCGGCGCGGTCGAGGTCACGTACTGGCTGGCCAACCACGCTGGCCTGACGTTTCAGCTCTCAGGGGGCGGCACGGTGCGCACCTGGCCGAACTTCTTCCCCGAGCTGCGCCTCGCCTGGGGCCTCGCCTTCTGACGCGAGCGTCACGTCGGGAAACAAGGGCAGCCGGCCGGGCCCTTCGCGCGCCGCATCCATCGTGGCGACGAGGTCTTCGAAGCCGAGCGCCGGAGTCGCGCGCAGCACCAGGCGTCGGTCGCCCGGCCGTGAGGCCTTCACGTCCGTGAGCACCGCAGTGAGCTCGGCCAGCGGCCATCGCCCTTCGACCTTCGGTAACGCGCGCGTCGTCTCGCCTGCCGTCACGACGTAGCCCGAGGCGTCGACGAGCACCGAGACAGGCGCCGAGCTCGCCGGGCCGCTCCCCGACATCTCTGGACTCGCCTTGAGGACGCGCATCACGCCGAGCCCCGTCATCGACAGCAGCATGAAGAGGATGAGGTTCATCAAGATGTCGAGGTACGGGATGATCGTGAGTTCGCCCACGTCGGCGTCTGCGTGTGCACGGAGCTTGCGACTGGAGCGAGTCATGGCCGTCATGACAGCGCGAGCAACGGTTGGTTCCCGACTACGGTGCGCGCCATGCGCACGTGGCTCGTCTTCCTGCTCGTTGGTTGCACGGCCGCGCCGATCGTCCACGTCACGCCGAAGCCGTTGCGCGCGCGGCTCGTGTCTCGTGCGGTTCTGCCGGCGCTGACCTTCGTCGAGGGCCCCGTCAGCGGTTCGCGCCTGAAGGACGGCCCGTTCACGGGTCAACCAGTGCAGGGCTTCTCGTCGCTGCAAGTGACGTCCGAGGGGCTGCTCACCGTCAGCGACAACGGGTACGGCGTGCCCGAGACGTCAGGCGACTTCGTGCTGCGCGCGTGGACGCTGAAGCCCGACTTCGCGAAGGGCGCGCTGACGGCGACCACCCGCTTCGTGCTGTCCGATCCCTCGCGGCACCTGCCCTGGCCGATCCGCAACGACGCCACGAGCGACCGCGTGCTCACCGGAGCCGATCTCGATCCCGAGTCGATGGTGCGGGCTCCCGACGGAACGTTCTGGCTCGGCGACGAACACGGCCCATTCCTCGTTCACGTCGATGGTGCCGGTCGCGTGCTGGAGCCACCCTTCCCGCTCGTGCTCGACGGTGGCGTTCTCGCTGGGCCCGACTCGCCGTTCCTTCGCCCCAACCTGCTGTTGCGATCGCTCGAAGCGCTGCGGGCCGACGCTGTGCGCCACGACGCCGGCACGCCCATCGCGTCTCCCGACCACCGCTGGCTCACCTCGCCGGAGCAACTGCATGCACTGCAAACCGCTGGCTTTCGTATCGTCCCGTGGACCGTCAACGAGCCTGCGCGTCTGGCTGAGCTGCTCGCGTGGAACGTCGATGGAGTGATCACCGATCGACCCGATCTCGCGGGCGCCTTTCTCGACGCCGGCAAAGAGGTGCAAGGCCATCGTGGTGCTCGCGGCCTCGCGCCAGAGAACACCGCCGCGGCGTTTCGGCTCGGCCTCGCGGCAGGCGTCGCGGTGCTCGAGCTCGATCTCACCGGAACGGCCGACGACGAAGCGCTCGTCTGGCACGACGCGGTGCTTGCTCCGCCGAAGTGCGCGCGCGTTCGCGATGGAGGTCTGAGCATTCCCGCGACGCGGCTCGAGGTGCTGCGGCGCGTCGAGTGTGACGGTTTGCTGCCCACGCACCCACTGCAACGCCGAGACGCCGGCAGCCACCGGGTGATGACGCTGACCGAGGCGCTCCGGCTTCCCGGCCGGTTGAACATCGAGACGAAGGTCCACGGCACCGGGCTTCCGCACGACGACGCTGCGTGGCTGACGAGGCTCCTCATTCGCCGGGTGAGCGAGGCCGACGCTGGCGCCCGCGTGACGCTGCAGTCCTTCGATTGGCGCTCGCTCCAGGTCGCCCATCGCGAAGCGCCGTGGCTGCAGACCGTCGCGCTCTTCGAAGAGCAGACCGGCCGCAAACCCGTCGCTGCACGCGCGGGACTTCCGTGGCCGCAGCAGGCCGTCGACGTTCGCGTGGGCCGAAGCGCAGGCTTCGAGAACCTGGGCCTCAGCGCTGATGGCCGCTTCCTGATCGCGATGC
Source organism: Myxococcales bacterium (assembly GCA_030681895.1). Lineage (GTDB taxonomy): Bacteria > Myxococcota > Myxococcia > Myxococcales > Myxococcaceae > Xiheimicrobium. The sequence goes on along the minus strand of JAUXRI010000197.1, from coordinate 14,407 downwards.
TCGAGAAACCGCTGCCCGGCGACACCGACTGCCTCGCCTTCCGGTTCGAGCTCGCCACGAAGCAATGGGCAGGCGTCGCGTTTCGGTACCCGCTCGACGCGCGCGCGAAGGCAGTTGGAGACCTCACCCTCGTCGACGATCGCTTCGGCTACGCGCTCGAACGAGACGACACCGAGCGCCGCGCCGATGGCTTCAAGCGCCTGATGCGTTTCACGCTCCCCGAGGTGGTCGGCGCGCGCGTCGTGAAGTCCGAGGCCGCCGATCTGCTCGACCTCGAGCTGCCCGATGCAGGCACCTTCACCTTCCCGTTCTGGACGATCGAAGGCGTTGCGCCGCTCGACCGCGGTCGCGTCGCCATCATCAACGACAACAACTTCCCGTTCGGCCGCGGCCGCTCCGAGTCAGCGCCCGACGAGAGCGAGCTGATCGTCATCGAGCCGAGGTGACGGGCGAAGTACACTGCCGGTGTCAGAAACGCCGCCTCCCGGACGACCCTCAGCCGCCATGCCGACGCCACACGATTTCGCGCGCGCCGCCGCGCTCACCGACGATGCGCTGCTCCTCGAGTGCGAAGAGTCGTTCTTCATCGCCTCGGGCCCGGGCGGCCAGCACCGCAACAAGACCGAGACCGGCGTCCGCCTCACGCACAAACCGACCGGCGTCACCATCACCGCCACCGAGCGACGCAGCCAACTGCAGAATCGTGGAGAAGCGCTGGAGCGGCTTCGCGCGATGTTGGTGAAGCGCTCCCACGTCGACGCGCCGCGCATCGCGACGAAGCCCGGCAAGGGCGCCAAGCGCCGTCGCCTCGAAGGCAAGAAGCACGTCTCGGCGAAGAAGCAGAACAGGCGCGGCGGTGGAGGCTGGGACTAAGCGCGCCCGTCGACACCGAAGAGCGTGAGCTCGACCGTCTCGGGCCACTCGTCGGCCGCGTCACGCAGCGCCCGAATCACCCGCTCCCGCTGAGCCGGGTCGAGCTTCTGCACCTGCTCGATCACCACCCGCATCAGGCCCGCGACATGGGTCGCCGCGAGCCAGGTCGCTACGCCCTCGGGTGGGTCGCCTGACCAGTTCCGTCCGTGCCAGGTGAGCGTCATCACCTTCGCGCGCGAGAGCGTCAGCGCCCAGTTCGACGGAAGGTTCAGGTTGGTGCCGGTCACCTCGAGGGAGCAGACGATCTCCTGCACGCTCGGGTAGCGGGTGAGCAGCGTCGTGGCGAACCCGAGGTCCTTCGCAGTGCCAGGAACGAGCAGCCGCTCGATGGTCGGAAACCATGCGGCGCGCTTCGAGAAGAACTCCAGCGCCTTCTCGACCTCGGGGCGGTCGTCCCAGCTGGCGATGACGCCGAGCTCGCGCACCGACTGAAACGGCAGCCTCGCCAACGGAGCGTCGACGAAGATCACCGCGCGCTCGAGGGCTGGAATCGGCGTCGTGCCGGCGTCGCGAACCCCGAGCAGCGCCTTCATGCCCCGCAGGTGTGGGTGGAACTCGAACGCGAATTCGGGCCAGACGGTGAGCTGCTCGACGGTGCCCCAGGCCTCGGTGCGGCCAAAGAGCTCGGTCGTCTGGGCCGGGAGCACCTTCACAGCCGATGGAAATCCACGAGTGAACACCGCGGGCACCTCGATGAAGGGGCTCAGCGGTTTGAGCCACTCTGCGGCGTTGGCGCGGAGCAGCTGACTCATCCGCTTCGCGTGTTTCGACGAGGCCCCGAGCAGCTGGAGTGAGATGAACTCTCCGCGTGGGTCACCCGCTTCGGTCAACGCATCGGCGAGCACGGCCCGACGCCCGTCGTCGAACGGGCTCGTGAAGACCTCGTGGAAGAGTGAGGCGACCTCAGCGCGAGGGACCGAGACGATCCGGCGGAGGTCGTCGACCAGCGCCTGCTCGCGTGGAGAGAGCGACGTCGCCTCGGGGAGTTGCTGGCGAGAGAGCGCCCCGAGGTCGATGCGCACCAGCTCGGGCTCGCCGGCGCGCAGCTCGTTCACCAGACGGGCGGCCATCGGATCGCCATGTTTGACCAGCCACCGAAGCCCGGCGCGCATCATCTGAAAGCCCGAGTGACTCCGGTACGGATCGGAGCGGACGAGCGACGCCAGCGCCGCGCTCCAGAGAATGCCCGGCGGACCGGCGACGATCGCGTTGACCCGCGCGCGCGCGTCGCTCGTCAGGCGCGGCCACGGCGTGGAAACGAGCCGGAGCAGGTGCTCCTTCTCGCTGGTGGCCTTCGCGTCGAGCCACGCCGCCTCGGTGTCGCGTTCGAGCCGCTCCGAGAACGGCTCGGCGTGGAGGCGCTGCTGAACGAGCACCCACGCGACCTCTGCGAGCTCGGGGTGCTTCTCGTCGCTCCACCCTTCCGTCAGCCACTGAAGAACAGCCGGCCACTCGTGTCGGGTCGCTGCTACCGCCGCCCGCTCGAGCGCATCGACCCGCTTCATGCCTTGAGCTTCTCGGTCAGCAGCTCGTTGATGCGCTTCGGGTTGCCCTTGCCGCCCAGCTTCTTCATCACCGCACCGACGAACGCGCCGATGATCTTCGTATTCCCACCGCGGTAGCTCTCGACGTTCTTCGGAGCCTCGGCCATCGCCTGCACGATCGCCTCGAGCAGCGGGCCGTCATCGTTCACCTGCGCGAGGCCCTTCTCCTGAATGATGACGGATGGATCCTCGCCGGTGGCGAACAGCTCGGCGAACACCTCTTTCGCGCCGGGGCCTGAGACGACGCCGTCTTTGATCGCCTTGAGGAGCGCGGCGAACTGCCCGGGAGAGAACTTCACGTCGGCGATGTTCGTCTTCGTCTCGTTGAGCAGCCGCGAGAGCTCACCCATGAACCAGTTCGAGACGGGCTTGGCTTCTCCGGCTTCGGCGACGCAGCGCTCGAACAGGTCGCTCATGGCGCGATCGGAGGTGAGCACGCCAGCGTCGTACGGAGGCAGGCCGAGCGCGTCGACGTACCGCTTTCGCCGTGCGCGAGGCAGCTCGGGGAGTTCCTTCCGCGAACGCTCGATTCGTTCGGCAGTCAGGAGCAGCGGCGGCAGATCGGGATCCGGGAAGTAGCGATAGTCGTGCGCGTCTTCCTTCGAACGCATGCTCCGCGTCTCACCGCGCTGCGGATCGAACAGGCGCGTCTCCTGCTCCACTTTCCCGCCGGCTTCGATGATCTCGACCTGGCGCGTGGCCTCGATCTCGATCGCCTGCTTGATGAACCGGAACGAGTTGAGGTTCTTCAGCTCGCAGCGCGTGCCGAACGTCGTCGACCCGTGGCGCATCACCGACACGTTCGCGTCGCACCGGAAGCTGCCCTCTTCGAGGTTGCCGTCGTTGACGCCGATCCACACCAGGATGTCGCGGAGCGCCTTCAGGTATTCGACCGCGTCATCGGCAGTGCGTAGGTCGGGTTCGCTGACGATCTCGAGCAACGGCGTGCCGGCCCGGTTGAGATCGACGAGTGACACCGCGCTCTCGTGCACGAGCTTGCCGGCGTCTTCCTCCATGTGAATGCGGGTGAGGCGAACGGCCTTCTCTCCGTCGGGGCCGTCGAACACCACACGCCCACCGACGCAGGTCGGGAACTCGTACTGGGTGATCTGATAGCCCTTGGGAAGGTCCGGGTAGAAGTAGTGCTTCCGCGACCACTCGCTGCGTTCTGCGACGGTGCACTCGAGCGCGTGGCCGGTGCGAATCGCGAGCTCGACTGCGCGTTGATTGAGCACCGGGAGCACGCCGGGAAGGCCGAGGCAGACGATCGACGTGTGCGCGTTGGGAGCGCCGCCGAACGAAGTGCCTGCTCCCGAGAAGAGCTTGCTGGTGGTGAGCAACTGCGCGTGCACCTCGAGCCCGATGACGACCTGGAAGTCGGCGCGCGGCATGTCAGCGAGCCTCCAGGGCGAACGCGGTGCGAAGCAGCGTCGCTTCGTCGAAGCGCCGGCCAAGCAGCTGCACGCCAATCGGCAGGCCCGACGCCGATACGCCCGACGGCATCGAGAGCCCGGGGAGCCCCGCGAGACTGCACGGGAGCGTCAGCACATCCATCAGGTACATCGCGAGCGGGTCATCGAGCTTCTCGTCGAGGCGCCAGGGCAACACGGGAGACGTCGCCGAGAGCACGATGTCGACGCTTTGAAACGCCTGCTCAAAGTCGCGCGTGATGAGCGTGCGGACCTGCTGCGCCTTCCGGTAGTACGCGTCGTAGTAGCCGGACGAGAGCGCGAACGTGCCGAGCATGATGCGGCGCTTCACCTCGGAGCCGAAGCCTTCGCTGCGGCTCTTCTCGTACAGCTCCTTGAGCGCCTTCACGTCAGTCGCGCGGTGGCCGTAACGAACGCCGTCGTAGCGGCCCAGGTTGGACGACGCCTCGCATGGAGCGATCACGTAGTAGGTCGCGAGCGCGTACTTCGTGTGCGGGAGCGAGATGTCGACGACCGACGCTCCGAGCGCTTCGAGCCGTTTCGCTGCTGCGCGCACTGAAGAATCGACCTCGGCGTCCATGCCGTCGACGAAGTACTCGCGAGGTAGGCCGATGCGCAGACCCTTCACGCCGGAGCGGAGCGTGTCTCTCCACGCCGTCTTCTTCGCGTCGGAGGAGGTGGAGTCGTTGGCGTCGAAGCCCTCGATGGCCTCGAGCAGCAAGGCCGCGTCTTCGACCGTGCGCGCGAGCGGGCCGACCTGATCGAGCGAGCTCGCGTACGCGATGACCCCGGCGCGCGAGACACGGCCATAGGTGGGCTTGAGTCCAACGAGCCCAGTGAACGACGCGGGCTGGCGAATGGAGCCGCCGGTATCGGTGCCGAGTGCTCCGCCGACGATGCCCGCCGCGACGGCTGCTGCGGAGCCACCGGAAGAGCCACCCGGCGTGCGTGACGGGTCAAACGGGTTCTTCGTCGGCTTGAACGCGCTGTTCACCGTCGAGGAGCCCATGCCGAACTCGTCGAGGTTGGTCTTGCCGATGATGACGGCGCCCGCGGCCTTGAGGCGTGCCGTGACGGTCGCGTCGTAGGGCGGTGTGAAGTCCGCGAGCATCTTCGAGCCCGCGGTAGTGACGACGCCTTCGGTGAGGATGTTGTCTTTCAGCGCGACGGGGACGCCATCGAGCGGGCCGAGCGAAGCACCACGCGCGCGCCGTTCGTCAGACGCCTTCGCAGCTGCCATTGCTCCGGCTTCGTCGATGGCGAGGAAGGCGCTGAACTCGTCGAGCCGGGCCTGAACGATTGCCACCGAGGCGAGCTCGACCGCAGACGTCTTCTTCTCAGCCAGCCCCGCGCCGATCTCGACGATGGTCTTCACTCGATCACCTTGGGGATCGCGAAACTCGAGCCTTCGACCTGCGGAGCATTCGCCAGCGCCACCTTCGCGCCGAGCTCTCCGGCGACGACGTCTTGCCGCAGGTGCGCCGTCGCAGCACCGATGACCGAGGTTGGCGGCACACCCGACGTGTCGACCTGCGACAACGAATCGACGGCATCGAGGATCGCCGACAGCTGCGAGCCGTACCGCGCGAGTTCATCCGGCGACAGCGCGAGCCGGGCGAGCCGGGCCACGTGCCGCACCTGTTCTTCAGTCAGCTTCACGGTCTCGTCTCCACCCAGAAGTCCGACAAGAGCTCGGCCTGTTGCAGCACCGTGTTCGTCGCCGCTTCTTGTTTGTCTGGCGGGTAGCCGTGCTTGCGCAGAATGCGCTTCACGATCACCCGCAGCTTCGCGCGGACCGACTCCTTCACGGTCCAGTCGATCGACACGTTCTTCCGCACCGTCTCGACCAGGTCGCGCGCGATCTTCTGCAGCGTCTCGTCACCGAGCACCTTGACCGCGCTGTCGCTCACTTCGAGCGCGTCATAGAAAGCGAGTTCATCAGTCGACAGGCCAAGCTTTTCGCCCCGCTGCTGGGCCGCGCGCATGTCCTTCGCGATCTCAATCAGCTCCTCGATGACCTGCGCGGCTTCGATGGCTCTGTTCTGGTACCGGCGCACCGCCTTCTCGAGCATCTCCGCGAACGACCGCGACTGAACGAGGTTCTGCCTCGAGCGCGCCTTCACCTCGTCGTTCAGCAACTTGCGGAGCAGCTCCACCGCCAGGTTCTTGTGCTGCATGCCGCGCACGTCGGACAGGAACTGGTCAGACAGAATCGAGATGTCGGGGTTCTTGAGCCCGGCCGCCGCGAAGATGTCGATGACCTGGTCCGACGCGATGGCGTTCGAAACGATCTGCCGTATCGCCAGGTCGAGGTCGCCCGACGCCTTGCGATCACCGACAGACGTCTTCGCGATCGCCGTACGCACCGCCTGAAAGAACCCGACGTCATCGCGAATTCGAATCGCTTCGTCGTGCGGCACGGCCAGCGCGAACGCCTTGGAGAGCTCGCTGACGGCCTGAAGGAAGCGCTCCTTGCCGCCATCTTGAGCGAGCACGTGCTCCTGAGCGGCTGGGAGGAGCGTCAGGCGCTCCGCCGGCTTGCCCTTCGTCCACGCGGTCCACGCGAAGCCATGGAAGATGCCGACGCAGACCTCGTGTCGCTCGAGCATCAAGCCAACCGCCTCAGCCTGGTCGATGGCCGTCTCACCCTGCCCGCCGCTCTCCGTGTACGTGTGGAGGGCCTTCTTCAACTGGTCTGCCAACCCCAGGTAGTCGACGACGAGGCCACCGGGCTTGTCTCGGAACACCCGGTTCACGCGCGCGATGGCCTGCATGAGCCCGTGCCCCTGCATCGGCTTGTCGATGTACATGGTGTGCATGCACGGGGCGTCGAAGCCCGTGAGCCACATGTCGCGAACGATGACGAGCTTGAGCGGGTCGTCGGGGTTCTTGAACCGCTTCGCCAGCGCCTCGCGTCTGTTCTTCGAGCGAATGTGCTGCTGCCAATCCGGCGGGTCCGACGCGGAGCCGGTCATGACGATCTTGATGGCTCCGGCCTCGTCGCTCTCGTCGTGCCACGCCGGCCGCAGCGCCACGAGCGCCTTGTACAGCTCGACACAGATGCGCCGGCTCATGCCGACGATCATCGCCTTGCCGTCCATCACCTCGAGGCGCGCCTCGTAGTGCTTCACGAGATCGCCAGCGATGAGGCCGAGCCGCCGGTCGGTGCCGACGAGCGCCTCGAGCGCCGACCACTTGGTCTTGAGCTTTTCTCGCCCCTCCTGCTCCTCGCCCTCGGTCAGCTCGTCGAAGGCCTCGTCGAGGTGGGGCCGCTCCTCGTCCTTGAGCTGGAGCTTGGCGAGCCGGCTCTCGTAGTAGATCGGCACCGTCGCGCCGTCCTGAACCGCTCGCTGGATGTCGTAGACGCTGACGTAGTCGCCGAAGACCGACCGGGTGCTCTTGTCTGCCGAGTCGATCGGCGTGCCCGTGAAGCCGATGAACGAGGCGTTCGGGAGCGCATCGCGCATGTGCCGCGCGAAGCCATCGATGAAGTCGTATTGGCTGCGGTGGGCTTCGTCGGCGATGACGACGATGTTCGAGCGCTCCGACAGCCCGGGGAACGTGTCGCCTCGGGTCTCGGGCATGAACTTCTGAATGGTGCTGAACACCACGCCACCGGCGGCGACCTTGAGCAGCTCGCGAAGGTGGGTGCGGTCGCTCGCCTGATCCGGGCTCTGGCGCAGCAGCGCCTTGCAGCGCGAGAAGGTGCCGAAGAGCTGGTCATCGAGATCGTTGCGGTCGGTGAGCACGACGAGCGTGGGGTTCGCCATCTCGGGGTGGAGCACCACCCGCCCGGCGTAGAACGCCATCGTCAGGCTCTTGCCGGAGCCCTGCGTGTGCCAGACGACGCCGACGCGACGGTCGCCCTTCGGCCGCGACGCAGTGACGGTCGCCTCGACGGCGCGCGCGACCGCGTGGAACTGGTGGTACCCGGCGACCTTCTTGATGACCGTCTCGCCGTCGTTCTCGAACACGATGAAGTAGCGGAGCAGGTCGAGCAGGCGGCGCTTCTCGAACACGCCCCGAATCAGCACCTCGAGCTGCGTGATGGTCGAGGGCGCCAGGTCCTCACCTTCGATCGTGCGCCAGGGGAGGAAGCGCTCCCGGTTCGACGACACCGTGCCGATGCGCGCTTCAAGGCCGTCTGAGACGACGAGCAGCTCGTTGAACACGAAGAGCGACGGCAGCTCGTTCTTGTAGGTCTGGAGCTGCTGGAAGGCGTCCCAGATGGTCGCGTTTTCGTCGGCGGCGTTCTTCAGCTCGAGCACCGCGATGGGCAGCCCGTTGAGCAAGACGACGATGTCAGGTCGGCGAGTGCTGCTGCCTTCCGTGACCGTGAACTGGTTGACCACCAGCCAGTCGTTGTTGTCCGGAGTCTCGAAGTCGACGACTCGCACTGGGTCGTAGCCGAGCGTGCCGTCGGCGCGCAGGAACTCCACGCTCACGCCGTTCACGAGGTAGTCGTGCAGCTCGGAGTTCGCGTCGATGGGCTGTGGCGTCGAGATGCGCGTCAGCTTCCGGTACGCCTCTTCTAGCGCCTCCGGCGACGCCCTCGGGTTGAGTCGAGCCATCGCCGACCGCAACCGCCCTTCGAGGATCACGTTGCTGTACGACGACCGCTCGGCTGCAGCCTCGTTGGGGGCAATCGCGGGCCCCGAAACCACGGCGTACCCAGCACCCTCGAACCACTCGAGCGCAGCCTCTTCGACGACCGACTCCGAAAAGCTCACGAGCTTGCTCCCTCGCTCATCAGCCGTTCGAGCCCGGCGTAGTGCTCGCCGTCGGTCGTTCGCATCATCTCAAGCACATCCAGCAGGACCGGTTGAGTCTCGGCAAGCAGAGACAGGTCGTGCTCAGGGTCGGTGATTGCACCGGCGTGAGAGTAGGTATTCAACAGCCTAAGAATGCGCGTCTTCTTTGCATCCTCAAACTTCACACGCTCGAGCCGCTGCCAAAGGTCGCCTCTCGTATCGGGAAACCTGAATGCCAAGAATGCCTCGACGAGCCGGCGGGCGACATTCGGCAACTCATAGTGATGTTCGAGCGGCTTCACGTCACTTCGGTGAGCTTCCTTGTAGACGCGCTTGAAGAGGTACTGGTACTCGGATTCATGCTCTTCAAGCAGTGGGTCGAGCGGTCCCAGAAAACTGGTGCGCACGCCGTCGGGTTGGCTGCGTGACCGAAGCAGGAAGAACCGAGCCGGCCGGACGTCGAGGTTCTTCTTCTGTTGCTTGGGCAAGTTGTGGAACCAGTTCTTCACCTGCCGAAAGAAGGCAAAACTGTGCGTCAACACGAACAACTGCCCGCAGTGCTTGGTGCGCTCTTTCATGTAGCCAAACGCCGAGAACAAGGCATTGGCGTCGAGGCTCGAAACAGGGTCGTCGATCACCACAATGCCCTTGGCGATGTCGAACGCCTTGTCCTGTAGTGATTTGAGAAAATAGAGGAAAGCAATTGCGGTTCTCTCCCCTTCGCTCAGGTGGGCGACCGGTAGTCCGCCACGAGTAAGCGAGTAGCCGGTACCACTCACCTCGAAGCGGAGTTCGTCACGGCCCAGGTACGCGCGCAGATCCTCGGACAACTCGTCGGCCGGCCGGCGGTGCTCAACGATCTTCTTCTCGATCTCGTCGATCTGCGATTGGAGTTCCCTGGGCTTCGCCGCCGCGCTCCGAAGCAACTCGTTAGCGGCCTCGTCAGCTGCAACGAGCCTGAGATACTCCTCGCGCGCCTCCAGTAGGTAGGCGACTTCGAGTTGTTTGCATGCATCCTCGACGGAGCGATTGAAGTCCGCCGTCGTCTTGTTGTGGTTCTGGACAACCACATTGAGTTCCACAAACGCCTCAGCGAGCGATGGGATCGACGTCGGCGGAAGCCCCTCAACGAGCTCGCTGGGGTCAAACGGCTTGGCGCGCTTAGCCTCGACACGAGCGATGAATGAGGAAATGGCTTCGGCGCCCGCGGCGATAGCCGCCTTCGCCTTCAGCAGCGCTGCACCGCTCTCGCCTGTGAGATGGTCGTAGAAGCGCGTCGGATCGGGCAACTGAGCCAAAGCGAGCTGCTGCTTCGCCTCGGACAGCCGCACGAGGAGCCCGGCAAGCTCAGCCTGGAATGAGGCAAAGGCATCATTGAAGTGAGCCTCGAGCGCAGCCCTGCGTGACGCGTTGAGCGGCCCTTCGCAGAAACGACACGTATCTGCGTGGCGCCCAGCGGAGTGAAGCAACAGTCCTTCCTGGACCCAAGAGCCGACCGCGCCGTCCGCAGTGAGCGCGTCCAGAGTTGTTGCTACGACGGAACGACTCACAAGCTCGCTGACTTCTGCGGCTAGCTTGAGGAAATCAACCGTAGGCGACTCGACCTTGTCGATGGCCAGCTTGGGCTGAGCGTCCTTCTGACTGCGAAGCCGCGCCTTTTCGGCGTCGGATGCAAGTGGCGCCGCCGCGAGTTCTGGCGCGAGTCCCTTTGACGCCTTGTCGAAGCTGCGCTTGTCGTAGTTGTTGTAGCGGGCGCTATTGGCGCTCGTAAGCACCTCTTTGACTAGCTTGGCTCGTGCAACACAGAATGCATCGAGATGCACAGTCGCAGCCTGCTTCTCGGACGTCGCTGTCGCCAATTCCGCGTTCGCCGCTGCCAACGCGGTCTTAAGCTTCTCGACCTCCACCTGCTTCTCGATGCTGGCTTCCCCAAGGAAATAGATGGGCGCAAGGCCCGAACCGACCGCTTGGATCGTCGTGTTGATGAAGTCGCGGTTAAAAACGCGAACGTCAGGTAGCGCTGCCGTTGAGAGCGCTGTTCCTGTCACCTTGGCCGAACTGTCGAACTCGAACTCGACCTGCCCTTCGGCGAGTGCCTCGCGCCGCTGAAGATGCGATAGCAGTGACGAAAGCGTGGTTTTGCCGCAGCCGTTCCATCCGTAGATGAGATTGAACTGAGCGAACGCATGAAGCTCGGTCGGCCAAGCGAAATCGCGAAACACGCGATGTCCCCGAATCTTCGTGATTCGAGTCAGCTTCACGAGCGGTCACCTGCGCCATCCAGTGTTCGTGGAACAGAGAGCTCACCACTCAGCAGGCGCGGAAGAAGCTCGTCACGCAAGGACGCAAGGGTCTTCGTCTCTTGTTCGTTGGCCCAGATCTTCTGCCGGAGCGGCCTCACTTGATTTGCTATCGCTTGCTGGCGTCGGGGTTGCGGCACGCTCAGCCGCATTGCTCGCTGATCGCGCAGGCTCACGTACTCAGCCATGTCCGTCTGCCCCTTCACGCGATCGACTTGGTCAAGGAACCATCGACTTTGCATCCACTCGAACAAAACGAACGGATTCAGCTCGTCTTCGTTCGTACTTCGCCAGAAGCACAACTGAGGTGAGTAGACGAATCGAGGCATCAAGGGATCGACAAAGCCGAAGCGACCAACCGTCCCCTTCGACGTGAAGACGACGTCGTGTGCGCGAGAGACTTTGTCCCCCGCCTTCGCCACCCCCGGCGAGCCGAGCAGATCAGCACCGGAGAAGTCGAAGCCATTGTCAATATTTCCAGCGCGCGCGAACGGCAGACCGGTTGCTGCCATCTCATCGTTCTTTGCGCGATACCCGTCTCCGACTTGGAGGATCTTCGCTTCGGCTAGGTCTGCGACTGACTTCTCTGAAACCAGTCGCGCCTCGATGCAATCACTAAACCACGATTTAAAGAGCGCACGCGCCATCGCCTCGAGCGTCTCGTTCATCTGCCGGTTCAGTTCGATCTTGTCGTCAAGACTTCGAAGGATGTCAGCGACAACCCGTTGTTCAGCCAAGCTCGGAATGCCTACCGCCAGCGACTGGATGCGGTCGGTCGGCAGAACGCCGGTGCCGTGACCGGCTTCCCCGACCATGCCAAGAATCTCGGCGCTTCGCGCCTTGATGGCATAGGCCAAGAACGATGGGAGGACACCGTCAACAGCCACCAGCGCCTTAAGGTCTTGATTGAATGTGACGGGCTGGGTCGTGATGCCCATCCTGAACTCACTTTTCAGACTCATTCCTCGGACAATAAAGAGGATCGAGTCCGCTGGAACCATGCGCGTACCGTTGCGCGCGCCGGCCTCGCTCACTCGATCCTCAGAGTCAGTAATGAAGAAGTTGGTGATGCTCCTCGCACTGATCCATGGAATCGAGCCGCCCCAGTACTCGGCTCTGGACTTGCTCGGCGTGCCTCCGGAGTACCAGACTGCGCAATCCTTGAGTTGGCGGAGTGGCCAAGTGCGGCTACTGCTCATAGCCAAGCCCCTTGATGCTGTTCCGGATATGCCTCTCAAGCCGCGCACCCTCTTCAAACTGCTTCTGCAGCGTGAGAGCTAGGCGCTTCATCTTGACGTCAAAGGACTCGCCGTCATCTTCCACGTCCTCGGCGCCGACATAGCGGCCGGGCGTGAGTACGAACTGGTGCTTCTCAATCTCCTCGTTCTTCACGCTCTTGCAGAAGCCAGCCACATCTTCGTACTTGCCTTCGCCGTCGCCGCGCCAGCGATGGTAGGTGTCTGTGATTCGGCCGATATCGTCGTCACTCAGCTCGCGATGGATGCGGTCAACCAGTGAACCAAGCTTTCGCGCGTCGATGAACAGCGTCTCTCGCTGCCGGTTGCGCATCTTCTTCCCGCGGCCGCCGAGCCCGTTCTTCTTGTCGCGCGCCAGGAACCACAGACACACCGGGATCTGCGTCGAATAAAACAACTGCCCCGGGAGCGAGACCATGCAGTCGACCAAGTCCCCCTCCACGAGCGCCTTGCGAATGTCGCCTTCACCCGACTGCTGCGACGACATGCTCCCGTTCGCGAGCACGAAGCCGGCGATGCCCGTGGGCGACAGGTGATGAAGGAAGTGCTGCACCCACGCGAAGTTCGCGTTGCCCGCGGGCGGCAAGCCGTACTTCCACCGCACGTCATCGCGCAGCCGCTCCCCGCCCCAATCGCTGTCATTGAACGGCGGGTTCGCCAGCACGTAGTCGGCCTTCAAGTCCTTGTGCGCATCGGCGTGGAACGTGTCGCCGTGCGCGATGTTCGCGTCGATGCCGCGAATCGCGAGGTTCAACTTCGCGAGGCGCCAGGTCGTGTGATTCGACTCCTGACCGAAGACGCTCAGCTCGCCGATGCGGCCGCCGTGCGCTTCGACGAACTTCTCGCTCTGCACGAACATGCCGCCTGAGCCGCAGCACGGGTCGAACACCCGGCCCTTGTACGGCGCCAGCATCTCGACCAGCACGCGCACCACGCCGCGCGGTGTGTAGAACTGACCGCCGTTCTTCCCTTCAGACGCGGCGAACTGCGTGAGGAAGTACTCGTACACCCGGCCCAACACGTCACGGGAGCGGTTGTTCTTGTCGCCCAGGCCGATGGTGCCGACGAGATCGATGAGCTCTCCGAGGCGCGTCTTGTCGAGCGCGGGCCGCCCGTAGTCCTTCGGGAGCACGCCCTTCAGCGTCGCGTTGTCGCGCTCGATCGACACCATCGCGTCGTCGAGCAACTTGCCGATGCTGGGCTGCTTCGCGCTCGCCTGCAGGAACGACCAGCGCGCCTCCTTCGGCACCCAGAAGATGGTCTCGGCGCGGTACTCGTCGGGATCTTCCGGGTCGGCGCCCGACTTCTTGTCGGCCTCGAGCGCGGCGTGCTTCTCCTCGAAGGCGTCGGAGATGTACTTGAGGAAGATGAGCCCGAGGACGACGTGCTTGTACTCAGCCGCGTCCATGTTGTTGCGGAGCTTGTCCGCCATCAGCCACAGCTTCGCCTCGAACCCGACGACCGCGTCGGACTGCTCCGGTTTGCTGGCCGCGCTCGGCGGTGGGCTCTCGGTCTTCGGTGTCTTGTTCGCAGGACGACCACGCTTGGTGGTCCCGCCGTCACGCGCTGGCATCAGGTTCCCCTTGTCGGCCCCAGGCTGGCGCCGAGCGCGCGAATCTTCGGCGGAATGAGGCGACTTCTCCACGACTTCGAACGCCTCGAAGGCTGCCGCGTCGGGTGAGGAGCCCCCCGCGTTCGCCCGGGTGAGGGCCTCGTTCGCCTCGAACTGCGGCGGGCTCGGCGGTGGGTGGGCCGCAGCCGCCTCCAAAGTCTCCGCGATCGCTTTCGAGTGCGCCGGGCTCGCCTCGACCACCCCTGCAAACACCTCGAAGTCGCCCGCGCTCACCCGGTCGACGTCCGCGGCCGCCTTGGGCAGGTCCGCAGCCGCCTCAGCAGTTCGTGCAGGCGCCCTGGCGAGGTCCGCGCCCGGAAACGTCTCACCCGTGACTACCTGGGCCCACGCGGGGGGCCTCCCAGAAGCTCAAGCGCTTCGGTATTTTGCCGCCCGCTGTTTTCACAACTGGGGGAACACACATGCCGAACAAGTGGGACGCAGACACCGCAGCGCGCGTTGCGGAGCAGATGCTCGAGTTGGCGAAGCCGCACGTGTCGAAGCTCGAAGGCCGGTTGCCCGCGGGGTTCTTCGACAGCCTCAAGACTGACGCCGCCATCACTCGCGCGCGGGGCGACGTG
>JAUXRI010000186.1 GCA_030681895.1 Myxococcales bacterium | reverse complement strand
TCGTGTCGGTGGCTGCGCGTCGGCGTTCCCCATCAAGCAGTTCCGCTTCCTCGCCGGAGCCACCACGCTCATCGGCCTCGAGCCCGACATGCCGCTGGGCCAGGTGCTGCGTGAGCTCGACATCCGCTTCGACGCTCCCTTCGCCGAGAAGAACCTCACCCTCTGGCAACACGGCCAGCCGTTGACGCTCTCGACGAACGCGAGCTCGAACGAGGAGCAGCTCACCGCGCGCTACGGCGCCGCCTTCACCCGCTTCTGGCGCGAGTCGGTGACGCTCGGGGCGGCCGGGTGGAGCCTGGTGACGAAGGTGCAGTTCCCGCCCTCGCGGCTCAGTCACCTCACGCACGCGGCGACGCAACCCGCTGCGTGGAAGTTGCTGCCCTCGTTGTTGCGCTCGACCGAAGCCGCGCTCGATGCGTGCGGCGACGTGCCGAGCGATGCGCGGGCGATGCTCGATGAGCTGCTCCTCGTCTCGACCCAGGCCACCGCGCGGCAGTCACCACACCTCTTCGGCGCGCTCGGCGTCGAGTACCTGCAACGTCCGCTCTATCTCGCTGACGGCGGGCTCCCCTCGCTGCTCGAGCACCTCGCCGCCGTCTTCGTCGCGCGCGGTGGAGACCTGCGCCTCGACACCCGCGTCGAACGCGTCTCGAAGCAGGGCGCCGGGTTTCAGGTGAACACCGCGGCGGGCGCGCTCGAGGCGCAGAACGTCGTGTTGAACGTCACCCACTGGGACGCGTCGTCGCTCCTCGAGGAGTCGCTGCAGCACACGTTCGCCGGCACCGTTCGACGGCACCCTGACTCGTGGGCGGCCTGCACGCTGTACCTCGGCGTGCGCGATGTCTTCGACGACGACGCCGCGCCGTACCATCAGGTGCTCCTCGAGCAGCCCATGGCCGCGTCGAAGGGGCACTCCGTGTTCGTCACGCTGTCGAAGCGGGGCGATCGTCTTGCCGCGCCCGACGGCTGGAGGGCGGTGACGATGAGCTGCCACACCCCCGCGCGTGAGTGGGAAGCGCTCGACGACGTCGCGCACCAGCAGCGCAAAGGGCTCGTCGCCGAGGAGTTCCTCGCCGCGCTCAGCTCGGTCTTCCCCGCCGTCACGAACGCCGAGAAGGCCGTGGTGATGCCGGGCACGCCGCGCACCTGGGCCTCGTTCACCGGCCGTCGTGGAGGACGCGTCGGTGGCCTGCCCTTCAGATTATCGACGCTCTCTCGCGGCTACCCAACCGGCGCGTCCAGCGTGCCCGGCCTCGTGCGCGTCGGCGACACGGTGTTCCCCGGCCAGAGCGTTCCGGCCTGCGCGTGGGGCGCCAGGCGCGTGGTGAAGGACCTGCTCGAGCGTGCATGAGACGCGAGTGACGGGGACCTCGCGCGCGGGTTGTTGCTGTGGTGAACGCCTCTCATGAACTCTCGCCGCGCGTGCTGCTTTCCATCTCGGTTGCTGCGAGTGAGCGCCGAGTGATGTTCCGCCGCGCTTCGTTTCTGATCGACACCGAAGGCGCGCGACCTCCCATCGGGGAGAACCTGATCATCGGTCGCTGGTTGCCGCGAGGGCGCGCCGAGTGATGCTCCGCCGCGCTTCTTTCCTGATCGACGCCGAGGGCCGCCGCACGCCCATCGGAGAGAGGCTGATCATCGGTCGCGCTCGCGAGGTCGGCATCGTGATCCAGACGGGCGCGGTGTCACGGCACCACGTCGCCCTGGTCCGACTGCCGGCTGGAGACGTCGAGGCCGAGGACCTGGGCACGACCAACGGCACCCTCCTCAACGACGAGCCGCTCCGACACCGGGTGCTCGCCCCAGGTGACGTGCTCGAGGTCGCCGGGCGGCGATACACGTTCGAGCTGGGGCCGCCGGTCGACGTGCCCACCGATCGCGCCGCCACCATGGTGGCGAAGGCCGGTGGAGACGAAGCCGCGCTGCAGGTCGCCGTCGACGTGCTGCTCGAGCAGGGAGACCCCGCCGGCGCCCAGCTGGCCCTCGGTCAACGCGTCGCGCTCGCCAGCGTCATCCAGCGCGCCGTCGACCAGGGCAGCCTCGAGCTCGACTGGCGCAGGGGCTTCGTGCGCAACGCCCGCTTTCGCGCCGAGTCGTTTCACACCGTCAGAGAGCTGCTCTTCGCGCTGCTGTCGTCCGAGGCGGGGCGGTTTCTCGAGTCGCTCACGTTGCCCGACTTCGATCGACGTCTGGGCCTCGAAGGCGCCGTGCTGCCAGCGCTCCTCGAGCTGCGCTTCGGCCCGTTCTTCACCGCCGACGAGGCAGGCCGGTGCCGCACCGCACTGGCCGACGTTCGTTTCCCTGGAGCGCCGTTCATCGTGCGCCCAGTGGTGCAGCAGTTCAGCAGGGCGTGGCTCGAGTTCGACGCAGGCCAGCGCCGCGACCTGGAGCAGGGCCGCCAGGCGAGCTTCCCCACCTGTGTGGTGCGATGGGAGCCGGGCGGCTGGCTCGTCTCTCGCGACTCGCAGGCTCCCACGCTCACCGTCAACGGCAGGAGCCGGTTCAGCGCGGGCCTCGTTCCCGGTGACGTGGTGTCGTCAGGCGCGACGCGGTTCACGTTTCGAGCGAGCTGAACGCCTGCGCGGCACGTCAAAGTTCGTCTCGGTCTCGACGGTGACCGCTTGTTGACGAGGAAGGTCCTCTGCTAGGCGACGCGCCGCGCCTCGAAGGGGAGCAGGTCGGCGTGCAGCAGGCCCGGTTCGGCCGATACCGGTTTCGGGGAGTCCACATGAAGCGATGGTCGTGGTGTGTCGTGGCGACGGGTCTGGCGCTTGGCGTTGGCTGCGGAAAGAGCCCCTCGGGTCCTGATGCGGGTCGAACGGGTGGAGGCACGGGCGTCACTGGTGGCGGCAGCTCGGCGACCGGCGGCGGCTCGTCTGGCGGCGGGTTCGCGACGGGCGGAGGGACCACTGGCGGCGGCCTCGCGACGGGTGGCGGCATGGCCACTGGCGGCGGTCTGGCGACGGGCGGTGGCATGGCCACTGGCGGCGGCTCGGTCAGCTTCGACGGCGGCGGCCTCATGGGCGGAGACACCTGCACCAACGCGGTGCCTGCGGCTGGCTCCACCATCGCCATCACCTCGACGACGACCGGGCTCGGCAACGACTACCTCTTCGAGTCGAGCGACATGGGCTGCGCGACGTCTTCTGGCTCGAGCACGGCGCCCGACGTCGTCTACGCCGTCCCCGTGCCGGCTGGAGAGATCATCACCGCGTCGGTCACCACCACGTGGGACGCCGTCATCAACCTCATCGTCGCGCCTGCGGCCAACTGCGGTGACGACCTCGACGGCGGCACTGGCATGAGCATGAAGACGTGCGTCGCCGGCTCGGACGTCGCGACGGCCGGCACCGACACGACGTCGTGGACGAACACCACCGGAGCGGCCGTCACGGTCTACGTCGTCATCGACGGCTGGAGCGCGGGCGAAGGTGACTTCTCGCTCGACGTGCGCGTCGCTGCGCCGGGCCCGGGCGACACCTGCGCCACCGCCACGCCGCTGCAGATCGCCGACGCCGGCACGCTGCTCCCGGCCGAGTCGCTGGCGGGCTACGTGAGCGACTTCACCTCGGCAGGCAGCACGGGCTGCGCCTTCGGCGCTGGCGCCGACCGGGTGTACAGCTTCACGATTCCGCCCTCGCTCCGCCTCATCGCGCGCGCCGTCTCGTCGCAGAACCTCTTGCTCAGCGTCATCGACGACCCCTCGCTGTGCACCGCGACGCCAGTGCAGTGCAGCGCCAACGCGAACAGCGCGTTCAGCGGCATGATGCAGACCGAGGTGCTGATCCTCGACAACACCTCGACCACGCCGCGGCCCGTGTTGCTCGTCGTCGATTCCACGAGTGGAGCCTCGACGTTCTCGCTCGAGCTCTCGGTGGGCACGGTGCCTGCTGGTGATTCGTGCGCGTCCGCCATTTCGGTCGGCGCTGATGCCGGCGTGGTGCTCGCTGCCGAGACGCTGTTCGGGTTCGCCAACGACTTCACCTCGTCGTCGAGCTGCGAGTTCGGCTCCGGGCCCGACCGCGTCTACCAGGCGTCGGTGCCCCCGAACCAGCGGCTCACCGTTCGCGCGACGAGCGCCGACAACCTCGCGCTCTCGGCCGTCGACTCGCTCGCGCAGTGCACCGCCTCTCCCGTCGTGTGCTCGGGTGCGGTCGACAACTCGTTCATCGGCGCCATGCAGGTCGAGACGCTCAACCTCGACAACAGCGGCGCGATGGCTCGGCCCGTCTTCATCGTCGTCGATGCGTTCGGTGCCGCGTCGCAGACCTTCTCGCTCGAGTTCTCGTCAGGCCCCATTCCCCCCGGAGACTCGTGCTCGCTGCCGAGGGCCCTGGTGCCCGTCGATGGCGGCGTCGTGCTGGCTGCAGCGCCGCTGGCCGGCTTCTCGGACGACTTCTCGTTCGCGACCAACGCGATGGGCTGCGAGTTCGGCACCGGCCTCGATCAGGTCTTCCAGATTCCCGTGCCGGCAGGTCAGCGGCTCACCGTGGTGGGGAGCGGAGAGACCGACATCACGCTCAACCTGCTCCGCGACGTGGCGGCGTGTCAGGCGCCGACCCTGGTGTGCCTCGCAGCGGCCGAGAACGTCCACTCCGGCGCCGTGGGCATGCCCGAGGTCGAGCGCATTCGGTACGACAACACCGCGACCACCGCGCAGAACATGATTCTCGTGCTCGACACCTTCACCGGAGCGCCCACCGGCACGTTCAGCCTCGACGTTCGGGTCGGCCCGATTCCACCCCCCGCCTACACCGTGTCGATGATGTCGGGTGCGTGTGACGTGTTCACGACCGTCACCCCGGTTCCGCTCCTCACCGACGCCACCACGCCACCGATCGACGACGACATCGCCAGCGGCACCTTCGCGCTGCCCTTCGCGTTCTCGTACTTCGGGGTGCCCGCGACGCACTTCTCGGTGTCGAGCAACGGCTTCCTGCAGCTGTTCGACTCGGCGACGGCCAGCGGCATCTCGTCAGCGAGCAACGACCCCATTCCAACCCCTGGCATCCCCGATGGCGTGGTCGCCCCCTTCTGGGACGATCTCGATTTCGTCAGCCTCACCACCTCGAAGGTCGTCTCTGGCGTCTTCGGCACGGGCACCACGCGTCACCTCACGGTGCAGTGGGAGCAGATGGAGGTCTTCGGCGTGGCCGGCTCCTCCATCACGTTCCAGGCGCGCTTCTTCGAGACGACCAACGTCATCGAGCTGAACGCGTGCACGTTGACGCCGGGCACCGACCCGTTGGACATGGACCGCGAGCGCGGCCTCGAAGCGACGGTCGGCATCGAGTCGCTCGATGGCAGCGAGGGCCTCCAGCACTCGTACGACATGCCGAGCCTCACCGCAGGCCAGGTGATTCGCTACACGCCCTGACGGACGAAGTCGTCCCTCCCGTCAAGTCACGGGGGGCGTCGTTCTCCCAGAGAGGCAGGGGATTTCGAGCGGCCCCTGTCGATCATGTGGTTGAATCTGCAGGCGAATGGCGGCCGGAGTGATGTGCCCGAAGTGCGGAACGGTCAACTCGGTCGAGGTGCGTGCCTGCGCCTCGTGCGGGACGAGCCTTGCCGTCGCGGGCGACAAGCGCACGTCGTTGAGCAAGGCCGCCACGCCAGCGGTCCCAGGTCGCTCGAAGCAGGCGCTCCCTGGCACCCGGCGCACCGGCGAGGTTCGCGTTCCCCGCAGCGACGCGGCCGCGCGCACCGAGCAGGGTGAAGACCCCGCGAAGACTGCCGCCGAAGAGGGGCTCTCGGACACGGTCGAGCGCGAGCCCACCCCGCCGCCCAGGCCGAAGGCCACCCGCCAGAGCATGGCGAACGTCGCCGCCGTTCAGGACGGGGGAGGCCGGCGCTCGAATGCGGCCATGAAGGCGATTCCCAGGCCGCCTGCGTCGCCACCGTCGATGTCGAGCGCCGCGCGCGACTCCCTCATCGGCCAGAAGCTCCAGGAATACGTCATCAAGGAGCGCATCGGCGTCGGCGGCATGGGCGTGGTGTACCGCGCGGTGCAGACGCTCATTGGCAAAGAGGTCGCCATCAAGGTGCTGCGCAGCGACGTCGTCACCGACCCGCGCGACGTCGACCGCATGCTCGACGAAGCCCGCATCATCAACAGCATCAAGCACCGCGGCATCATCAACATCTTCGGCGCGGGCACGCTCGAGGACGGCCGCCACTACCTCATCATGGAGCTGCTCGAGGGCGAGTCGCTCGAGCAGTTGATGCAGCGCGAAGGCAAGGTCGCCGCCGGAGACGCCGTCGTCATTCTCGAAGAGGTGCTCTCGGCCCTCGGCGCTGCGCACTCGGCGGGTGTCGTGCACCGCGACCTCAAGCCCGCGAACATCTTCCTCGTGAAGGAGGGCAACAAGGTCTACGTGAAGCTGCTCGACTTCGGCCTCGCGCGGCGCCAGCAGCAGAACGTCACCCGCATCGCCGGCACCCCCGACTACATCTCGCCCGAGCACGCGCGCGGCCGCCCCGCTGGCCCGCCCGCCGACCTCTACGGCTTCGGCATTCTCTGCTTCCACATGCTGACCGGGAAGCTGCCCTTCACCGGCAACACGCCCATGGAGGTGATGGAGAAGCACGTTCACCACGAGCCGCCGGTGCCGCACGAGGTGAACCCGGCCATCCCCAAGGCGCTGTCAGAGCTCATTCTCAAGTTGCTCGCGAAAGACCCTGGCACCCGCCCTGACGCCAACCAGGTGAAGGCCGACCTGCGCGCCGCCACCAAGCAGCTGCGCAACGCGTCGACGATGATGAGCCTGATGTCCATCGAGCCCGTCGCGACCGACGCCTCGAGGCCTGCGGTGAAGGGCCAGAAGACCGAAGACGAGCGGGCCCGGGAACTCGCCGTCAAGGCGCAGGTCCAGGACGTCAAACGGCAGGTCAAGAAGCGCTGGCCGCTCGTGGTCGGTGGCTTCGTCGGCGTCTGGCTCCTGGGCGCGCTGATCTACGCGCTGTGGCCCTCGGGCCCGGTGGAACCCCCCAAGCCGGTCAAGCTCCCGCCGCCGAAGAACCCCCTCGTCGCCGTGAAGGACCCCACGCCGACGAAGTCGCCAGAGGACCCGACGAAAGGGACGCAGGTCGTCGACCCGACGCCGACGGTGAAGAACCCCGAAGATCCGCAGCCCGTCGCGAACGCCACCGACCCTGTCGCGATCGATGACGCGGGCGACGTCGGCCCCGAGGTGCCCGTGACGACGGGGGTGCTGGGCAAGTTCGTCGACAACAACTCGGTCGTCGACGACGTCACCATCGGTGAGTTCCGGCGCGAAGTCCGTGACGGCCAGAGCATCGAGGCGATGCTGGGCCGCATGAACGACGCCATCAAGGACGACCAGAACCAGGAAGAGCTCTACGGGCGCGCCTTGAAGCGGGTGACTGAGCTGTGCGACCGCGCAGACACCAAGAAGAAGCTCATCGATTGCGACGACGAAGTGCGACGGCTGAACACGCTGTTCTTCCGCGAGAAGTAACTCGCCTCGTGACGAATCGCGCCCAGAGCGCTGGCGTGACGTGCCCCGCGTGCGCAGGCCTCGTGAGGCGTCTCCACATCCAGTTCTACCGCGTCATCGACTCGCACCAGCCGGCTGACGCACGGAGCAAGACCCCATCGTCGACAGCGCGCCGACCCTCAAGTAGAGCCACCCACAGCCATGGCGCGCGACGCGAAGAAGCTCAAACCCGTCAAAGAGTTCAAACCCATCACCCGCTCCGACGAGCTGCCGCTCGACGCCGAGCGCCTGCGGTACATGCACGAGACGATGCTCAAGGCGCGCTGCCTCGAGGAGCGCCTCATCGCCATGTACAAGTCAGGCCACGGCTACTTCTGGATTGGCGGGCCCGGCGAAGAGGCCTTCAACGTGCCGCTGGGCATGCTCATCAAGAAGGGCCAGGGGCCGGCCTTCGATTTCTGTCACTTCCACTACCGCCAGTCGGCCACGCTGCTCGCGATGGGCGAAGAGCCGCTCGGCGCGATTCGACAGATGAAGAACACCGCCACCGACCCGTACTCCGGCGGGCGGAACTTCGCGGGCCACTTCTCGAAGAAGGCGTGGAACATCGCGCCGGTCTCGAGCCCCATCGAGGTGCAGTACTCGATGGTCTGTGGCACCGCGCTCGCGCAGAAGCGCCTCGGCGGCGACGCCATCAGCATCGTCACCGGCGGAGACGCCGGCACGGCCGAGGGTGACTTCGCGACCTGCCTCGTGTGGGCCAGCCGACCCGGCGCCGAGCTGCCCGTCCTCATCCTCGTCACCAACAACACCTGGGGCATCTCGACGCCGTTCGATCAGGTGCAGGGCGTCGACCGCATCAGCGACCGCGGCGTCGCCTTCGGCATGCGCACCAAGACCATCGACGGGAACGATCCCATCTCGGCGTACCTCGAGCTCAAAGAGGCCTTCGAGTACGTGCGCACCGAGCGAAAGCCGTACCTCGTCGAGGCCCGCGTCTCACGGCTGTACGGGCACTCGTCGGCGTCGGGCGCGAACCTCAGCACCGTCGAGGCCGACTGCCTGACCCAGTTCGAAGAGAAGCTCGACAAATACGGCGTGCGCACGAAGGCCGAGTCGAAGCGGCTGCGCGAGAAGTTCACCGAGGACTACGCCGAGCTGGCGCGGCAGGCGAAGGAAGAGCCCTTCCCCGACGGCAGCACCATCTGGAATCACGTCTACGCAGGCGAGCCGGGCAAAGACCCGCTCGCCGACTGACCGCTTCACCTTCTTTTTTGGGACGGGAGAATCACCGTGGCGAACATGGCCCAGGCCATCCGCATGGCGCTGCACTACGCCGAAGAGAACCTCGGGGTGACTGACATCTTCGGAGAGGACGTCGGCGCTCCGTTGGGCGGCGTCTTCACCTGTACACAGGGCCTCAAGACGGCGTGGAACTCGCCGCTCGACGAGCGCGGCATCATCGGCGCGGCGATGGGCCTGGCGATGGCGGGCTCGCGACCGGTCGCCGAGATTCAGTTCTGCGACTACGTCTACAACACCATCGATCTGCTCAAGCTCGCGGGGAACACCCTGTGGGCGTCGAACGGCCAGTGGAACCTGCCCATGGTGGTGATGACGCCCGTGGGCAGCGGCATTCGCGGCAGCATCTACCACTCGCATTCTTTCGACGCGACGATGACCCATATTCCCGGGTGGAAGACGGTGATGCCGTCGACACCGCTCGACGCGTACGGGCTGATGCTCTCGGCGTGCAAGGAGCAGAACCCCGTCATGTTCCTCATCCCCAAGGCGCTGATGCGCGTGAAGGGTGACGAGCTGATTCCCGGTGAGCCGGGCGATGACAAGCAGCTCTCGAAGCTCATCGACGCGCCGCTCGGAGACCGCAGCAAGTGGAAGCCGAAGTGGCCCGAGCTGGCCGACGCCGCGATTCCCATCGGCAAGGCGAAGGTGGTGCGCGAGGGCAAACAGCTCACCGTCGTGACGTACGGCCGCACGCTGCCGCTGGCGAAGAAGGCCGCCGATACGCTCGCCGCAGACGGCATCGACGCCGAGGTGATCGACCTGCGCACGCTGTGGCCCTACGACTGGGAAGCCATCGTCGCGTCGGTGACGAAGACCGGCCGCGTGCTGTTCCTCAACGAGGACACCGAGGTGACGAACTTCGGAGAGCACCTCGCCCGGCGCGTCACCGAGAAGCTCTTCTATCAACTGCTCGCGCCCCCGAAGGTGCTCGCCGGCAAGTTCGTGCCCGGCATCGGCCTCGCCGACACGCTCGAGGCGGCGTCGGTGCCGCAGCAGGGTGACGTCGAGAAGGCGATGCGCGAGCTGGCGACGCAGCAGCCCTGAGCAACGTCACGGTTTCGAGGCAGCAGGTGGTTCTGCGCGCCACCTCATCGGCGGGAGGGTCAGCCCCGCCGGGCCATGCAGCATCACGAACACGGTGTAGAGCAGCCCGCTCATCACTGCGCTGTCCAGGAACCGAACGAACACCTCGCTGAGCACGTGGCCCGCGACGGGCGGCAGCGACAGCGCTCCGGTGCCGAGTTCCACGGCTGCGATGATCAACATCATCGGGACGTAGACGACGCCCACGATGATCAGCCCGTACCCCAGACACCACCAGAAGCGGGGGCGCACCAGCGCCTCAGACAGCTTCAGTGGATCGCCACTCGTGGTCCGAAGCGCGGCGATGCCGACGAACATGAACAGCGTCGCTTTCCAGATGCCGGGCAAGACCAGCAGGAGCGTGAACACCGCGATGATCAAGCCGGAGCGGAACTTGGCGCCGAAGACCCTACCGAAGTTCCCGAGGCCCTCGGCCAATGCACCGCCCACGCTGAGCGCTCGGCCTTCAGCTCGCGCGATGATCACTGCCAACATCGCCTGCGCGCCGATCAGGCCGATGAGCCCGTCGTAGATCGTCTCGATACTCGTTTGTCGAAGACCGAACCGGGACGTCACCTCTTGCAGCACCACGTTCGGGATGGAGAACGCGAGGGTGATCAACGCAAGGCGCGGGAACTCGAGCCCGACGAGGCGGAAGCCGGTCGCCAGCGGATAGCCATACTCGAGCGCGTGCGTCCGGAGCTCGAACGGATCAGCGACGGCTGGCGCGCAAGCGGGACACAACACCGGGCCCTGCTCCGCCACGCAGCCCTGACAGCAGAATCGGCCACAGCGGGAGCAGACGCCGACCGCCACTGCCTCGACATGCAGTGCGCAGTGCGCGCCGTCGTCGGCTGCGGTCACTCCTGGCACGAGCTCGCTCATGAGACCGCACTCTGTCATCGGGTCGCGAAGAAGGCAGGCACCACCGGCATCACGGCGTGACGGTCACCGTCACCGTGCGCACCATCGCACCCGCCTGCGCACGAATCGTCGCCGTGCCGGCCGCCACGCCCGTCACCGCGCCTTCGCTCCCCGACGCGTTCGACACCTGCGCGGTGCCGGGCGCGAGCGACGACCACGTCACCGTCGACGTGAGGTCCTGGGTCGAGCCATCGGAGTAGGCGCCGAGCGCGCTCAGAGAGACCGACGCGCCTTGCGCCACCGAGACGCTCGCCGGCGTCAACGTCAGGTCCACCAGCGTCGCCGATGACACGGTGTGCGTCGTCGTGCCGGTGACGCCGTTGAACACCGCTTCGATGGTGACGGTACCGACGCCGACGGTCGACAGCAGCCCGTGCGAGCTCGACGCGTTCGAGATGAGGGCCTTCGTGGTGTCGCTCGACGACCACGCGGCCTGCGAGGTGAGCACCTGGCTGGTGCTGTCGGTGTAGTAGCCGATGGCGATGAACTGCCGCGTGAAGCCCAGCGGCGTGGTGCCGGCGGCAGGCGTGAGCTCGATGGAGGCCAGCGCGGCCTGGGTGATGGTGAGCGACGCGACGGTGGTGAAGCCGCCGAACGTCACGGTCACCTGCGCGACGCCGACGCCGATGGTGGTGGCGAGGCCTTCGCTGCCCGGAGCGTTCGAGAGGTCGAGCGCGGCGGTGTTGCTCGAACTCCACGTCGCCTGCGCGGTGAGGTTTTGAGTCGTGCCGTCGGTGTAGCGGCCCATCGCCTGGAACTGGCGCACCGTGCCCAGCGGAACCGTCAACGAGGTGGGCGTCACGTCGATGTGGGTGAGCTGCGCGGCCGTGACGGTGAAAGGCGTGGAGCCGGTGACGCCCGAGAGCGAGGCCGTCACGGTCGTCGCGCCGACGTTCTGCGCGCGGGCCTGTCCCTCGGTCCCGCTCGCGTTGCTGACGACCACGGCGTTGACGTCGCCCGAGGTCCACGTCACCTGCGAGGTGAGGTCCTGCGTGGAGCCGTCGGAGAACACGCCCGTCGCAGTGAGCTGCACATCGAGGCCGCGTGGGCGGGACGGGTTGGCCGGCGTCACCTGGAGCTGCTGCAGCACCGACGGGGTGACGGTGACGGACGTACTGCCCGAGGTCCCAGAGAGGTTCGCCGTGACGACGCTGGTGCCAAGCGCACTGCCGGTCAGGACGCCCTCGAGGCCGGTCGCGTTGCTCACCGTCGCCACCGTCTCATCCGATGACGTCCACACCACCTGCGCCGTCAGGTCCTGGGTGGACGAGTCGGAGTAGATGCCCGTCGCGCTCATCGGCAGCTGCAGGCCCGAGGCGATGCTCGGCATCGACGGCGTCACCTGCATCAGCTGAAGCACTGCGGCGCTCACGGTCAGCTGCACCGAGCCCGAGCGCGCCCCCATCGTCGCGGTGATGGTGACGACGCCCTGGTCCATCGCCTGCGCGACGCCCTCACTGCCACCGGCGTTCGAGATGGTCGCGATGGCGTCGTCGGCTGAGCTCCACGACGCGCTCCCGGTGAGGTCCTGCGTCGAGCCGTCGGTGTAGAGGCCCGTCGCCGAGAGCTGACGAATGAGCCCGCGCGGCACCACCGGGCTCGAGGGGCCGACCTGCACGGTGGTCAGCTGCGCTGCGGTGACGCTGACGAGGCGCGTGCCCGAAATGGCACCCTGCGTCGCGGTGATGGTCGCGCTGCCGACTGCCAAAGCCTGCACGAGGCCGCGGCTCCCAGCTGCGTTGGAGACGGAGGCGATCGCGGTGGCGCTCGAGCTCCACACCACCTGGTCGGTGAGGTCGTTCGTCGTACCGTCGGAGAAGACGCCGGTGACGGTGAACGCCGCCGTCAGGCCTCGGGGCAGCGTCGCGCTCGACGGAGAGACCTGCAGCTGCTGCAGCACCGCAGGCGTGACGCTGGCGGTGGCGGTCGCGGTCTGGCCCGAGAGGAGCGCGGTGACGGTGATGCTGCCGAGCGCGAGGGCGGTGGCGCGGCCGTGCGAGCCGGTCGCGTTCGAGAGAGACACGATGGCGCCATCGGACGAGCTCCACGTCGCCTGGGCCGTGACGTCGCTGGTGGAACCATCGGAGAAGCGGCCGGTCGCCACGAAGTCGTGCGTGAGGCCGCGCGAGAGCGAGGTGGCGACGGGCGACACCTCGAGCCCGGTGAGCAGCGCGTTCGTCACGGTGAAGGTGACGCTGCCCGTCTGGCTCAGCGCCGAGGCCGAGACGATCGCGGTGCCGACGGCGAGCGCGCTGGCGAACCCTTCGGAGCCCTGCGCGTTCGACACCGTCACCTTCGAGGCGTCGCTGCTGCTCCAGGTGACGAGGTCGCTCAGGTCCTGCGTCGAGCCGTCACTGAAGGTGCCAACGACGGTGAGCGTGGTGGAGCGCCCAGCCGGAACCGAAGGCGCGCCCGGCGACAGGGTCAACGTCGTCAGCGTGGCGGGTGTGATGTCGAGGGTCGCGGCGCCGGTGAGGCCCTGACGTGTCGCGAGCACCTGCACCGCGCCTGCACCCGACGCGGTGACGCGGCCCGTGGTGGTGGGCGCGTTCGACACCGAGGCGAGCGTGGCGTTCGAGACGCTCCACGTCACCTGGCTGCTGAGGTCTTGCGTGGCGCCGTCGGTGTAGCGGCCAGTGGCCTGAAAGCGGGCCGTGGTGCCGGAGGCGATGCGCGTCGTCGACGGCGTCACCTCGATGCGGTCGAGCACGGCCGCGAGCACGGTGAGCGTCGTGGTGGCCGACTCGCCGTCGAGCGTCGCCGTCACGGTGGTGCTGCCGGTGGTGAGGGTGCTCGCGACGCCCTCTGAGCCGCTGGCGTTCGAGAGGGTCGCCACCGCGGGGTTGCTCGAGCTCCACGTCACCTGCCCGGTCACGTCGCGCGTGCTGCCGTCGGAGTACGTGCCCGTCGCGAAGAAGGGTGCTGAGAGGCCGCGCGGCACGCTGAGCACTGCGGGCGTGACGCCGAGGCCGACCAGCACTGCGGGAGAGACGGTGATGGTGAGGCGCACCTCGAAGGTACCTTCACGCGCGATGACGTCGGCCCTGCCCAGTTCGAGCGACGTGACCTGGCCGGTCGACGAGACGGCGAGCGCAGGGCCCGAGACGCTCCAGCTGACCTGCGCCGACAGGTCTTGCGTCGAGCCGTCGGAGTAGCTGCCCGTCGCGGTGACGGCGAGCGTGTAGCCGCGGGGAATGCTGCTGACGAAGGGCGTCAGCGCCAGCCCGGTGAGGAGCGCAGGCGAGACGGTGACGGAGAAGGCAGCGGTGCGCCCGCCGAAGGTCGCGGTGCCGGTGGTGCTGCCGATGGAAACGCCGCGCACGGTCCCGTTCGCGCCGATGGCGTTCGAGGCGGTGGCAATCGAGGCGTCCGCGGTACCCCAGGTAGTCTGCGTCGTGAGGTCCTGCGTGCTGCCGTCGGAGTAGACGCCCGACACCGACAGCACCGCCTCGACGCCGACCGGCAGCGACACCTGCGTCTGCGACACCGAGAGCGAGAGCAGCACCGCGGCCGTCACCTGCACCGGCACCACCGCGGTGATGGTCTGGAAGCTCGCGCGCACCTGGGTGGCGCCCTGCCCGCCCGCCATGAGGAGGCCCTCGGAGCCGCTCGCGTTCGACACCGTGACCGTCGCGCCGTCGTCGCTGTTCCAGGTGACCTGCGCGGTGAGGTCCTGCGTGGTGGCGTCCGAGTACACACCCGTCGCGGTGAGCTGGAGCAACGTGCCGACCGCCAGCGACGGTGCGCTGGGGGTCACCTCGAGGCGGCGCAGCACGGCGGCGGTGACGTTCACGGTGAGCTGCGCGGTGATGTTCTGGTGCTGCGCAGAGACGACAGCCTGCCCCACGGCGAGCGCGCTCACGCGGCCCGGGTTCGTCACGGGGTCGACGGCGACGATGGTGGCGGCGGCGCTCGTCCACGTCACCTGGCTGGTCAGGTTTTGCGAGGAGCCGTCGGTGAAGACGCCGGTCGCCACGAGGTCGGCGGTGGTGCCGAGCGGCAGCGTCACGGTCGCGGGAGCGAGCGAGAGGGACACCAGCCGCGCGGCCGTCACGGTGACGTTCACCCGCACGATTCGGGTGCCGAGCGCGCCGACCACTTCGGTGGCGCCGGCGGCGAGGCCCTGCACGAAGCCTCGCTGCCCGAGGGTGTTCGAGACCTGCGCGATGGTGGCGTCTGCGGAGCTCCACAACACTGCGCCGCTCACGTCCTGCATGGTGCCGTCGGTGAACCGCCCGATGACCGAGAGCTGCGCCGAGGTTCCGGCCGCGAGCGAGAGCGGGGAGGGCGTCACCTCGAGAGCGAGCAGCTCCGCGGCCGTGACGGTGACGCTCGTCGTCGCGGAGCGGCCCATGAAGTCGAAGCGCAGCACCGCAGCGCCGGCCTCGAGCGCGCGCGCCAGCCCGGTCGACGAGACGCTGATGGTGGCGGGAGCGTCGCTGCTCCACGTCCCCAGCGCGGTGACGTCGCGCCTGCTGCCGTCCGACGAGATGGCCTGCGCGGTGAGCGTGGCCTGCGTGCCCTTCGCGAGCGTGAGCTGTGACGAAGACACCTCGACTCGAGCGAGCGTGGCGTCGGTGACGGTGACGGCGGTGGCGGCCTCGGCGCCGCGGAGGCTGGCCTGCACCTCGGTGATGCCGACGGTGCGCGCGGTGAGAGTGCCGCGCTCGCCCGCGAGGGTGGAGACGAAGACGACGCCAGGCGCGCTGCTCGTCCACGACGCCTGCTCCGTCACGTCGAGCGAGCGCCCGTCAGACAGGCTCGCCGTCGCGCTCAGCCGGAGCGTGGTGCCCAGCGGCAGGCTGGGGCTCGCAGGCGAGAGGGTGAGCTGGCGAATCGTCGCGTCGGTGACTGAGACCGGGACCCGCTGCGTGACGCCGTCGAACGAGATGAGCAGCTCGCTGATGCCGGGCACCGCGCCGATGACGACGCCCGGGAGTTCGTCGCGCATCGACACGCCAGTCGCGCCGCCCATCACGCCGTAGAGCGCGGTGGTGGTGACGTCCTCCACGCTGCCGTCCGCGCGCACCGCGTTCACCGCCAACTGGAGCGACAGGCCCACCGGCACCACCGGCCTCGCAGGCGTCACCTCGAGGCGCACGACGGAGCCGCCCACCACGGAGAAGGCCTGCTCCCGGCTGAGGCTGCCGAGCGAGGCGCGCACCCTGGTGCTGCCGACGTTGACGCCGTGCACCCGGCCGGGGACCTCGGCGTCGACGGTGCCGATGAAGCCGTCGGACACCCGCCACACCGCCTCGCTGGTGATGTCGCGTAGGGAGCCGTCCGAGTACGAGCCGGTGGCCACGAAGTCGACGCTCGCGCCGCGGTTGAGGCGCGCGTTCTCGGGGCTCAGGGTGATCGAGGTGAGCTCCGGCGCTTGCTGCTTCGGCGGGCACCCCACGAGCACCACGGCGACGGCGATCATGACGGCGGTGGGTTGAAAGTGACGCATGACGACTCCCCTCGAACGAATGTCCCGAGGAAGTGCCATCTCAAGGGCGATGCCAGCGAGGTGCGGCTGATCTCACTGGGCAATTCCTGCCCCACGGTGGGTGAGGATTGCCGGGGTGGGTCGGCGCGGCTCCAGCGAGCCGTGCGCGTGAGGTCAGTCGATGCGCGCGGCCCGCGTCGTCCAGAAGCCCGAGCCGCAGTTCTCGACCCACACCAGGAAGAAGCCAGAGTCTTCGGTGAGCGCGAGCTCGGGGTTGGCGGGCGTGCACGTCTGGAACGACTGGTTGCCGTTGACGCCGTCGACGAGCGACCAGCTCCCCGCGGTGTGAAACCGGCGCCAGACGAACAGCTCGCCGCCCGAGATGGCCGCGAGGAAGAAGTGCTGCCCGGCTGGCGACACCGTCAGGTCGAAGCTCGGCGTCGGCGGCGTCACGGGCGTGGGAATGGACACGAAGACGGACCCGACGGTCTGCGAGTCGATGCGCAGCACCGCGCTCCCGGCGACGTCGGGGTTCGTCGCCACCCACTGAAGCGTCGGTGACGACTTGCTCACGGCGAAGCGCATCGTCTTCGGCACCGCTCCCGTCGGGAACGTGGTGGTCGACGTCGCCGCAGCCCACGGCATGCCGATGCCCGTCGAGCGCGAGATGGTCAACGTTCGTGTGGCCTCTTCGAAGAAGGCGATGGCGCGCACGTTGTCCTGGGTGAAGCCCGCGGCGCGCACCAGCCCGGGTTGCAGGCTGGCCATGTTGAGCTGCTCCGCCGAGGCGCCGGTCGCGACGTCGGGCCAGCCGACTGGCTCGTTGAATCGCGCCACTCGCACGCCGTTCATGACCGTCGGCGCGATGGAGAAGAGCGAGGCGCCATCCGTGAAGACGGGGCCGGGCATCGAGGTCGTCCACGGGCCCGTCATCGGCGGCATGCCCTGCTGACGGTGGCGCACCCACTGCGGGTTGAGCCCCTCGAGGTCGATGCTGACGAGCGCGCCGTCGTTGACGGTGCCGCTCCAGTTGCCCACGTTCACCTCGAGCGCGGCGAAGACCTTGCTGCCCACGGTGATCAGCCGCCGCGTGCCGAGGCTGCCCGAGAGACCGGTCACCGTCGGAGCGCCCGGGTCGACCAT
Organism: Myxococcales bacterium; assembly: GCA_030681895.1. Classification (GTDB taxonomy): domain Bacteria; phylum Myxococcota; class Myxococcia; order Myxococcales; family Myxococcaceae; genus Xiheimicrobium. Next base: position 8,491 of record JAUXRI010000186.1, on the reverse strand, counting down.
CAGGCCGAACGGGGCCGTCACGGGCTGTGGGCGGAAGAAGACGCCCTGTTTCGCGACGTCATCGGAGCGGACGGCGACCACGAGCGTGGGCACGGGCGGGCCGAGCGGGCGCGTGGGCACGATGGTGGCGCCGATGCGGGGCGGCGTCGGTGTCGTCCCGACCGTGGCGCTGGTGATGGCCTCTACCGTGGGCCGTCGCGCGAAGAAGCGCTGCGCCTGCGCGGGCGAGGAGTTGCCGCGTTGATCCGACACATTTCCGAGGGTGACCTCGTGCTCGACGTCGGCGACGAGGGGCAGGTGCGAGATGAGCCTGAAGCGCGTCGCAGACTCCTGCACGACGGTGGAGGGCAGAATGGCGAACGGGCTCACCGTCGACACGTTGAGGGCGCTGGGCGGAATGGTGGTGGGCTCGTCGAAGTCGACGACGATGGAGCGGAAGCGGCTCAGCGGCATGGCGGGCCCGACGGAGAAGTTCACGCGCGGGCCCGAGCGATCGACGATCTCGACGGCCGTCTCTGCGGTGTACGTCTCACACGCGGGCGGAGCGCCGGTGCAGTTGGGCGGCGTGCGCACCTCCATGCGGAAGCGGCGCACCTGGTTGCCCACCACGATGGGCGCGACGAACGACGGCGTGAGCGTGGTGGCGTCGTCGAGCGCGATGGCCGGCATCGGCGCGGGTTGCGCCTCGAGCCACAGCACACTCACCGGGGCGTTCCCGAGCACGCTGCCCGAGAGCGTGACGAGCGCGCCGGCATCGACGGTCTGGTTGGGCCCCGCGTCGAGCTGCAGGCCGGCGTCACCCGAGAGCGCGAAGTCGATGGTCGAGGTGACGCGGTCGCTGACGAGGCCGAAGCTGTTCTCGACCTCGCAGGCCACCACGACGCGGCCCGGCGTGAGCGCAGTGACGGTGGCTTGATCGCCGTTGCCCATGACGGTCGCGGCGCCCGAGACGATGAAGTACCGGCGCGTCAGCGGCAGCCCTGCAGGGTCGGTGCTGCCTGCGCTCGAGAGCACGATCGAGCCGCCTGCCTGCGCGGCTGACGGCGTGAGGGCCGCGATGGGGCGATAGGCCGCGCGCACCTCGGCCTCGGTCCAGGCCGACTGCACGCCTCGCGCGTCGGTGACGAGAAGCCGAATGCGGTAGGTCGTCACCGTGATGAGGGCGGTGAAGAAGGTGAACTCGGCGCGCGACGAGAACTCGTTCGTCATCGACCACGCGAGGCCTTCGCCGGTGCTGAGCGACTCCCACTGGTAGCGCAGCGGCGGCACGCCGGTCGATTGATCGCCGTTCACCACGAACGAGACGGTGCCGCCGTCGAGCGAGGCGTCGATGGCCACCGAGATGACGGCCGGCGAGATGCGCGCGATCGGCAGGCCACCGGCATCAACGGAGCCTGCGTCCATCGGGCCGGCGTCGGGCACCATGCCTGCGTCGTCCACTGCGCCCGCGTCGGGAACCATGCCTGCGTCGTCCACCGTGCCCGCGTCCGTCTGGCTGCCACCGTCGAAGCCCGGCGTGAACTCTGGCGGCAGCGATTGGCCGGTGCTCAGCACGAGGTCTCCGATGACGGTGTCTGCGCCCGAGACGAGCACGTTGCGGACGAGCGCCGTCACGCGGCCTGGCTGCACGGCCGCGAGGTCCCACGGGCCGGCGGCGAGACCACTCAGCCTGAAGGCGCCATCGGCACCGACGGTCACCTGCTGCATCTGCACGCCGCCACGCGCGACCGAGACGACCGCGCCCTCCGCAGGCCCACCTTCAGCGAGCATCACGCGGCCCGAGATGGCGCCGCTCGTCGTCATCGTCGCGCGCTCGAGCCGCACCTCGCGCAGGCGCACCTCTTCACCCGCGCGCACCGACGTCTCGACCACGACGAGCTCGTAGCCCTCGCGGAAGAACGCCACCGTGACCGGGCCCTCGGGGAGGTCAGGCAGCAGAAAGCTCCCGTCGTCGGCGGTCGTCGTGGCGTACGGGCCCTCGGGCACCAGCACGCCGGTGACGCCATGGCCTCCGCGCGTGGTGACGTCGGCGCGCAGGGCCTTGCCCACGGCGGTCGCGTTGAGGCCGAGCGTCACCTGGCCCAGCGAGACGTTTCGCCCAGGGCCGGTCTCGAGCTCGCTGAGGCTGAACAGACGCTGACGGTCGGGCCGCCCGTCGTCGTCGAGGTCGAGCGTGACGAGCAGCTCGCCCTCGGTCTGGGAAATGGGGCTCAAGGAGAAGTAGCCGTCCGCGTTCGCCGTCGCGCTGAGGCTCGTCTTTCGCACCTGCGCCTTCGCGCCGACGGCGGGCACCGGGGTCGCGCGGCCGGGCCGGAAGTACACCAGCGTGCCCTGAATGGAGCCCGGTCCCGGCGGCTCCGGCAGCTCGAGGTCGATGCAGCCAGCGGCGGCGAGCAGCAGCGGGAAAAGTCGTCGCATGGGCGCGGAGTGTAGCTGCTCCCGTGCGTCGTCCGCCGAAACGAGTGTCACGACTGGTGCGGTTTTCGACCCTGCAGCGACGCACGCTGTGGGAGGCGCCCCTCGTCGCGCCGAGGGCGTCGGTGGATGTCCTCAGTCACGGTGTGGGTCGCGCGGATGCAGCCATCGTCATCGGAGTTCGGCTCTTCGCTCATCCCAGCGCGCAGCGAGGACGTTCGTCACGCAGCGGGAGCACCAGGAGCGCGCTCGCAACGGTCGTCGCGATGACACACCTGCACCGATGGGCTTCACGGTGGAGATCGCAGCCGAGCGGCCTGCGCATTCCCCGCGTCGCGACGGCTTCAGTTCACCCTGACGCCGGACTTCCGGTTGATGGTGACGCTCCGGTTGAGGCGGGTGTCGCTGTTCGCCCGACCTTCGACGTGCAGCCGGCCCTCGACGCGCAGGTCCTTCTGCGAGTCGTACGCAAAGCGGCCTTCACCGGTGACGCGCACCTGGCCTGCCTTCAACGTCGTCTGCCCCGGAGTCGCGGAGAGCTCGCGCGCAGTGACGTCCCATGAGAGCTGCTTCGCATCGACGGCGACGCGGCCGGGCGAGAGGTCGACGGTGCCGGCGCGGCCCTTGAGGCGGCCACGCTCGATGGCGACGGAGCGCCCCGGCTGCTTCACGTTCACGTCGGAGATCTCGGCATCGAGCGAGTCGACGGTGCCCTTGAGGGTGAGCCCCTTCGCCTCGCTGAACGACATCGCGCCCTCGAGGTGGCTGGGGCCGAGCTGCACGGAGCCACCACGCTCGGCGCCGGCCGTCATGCGCGCGCTCTTGAGATCACCGACGAACGAGCCGACGGTGACGGACGTGTTGCTGAGCGTGGGGAGGCCATCGAGCTTCGGCATGCCGCGCGCGTCGACGGGCACCTCGGCGTGGAGCGAGAGGGCGCCACCCGAGAGTTTGCCTTTGCCGAGCGAGACGTAATCGCCGTTCGCCGACTTGCGCACGACGGCCTCGGTGGACATCGACAGGTTGGTGAGGGCGCCGTCGACGAGCGCCTTGTCGCCTTCGCGGCGATACGCGAGCCGGAGCTCTCCGCGGCCGGGGCCGCCCTTCAACGCCACGTCGTCACGCGCCACCGTCACGCCGTCGAGGGCGACTGAGCCGGTCAACTCTCCAGCGAGCGGGGTGCCGTGGAACGACAACGTCGAGCCTTCGGCCAGCTCGATGGCGCCGCCGGGCACGCCAAGCCGGCCTTTGGAGAACGTCGCGTTCGAGACGTCGAGCTGCGCGCGCGAGAGATCGACGAAGTCGGGGCCATCGCCGCCACCACCGCCGCGACCCACGGTCTTCGAGGCCGTCGCGCCGAGCTGCTCCATGTCTGCCGGCACGCGTACGCCGGGAAGCGGAACACTGAAGCTCTTGCCGCCGACCTTCACGTCCGCGTGCACGCGATGCTGCTCGTCGAGGTGCACGCCGAGCAGCTCGACTCCGGCCGCCTTGATGCCGCCGCTCACGGTGGCGAGCGTGTCAGCGGCGACGATCTTGCCGTCCTTCACCGAGAGGGCGAGGTCGAGCTTCGCGCCGGGTGGGAACTTCAGCACCTCGGCGCCGAGCACCTCGATGGCACCCTGCAGCGGCACGCTCGCGTTGACGGTGCCCTGACGCAGCAGCTTGAGCGCTTCGACCGGAGAGCCCGCGGGCGAGGGCGCTTGAATGCCGGCGAGCTGCGCGGCCGAGGTCTTCTTCACGTCGGCGACCGACACCACGGGCACGGGCTCCTGGAGCGAACCAAGGCCAGGCTGACCGGGCGTCGCGACGCCGATGGTGCGGCCGACGCGTGCATCGAGCGTCACCTGCGCGTTCTTGAACGAGAGGCGATCATCCGACAGGTGCGCGTCGTCGATGGAGAGCTTCACGCGGCCTTCGACGTCAGTGGGGTGCAGCTTCACGCCGGCGATGGTGGAGCGGTCGAGGCCCAGCGCGCCGGCCTTCACCTTCGCGTCGATCTTCACCGAGCCGCGCAGGTCGGTCTTGCCCTGCGAGACGTCGACGGAGCGCACCTGCAGCTCCGCGCGGCTGCCGGCCTCGAACTCGACGGTGTCGTTGCCCACCTTGAGCGAGCCGGAGCTCAAGACCGCGTCGAGCCTGCTGCCCGGGCCGACCTTCACCGTCGAGACCTTGCCGAGTGAGAGCTCGTTGATGTTCAGCTCGGCGCCGCTGCCGGGCGCGAGCGAGAGGTCGACCGTGCTCGAGTGCACCGTGCCGTCAGACAGCTTCATCGACACCTGCGCCTTGCCGTCGAGCGAGAGGCCGTTGGAGTCGAGGACGAGGTTGCCGGTGCCGGTGACACGGCCTCCACCGCGCACGTTCGCCTGGCCGACGTCGAGCGAGGCCTTCTTCACGTCGAGGTCGGCCGTCACCTGTTGCAGCCGCAGATCAGCAGCGCCTTTGCCGAGCGAGAGCTTCGTCAGCTCGCCGGACACGGTGGAGGCGCCCAGCGACGCCGACTTCCCCTGACCCTGCGCGAAGGTGGCGGAGTCGATGGTGGCGCTGCCCTTGAGCTTGCCCTCGGTGCGCACGCCGTCTTTGCCGACGTGGAAGGAGCCCTCTCCGGTGACGGAGGTGCGGCCGAGGTCGGCGGTGACGTTGCCGGCGCCGCCCTTGAAGTCGTCGACGACGATGTCGATGTTGCGCGCGTTCCCGTCGATGGAGAAGGCACCCGAGGTGTTCGAGAAGCGCACGTCTCCGTCGGCCTTCGCGTGCACGATGCTGAGCTGGTTGCCCGCGACCGTCTGCTGCAGATCACGAACGTCGACGTGCGCGCCGGTGAGCTTCGCGTCGAACGTCACCTTGCCGGGCGCCATGGAGACGCGGCCGTCGAACGCGCCGCTCAGTGACGCAGTGGAGGAGTCCTTCGCGTCCTTCACCGTGAGCTCTGCGTTCCTGATGGTGCCGGTGCCGTTGAACGAGAGCGCGACGGTGGGCTTTTGCACGCCGGTGGGCGCGAGCCCGTTGAGGCCGAGCTTCGTCTGCAGGCGCACCTCGCCGTCGCGCAGCTGCGTGGGCCCGAGGGAGATGGTGTCCATCTTCCCGGGGACGACGGCGCTGGGGTGCGTGCTGGTCAACGAGTCGACGGTGAGCTCGACGCCGGAGAGCTTCGAGTCGACCTGATAGCCGTCGGCGACGCGGGTCATCGTGGCGGAGAGCTCGGCCTTGCCGCCGGTCTTGCTGGTGAGCGCGACGCCGCCCTGGTCGAGCGAGAAGCCATCGAGCGCGACGTGGCCCGAGATGGCGAGCGCGTTGCCGTCACCCTTGACGGAGAACGTCGTCGACTGATCGACCTTCACGGTCGCGCCGCCGATGTCGAGGGAGGACTCCTTGAGGGTCACCTTCGCGTCGACCTTCACCTTCGAGAGATCGACGAGCTGCTCGGCGAGCGCGGTGACGCCGCCTTGTGCGCTCGAGGTGGATGGGCGCGTGGCAGGCCGCGCGTCGCCGGTGGAGACGAGGTCGCTCAACTTCTTCGCCTTGAAGCTGAGGTCGAAGAAGCCGCCGAGCTCGGCCTCGAACTTCTGCTGCGCGCCGGCTCCGCGGAGCTCGACGCCGTTACCCGTCACCCAGCCTGGGAGATCGAGCGGCGGGTTGAGCTTCACGCGCGTGCCGGTGTTGCCGTTGCCTGCAGCGACGAGCTCTCCGTCTTTCACCTGCACGTCGACGCGCGCGACGGTGCCGGGCTTGACGGTGAAGGAGATGCCGTTGAGGGAGTACGTGCCGGCCTTGAGCGGGACGTCGAGGGTGGCGACGCCGGTGCCGAGGGCCTTGAGCATGGGCGCGGTCGCGACGGCTCCGAGCTGTGGAGCGAGCGCGGTCGCGGCGGTGGCGGCAGAGGCGATGGTGGCGGCGGTGGTGTCGCGGCGCGTGCCCGGCGCCCAGCCCGCGGCGGTGGGGCTCGCCGTCTCAGCAGGCGCGGAAGGTGCCTCGGGGGTTGCTGGTCGGCCGACTGGTGCTGGAGCTCCGCCTCGTCGAATCGTCGTCACGGAGGCACCGTACCGGAATCAGCTCCCGCGCGCTGTGGGTCACGTTTCCGTCGGGGTCGGAGGCGGTGCGGGCTTCGGCGCCGTCTTGAGCTTCGCGAGCTCGGCGTAGATGCGCTCGAACATCGCCTCGATGGCGGTGGTGAAGCAGCTCGAGATGGAGTTGGCGCAGATGGGCGACTCCACCTTGCCAGCGAAGGACATGAGGGTGCCGTCGGCGCTGTCGACCGTGCCGCGGAAGCGAAGGCGGGCGATGCCCGCGACGTTCAGGTTTTCGTACGACGGCTCGACGGTGAGCAACGCGATGGAGAGCGGCGCCTTCTGCTGCGTAGCGCCGGGGAAGCCAGCGAGGAACCCGCGCTTGATGTCTCCGCGGAAGCTGCGGACCTCGAGCGTGGCGCCGTTCGAGAGTTCGAGCGACTGCTCCTGCTTCACCTCGGGCGCGAGCGTGATGGTGATGGGCGCGGGATCGGTGACGGGCGGAATGTTGGGCCGCGGCTCCAGGCCCTCGATGAAGAGCGCGCAGCCGCTCGAGCAAGCAGTCACCACAAGGAGCGTCAGGAGTCGCATGCGGCTCGGCTTACTTCAGCTTCGCGTGCCGAAACGAGTGTCACGAATGGGGCGGTTTCCGCCCGATCGCGTACACCCGCGGTCATGACGCGACTCCTGCCGTTGGTGTTTGCCTGCCTCGCCTTCGCTGCCTGCAAGCGCGAGCCGAAGACCGTGACCGCCGTCGGGTACACCTTCACGGTGCCAGCGAGTTGGAACGCCGAGCCGAGCGAGCATGAGGGCTTCCGGCAGGTGTCCTTCGACGAGTTCGATTTCGACGGAACGTGCATGGTGCAGGTCTTCAACCTCGCGTTGGAGCCCGAGGCCTGGGTGGAGACGATGGAGAACGTCTTCAAGGCGCGCGGCAAGACGGCGTCGACGTTCAAGAGCACGCTCGGCACCTTCGAGGGCGCGACCTTCGAGGGCACGATTCCATCGGATACGGCGATGGGGAAGGTGGCGCAGCTCGCGGGCCCGCCACACGTGGAGGCCTACGCGCTTCGACGTGAAAAGGAGACGGTTGGCCTGATGATCACCACCCTCGGCGACGAGCGTGAGCGACGAGGGAGCCGCGCGACGTGCGCTGCCGTGCTCGCCTCGATGCGAGTGGCGGCGCCGGCGCGATGACTCAGTTGCAGTGCAGCGTTCGCAGCGAGTCGATCTCGGTCAGCAGTGACGGCGTCTCCACCAGCGTGCGCAGCCTCGCGTCGTTGATGCCGAGGTTGGACGCGTACGGCGCCGAGGCCTGCAGGTAGAACCACGCGCGGTCCCACACCGTGAGGATCGCCTCTCGCCAGCACGCGTCCTGCGTGAGCGTCGCGTACGCCTGTGGATACGTCGTGCGCGCGAGCTGCAGGTAGCGCTCGAGGTACCACATGAAGGTGAGAATCCCGTCGCGCTCGCTCACCCGAGTCGACTGGTACACGTCACGAACCGCGAGCGCGGTGGCGATGGAGTTCACGTACTGGTTCGCCTCCTCGAGCAGCGAGTTGAAGCCCTGGTCTCCGCTCTCGAAGGTGGAGTTGGTGGGGCTGCCGTCGAGGTAGACGTCTGCGTAGAAGTCACAGCTCGACGAGCTCATGTTGATGCACGCAGGACGCATGACGTAGTGGGTGTCGCTCTTGATGAGGCTGCGGGCGAAGGTGCGGCCGCCGCGCGCGGTGGTGTCTCCGCTGGCGCACGTTCGCTGCAACGCGGGCGCGAGCACGTAGGCCGATGACGAGCCTGGAGAGATCCCGAGGTCGTAGAAGTGTCCGCACTCGTGCACGACGGTGGAGAGCTGGCGCAGTACGGCCGTCGCGCTCGAGGTGTCGCCGAGGAATGACGTCACGCAGTTGGGCTGCGCCATCGAGATGGGGTTGGCGAGGCCGCCTTCGACGAGCACCTTGCCGTGTGCCCAGCGCAGGTCGAGCGCGGAGAGCAGGTACGCCTGCGCCATGCTCGAGGAGAACGTGAGTCCGCCGAGGCTCGCCGTCGTGGGGAGCGGCTCGGTGTATTGC
>JAUXRI010000177.1 GCA_030681895.1 Myxococcales bacterium | reverse complement strand
TCCGTGTTTCAAACGGGGGGATGGTGCCGATTCCGTTCATGGCGCTGAGATAATCGCCGAGAGAGAGATTCAGCCCATCCCCCTTCCCGTGGCACGCCGGAGGACCGGTGACAACCTTGGTTGACTTGCCGCATTTGCAAGAGTGGTCATGGCGCCCACGTTTGAAAACATAGGCTTTCCCGGACGAAATGGGAGGCCCCATGAAGAGTCAGCACCCACCTCACGCCTTGTTTTGGGCGGGCATCGACCTGGCCAAGGCGACTTTCGAAGCGGCCATCTGGGGGCACGAGGAATTCCGAGCGATGCGTGTGCGTTCTTTCCCGCGTTGCGAGGACGGTGCCCGCGCCCTCCTCGCCTGGTTGCGGGGCAACGCTGGGCCGGACGGTCATATCGGCCTCGTCATGGAGGCCACAGCCACCTTTGCCGAGGAATTGGCGACTTGGCTTCTCGACCTGGACCCCGGCCTGCATATCGCCATCGTGAACCCCGTCCAGACCAGCGCCTTCCTGCGATCTCTGGGCCTTCGGAACAAGACTGACGACTTGGATGCGAAAGCTCTCGCCCAATATGGAACCGAGCGCCGGCCCGTCCCCTGGGAGAGACCCAAGCCCGAGATGGCCATCCTGAAGGATCTCGTGCGTGTCCGCATGGACTTGGTGCATGCCCGGACGGCGATGGCTCTGCGCCTGAAGGACCCCGCGCGCGTCTCGAAGTCGGAGGCTGACGGAGGGGAAGTGCGCTATATGGGCGAGATCCCCAACACACCAGACGCCGTGGTGGATCTGTGGTTCCGGCCGCGCCCTCAGCCTTCGTCCAGGATCCCGGCGACGGCGCTGTAGGGATCCAGGGTCCGGTCGGCGATGCCGCGGAGGGCGGCCTCCACGCGCGCGGGCCCCGCCTGGGCCTTGGCCCGGCGCACCGCAGCTTCGGCCAGGAGGGATTCGAAACGCAGCCGGGCCCGCTCCCTGGCCTTGCGGGCCAGGCCGCCATGGTCCCGGAGCCAGCGGCCGTGGTCCCGCAAAGCGAGCAGGAGCTCGGCCACCCCCTCGCCCTGCGGGGCCACGGTGCGCAGCACGGGGGGATCCCAGGCCTGGGCCATGGCGAGGGACTTCATGGCCTCCAGCTCCCGCTCCACTTGATCGGCCCCCTCCCGGTCGGCCTTGTTGATGACGAACAGATCCGCCACTTCCATGATGCCGGCCTTGATGGCCTGGATCTCGTCGCCCATGCCCGGCACCAGCACCACGCAGCAGGTCTGGACGCAGCTCACCACGTCCACTTCGTCCTGGCCCACGCCCACGGTTTCGACCAGCACGGTGTCGAAGCCCGCGGCGTCCAGCAGATCAATGGCGTCCTGGGTGGCCCGGGCCAGGCCGCCGAGGGCGCCGCGGGTGGCCATGCTCCGGATGAAGATGCCGGGATCCGCCGCGATGCGTTGCATGCGGATGCGATCGCCCAGGATGGCGCCGCCGCTGAAGGGGGAGGAGGGATCCACGGCCAGGATGCCCACCTTCTGGCCCTCGGCCCGCAGGGCCCGGGCCACCTGGTCCGTCAGGGTGCTCTTGCCGGCACCGGGGGGGCCCGTGATGCCGATCACGGCGGCCCGCCCCAGGTGGGGCCAAAGCCGGGCCATGAGATCCCGGGCGCCCGGATGGCCGTTTTCCATCCAGGAGATGGCCCGGCCCAGGGCCCGGTGCTCGCCGCGGCGCAGGGGCTCCAGGAGATCGGCGGGGAGGGACATGCGCCCAGGATGCCAGACTTCGGGGCTCCCAACTCGCGGCCCACCCCGGGATGGGGTACCCTGATCCTTCGGCCCCGGCCGCAGGGGAAGCAACACGATGATCAAAGGGCCCAAAACCTCGAACGATCCCGTTTCCGGGGATGCGGTTCCGGATCCGGCCCCCAGCCGCCCCCCCGTCCTGCTGACCAAGCGGGCCCCGGTGGCCCCGCCGGACCCCAAGGCCCCCCGGGAAAAGATCTGCTCCGAGTGCGGGGTGCGCTTCCGGGTCGAATCGGCCCAGAAGTTCTACCTCTGCCCGGATTGCTACCGGCGGTCGTTCGTCTACAAGCGCAAGGGGGGACAGGATACGGCCCGCATCCTCACCCACATCACCTGCGCGGCCTGCGGCGCCCAGGAGTACCTGCCCTTCGTGCCAGAGGATCCGGCCAAGGCCCTATGCCGGGTCTGTTTCGCCAAGGCCCGGCCGGAACCAAAGTCCCCCCCCCGACATCCTCATCGCTAGCCCGCCGAGGTTCCCCATGCGCCCATCCGTCCTGCCCATCCTGCTCGCCGTTACCCTCCTCCCGGCCCAGACGCCGGCCAAGGCCCCCCGGCCCGCCACCGCGAAGACCTCTCCCAAGGCTTCTGCGAAGGCCGCCGTCAAGACGACCCCCGAGGCGGAAGCCGCCCGCCAGGGGCTGCGGCAGACCCTCGAGGCCGTGGACGCAGGCTGGTTCGGCCAGCCCTACCAGGGCGTTTCCTCTGTCCAGATGCAGGGAACCCTGGGCGTGGCCCTCAGCGGGGCGGTGGTCAACCAGAAGGTGGACACCCTCAGCGAAGGCCAGGTCAAGGGCAACAGCCAGGGTGGCCAGGCCAACCTCCGGGTCAAGGGCGTCTACTTCGCCAATGGCGACTTCAAGACCGATCTGGCCGGGGACTTCGGCACCCTTCTGTACGCCCGTCGCGGCAACCGCGGCTTCCTCTACAGCAAGGAGCAGAACGCCTACACCACCCGGGTGGACCTGCCCCCCTCCGATGCGCCGACCACCTACATGGCCTGGTTCCGCCAGACCCTGAACGATATCAAGGCCGTCTACATTGACGCCCCCACCTTCAAGGCCAGCCTGGCGGGGGAGGAAACCAGCGGCGGTCGCACCCTTCAGCGGCTGGTCTTCAATGCCCCGACCCAGGGCTGGGATGCCAAGAAGCGCGAACAAAGCCTGGCCCAGAGTCTGGGCTTCTGGAAGCGCGGCAAGCTCGAGGTCGCCGTGGACAAAGCCACCAAGCAGCCTCAGCGGCTCGATTTCCGCAACGACGAGCAGGGCATCCATACCCGCATGGAGTTCAGCTACGGCGAGGGAGGCAAGCTCCAGTCCGTCAATGTGGCCAACAGCAGCCGCGGCTTCGAAGGCCCAGGCTGGCTGCGGATCGGCTATGGCGGTGACGGACGCATGTCCAGTGTCGCCGGGGAACTGGCCAGCCAGGACAAGAAGGTTTCCTTTGCCATGGATCTGGCCTGGTCCAGGACCCGCACCGCCGCCGATATTGCCGCCATCCCCCCCGCCGGCGCCACCAAGCGCGGCCGGGAGGAGATGGAAACCCAGCTCCTCGTGGGCCTGGCCGGCAAGCTCTTCGACCTCCAGCGCGCCGGCCTGAACCTCCGCAGCGTCGCGATCAGCGGCAAGTAGGGCTACACTGACCCCATCGGAGCGTGGCGCAGCCTGGTAGCGCACCTGCTTTGGGAGCAGGGGGTCAAGAGTTCGAATCTCTTCGCTCCGACCAACATCCCATCAGAAGCGCATGGTGTTGCCGACGGTGATCTGCCAGCGGGACTGGTAGGGTTCGCGGTTCAGGGGTGCGGCGACGCTCAGAAGAATCACGCGGCCCGCAGAGCTCTTGAGGTTGCCCAGACGGAGGCCGACGCCCACATCGGCGTAGGCCCGGGACCACCCCTGTCCATCCATCCGGCGGATGGAGCCCACGTCCACGAAGGCGCTGTACCCCAGTCTCACGAGCCCCCACCAGCGCTGTTCCGTCAGAAGCCGATAGTCGAAGGAGGCGCTCCAGCGAGCATCCCCGGGATGGAGCTGGTTGGGGAATCCCCTCAAGCCCTGGTCGCCCCCCAGGTAGTACCAGCGTTCGGGATCCGGGCGGCGGGCCAGATCCACGACCGCCATGGCCGCAAGGATCTGATTCGGGGTTAATTTGTGGTACTGCACCAGGGAGAGACCCAGGTGGCTGTCCTCCAGGCCCGTGGCGGGTTTCCGGCCATCCCAGGAGGCCGTCAGGAGGGTGAGGTCCTCGCTGGAGGGGGACCAGCCCTTGCTCACACGGACCCGGAAAAAGGGGGCGGCCATGGAGGAACCCCAGGATCGGCTGTAGGTTCCCAGTTCCACATCACCTGTCCAGCCCAGGTTGTAGTCCTCTGGGGTGTCCATGCCCAGGAGGTCCTCGAAGCTTTCGAAGGCATCCTCCTGGGTGGAGAGGGTGAGGGCCGGCCCTCGGAGGCGCCGGTCATTCAGGAGGGGCGGAGGCAGGGATCCCGAGGGACCGGTCGTGGTGATGGGCCCGTAGCGGGTGTCCTGGCGCTTGAGGAGGAGGCCCCCCCGCCAGACCCGATCCCCGGGCTGGTGAAGGGCCCAGGCCCCCGTCAATCGGACCTCATCCTGATCGAAGGGGGCCTGGAAGATCTCGACCCCCTGATCGTAGAGGTAGAGGCTGGACCGCCTCTGGGACATGGCCACACCCGTGGACCAGGGGGTGTCCAGGGCAAAGAAGGGCCGTTCCAGGTTGAAGCTCCGCACGAACCCATCGGAGAGGTATTGGATGTGCGCTCCCAGGGTCCACCGGCTTCCAAAGAGCTGGGGATCCCCGTAGGAAAAGCCCCAGGTGCTGCGCTCATGGTCCCTGGAAAAATCGTAGGCCACGCTCTTGCCCATACCCAGGAAGTTCTTTTCGTCAATCTCCAGGAACAGAGACTTCTGGCCTCCCACCTGCGAGTAGCCCGCATTCACCTGGGTCGTCCAGGCGTCCCGGACCCGAACCCGGGCCACCACGGTCCCGTCGGGTTGGAGCACTGGATCAATGCGCGCGCTCTTCACGAAGGGCAGCGCACGCAGGAGACGCTCGGTCTCATAGATCCGCCGCTCCCGCACCCGCTCCCCCTCTGCAAAGAGGAGGGCCCTCCGGATGACCCCCTCCCTCGTGGAGATATGAAGGCGGTTGGCCCACCGGCCAATCCAGATGTTTTCGTCAGGCCTGGAGAGATCGAACACATCCCCGATCTCCACCTCGATCTTTCCGATGGAAACCTTGCTGGCCTCCAGTGCCTTCCACGGCTTCGCGGGCCTGGTGGGTTTGGCGGCCTGGAGGGGCAGGACCAGCGCCAGCAAGACGCCCATGAGGCAGGTTCTGGGACTTCGAGTTCTGCCCAAGGAAGCTCCCGGGATATTCATAGGCCGTGCCACAGGTTCTCCCACCACATCACGCTTCCCAGCCTTTCAGCCATGGGGGTGCCCTGTCTGGCCAGGGGTGCCGAGCCCCTCATCAGGGAGGCTCAACCCGCTAGTGCACCTCGCCTGAAATACCTGGATCAACGGGGTGATGGCGAGGTGCACTTCCCCTGGCCAACGCATGCGTTGGCCAGGATCTATGGGCATCGGGGCATGGCCCCTCTGGCGCCCCATCGCGCAGGCGCGCTGGGGCTGTCACCCCGCTGGGGGCACTGCCGTGCCCCCAGACCCCCGCCACGTGGTGCCCGGGAGTGGGCAGGATGATCCAGCTATTTCGAGCGGGCACCACTAGATCCGACCCATCAGCAGCAGAAGGATCAGAAGGATCAGGACCACACCCAGCCCGCCGCTCGGGTAGTACCCCCAGTCTTTGCTGTGGGGCCACCGGGGCATGGCGCCTATCAGCATCAAAACCAAGACGACAATCAAGATGGTTCCCAACATATATCTTCCTTTCGTTATATTTCTGAGATCTTCGCGGGGGGCCGATGACGTTTACAAATCATCAGCTTTTCTTGTTTCCAAGGACCAGCAGCACGATGCCACCCGCGAGTGCGAGGACACCCACAATGGGCGGTAGTGGAATCGTTTTGGTTTTATCAGCCGTCACCTGGATGGGGCCGAGATCCACGACCTTCTCCCGGGTGGTGTAGGTAATGCCCTGATAAGCAAAGGCCGCAATTCCCAGGGCGATCAGCACAATGGCAAGGATGTTATTGGGTTTCATGGCGCCTTCCGTTTTCTGAATGGGTAGATAAACAGGGGGATGATATTGGGGAAAAGGGAGCCCCGCCGTCCTCAAGGGGAAGAAGCCTCAAGGGTTGGCTCGCCATGCGTCCGCGAGAAAGGAAGGGACCGCGTTACCGCGAATGCCCCCGGCGCCGGGTTTCACGGGGCCAATGGGATCTCGGCAGTTCCGACCGGCGGCCATTTCTTGAATCGGAGTAGTACCAACGATCATCCGAATAGAAGTAGTGATAGCCGCCCTGAGCGTAGTAGGCATCATCATCAATTTCGACGATGGTGGGCAGGATCGGGATGATGGTCAAACCGCCTCCGTGCCTGGGCGCCACCACGCAGGCAGAAAACATGAAGACCGCGGACATCAGGACAATCATCTTGTTTGTCATCTTGTACTCCTTCTTGTGATGGTTTACCCCGCCTTGAGAGAGAACCAATCACTGGATCCGCATTTTCTAGGCCAAATTATAAAAATAATATTATCAATAATTTGAACAATTAGAACCAACTCCCTACCGCATCGCTTCCAATCAAAATGAATGGCCATCACCTTCAATTCGAAGGATTCTCTGGGTGGACCTGGGCGCGCTGGTTCAGATGGCCGATGCGATTCGGGGTCGCTCGTTCGAATTGACGGAATCATAAATTCATTCTGATGGAACACTCGAATCAGGCGGGATCGCGAATGGCGCCAGGACCATGCATTCATGTAGTGTTTTCAATGAGTTGCGACACAGCACAAATTCGGCACGGAAGGTGCGGCAGGGGGAACGACGAGGAATAGAACAGAAGGAGTGGTCAGTGGAATACGCGAAGCGCCCCCTGATTCTGGCGGTGGATGACACGCCAGAGAATCTTGAACTTCTCGCCAAGATCCTGGAGGGCCAGGGGTACGAGCTGGCTCTTGCCGTGGATGGCCAGCAGGCCCTGGAATTGGCTGCCAAGGAGAAACCCGACTTGATCCTGCTGGATATCCTCATGCCGGGCATGGATGGGATTGAAGCCTGCCGGAGGTTCAAGGCGGATCCAGACACCCGGGGTATTCCCATCATTTTCCTCACCGCCAAGGCGGAGTCCGACGATATCCTCACCGGGCTCGAAACGGGGGCCGTGGACTATGTCACCAAGCCCTTCCGGATCCCCGAACTGCTCGCCCGGGTGCATGTCCACGTGGCACTCCATCGCGCCAAGCAGGAGATCCATACCCTTCGGGGCATTCTGCCCACCTGTGCCCATTGCAAGAACATCCGTGATGAACAGGGGAAATGGCTCACCTTTGAAACCTTCATCACGCAGCGATCGGAGTTGAAGATCTCCCATGGGCTGTGTCCGGACTGCCTTCCCATCTATATTTCTGACCCGAACCCCAAAAACTGGATCCGGGGTGATGGGAGTTGAATGAAGCCGTGTCCCCGGTGATCGGGGCCTACAGCCGGGCAGTCTCCGGAAGGGGGACGCCCCGGGCATCCCTGATCATCACGCTGCCACTGTCCTGGCGGATCTCCCGCGCCAGGAACCGCTGGTGTCCGCCTTCCTGGCGCTTGGAGGCGAGGATCTCGACGGTGGATGCGGCCTCGTACGGTGCAGACCCGCCCCAGGCACCCGCATCCACCCGCACGATTCCGGCGGTGATTCGAAGCAGGATCAGTCCGTTCTCGCGTCCGATCACCCGGCCCCGCAGAAGCACCTCCGTCGAGGGGTCGTAGTCGGCCGCCGCGAGGGGGCGGATCCTGACGGCGCAAGGCACCCCCACCGTGGCCTGAGCCTGGACCGGCCCCGCGACGACTCCCACAAGGGCCAGGCCCAGTGCCAAGCGGCGGATCGAGCGGATGGGATCGGACATGTTCACCGGGGCTCCCCTGATGTGCGGTCGTCCCCTTTTTCGACCGCGACCCCAGGGGAATGACACCTCCGGTTAGAAAATGCCGCCGGGCATTTTTAGGACCCGCGCAAGCCCCTCTCATTGATGGAGAGGGCGCTTCATATTGATTGGAAGCCTCCGTCAAATCGAACGAAGATGTGTTCTAAGTTTATGTTTTTATTAATGTTAATTTTTGGCGTAATAAGTGCGTTAAGGACCGGGGGCTGGAAGTGATTCACCGGCGTGGATGCCGGATATCCATCCATCCACCCACTGAATTCCCTCCCCAGGAGTACCCAAGTACATGAGGTCGCGCCCGTCCAACGCGCAGGAGCCATCCGTGCCAAGTGAAGTCAAATCGGATAGGGTCGGTGGTTCCGTCACGCCCCCCCAGCCACCCCACTCGACTTCCCCGCCCCTCCTGGAGCGGCGGCGCTCGACAGACCACAAGGCGCGTACGGTGCGCTTCGAGGTATCGCCTTCGACGATCATCATGCTGATCCTCGCCGGGGCCTCGGTATGGTTGTTCATTCGGCTTTGGCCGATCGTCCTGGTACTGGCCGTGGCGCTCCTCATCGTCGGGACCATGAGTCCTGCGGTGAGCTGGCTGGAGGCGCGGCGGGTTAGGCGCTGGTTTGCGATTGCATTCGTCTTCAGCATGGTCTCCATCGCCGCGATCCTCATCGTGACGATTACGATCCCATCGCTGCTGGCCCAGGCCACATCGTTGTTTGAGCGGGAGCCGGTCTTTCGCTCGGGCCTGGCGGACTATCTCGGCCAATTCCAGATCAGCGCACCGCTCGCGGATTGGCTGCGGAACCTGAGGTACGATGGCCCGGGGAACAATCTTGGCGCGACGGCGTTCGCCTACTCGTTGCGCGTCTTCGAGGTGGCCGCCTACGGAATGAGCGCCATCTTTCTCGCGCTTTACATCATGATTGATCGCGATCGGCTGCGCGGTGGGCTCTTCGCGGTCATTCCCCGTACGCACCACATGCGTCTTTCCCGCGTCATGATGAACCTGGAAACCATCGTCGGCGCCTATATCCGAGGGCAGCTGGTCACGTCTGCGCTCATAGGCTCCTTCACGTTTGTCCTCTTGACTGCGTGCGGCGTGGAGAATGCGATGGCGTTGGCGGTGTTCGCGGGTGTCGCGGATGTCCTGCCGTACATCGGCGCCATCCTCTCGGTCGGACCGGCGGTCCTGGCAGCCCTTGGTCAAAGCGCCACGACCGCGGCCATCGTCCTCGCGATGATGCTGGCGTACGAGGAGTTCGAGAGCCGTGTACTTGTTCCCAGGATCTATGGGCAGGCGCTACGCCTTCCGTCCTCGGTCGTGCTCTTCGCGCTCATGGCGGGGGGAACCCTGATGGGGCTGCTCGGCGCGCTCCTGGCGTTGCCGGTGGCGGCGACGATCATGATGCTCATCGAAGAATTGAGGGTGGAGCTGCCGGGGGAGCAGGAGCAGGTCGCGACCACCGCCCAGCGTGCCCGGGATGACCTCGCGGAGGAAGAGTACGAGCGCCGCACCGAGGGTGTGGCTGTGGAAGAGGCGGCGGCCATCGCGGCCGAGATCTCGGTGGATCGAAGGTACGAAGAGAATCATCCGGTCCTTCCGGACATACCCGGGGCGCCTGGATAACCGAATTTTTGCTGGATTCCCCCCAGGCGATGCGACGAGCCGCGCCGCGAGCGGTCGTACGGCAACCTTTTAAAGTGAGGACAAGTCAGCGCCTCGTCAGGCTGGCCTTCTGGATGGCGCGCTCCTGGCTGGCTGGACCGTTCAAATTGAAGCAGGCAGCACTTCACTATGATTGATTGTTTGCTTTTGGTGGATGCAAAATATTTATTTAAATTGTTATAAATAATATATTTATTGTATTGGAACAACATTCGCTTGTACCACAGATTGGATGCTCCCCACCCCACCGGCGGTCGGGGTGCTATTCCCTTGCCATCACGCACGACAACCATGGGGTTTGGCCATGATATCGAATTTGAAAAGGTCTTGTTTGATACCAGGAGCCGCTTTCCTGCTGCTGTTCTCGCTCATCGCCTGTGGAGGCTCTAGCGTGGAGGCTCCGCCCCCACCCCCGAAGGCGCCCACGGTCCTTTCCAACACCCCCCTCAGCGGCGGCACCGGTGTCCCCATCAACGAAAACGCCAGCGTCACCTTCAGCGAGGCGATGAGCAGCGCCACGCTCAGCACAACGACCTTCACCCTGACCTCCGGAACGGCGGCAACGCCGATCCCGGGCACGGTGATCTACGCCAATGCGAAGGCCGTGTTCTGGCCGGCGGCCCACCTCGCCAGCAACAGCGTGTACACCGCGACGATCACCACCGGGGCCAAGAGCGCCTCGGGCGTGGCCCTCGCGGCGGCGCACACCTGGAGCTTTACCACTGGCACCACCCTGGCGGCCGGGCTCCCCGTGGATCTCGGAACAGCCGGTACCTTTGCGATTCTCGCAAAAAGTGGCATCTCGACCGTGCCGGCCTCGGCCGTCACGGGAAACATTGGCGTCAGCCCCGCCGCGGCCACCTACATCACGGGATTCTCGTTGATCGCGGATGCCACGAATGTGTTCTCAACTTCCACACAGGTCGTCGGGAAGGTGTATGCGGCCGACTATGCGGTGCCCACCCCGTCGAATCTGACCACGGCCATCGGCGACATGCAGCTTGCCTTCACCGATGCTGCGGGGCGCGCACCCGGCGTCACGGAGCTGGGTGCTGGAAACATCGGGGGAATGACCCTCATCCCGGGCGTCTACAAATGGGGCACCGGTCTGCTGATCCCGGTGGATGTCACGCTCAATGGCAGTGCCACGGACGTCTGGATCTTCCAGATCGCCCAGACTCTGACCATGAGCAGTGGCACGAAGATCCTCCTGGCCGGGGGGGCTCTTCCCAAGAACATCTTCTGGCAGGTTTCCGGTGGTGTTGAACTCGGCACGACCGCCCACTGCGAGGGGGTCGTGCTGACCCAAACAGCAGTAGCCCTTCGGACGGGCGCGTCAATCAACGGCAGGCTGCTGGCCCAGACGGCGGTCACCATTGACGGGAGTACCGTGGTCGCACCCGCTCCGTAACCAGAATTCGCAGAGGGGCCGGACGATTGTTCCGTCCCCTCTGAGGTTTGCGGGATATAAGTTAGGTGGGGTGTCATTCGCACCATCGGCCTCGCGATCCGCCATCCAATTCGCGGTTATTTCAGAGGCCGGCCCATGTCCAAACCCATCCGCGACCCCGCCCTTTCCATCCCCGCTGATACTGCGGATGGATGGGCGTCGAAAGTGACTTCCAGAAGCATGGCTTCGCTTGTCGGAGCCCTCCTTCTGGTTGCGCTGGTGGTGGTGCCCTCGTTCTGGGCCTTCACCCAGATCAAGGGCGCGGCCCTGGCACGGAAGCACACCTTTGAAGTCCTGGTCCGCGCGGGGACCTTGCTGTCTTCGCTGAGTGATGCCGAAACCAGTCAGCGCGGCTATGTCTTGACTGGAGATGAAACCTATCTGGATCCGTATGTGCTTGTCCAGGGCAGCGTCCAGGGCCAACTGGAGGAACTGCGGCAACGCACCCACATCCGTGCGGCGCAAGTACACCTGGACGCCCTGGCACCCCTGATGGAGGCCAAGCTGGCAGGCATGGCCCAGGTCATCAGGTTGCGTCGCAACCAGGATGGAGCCGCCGCCGTGGCGGCGGTAAGCAGTGGTCAGGGCAAGCGCTTGATGGATTCGATTCGCACGGAAATCGGCGCCTACATCCAGATTCAGGAAGGCGCGCTGGCCCAGATCGAAGCGGCGTTCCAGGCGCGCATGGGCCGTTTGTTTGCCATCATCGTGGCCGTGAGCGTGCTGACGCTGTTGGTGGCGCTCTGGTTTGTCTATTGGATCCATCATCGGACTCAACAACGGCTCCGTGAGCTGGTTCATCGCGAAACAGAGCATTTGCTCAAGCTCCAGGAAGAGGCCAACCGGCGCTTGCAATCAGTCAATGTCACCCTGCATGCCAGCGAGCAGAACTTCGCCGTCACGCTCAACTCCATCGGCGATGCGGTGATCGCCACCGATACCATGGCCTGTGTGACGCGCATGAATCCCGTGGCTGAACGGCTGACGGGCTGGACCCAGGCCAATGCCATCGGCCACCCGGTGAAAGCCGTTTTCAATATCATCAACCAGGAAACCCGCCAACCGGCCACGATCCCGGTCCTGGCGACCTTGGCTCACGGCACGATCCTGGGCCTGGCCAATCACACGGTGCTGATTGCCCTTGATGGCAGCGAGTGCGCCATCTCGGATAGTTGCGCGCCGATCCGTGACCGCGATGATCAGGTGATCGGAGCCGTGCTGATCTTCCGTGATGTCACGGAGGAATATGCCTCCCAGCAGGCCCTGCGCGACAGCGCCGCCCTCATTCAGACGGTGCTCAATTCCGTGGTGGACGGCATCATCACCCTTCACGCCCAGGGGGGCGTCATCAAAACCGTGAATCCATCCGCTGAGCGGATGTTCGGCTACGCCTCGGAAGATCTCATCGGGCAAGGCTTCAGCCTCCTCATCCCCGAGCTGGATCGAGGGCCATCCAGCGGGCTGCTTGATTTCGACAGCGTGAGCGATGAAGTGCGGGCCATGGGCATCGGCCGCGAGACCGTGGGCCGGCGCAAGGATGGCCGATTGTTCCCCCTGGAGATGACCGTCAGCGAAATGTCATTGGGCGGTGAGCGTTACTACACGGGCATTTTGAGGGATACCACCGCACGCAAACAGGCGGAAGAGGCCCTGCTCAAGGCGGGTGCCTTGCAGAAAGCGATTTTTGACAGCGCCAATTTCTCCAGTATCGCCACGGACGCGAGGGGCGTCATCCAGATCTTCAACGTCGGGGCCGAACGCATGCTGGGCTACACCGCTGCCGACGTGATGAACAAGATCACCCCGGCCGACATCTCCGACCCGCAGGAAGTGATCGAGCGCGCCAAGGCATTGAGCAGCGAACTCGGCACGCCGATCACGCCTGGTTTCGAGGCACTGGTGTTCAAGGCTACACGCGGCATCGAAGACATCTATGAGCTGACCTACATCCGCAAAGACGGCAGCCGCCTTCCCGCCGTCGTCGCGGTGTCTGTGTTGCGAAGCGCCGCAGGGAAGACCATCGGCTATCTGCTCATCGGCACCGACAACACGGCGCGCAAACACCTCGAAGCAGAGCAGGAGAAGCTGGCGCAGCGGCTGCGCGATCATCAGTTCTACACACGCTCTCTGCTCGAATCGAACCCCGACGCGCTGATGACCACCGACCCGTCGGGCATCATCACCGACGTCAACAAGCAGATGGAGGCGCTCACCGCGGCCACCCGCGACGAGCTGATCGGCGCGCCCTTCAAGCAGTACTTCACCGACCCCGAGCGCGCGGCCGCCGGCATCAAGCTGGTCTTGAGCGAGAAGACGGTCGCCGACTACGAGTTGACTGCGCGCGGCCGCGACGGGAAGCAGACGGTGGTCTCGTACAACGCGGCCACCTTCTACGATCGCGACCGCACCCTGCAGGGCGTCTTCGCCGCTGCGCGCGACGTCACCGAGCGCAAACGCCTCGACGCCGTGCTCTCGGACAAGAACATCGAGCTCGAATCGGCCCGCAAGGGCGCTGACAAGGCCAACCTGGCGAAGTCGGAGTTCCTCTCGAGCATGAGCCACGAGCTCCGTTCGCCGCTCAACGCCATTCTCGGCTTCGCGCAGTTGATGGAAACCGAAATGCCCGCGCCGTCGCAGTCGCAGCTGGGCAGCATTCAGCAGATCCTCAAGGCCGGCTGGTACCTGCTCAAGCTGGTCAACGAGATCCTCGATCTGTCCGTCGTCGAGTCGGGGAAGCTCACCCTGTCGGTCGAGCCGGTGGGTCTGGCCGAGGTGTTCGTCGAGACCCGGGCCATCATCGGCCAACAGGCGAAGCAGCGCGGCCTCACGCTCACCTTTCCAACCCTGGCCTCACCGCAGTTCGTCCTCGCCGACCGCACCCGGCTCAAGCAGGTGCTGATCAACCTGCTGTCGAACGCGGTCAAATACAACCGGCACGGCGGGTCGATCGACGTCGAGCTCGAGGCACGCCCGGAGCGCACGCGCATCACGGTTCGCGACACCGGCGAAGGGCTTGGCGAAGAAGAACTCGCCCAGCTCTTTCAGGCCTTCAATCGTCTGGGGCACGAGGCCGGCACCGTCGAGGGGACGGGGATCGGCCTGGTGATGAGCAAGATGCTGGTCGAGATGATGGGCGGCGTGATCGGCGTCGAGAGCAGCCCCGGCACGGGCAGCTCGTTCTGGTTCGAGCTGGCCACGTCGGCCGCGCCTCACCTGGACGCCTTCGACGACGTGATGGCGACGAGCCAGCCCCGCGAGGGCGACGGCCGACATACGGTGCTCTACGTCGAAGACAACCTCGCCAACCTCGAGCTCGTCGCGCAGCTCATCGCGCGCCGGCCGGCCATGGAGCTGTTGACCGCGATCACCGCCGAAGCCGGCCTCGAGCTGGCTCGTTCTCACCACCCTCACGTCGTGCTGATGGACGTGAACCTGCCGGGAATGGATGGCTATCAGGCGCTCCAACGGCTGCAGCGCGACCCGCGCACCGCTGGCATTCCTGTGCTGGCCATCAGCGCCAACGCCATGGCCGGCGACGTCAAGCGAGGCCTCGCCGCCGGCTTCGTCCGCTACCTCACCAAGCCCATCAACGTGGCCGAGTTCATGCGCGCCCTCGACGATGTGTTGAAGACCCAACCCGTAGTCACCCAGGCAGGGATGTGAAGACGATGATTCGCCCCAATGACATTCTCAATGGCAAGATCCTGATCGTCGACGACGAAGAGGCCAACGTCGCCCTGCTCGAGCAACTCCTCAAGGGGGCTGGCTACGTCGACGTCTCATCGACCACCGACTCGGGCAAGGTCTGCGAGCTGCACCTCGTCAACGCCTTCGATCTCATCCTGCTCGACCTGCACATGCCGGGCATGGATGGCTTTCAGGTGATGGAGAATCTCGAGCAGATCGAGCGTGACAGCTACATTCCCGTGCTCGTCCTGACGGCGCACCCCGATCACAAGGTGCGCGCGCTGAACGCTGGCGCCCGGGACTTCATCAGCAAGCCGTTCGATCTGGCAGAGGTGCTCGCGCGCGTTCACAACATGCTCGAGGTGCGACTCCTGCACCGCAAGACGAAGGAGCTCTACTCGCAGGTGCTCGCCGAGCAGATGGCCTCGGAGCGCCTGGTGAAAGACGTGCCGAACAGCATCGCCGTTCACTTCGACACGCCCGCCGAGGCGCTGACCGCTCCCGGCATGGTGGTCGAGAGCTACGCCGAGGTGATGGTGCTCTTCGCAGACCTGATGAAGTTCACCCGCTTCGCCGAAGGGACCAGCGCCAGAGTGCTGACCGGCGTGCTCGACGCCATCTCGAAGCGTTTCGAAGACGCGGGCGATGCCGGAGCGTTCGTTCGCACCGGTGCCGTGGGTGAAGCGTACCTGGCGGCCATCGGCCTGCCCGACGCCGTGGCCGATCGGTCGATCACCGCCGCGAAGCTGGCGCTCGACGTAACCGAGGCGATGGACCGCTTCAACAGCCACGCGCGCTGCAGGCTCAAGGTGCGCATTGGCTTCGATTCCCTGCCCGTGGGCGAGCCCGAGGCCAGGAGCGCGCACAGCTTCGAGCTGTAGTCGCTTGCGCCGTTGTTCCAGGCCCGCCACGCTCGGTTCGTGCGCGGGTTTCTGGTTCTCCTGGTGCTGTCGACGTCCTGCGCCGAGCGGCCGGCCCCGCAGTTCGAGATCGTCAGGCCGTTCTCGCTCCAGAGCTGCGTTCGGGTGTTCACGACGAGGTCCCCAACCGAGGTCGATGTCCTGATCGCCGACAGGCCGGTCGAGCTCGAGTTCCAGGTGACGGCCTTTCTCGAGTGCGCGCGCGGTCGCGTCGGCCTCGAGTCGATCTCGGTCACCCTGGTCGATGACGCCAGCGAGCCGATTCCCGCGCGGGTCGAGGTGCTCGGCTTCGACCCGACGGTGCGAACGGTGAAGGTGTCTTTCGTTCCGTTCCTGACGAGCGCCGCTCAACTTCGCATCGTGGTGGAGCCGTCGATTGGCACCTTCTCGCAGCTGCTGCCGGTGATTCAGACTTCGCCGCGGAGCTGGACTGACATGCCGAGACGGCGCTGCGAGGGGCTGCTGGACGGCCCGGGCGCCGAGCCGCTCTGCGTGAGGAACAGATCGGTCGAGTTCGCGAACAGGTCGATTCCCGCCAACGCGGCCGCCGCGTCTCCCTCGATGCTCTGGCTCTTCACGAGCTCGTCGTTCGACGCCTGGCGTTTCGATGGCGGTGAGGCGGGGTTGGTCGTCAGTCACCCATTCACCTCCCGATACCCGATCGCCGTTGCCGCGAGAGCGGGGCGGGTCGTGACCGCTCTGCCGGACGGCGTGTCGGTGTTCGACGAAGACGGAGGCGTGCGCTGGGCCCAGATCCAACCGCAGAGTCCATCGATTCAAGGGCTGGCATTTCTCGACGACGAGACCCTGCTTCTGGCGCGGCCTGGCCGCACCGATCGTGTTCCGATCGCCGCGCTCGACGGCGTGCTGACGCTGCCTGCTTCGGAGGTGACCGACGTCTTCGTGCTGACGAGTGCCGAGGGGTTCTGGCGTTTCTCTTTCGAGCCCGGTTCGACGCTCGAGCGCTTCGACGGAGGCCGTGCCTCGATGCCAGCGCGTGGCCTGCGGCAGGCTGTCGGCCTCACGATGCCGGATCTCGTGCCGTTGATGTCCGTCGGGCGGGCGGCGAACACGGGCCTCATCGGGGTGCCGGTGCCAGCGCTCGACGGTGGCCTCGCCCTCGACATCGTCGAGGTTCCTTCAGGGCTCACGGTGCAGTGGCTCACCTCGAGGTGGATCTTCGCGACGCGGCAGAGCGACGGAGCGCTGGTGACGGCTCCGCGCCTTCCGTAGGGCTCTACGCGCCCATCGGGTCCTTCACCTTGGCGAAGGCCACCACCTGGTTCTTCCCGTACGCCTTCGCGCACGCCGGGCACATCACGTAGCCGAAGTAGAGCTTCTCGAGCTCTTGGTCCTGCGCCTCCACGGTGTCCTTCATCTGCTCGGCCCATCGGCCCATCTCGCTGTACGGGCCCTCGAAGACGCGGGTGAGGAACGTGCCCGAGAGGCTCGCCATCTGGGCGCCGGGGACGGGCCGGGTGACCTCGATGAACAGCTCCGAGCCCCACGGCGATGACTCGTCGGCGAGCATCAGCCGCTGCGTGGGCCCGGCGTGCGCCGCTTCGATGAGGGCGACGTCTTTCGTGATGCGCGTGCCCATGTTGAGCGGCACGTGAAGGAACGAGGCGACGTGATCTTTGAGGAAGAGCTTGTGATCCCAGCGCACTTCTTTGCCGTCCCAGCTCGTGGGATCGAAGGGTGGGCAACACCCCGTGCGCTCGACGGCGCCCGGTGAAGCGATCGGTCTGGTCTGCATGACGGTACCTCCGACCGGCAGAAGAGCATCTGCCGTGCCGTACCGTGGTTGCGCCAGAGACGGCGGCGGGGCCCGCACGGAATGCGCGAAAGCCCGGCACGGCGGCGCAGCAGTTTCCGCCAGCTCGGTGACGCTTCGTGAGGCGAACGCCTCAGAACGAGAGCCGCTTCACCGTGGAGCCCCCTGCCGGCACCACCACCTCGACCTCTGCGTCGATCATCTCGGCGGCGTTGACGAGCCGAAGCCGGTGCTTCCCCGCTGGCAGCGGCAGACTGACCAACGGCGTCTCTCCGAGGGCACGCTTGCCCAGGTAGACCTTCGTCCACGGATCGGAGTCCAGCGTCAGCGTTCCTCTGGCGGCGCGCGAGGGCAGGTTCTCGCGCTGAGCGGTGTTCGTGACGGCCGGTGCGCCACTGCCTGCGTCGGCGGGCGCCTCTGCCGTTCCCGGAGCGATGGGGGCTGCCTCTGCTGGCACGACCAGCGCTGCGGGCACTGGTGGCGTCGGTGACGCAGCAACTGGTGCTGGGGGCGGGGGCGGCGTCGTGGTCGCACGTGCCTCGCCTCTCGTCGTCAGCCCGTAGGTCAGCCCGGCGGTCGCGACGAGCATGAGCGCGACCGCGATCACCATGACGACGATGCCCCGTGTCGAGGGGCGCGCCGGGGCCACGGGCCGAAGGGGCAGCGACTTTCCCATCGCTCCTGACGGCGTCACGTTGGTCGCGCGATCGAGCTCCGAGGTCTTGCTGATCTCGTCCTCGAAGAGCCGCACCATCGTGTCTCTCACCGTCTCCACCTGACCTCGCGTGGTGACCCACTGCTCGAGGGCCTCGCGCAGTTGCTGGCCATTGGTGAACCGGTCGCGGCGATCGAACGCCAACGCGCGATCGACGATCTGCGTGAGCCTCACGTCGAAACGGCCGACGTCTGCCAGGCGAGGGAGACCGACTCCCGTCGTCAGCCGCTTGATGATCTCGAGGTCGTCGGCTTCGCCATAGCGCCGCCCGCCCGCGAGCAGCTCGAACAGAATGATGCCGAGCGCGTAGACGTCGGTCGAGCTGTCCACCTCTTCGCTGCGCGCCTGCTCAGGGCTCATGTACGCCAGTCGACCCCGAACGATGCCAGCCTGCGTGCGCGAGAGTCTGCCCGAGGCCACTGCGATGCCGAAGTCGAGCACCTTCACCGAGCCGTCGTAGGTGATCAGCAGGTTCTGCGGCGAGACGTCTCGGTGAACGATGCGCAGCGCAACGCCGTCGAGGCCCTTTCGCGCGTGTGCGTAGCCGAGCCCTGCGGCCGCCTCGGCGATGATCTTCGCTGCGAAGTCCGGAGCCAGCGGCCCCCGGCGCTCGAGGTGCCTGCGCACGACTCGCCCGAGCGACTGGCCGGGCAGGTACTCCATCACGAGGTAATACGAGTTGCCGGCTTGCCCGAGCTCGAAGACCTGCACCACGTTCGGGTGATGAAGCTGTGAGACGATTCGAGCCTCGTCGAGGAAGAGCGACACGAACTGGGGGTCGTCCTCGGCGCTCCCGATCACCCGCTTGATGACCACCAGACGTTCGAACGACGCGGGTCCTCGGTGGAGCGCGAGCCAGATCTCGCCCATGCCGCCGCGAGCGATCTCGCGGATCAACCCGTACGGACCAATCGCGGCACCCGGCACCCACACCGCACCGGAGTCATTCGTCTCGGCCACAGGCGAAGTGTACAGTGCGCAGTCGCTAGTGGCGGCACGGAAACACCGGAGCGTGTGAATGGTCTCAGCTGCGTTGTTTGGCGTCCTCCTGACGGTTGCCGATCCCCTCGACCTGGCCGCGCAGCAGACGAAGGAGCTGAAGTACGCCCAGGCAGCGCAGTCGCTCAAGGCCGCAGCGCAGCTCACCGATTTGAGCCGGGAGCGTGTGATCCTCTTCTGGGAAACCAGGGGACTGGTCGCGGCCGCGCTTGGGGTGCCAGATGAAGCGCAAGCGGCCTTCGCGAACGCGCTGAGAGTCGACGCGGACTTCAAGCTCAAGGGGAGGCCGGGCCCCAGGTTCAGCACGCCGTATTTCGAGGCGAAGACCCAGGTGAAGGATCGGGGTGGCCTCTCGGTGAGTCTGATCGAGACGCGGGGCGATCAGGAAAGCCGGGTGCTGATCTTCTCCGTCTCCGATCCCACGTCCCTGGTGAAGAAGCTCCGCGTGGCGATCCTCGAAGATGGAAAACTGCGGGTGGTCGTGACCGACGCGTCGGCACGGGTCGAGGTCCCCGTGCGCGGTTCGCTGGTGCAGGCCGGGGTGATCGCCCTCGGTGAGCGCGACTGGCAGTTGACCGAGCGGCTCCAGGTGCGCTCCGCGATGACGGTCGCGAGCGCCGCGCCGCCCGTCGCTCCACGTGCCGTCCCGGCGCCTCCTGCCTCCGCGGGAGCACCACCGTCGCTAGCCGAATCGATGACTGCGCCGCCCCGCACGGTGGTCCGCTCGGTGGTCGATCTGCGGCCGTCGGCCTGGGTGCTGCTCGGCGCTTCCGTCGTCGCGGCCTCGGTGGGCGTCTCGACGGGCATCCTCTCGCGTTCAGGCCGCGAGGCCTTCGCCACCACGACCTTCGACACCCGAGAGGCGGCGCTCGCTGCAGACCAGAACGTTCGAACGATGGCGATGCTCGCGAACGCCGGCTTCCTCACCGCCGGAGTCATGGCGGTGTCAGCCGCGGTGGTCTGGTTGGTGGCCGTGTTCGGGAACCACACCACCGAGACGCCCGTGGAAGGGAGCGCGCCGTGAGGACTCGAGGCCTGCTGGTGGCCGGGCTCATCCTCGGGCTCACTCGGTGTGACTCCTCACCGTTGCCAGTCGATGCCCGTGAGTACGGTTGCTCGGTCGACGCCGAATGCGGGCCCGGCTTCCGGTGCGTCGCGAACGTCTGCAGGGCGCAGAGCATGGGGGGCGCTGGTGGCTCGGCGGGCGGAACCGCGGTCGGTGGCGGAAACACCGGTGGCGGAAACTCGGGCGGCGGAAACGCGGGTGGAGGAAACGCGGGTGGCGGAAACACGGCTGGGGGAAACACGGGTGGCAACGTCGCCGGTGGAGACGGCGGTGGAGGCGGTGGAGGCAACGTCGCCGGCGGGAGCTTCGCTGGTGGAGGCTTTGATGATGGAGGCTTCGGCGGCGGGAGCTTCGATGATGGAGGTTTCGGCGGCGGAGGTTTCGGCGGCGGAGGCTTCCGTGATGGAGGCTTCGGCGACGGTGGCTTCGGCGGAGGCTCGAGCGACGGAGGGACGAGGTGTGGCAGCTGCGGCTCAGGCTGCTGCTCCGGGACGACCTGCGTGCCCCAGACGGACGTCACCTGTGGCGCGAACGTCATGTGCCGCGACTGCACGCAGGTCGGCCTCGTGTGCGACCGCTTCTGGAGTGCGTGCCTCACGCCTCCAACCTGCCTGAGCAGCGGCTGGTGTTGGGTGAACCCGAGGCCGCTCGGGGGCATCGACGACGTCTCGCTCGGTGGTCCGCTCACAGGGGTGGTTCGTGCCGGAACCGAAGTCCTGCTGTTCCGCGATGGCGGGTTTTCACCGATCGCGTCGCCTGGCCCCATCGCCGCCACGCGGGTGATGGCCAATGGCAATCAGGCGTACGTGCAGCTCGTCGACGGAGGCCTGGTGGTCTCGATCTCGGGCTCGGCCGCAACCGACCGGACGCCACCCTTTCCCTGTCAGGTCCTCACGCACGGGCTCGACGGCACCGTGTGGTGCGTGTCGAGCTCGGGGCTCGCTGCAGCGTGGCCCGGGTCCGATGGTGGTTGGAACACCATGGTCTCTCCGTTCTGCTCAACGGCCTTTTCACCCGTCGGGGCGTCGCTCGTCCCGTTGAGCAACCGCACGGCGCTTCACGGCTGTCAGATCAACGCGACGACCTACCGCGTCGCAGAGGTCGGCCCCGCGTTTCCCGTCCCTCCCGAGGTCCTCCGGTTCGAGCCTGACGGCGGGTTCGTGACGCTGTGCGGTCGTTCCGAGGCGTCGGCGGTGTTGAACTCGCGTCTGTCGGCGTCGCAGGTCAGCGCGTATCGAGTCCGGCTCGATGGAGGCCTCGCGCCGCTCGCGCTCGCCTATGCGGGGTCGTTGGCGTGCGCGGCGGGCGATGATCAGATCGTTCAGGCGGGCGCCAGCGCGGGTGGCCCCTTCGGGATCGCGCGACTCGTGGGCCTGGGCTGGCAGGAGATCTCGACGGGCACCACGGTGACGCCGACCGGCTTCGATCTGCTGGGCTCCTCGGCCCTGCGTGCGACGCGATTCTCCTTCGAGTCATGGGACGGGAACGCGTGGCTCAGTCACCTCCGGGTTCCGTCACCGCAGTACTCCTTTTCGAGCGACCCGGTGTTCGCGCGGGGGGCGCCCATCCTGCACAGGAGGGTCTTTCAGCGCGTGCTGTTGCCAACGCTCTCGAACTTCCCGATCTCGGGTTTCGCCTCTGGTGACGAGCTCGCCGTGAGCCCTGCGGGAGCAGTCCTCACCATCGACACCGTGATCGGGCAGGTCCAGGAGAGTCGCCCCGATGGTGGGCTCTCGACGGTCCCCAGCTTCGTGACGGGCTCGAAGGCCAACTTCAGCAGCGACGAGACCGCGTGGGTCTGTGGGCGCCCCAGGTTCGCCGGCCCGCCCGACCGCATCTTCGCTCGCACCGGCCTGTCGTGGACGCAGGTGCCGACGACCTTCAACGAATGCCTCGACATCGCGACCAACGGCTCTGATGCGTGGCTGCTCTTCACCGAGGGCTTGATGGTTGGCGACGCGGTGAGCGGTCTTTCGCCGCGCCCGCTTCCCGTCGACGGAGGCGCGACCTCGCTGTGTGTCTCGAACCCGAACGAGGCCTGGTTGGCGACGAGCGCCGGGGTCTGGCGGTGGGATGGACTTGGCTGGCAACTCGATCTGGCGGCTTCTCCTGCTCCGGTGAAGCTCGATTGCTCCCACGGCGTTTCGCCAGCCGTCGTCGCAGGCGCAGGAAACGGGCGGGCGTATCGCCGCATGGGCAGTCTCAACTGGGTCATCGATCAGCTGCCGATCCTCGCCTCTGACCTTCGGGTCGTCCCTGACGCAGGCATCTGGGTGCTGGGGCCCGGCGCGGCGCTGATGCAGCGTCCGTAGAACCTGGCGGTAATGGACGGCTCCGGAAGGCCACTCAAGGAGTGGAACGCAACAGGCCGTCAGCCCGGGACTTTTCGGTTACGATGCGGTGGCCTTCATGAGCGACGACACGCACAGCAAACCGCTTCGAGCGCTCAACGTCGACCTCGAGCGCCAGCGCGAGACGTTGACGGGTGCGCGCGAGGAAGAGCTCAGCGGCGACGAAGACACCATTCGGCCCACCAGCCCCGCCGCGTTGCTGGCGAAGCTCAACGGTGGTGATCCGGTCATCGGCACGCAGGTCTCTGGCTACGTCGTGAAGGGCCGCCTCGGCTCCGGTGGCATGGGCATCGTCTACGAAGGCGAGCAGCCGATCATTGGCAAGCGCGTGGCGATCAAGGTGCTGCGCCCCGAGGTCGCCGAGAACCCCGACGTCGTGCAACGGCTCGTCGCCGAGGCGCGCGCCGTCAACCAGGTCGGCCACCGCGGCATCATCGACGTCTTCGGCTTCGGCGAGCTGCCCGATGGCCGTCAGTGCATCGTGATGGAGTACCTCGACGGCGAATCGCTCGAGCACATCATCAACACCCTGCGCGCGGAGCACCGGTTGATGCCGCTCGCCGAAGCCCTGGGCATTCTCGACGAGATGCTCTCGGCGCTCGCGGCCGCGCATTCGGCAGGCGTCATTCACCGCGACTTGAAGCCCTCGAACATCTTCCTGTGCCAGCAGCGCGACGGCACTCGCTACGTGAAGGTGCTCGACTTCGGCATCGCCAAGCTCGGCGTCATCGGCGCGACCCCGCAGACCAACGCCAGCCTCATGGTGGGCACGCCCGCCTACATGGCCCCGGAGCAGGCGCGCGGCGGCATGGTGTCGGCGGCGCTCGATCTCTACGCGGTCGGCTGCATCGCCTTCGAGCTCATCACCGGCCAGCAGCTCTTCCAGGCCGGCTCCGTCGTCGAGATGATCATGAAGCACCAGGAGGAGAAGCCGACCCGGCCCTCCGAGAAGGTGCTCTCGCTGCCCGACGTCGTCGACGAGTTCATCCTCAAGCTGCTCGAGAAGAAGCCCGAGAATCGCTACCAGACCGCCGATGAGGCCCGGAAGGTCATCGCGCCGGTTCGCAAGGAGCTGACGAAGTCGAGCGCACGCATGCCGGAGCTCTCGCAGAAGATCGCGCTGAGCCCGTCGATGCAGCTCGAGGCCGTCGGCTCCACGGCCGTCACCCCGATCAAGCGCCCGGTGAACCTGCCGCAGCAGCGCGACCCCACCGAAGAGACGCCCGAGCTCGCCCGCTCGAAGGCTCCGCTGTTCGTCGTGCTCGGGGTGCTCGCGCTGGTGGGCGTTGGCGCTGCGTTCGCCTTCAGCGGCGGCAGCGAGGTCGCGACCGTCGTGCCTGCGGTGGTGATCCCGACGATCGTCGACGTGAAGCCTGAGCCCGCCGTGCAGCCTGTCGTTCCTTCGCTCGAGCCGGTGCCTGAACCAAAGGTCGAGCCGCCGGTCGTGAAGGTCGAGCCTCCCCCAGTCGTCAAGGTCGAGCCGCCGCCCGCCGTCGTCGAGCCGGTGGCTGCTCCCGTCGAGCCGCCCGCGCCGAAGGTCGAGGCCGTGAAGCCGGTGAAGCCCGTCGCGGTGCCGAAGCTGACCCGCGGCGAGCGGCTCCTCAAGCGGCTCGCGAAGATCGAGAAGCTGGTCCCGCCGGAGTCGACGACCGACGTGAAGATGCTCGCGAGCATCCGTGCAGGGCTCGGGAGCGCGAGCGAGCAGCAGCTCGACGAGATTCAGTCGGCGCTCGACTCCATCGAAAACAAGTACAAGGAGTGAAGGCATGCTGGTGACGCTGCTGACGGCCGCGCTGGTGCAGGCCGCACCCACGAATGACGTCTGGGTCGTGGTGACCAGCCGAAGTGGCGTGCCCGCACCGCGTGCGCTCGAGACCGCACGGGCGATCTCTGCCGTGCTGGTGAAGGCGAACGTTCCATCGGCGACGCCGGTCGACGATCTGTCCAGCTGCAAGAGCAAGAAGCCGTGCCTGGTCGCGAAGGGGAAGGCGAAGGGCGTCCCGGCCATGGTGCTCGTCGAGGTCGGCGTGGTGCTCGGCGACGGCGTCGCGCAGCTCGAGGCGATCTCGGTCGAGGAGTTCGGGAAGAAGATCGCTGGCGCGCAGGTCGAAGGACCGGGCGACGCGCTGTCGGGGCTGCTCGTCGAGAAGACCTCGAGCGTGCTGGTGGAGCCGCTGAAGGAGCTGCTCGGCCTCAAGGCTGTGCCCGCGGTGGTGAAGCCGGTCGAGCCGCCGAAACCCGTCGAGATCGTCAAGCCCGTGGAGCCGCCTCCGCCCGCGCCTCCCGTGGTCGTCGCCGAGGTGTTGCCGCC
Source organism: Myxococcales bacterium (assembly GCA_030681895.1). Taxonomy (GTDB): domain Bacteria; phylum Myxococcota; class Myxococcia; order Myxococcales; family Myxococcaceae; genus Xiheimicrobium. The sequence continues at coordinate 59,179 of JAUXRI010000177.1, read as the reverse complement.
GCCGCCGATGCCTGCGAACGAAGTGGTGGCGCCTGTGGAGCCGTCGAAGCCGGCCTTCTTGACGCTGCCGCGCATCATCGGAATGGCGGCTGCGGGTGTGGGCCTCATCGGCGTGGTGCTCGGGAGCGTGTTCCTGGGTGAAGCCGCCTCTGCTTCGCGTGCGATCGATGCTGCGTGCGGCGCGACGCGAGATCCCTGCTCGAGCCTGACCGCGAATCAGGCCTACGCGCGTGGTTACCAGGCGCAGGGCGTTGGTGTTCCGATGCTGATCACCGGCGGCGCGGTGGCCATCGCCGGCGCGGTGCTCTTCCTGTTGAACCCTCAACCCGCTGCGTCGTCGACGCCTGCGGTGTCGTTCATGGTGCTCCCCGGCGGGGCAGGCGCGTCGGTCGAGGTGTCGCTGCCGTGACCGCGCGGCTCGCGCTGAGGCCGACGTCGAAGGTGCTGATCCTCACGGGCGCTGGCGTGTCGGCCGAGAGCGGGGTGCCGACGTTTCGCGGCACCAACGGACTCTGGGAAGAGCGGCGGGTCGAAGAGGTCGCCTCGCCCCAGGGCTTCGACGCAGACGCGAAGCTGGTGTGGCGGTTCTACAGCCTGCGCCGCGATGGTGCCTCGAAGGTGAACCCGAACCCCGGCCACGAGGCGATCGCGACGCTCGAGGCGAGGCTTGGCGATCGTTTCCTGCTCGCGACCCAGAACGTCGACGGCCTGCACACGCGCGCGGGCTCGAAGCGGATGATCTGCATTCACGGCGAGCTCTTCAAGACGCGCTGCGAGCGCTGCAACGAGCCGTTCGTCGACACGAAGACGTACTTCGACGCCGTGCCGCACTGTCAGACGTGTGGCGGGCGGCTGCGGCCTCACATCGTGTGGTTCGGAGAGATGTTGAGCCCGACCCATCTGACGCAGATCGACGAGTTCATCGAGGCGGCTGGGAGCGAGCTCGTCTTCCTCGCCATCGGGACGTCGGGACAGGTCTACCCCGCGGCCGGCTTCGTCGATTCGGCGAGGCGCGTCGGTGGGCAGTGCTGGCTCGTCGATGTCGATCCGACGCCGGAGTACGCGCGGCGCTTTGATCACGTGGTGCGCGGGAAGAGCGGGGAAGTCCTCCCGGCGTTGTTCGCGCCCTGAGCGCGGACTCACCGCATCGGGAACTCGCTGCACCCGGCGCGTTGGCGTGCGCTCGCGGTGAACTCGCTCGTTCCAGTGGACGTTCGCGGTGAGAGGCGCCTGAGGTCAGCCCAGCAGGCGTCGTGCACCGGTCGCAGCGCGTTGCATCGGGCCCCTGGCTTCCTTCGGCCCGACGCCGACCGTCACCAGGCGGTCAGCCACGAGGTACTGCTGCGCGACGCGCACCAGATCGCGCAACCGCACCCGCCGCGCCTGTGCCTTTTTCTCCGCGAAGGTCTCGGCAGGTCGGAACAGCTCGCTCCCAGCGAACCAGCCGACGAGATCGCCGGGCGAGTCCTGCAGGAAGTCGACGTGCATCTCGAAGCGGCGCTGCGCGCGCCGGAGCTCATCGGCGCCGATCTTCCCCCGGCGCAGTGTCGCGAGCGTCGACAACACCTCGCGCACCACCGCGCCTGCCTGCTCCGGAGCGCACGCGCCATCGACCTCGAAGCTCCCGGTGTCGTGGAAGGTCTCGATGGTCGCCGCGATGGAGTACGCGAGCCCGCGCTTCTCGACGATGTTGTGCGGCAGCCGTGACGACAGCCCGTCATCGAGCACCCGGCGCAGCAACGACAGCGCCATGGCGTCGGGGTGATCGTCGGCGACGGACGGGAAGGTGAGGCGGAACTCGACCTGCGACTCCTCGAGCCGCACATAGTGGAACGCGCCCTTCGACAGCGGCATCGGCGGCAGCTCTTCGACCCGCGGCCCTCTGGGGAGCTTCGCGAACGCGCGCTTCGTGCGCTCCACCACGTCGGCGTGCCGCACGGGCCCCGCGACGCCCACCACGACGTTCCCGGTCACGTAGTGCGTCGCGAAGTGCTGCCTCACGTCGCGCATCGAGAGCTTCTTCACGATCTCGGGCGTGCCGGCGATCTTGAAGCTCAGGGGATGCGCGCCGAACACCTGCATCTTGGTGAGGTTGTCGACGTCGACGTCGCGGCCCTTCTCGTCCACTTCGTCGAGCATCTCCTCGAGGATGATGCGCTTCTCGGTGTCGAGGTGGACCAACCGCGGCTGCGTGAGCATGTCGCCCAGGATCGCCAGCGATACGCCAAGCCCATCAGGGTGTGCCGGCGTGTAGAACGAGCTCGAGTCACGCATGGTGACGCCGTTGAGGTTGCCGCCGACGGCTTCGACCGCCGCGTTCATGCGAACCGAGTCGGGAAACCTTCGGCTGCCGCGGAAGAAGAGGTGCTCGAGCAGGTGGCTGACGCCGTTGGTGCGCTTCGATTCGTGCCGGGAGCCCACGCGCACGAAGACCGAGCAGACCGCGCTGTGCAGGTGCTTCGTCTCGATGGTGACGCAGGTCAGGCCCGAGGGGAGAACGTCTTTGAAGACCTTGAAGCTCACGTGAGCGGGAACTTCATCACGAAGGTCGTTCCCTGCTGCACGGTTTCGTCGATTCCGATGCTGCCGCCGTGCGTTTCGACGATCTGCCGCGACAACGACAGCCCGATGCCCGAGCCGCGCGCCTTGGTCGAGAAGAAGGGCTCGAAGAGCCGCGCGCGCACCTCGTCGGGAATGCCCGGGCCGGTGTCTTCGACGCGCACCACGCCTTCCTGCCCCTCGCGACTGACGACGATTCGCAGCGCGCCGCCCGTCGCCATCGCCTCGCGCGCGTTGCGGAACAGGTTGAGGAAGACCTGGCGAAGCTGCCCTTCGTCGGCCTGCAGGTGCAGCGGCTCCGCGGGGACGACGGTCGACACGGCGACGCCGGAGCGCTCGAGCTCTTCGCGGGAGAAACCGATCACGCTCTGTACGATCGCCGACAGCTCCTCCTTGCGCAGCACCGGCCGGGGCAGGCGGGCGAGCTTCAGGTACTCCTCGGTGATCTCGGTGATGCGGTCGACCTCGCGCGTGACGGCGGCGAGCAGGTGGCGCGCTTCCGATGCGTCTTTTGGATCCGCGAAGGTGGCCGCCTCGAGCTGATCGCCCAGCATCTCGACGTTGAGCCCGATGCTCGAGAGGGGGTTCCTCACCTCGTGCGCGACCTGCGCCGACACACGCCCCGCCGCAGCCAACCGCTCCGCGCGCAACAGCGCTTCCTGTTTCTGCGCGAGCTGCGCTTCACGTTCGGCCAGCGATCTCGCCATCGCGTCGAACTCGCGCGCCAGCACGGCGATCTCGTCTTCACCCGCGATGCCCAGCTTGGCCGAGTAGTCGCCGCGGGAGATGCGCGACACCCCGTCGATCAGCGTCCTCACCGGGCGAAGCGAGCGGGCCGCGAAGCCGGTGGCCAGCAGGCCGACGATGATCGCCAGCACCGAGAGGCCGATGATCGCGACGCCGGCCCGCCGCTCCCGCTCCTGAGTGAGGGCGACGCGCTGACGGGTGCGTGCCTCGAGCGAGCTGTGGAGCAGCTTGATCGTCGCGCCCAGCGCCGTCTCGGCGTCCTGCAGCCGATCGAGTCGAAGGTTGGCGACGGCAGGGTCGGGCGTTGGCTGCTCGAGCACCAGGTACGCCGCGTCGGCAACCTCGCGGTACTCGACGTACTTCGTCTTCAGCTCCACCAGCCGGCGCCGCACGTCGTTGATGAAGTTCGACTCGTCGGTTGGCGCGAAGTCCTCGAGGCGGCGCGTCAACGAGAGCGCCTCTTCGAGCTGCCGGTCCATCTGTTCGAAGAAGTAGCGGCGCGCGAGCTGAATCATCATGCGCCGCACCGCGACGTCAGCCTGCTCACGGAGCCGCACCGTGTCGTTGGCCTGGTTCTTCTGGAACGACTCGAGCGTCGCGGCCGTCTGACTCAGCGCCAGATAGCCCTCGCTCAACAACCGGATCTCGACCTGCCCACGGTGAAGCTCGGTCACGCTGAAGAGCGACACCGCTCCGAAGGTGACCAGCACCACGGCGTAGCCGAGGAAGATTCTGGTCGCGAGCGAGAGCCGCATCAGTCGAGTACTACATTGACCGCCACTGTCGGAGAAGCCTACGTTGCCGCCGGGCGATCACTCAGTGTTCCGTGAGCCGATCACACCCCCAACCAGCGCCGCCGAGGCTGATTCCCCTTATGCCCCGAACCCTTGCAGTCATTCTCTTCGCGCTCGTGGCTGCGACGGCTGCGGCCGAGAAGCCGCGGTTGGTCATCGTGCCCTTTTCGACCGGTGAAGGCGCGAGCGACAAGGCCGCAGGCCGCTTCAGCGCCCTCGTCAGCGACGAGCTCAAGTCCCGAACCGACGCGGTCGACATCGTCGCTCCACCAGTGACGAAGGCGGCGCCTGAGAAGGCCGGCGGCACGAAGAACCGCCCCAGCCCCGAGACGCTGGCTGCACTCGAGGCAGGCCGAAAGGCGTTCGACGATCTGCGCTTCGACGAGGCGATTCCGTCGCTCAAGAAGGGTATCGAGTTGATGCTGGCCGAGCCCGCGACGGCCGACTTCGAGGTGATTCAGGACGCGCTCGTGAAGGTGGCCGCCGCGAACTTCCGCAATGGCGAAGAGAAGGACGCGAAGATCGCGCTGGTCGATCTCGCGCGCCTCGCACCGGGCTTCGCGTTGCCGCCGGGGTATCCGCCCGTCTTCCAGCGTGAGTACGAGAAGGCCCAGAAACGCCTCGACAAGCAGCCGCGTGGGCAGGTCGTCATCGAAGGCCCGTCTGGCGCGACCGCGTTCCTCGATGGGCGTGATCTCGGCATGGTGCCGGCGACCGAAGAGAACGTGCCGAGCGGCACCCACTACGTGCGCGTCGACGGAGCCCGTGGCGAGAAGTTCGGCCAGGTGATCGAGGTGAAGAGCAACACCGCGAAGGTGAAGGCCGCCTTCGGAGCGCCTCCTGGGCGCGCGCCCGTCAACATGGTGCCGAACCCGAACGTCACGGCCACGGTCGATGAGGGCATGGGCCAGCGGCTCGCGGCGTACTGCACAGCCGCGGGCGCCGACTTCGCGTTGATCGGCGTCGTCTATCGCGTCAGCGACACGCAGCTTTCTGCAGGCACGGCGTTGTTCCACGCGAAGCGCTCGGCCTTCGCCCAGCTCGGCACCGTCACGTTCGACGTCGACGTGCTCACCGCGAACACCGAGTCGTTCAAGCTGGCCGATGAAGTGCTCAAGCGCACCGCGTCGCTCGGCTCGACGGTCACGGCGCCATTCGGACTGGTGACGAAGAAGACCCAGGCGGTCGCGGTGGTGTCGAAGACCGACCCGGTGAAGGTCGACCCGAACGGAGAAGATCTCTCGGTCGCCGCTCCCGATCGGAAGGGCAAGGTGCTCGAGCCCAGGCCACGAGTGCTGGACAAGCCGGCGAACGTGGTCGACGTCGAGGATCCACCGGTCGGTGAGCCTCCCGATCCCGTCGTCGCGAAGCCTGGCGTGCCTGTCTGGGTCTGGGTGGTGGTCGGAGGCGTGGCCGTGGCAGGGGCAGGGGTGGGCGGGTACTTCGGCATTCGCGAAATCACGCGGCCGGTGACGGGAACGGTGACTGCGTCGTGGTGAGACTGCTGATGGTGGTGATGGTGGCGCTGTTCGCGGCGGCCTGTCAGCCCAAAGAGATTCCGTACAACCTCGCGATCGTCACGACGGGCTGCGCGGGCGCGAACCCGTTTCAGGGCGTGCAGTTTCTCCGCATCCGGGTGTCCGGCGATGGCATCGACCCGGTGCTCGAGACCATCTCTCCTGCGGCGTCGAAGACGGCGTCGTTGCCCGCGATTCCGGCCGGCGCGAACCGGGTGATCGAAGTTCGGGCGTACGACAACGATCCGGCGGCGGGTGGGCGCGTGGTGTCGATCGGCCGGACCCTTCCGTTCACGGTGCCCGATCTGTACCCCGACATGCCGACCGAGACCGAGCTGCAGAAGCGCGTCTTCCTCCGGCAGGTGAACACCTGGTCTGCGCCCGTCTCGGCGACCGATCCGTCGACGTGTCAGTCGATGAAGCTCGCGCGCGCCGCCCACACGGCGACGCTGCTGCCGAACGGGAAGATCTTCATCGCGGGTGGCTTCAACTTCCCACCGGCGAACCCGAACCGGTTGGCGCTGAAGGAGACCGAGATCTTCGACCCCACGACCGGCACCTTCTCGAACGCGAAGGACCTCTCGTTCCGCACGCGTGACCAGGTCGAGAACAAGGTCGCCAAGGCATTCCACACCGCCACGTTGCTGAGGAACGGGCAGGTGTTGGTGTGGGGCGGAGAGCGCTACCAGCTGCTGAGCGGCGTCAACGTCGTGGCTCCGGTGACCGAGGTGCTCGCGTACGATCCTGCGAAGGACGAGTACGGCGCGACGCAGCGCATGAATCCTCCGCCGATTCCGCGCACGCAGCATCAGGCGGTGATCGACGGGAACGGCCGCGTGCTGATCGTCGGAGGCCTGCGCTTCAACACCTCGGGCTCGGGGCCGCGCCTGGTGCCGGTGAACGAGATCGAGTGGTTCGATGCTGACAAGCCCACGCCGCAGGTCGTCGACGGCCTGACGGTCAAGCGGGTCGACGCGTCGGCTGCTGCGGTGAAGAGCGGTGAGTTCGTCGCGGTGGCCGGTGGCTCCGACGGCACGGCCCTGCGCGACGACGTCGTGTTCTTCACGTGGAACGGGACGTCGTTCACCCAGGTGCCTCAGATGGCTCCCCCTCGGCTCGCGGCGCCTGGCCGACGAAGCGCTGCTGCGGTCACGTTCCGAGATGGCGCCGACATGCTGGTATTGGGCGGGTACACCGATCTCGCCGCGGTGAGGCCGGTCGCGTCGAGTGAGATCGTTCAGGCGGGCGTGGCGACGGTCGCGCGCGGCGCCGACATCGGCAATCGCGGAGAGCTCTGCGCCGTGACGTTGAAGGATGGCTCGGTGCTGACGGTCGGCGGTCGCACGGCCGACCTGAACGGCATGATGGTTCGTTCGGACAACACGGCGGTCGTCGTTCGTCCCGATGGCCGCGGCGGTACCATGGCCCTCGGAGCTCCAAGCCTCGCCCTCGGCCGCTACCTGCACACCTGCACGTTGATGGCGGATGGCTCGGTGTTCGTGACCGGTGGCCTCAATGAGACGGCCGCGAACCCGAATGGCGACGTGCTGACCGACGCGTGGATCTACACGCCCGCGCCGACGGACTGAGCACCCCACTCAGACGGCGCCGAGCCTGATCAACACCACTCGGCATGAAGCCCGAGCTTCTTCTTCGCCGACGCTGAGACCGGGTCGAGCAGCTCGTCGCGGAAGGCTTGCTCGAAATCGTCGACATCGGCCTTCCCGCACTTCAGCGGTGGCGCCTCGAGCGCAGCCACCTCGACGAGCGCCGCCGCGAACTCGGCCACTCGTGCCGGCGTCAACGTCAGTGGACCGTCGTCCTTCAGCAACATCGCGAGCCACGCCTGCTCCCCGGCCTTCTTGAAGCGCGGCGCCCACGCGTCGAGAACTGGCTTGCCCAGCCCCATCTCGGAGAGCGGCTTTCGTTTCGACTTCGGGTCGCCAGCAACCGAGCGGAGGTAGAGCAGGTGGGACATGGCCGCGGAGTGAATCAGACCCGAGGTCGCGTGGCGATCATCGGGGGCGCCGCTGATCGATCACGCCGAGCTCCAGCAGCGCCGCAGCCGGCACCCGGTGGCCCTCGAGCTGAACCCACTCGTCGTCGAGACGCTCACGCCGGGCGTGGCGGAGATCGAAGATCAGGTCGCCCAGGCGTAGCCAGTCTCCATGCCGCTCCCGCACCGAGCCGCCAGCACGAATGGCCCAGATGACGAGGAAGAGGCTCATCACACCGGCAGCCGCGATGCGGCCGATGAGGAGCCCCAGCAGAATCGCGAGCACCGCGAAGAGCACCGGCACCAGCGCACGGTTCTTCGATCGGGGCACCCGGACGACCTTCTGCAAGAGCAACGCGTCGAGCCACCACGCCAGCCGCTCGGGCGTCGCAGCATCGGGTGGGCGACCGGTCAGCTCCGCGAGTCGTGCGACAAGCTTCGTCAGGGCGTCTCGTTGTCCTGACAACGTCGAGACGTCCGGCATCGAACGGCGCAGCGCCTCCACCATGTCCATCCGCGGCGAGGTCAGCGCCTCACTCAGCTCGTCCAGCCACGCCACGGGTCAGCGCTCCGAGTGGTGTTGGAGCTTTCGCAGCATCGCGTCGAACTCGGCGCCCGTCGGCTCGCGTGGAGCGCTCTTCTTCGCCGGCTCGCTCTTGCGCAGCGGCTGCCCCGGCTGGAGCGGGAACTGATCGTACGCGCCGCTGCCATCGGCATCGATGAGGATCGCGTTCGTGAACGCCTCGGGCCGATTGTCGGTCGCGCGACAGACGCCGTTGGTGCAGCGAACGCCCGTCCACGCCATCGGTGCCAGCACCCGCGTCGCGCTGCTCGAGCGCACCATCACCACGAACCAGGTGTCGGCTGCGGGCGTCACGGTGAACACCTCGGTGACCTTCGCCCGGCGCGCGGCGAACCCGTTCAGGCCCGGCACCGCCTCGAGGGGAAGGGTGCCCACGGGGAAGTTCTTCTTCTGCAGAATCCGGCTCTCGGGCCAGTCGTTGTTCGACACGCCGTTGACCGACTCACGGCCGGTCGCGTGCGTGTAGAGCTCGAGGGAGTCGAACTGCATCCACTCCGGCGCTTGCACGGTGACGGTGAGCTCGACGGGCGTGTTGGCCGCGACCGACAGCGTTTCTCCGATCGCCGCCGTCGCGCCCATGCCGTCAGCGCGCTTCGCCGTCATCGTCACGAACGGGCCTGAAGAGCCGATCGCCCGGCGCTGCTTCATTGCGGTGGTGAATGCCGTGGGCGTGAAGCGGGCCGGCGTTGCGTCGGCGCCGAGGAAGAGCCAGGTGCGGCCGTAGCCTCCAGTCGTGGAGTGACGATCGTGCGTGTCGGAGACGCCGGTCGCTGTCTTCACCCAGCCGCGCGAGAGGAACGTCATCCAATCGTTTGCGACGGCGAGGCTGGCCGAGGTGCCGTTCATCAACTCGATGGCGTCGAAGTCGAGCGAGAAGAGCTTGGTGTCGTTTGCCGTGGCCGCCGGGTTGGGCTCCATGCGGAACGTCGCCGGGTTTGCCGCCGAGGTGCCGCGCGCGGTGTCGACCTTCAACTGTGTGAGGGCGGCGCCTTGTCCTCCACGCGGGTGGTTCATGTGCAGCACGCTGCCCGGGTACGCATCGCGGAGACCCGAGTAGAGCTGATCGAGCCGCAGCGACGGGCCATCACCACCAGCCCAATCGAACGCGCCGCCGCCCGGGCCTTCGCGCACCGTCACGGGGAACGCGTTCTGGTGCCCGTAGTCGAAGGGCGTCACTTCGCAGCCGATCATCGTCGCCATGGAAGACGAGAGCCCGAGCTCGTTCACGATCGGCGCGTAGTCGGTGATGAAGTCGTGGTCGGTCGACACCATCACGTCGACACCTTCGGCCGCGAACGAGGCCACGCGCATCGCGTTCGGCACGGTGCTGTCTGGGCTCCCGACGGCGTGCACGTGAAGGTCGGCGCTGATCCACCCCGTAGTGTCGACGACCTGCGCGAGGGTTGCCGTGACGGTCGCGTCGGCGGTCGTGAGATCGATCGCCTGGCCGCGGGTGGGAAAGGAGTCGGGGAAGGCGGAGTACTCGGGCCCGCGCGTGACGAAGACCTCGTACGTGCCCGGCGGCAGGGGAATCTGGAGCGTGCCGGAAGCGGGGACGAACTCGACCGCCTGCAGCTCGCTCGGCATCGCCTCGACATCGAAATACGGCCGCAGCTTCGACTGCTCGTTCGCGCAGAGGCCCGACGGGCACTTGACGATCACCTTCGCGGTGAGCGGCTGCATGAAGGGATCACGCACGGTGACGGTGAGGGTGCGCGTGCCGCCCTGTCGCACGGTGACCTGCGCTTCGCCTGTCGACGGCGCAGACACGTCGATGGGGTTCTCGATCGCGGCGCCTTTGGCTCCGGTCGAGACTCGATAGTTGCCGACCGGGACGTCGAAGCGCGCCTTGCCCTGCGCGTCGGCGATGGCCAGCGCGACAGGTTTGCCCGACTCGGCGCCGACGACCGCGATGCGGCCCTGTGGCACCGGCTGGCCTGCGGCGTTCAGCACCGTGACGTCGAGCCGTGAACGTGAAGCGCCATCGAGGGTGAGCATCGTGGCCTGAACCCGCGCGAGGTCCTGCTCGATGAAGAAGTCGCGCACGAAGAGCCGGGGTTCTGCTGGGAGAATGCCGAACGCGCCCACGGGCTCGCGGGTCATCGACGTCCACGACAGCAGGCCGTCGCGATCTTTTCCGTCGGCCAGCACCGCCGCCACGCCTGCGACGCCGAGCAGCGCGTTGGTCGTCACCGTCTTGCGATCGCGGAAGGAGTACGCCCGGTAGCCGTACGCGACGTCCTTCGCCTGGTAGCCGAACCACGTCATCGGATCGACGAGGCAGTCAGGCACGCCGACGCCGTTCGCGCAGCCCTGCGGGTTGAAGATCTCGGTCTCTCCGCCGGCCTCGACGATGTCGCCCGTCATGGTGGTGATCGGTTCGCGGCCCTGGTTGCAGTACGCGGTGAGCATGCGCACGCGCGTCTCTCCGGGCGAGAGCACGAAGTAGGTGGTGATCAGCAAAGGCATCGGCGTGTTGGGATCCGTGCGCAGCGCGACGGGGCCGAGGTAGTCGGTCAGCACGTTGGCGACGTTGATGTAGTCGAGCACCGCGTCTTCGCCGGTCGCAGCCACCACCGCGTAGCCACCGTTCGAGCCGTCCTGGAGGATCTCGACCTTCCGCACCGCCGGGGTTCGGCCGAACGCGTAGATGGGCGAGATCTTCCCGAACTCATCGCGGCCGGGCTGGCCCTGGGGGCGTACGAGGTCAGCGTCGATGATGGCGCCGCCATACGGCGTTGGAGAGATCGTTCGGGTCGGTTGCTGAATCACTACGCGGACCTTGTCGTTGGCGAGCAGCACGTCGCCGGTGCGCGCCTGAGCGAAGCCACCTCCGATGAACTCGGCGCTCGACTCGATGGTCTTTGCCCTGGCGCCGTTGCCCAGCTTCGAGAACAGCTGCAGGTCGTCCAGCTTGACCTCACACCGGCTGGGCGGATCAGGCGGCGGCAGCGGCTTCGGCGGAGGACAGGCGCAGAGGGCCAGCAGGCAGGGCAGGGTGAGTCGTTTCACGCGGGCAGCGTAGCGCAGACACGATCGGGCGAAGCCACGGCGTTCGGCTAGATTGGTGGCGATGTCTCAACGAACCGATGAGGAGCGGGTCTCTGCGGTGGAGTCGATGTTCCGCATTCGCGCCGTCGAGTCGCCCCCTGACGATCGCGGCACCCGCACCATTTGGCACCGTGGGCTGAAGGGCGCCGAGCTGGTGACCGACGTCGACGCCTCTGGACGTGTCACGAGGCAGGAGCTGTCGCTGTTCGACGACGTCGTGGTCTGGAGCGATGGCGGGCTCAAGACCGGCGAGTCGACGACGCCTCCCAGCAAGCGTCCGAAGCCCTCCGAAGGCCTGACCTGGGACGCGGATGCCGGCGCCGAGCGGCTCGACCGCATCGGCAACGCGCTCAAGCGCTACCGCGGGAGCGATCGGTACATTCAGCACGTGCGTGACGTGCTTGGCGTGAGTGACGACGCCGGCGTGCCCATCGACGCGCCCATCACCCGGAGCGCGCGCGCCGTTCGGGAGGATCACGCCGTCGAAGAGGCGACTCGGCGGGCCGCCGCCAGGGCTGCGCAACGTCGCAGTCAGCTGGGGGTCATCGGGATCGTGCTGGGTGTAGTGCTCGCGCTCGTGGGGCTCGTGATGCTGTGGCGCTCGATGGGTTCGTGACAAACACCCGGGCATGACCTCCGAGAGCGCCCGAGTCGCCAGCTTCGGCACCACCATCTTCACCGAGATCTCGCGGCTGGCTGTACAGCTGAAGGCCGTGAACCTGGGGCAGGGCTTTCCGGACTTCGACGGCCCCGACGAGGTGAAGCAGGCGGCGCTCGAGGCGATTCGCGGCGGCGTGAACCAGTACGGCATCTCGACGGGCAACCCGATCCTCCGGCAGGCGATCGCAGAGCACTCGAAGCGCTTCTACGGGCAGACGATCGACCCCGAGACGCAGGTGACGGTGACGAGCGGCGCGACCGAGGCGATCTTCGACGCCGTCATGGGCCTGGTGAACCCGGGCGACGAGGTGGTGCTGTTCGAGCCGTATTACGACTCGTATCTCGCGAGCGTGCAGATGGCCGGTGGAGTGCCGCGCTTCGTGCAACTGCGGGCTCCGACGACCTCGGACGGTGCGTGGTGGTTCGACGAGCAGGAACTGCGCGCCGCGTTCACCTCGAAGACGAAGCTCTGCATCGTCAACACGCCGCACAACCCGACCGGCAAGCTCTTCACCCGCGAGGAGCTCCAGCTGATCCACGGCCTGGTCGAACGTCACGGCGCGGTGCTGCTCAGTGACGAGGTCTACGAGCACCTCGTGTACGCGCCGGGCGTTCACCTTCGGCCAGCGACGCTGCGGCCCGAGCAGACGCTCACCATCTCGAGCGGCGGCAAGAGCTTCTCGTTCACCGGTTGGAAGATCGGCTGGGCTCTCGGTCCTCCTGAGCTCGTGCGGGCGACGCAGAAGGCGCATCAGTGGGTGACCTTCGCGGTGGCCCACCCGTTTCAGGTGGCGATCGCGGCGGCGCTGAAGCTCCCCGACTCGTACTTCACCGGCTTCGTCACCGAGTACCAACGGCGCCGCGACGTGCTGCTCGATGGGTTGAGGCGGGCCGGCTTCGATCCCTTCGTGCCCCACGGCAGCTACTTCGTGATGGCTCGCACCGACCGCCACCGCAGGCCCACGGAGGACGACGTCGCCTTCTGCAAACGCTTGCTGCAGGAGGGCGGGGTCGCTTCGATTCCTCCATCGGTCTTCTTCAGCCCCGAGCACGCGTCCTCGGTGCATGGCCTGGCCCGCTTCGCGTTCTGCAAGACGGACCCGGTGTTGACCGAGGGCATTGCCCGGCTCGAACGGTGGGCCACCCGGGCCTGAAGCAGCCGTCTGGCTGGCCCGTGCACCCGATGCTATTGGAGCCGCCATGGCGAAGAGCGCGAAGAAGGTCACCTTGTCGAAGGTGAAGTCGAAGAAGCCCGCGGCGAAGAAGAAGGTGGTGGGCACCAAGAAGCCCGCGGTCGCGAAGAAGCCCCGCGCCGTCACCTACGACGCAGCGACGCTCAAGCAGCTCACCGCCGAGGTCGCGCGGTGGCGCAAGACGACGCTCTCGAAGTCACTCGAGAAGATGCCGACGCGCCGGCCGACGTTCCTCAACGACTCCGGCATTCCGCTGCCCGACGTCTTCACCCAGGCCGACCGCAAGGGCGAGCGCCTCGAGGACATCGGCCTGCCCGGCGAGTTCCCCTTCACGCGCGGCACGCAGCCAACGATGTATCGCAGCCGTTTGTGGACGATGCGCCAGTTCGCCGGCTTCGGTGGCCCGGCCGACACCAACAAGCGGTTCAAGTACCTCATCGGCCAGGGCATGACCGGCCTCTCGACCGCCTTCGATATGCCCGCGCTCATGGGCTACGACGCCGATCACCCGATGTCGCTGGGTGAGGTCGGCAAAGAAGGCGTCGCCATCTCGACCCTGAAGGACTTCGAGATTCTCTTCGAGGGCATCAAGCTCGACGAGGTCACCACCTCGATGACGATCAACGCGTCGGCGATCATCGCGCTGTGCATGTACATCGCGGTCGCCGAGAAGCAGGGCGTGCCGATGGGCAAACTCGGCGGCACCATTCAGAACGACATGCTCAAGGAGTTCATCGCCCAGAAGGAGTGGATCGTCGGTCCACGCCCCGCGGTGCGCATCGTCACCGACATGATCGAGTTCTGCGCGCAGCACATGCCGAAGTGGAACCCGGTGTCGATCAGCGGGTACCACATTCGTGAAGCTGGAGCGACGGCGGTCCAGGAGCTCGCGTTCACCATCGCGGACGGCATCGGCTACGTCGAAGAGGGCGTGAAGCGCGGCATGAACGTCGACGACTTCGCGCCCCGGCTCTCGTTCTTCTGGGACGTGCACAACGACTTCTTCGAAGAGGTCGCCAAGTTCCGCGCGGCCCGCCGCATGTGGGCGCGGATCATGCGCGACCGCTTCGGCGCGAGAGATCCCCGATCGCTCATGCTCCGAACGCACGCGCAGACGGCCGGCGTGTCGCTCACGGCGCAGCAGCCGTACAACAACGTCGCCCGCGTCGCGCTGCAGGCCTTCGCCGCGGCGCTCGGTGGCACCCAGTCGCTCCACACCAACTCGCTCGACGAGACCTACGCGCTGCCCTCGGAGGACGCGGTCACCATCGCCCTGCGTACCCAGCAGATCATCGCGCACGAGTCGGGCGCCGATCGCGTCGTCGACCCGCTCGCCGGCAGCTACTACGTCGAGCACCTCACCGATGAGATGGAGAAGCGCGCGTTCGACTACATCCGCCGCATCGACGAGATGGGCGGCATCATTCGCGCCGTCGAAGAAGGCTTCCCGCAGAAGGAGATCGGCGAGTCGGCGTACCAGTTCCAGCGTGAGGTGGAGGAGGGTGACCGCCTCATCGTCGGCGTCAATGCGTTCAAGTCGCCGACCGACCGCAGCAACATCGAGCTGCTGAAGATCGACGAGCAGGTGGCGCGGGAGCAGGTCGAACGCCTCCAGGCACTGAAGGCCTCGCGGAACCAGGCGCAGGTCGACGTGGCGCTCGCGAAGGTCGAGGCCGCCTGCCGTGACGAGAAGCTCAACCTGATGCCGCCGGTGCTCGAGGCGGTGAAGGCGTACGCGACGCTCGGTGAGGTCTCCGACGTGTTCCGGAAGGTCTGGGGCCAGTACCGCGAGGGCGGCATCTTCTGATCAGGCCCGGCGCCGTTTGAGTCGGAAACTCAGGCTCGGCGCCGTTTGAGTCGGGAAACCAGCTGAACGCGGTTCCTCGCCTTTGGCGGAAGACGAGGTACAGTTTGGGGGCCTTGCCGACGCTCCGCTGCTGCTTCGTGATCTACACCGACGGAGGCGCACCCAGCGATGCGTTCGCGCCCCCGAACCATGGCTCGACCCGGGTGCTGCTCTCCGAGATCCCCACGCTGATCGTGCCCTCGCGCACCGATGAGCTGTTCGGCCCGCACACCCAGGCGTTCTCGCGCTTCACCCCGAAGCGGGCGTTTCTGCTCTCGCTGTCCCGCTCCGTTTCGGGCGGCGCGGGTCACTTCTTCAGCGATGCCCGCCGGGTGCTGCTCGAGGCGTGCGCGAGCCTCAACGGCTACGGCTTCGACGTGCTGCGCCTGTGGCCCTTTCCGCTCCAGACGGCTGCGGAGGCGCTGCCGGAAGAGCCGCTCGCCGAAGACCTGTTCTCGGTCGGCTTCACCGAGATGGGCGAGCACGGCTTTCGCGCCGAGACGGTAGGCCTCTCGAAGCTCGATCAGCGCGAGATCAGTTTCGAGTTCAAAGGGCGCGACCTGCTCGAAGACGCTGCCCTCATGTGCGGCCACCTCGCCGACTGGGCGATGGAGCAGGGCCACCGCGTGCAGCACGGCCAGTCGATGGCGTACGGGTTCGATCGCCTGACCTTCTTCGCCACCGAAGGTGACGCGGGAGGGCCGTTTCGAGGCTGGCACCCACCGTTGATTCAGAAGCTGCTGCCGCCCGAGGTGTTCCCCGGTGTCGGCGTGTTGGAGGTTCGCGCGGTGCCCGATGGAAACGGCACCGACCGTGAGCCCCTCACCCTGGCGCTGATGCGCGCGCTCGAGCAACGCCTGGTGCTCGAGGAGTTCGATCTCACCGGAGACTCCCCGTTCCACTCGGCCACGGCCAGGGTGCGGGGCTTCGTGCACGGGCTGCGCGCGTTGACGGCGCTGCGGGAAGAGCCGAACGCCTCGAAGGACTCCGGCTGGCGCTTCATCAGCCGCACCACGCACGACGGTCCGGCGGAGGGCATGATGACGCTGGCCGAGCTCGCCAACCGGGTTCCCGAGATCATCCGCTACCTGGCCCTGCCGCCGGGCGTTCGCCTCGAGTGGGACACCGACGGACGCCTCAAGGTCGACACCTCGAAGGCCCAGTCAGAGCTGGATGAAGACGACGCGGATGACGATCTCGACTGAGGGCCCGAAGAACTTCTTCGGCGAGCTCTACCTTCGGTCGACCCGTCCCTTCCTGGCGGACGCGGTCTCTGACGCCGAGGCCGCGTTCCTCGAAGCAAGGCTGCGGGAGGGTGACGCGTCGGGGCTGGTGCTCGACTTCGGCTGCGGTCACGGCCGTCATCTGTCGCGACTCGCGAAGCGTCTGCCGGGCCGGGTGGTGGGCATCGACGCCGATCAGCTCTCGCTCGGTGAGGCGCGGAGCTCGGCGCCCGTGGCTCGTGGCGACTTCTTCAAACTGCCGTTTCGCGACGACGCCTTCGGCGCGGCGTACTGTTGGTACAACACGCTCGGAACGTTCTCGGATGACGCGGTGCCGGTCGCCCTGGCAGAGCTGGCGCGATGCGTCAGGCCCGGAGGCTGGTTCGTCGTGCACGGCACGCCGCCACACGCAGCGACCTGGCAGCCCGAGGCCAGCTACGACGCCGTGCTGCCCGATGGGTCGAGGCTGGTCGAGAACGTGCGCTTCGAAGAGGCCACCCTGCGCGACACGCTCAAGCGCGAGCTTCACCTGCCCGATGGTCGCTTCATGGCTGCATCATTCTTCATTCGTTACTATGGCGTTTCCGAGTGGGAGGCCCTGCTCGACGCAGCGGGCTTCTCGGTGCGATGGGTGCACGGCGGAGTCGATGGCAGTGCGTTGAGTGATGCCTCGCTGGACCAGATCGTAGGAGCTCAGAAACGTGGCTGACCGAAAACTCCGCATTCTCGTCGCCAAGCCCGGACTCGATGGACACGATCGGGGCGCGAAGATCATCGCCCGGGCGCTCCGCGACGCCGGCATGGAGGTCATCTACACGGGCCTTCACCAGACGCCTGAGATGATCGTCAGCGCGGCCGTGCAGGAAGACGTCGACGCGATCGGTCTGTCGATCATGTCGGGCGCGCACATGACGCTCTTCCCCGCGGTGATCGAGCTGCTCGGTGGCCAGAAGGCCGACGACATCAAGGTTTTCGGCGGCGGCATCATTCCCGACGACGACATTCCCAAGCTGAAGGCCAAGGGCGTGGCCGAGATCTTCACCCCGGGCTCGAGCACGCAGGACATCGTGAAGTGGATTCGGGAGCACATTCCGGCCCGCGCATGAACCCGCTCGGTCGGCTGCCGACACACGTCGACGTCTACGAGGTCGGCCCTCGTGATGGGTTGCAGAACGAGCTCCGTTCACTCGCGACGGCCGACAAGGCGCGGCTGATCGAGGCGCTGATCGCGGCCGGGGAGAAGCGCATCGAGGTCTCGTCGTTCGTCTCGCCCCGGTGGATTCCGCAGCTGGCTGATGCAGAGAAGCTGCTGCAGGTGCTGCCGAAGCGAGATGACGTCAGCTTCACGGCGCTCGTGCCGAACTTGAAAGGGCTCGAGCGAGCCAGCGCTGCGGGGCTCAAAGAGGCGGCCGTTTTCCTCTCGGTCACCGAATCGCACTCGAAGAAGAACATCAACAAGTCGGTGGCTGAGGCGGTCTCGGCGGCACGTGAAGTCGCGCAGGGCGCCCGAGCGGCCGGCATGCGGGTGCGCTGCTACCTGTCGACGGTGTGGGGCTGTCCTTATGAGGGCCTCGTGCCCGTTACGCGCGTCGTCGAGGTGGTGAAGCAGATCGTCGACATCGGGCTGTACCAACTGTCACTGGGCGACACGATCGGCATCGGTACGCCGAACCAGACCGCCGAGATCGTGCAGGAGGTGTCGAAGCTGCTGCCGCTCGAGCAGGTGGCGCTCCATCTTCACGACACGCGCGGCACGGCGCTGGCGAACGCGCTGGTCGGGCTGCAGCTGGGGGTCACCACGTTCGACTCGAGCATCGGTGGGCTCGGTGGCTGTCCCTACGCGCCGGGCGCGGCTGGCAACCTGGCGACGGAAGATCTGGTGTTCATGCTCCACGGCATGGGCATTCATACGGGCATCGATCTGCCGAAGCTGGTCGAGGCGGGCGAGCTCGCGCAGGAACTCATCGGCCGGAAGTTGTCGGGCAAGTACCTGCAGGCGGCGCTGGGAGAGCGTGAGAAGCAGGCGTCTCGGGCCCGCGCAGTCGCGGAGTAGCTCGTCAGACTTCTTTGAGCAGCTCGGCCTTCTTCGCCTCGAAGTCCTTCTCGGTGATCACACCCTTGTCGCGGAGCTCACCCAGCTTCGCGAGCTTCTCGAACACGTCGCCGGCCTCCTTGTTGTTGCTGGCCTCCTTCGCGACGGTCTTCCCTTTCTCGTACTCGCTCGCGTACTTCTGCCGCGCGGCCTCGACGTCGAGGTCCGTCATGGTGCCGCCACCCGACAGGTGCGCCTTCACCACCTGGCCGACCGCGTAGGTCGACGCGCCCGAGGCGATCGACATCGAGATGCCGCCCAGCAACGTGCCGATGCCGGGAATCGCCTTCAGCGCCGACGCTCCGATGCGGGCCACCGCGCCGAATGAGATCGAGCTGCACGGCGGTCACCGCCACGAAGTCGGCGAGCGGTACCGGCACCAGGCCGGCTCCGACGGACCAATAGACGTGCTGGCGAATGACGGTATCGGCGGCTGCGGTGGTGCTGGACATGAGGGGCTCCCTTTCGAGGTGCTGCGAAGTATGCGCGCTTGGAACGCATCACCGCGCGCAAAGTTCCGTCACGTGTCGTCTGCCCATCGATAACCAACCGTCATCGATGGCTACCCGCCGAACAAGCGCTTGATGAACGCGAAGATGCCAGCGGGGCGCGCGGCGGCGATCTCAGCGGCGGTGAGCTCAGGGCCCTGCGACTCGAGCAGCGCCACCTTCTGCCGTGCCCCGTCTGGCGTGTGCCGGGTCGCGTAGGTCGACGTCACCGTCTGGCCGGAAGACTGCTCCTTCGCGGTGATCGTCAGCAGGCACTCGTTCGACAGCTCGAAGTGGAACTCGACGCTCACCGAGCCGCGCGGCCCCGGCGGCAGGTCGCTCACCTTGAAGACTCCCAGCAGGTGGTTGTTGCGAACCAGCGCAGACTCGCCCTGGAAGATCGACAGCTCGAGCTCGGTCTGATCCTGCTTCGTCGTCTGCAGCCGGTAGGTGCGCGTCACGGGCAGCGACGTGTTGCGCTGAATGATTGGGTAGAAGCGCCCGCCCGGCAGGCCGATGCCGATCGACATCGGGAGCACGTCGATCAGCAGCAGCCCTTCCTTCGTCTCGAGGGAGTGCGCGAGCAGCGCGGCGCCTTGCGCGACCGCCTCTTCGGGGTTCATGCCGAAGAGGGGACGGCGGCCGAAGAGCAGGGTGATGCGCTCCTGGACGAGCGGCGCGCGGGCCTGCCCACCGACCAGCAGGATCTCGTCGATCTGATCCGCCCGCAGGTACCGCGCCTGCAACACCTCCTGGCAGACCTCCATCGAGCGATCGACGAGGTGCCGGGTGAGTGAGACCAGCTGCGCGCGAGTCATCGCCACGTCGAGATCGATCGGCTGGTTCTTCACCATGGTGACGAACGGCACGTGAATGCGCGCCTCGGTCTTGTCCGAGAGTGAGATCTTCGCGCGCTCCGCGGCGTCCTGGACGCGCTGAATCGAGACGCGATCGTTGAACAGCGTGTCGTGCTTCGCCTCGAACTCCGCGAGCAGCCACGCGACGATCGCGTGATCGAAGTCGAGGCCTCCGAGGAACGGGTCGCCGCCCGTCGAGACCACTTCGTACACGGCGTCCGAGAGCTCGAGCACCGAGGCGTCGAAGGTGCCGCCGCCGAGATCGTACACGAGCACCCGCTGGCTCTTGCGCCGCCCGTAGCCCCACGACAGCGCCGCCGACGTGGGCTCGTTGACGATGCGTTCGACGTGCAGCCCGGCCAGCCGCCCCGCCTCACGCACCGCGAGGCGCTGCTTCTCGGAGTACCAGGCAGGCACGGTGATCACCGCGCGATTGACGGGCTGCTGCAGCGTCTGCTCGGCGAGCTGTTTCACCTCGCGGAGCACCAGCGCCGACATCTGCTCGAGCGTGTACACGCGGTCGGCCAGCTTGACGCCGCAGTCGCCGTTCTCGGTCGGCACGACCTCCCACGTGAAGCGGGGCAGCAGCTCCTGAACCTCGGGCGACTCGAACTCGCGGCCCAGCAGGCGCTTGAAGCCGGCCACCGTCCACTTCGGGTTGGTGACGAGCTGGCTCTTCGCGGCGCCGCCGACGACCAGCTTCCCACGCGAGGTGAGCGCCACCACGGAGGGAATGAGCGTCTGCCCATCACGGCTCCGGAGCATCACCGGCTGGCCGTCTTTGACGATCGCCGCGCACGAGTTGGTGGTGCCCAGATCGATGCCGATGACGGGCCCTTCCTGCGGCGGCTCGCTCAGCGGCGCTTCGAACTCGGGCGCCTTCACGCCGACGCCGGAGCTGCTCTGCACCACGAGGCGACCGCTCGCTTCCGACGGCAACTCGGCCTGGGCCTGTGACGGCGGGGGAGCAGGCGCGGGTGGCGGTGGGACGGCGTCAGGCCGGGTGTCGATGGGCCCCACGTTGCGGGGAACGGGAGGCTCGGGGCTGCGCGCGTGAGGCATGGCCGCGGCGGCCGCCTCGAGGAAGCGCCGGCTGTGCGCGTCGAGCGTGATGAACTTGAAGCCCATGCCGGTGACGCCTTCGCCGCGCGTCCCCGTCACCCACGACACCGTCGCGTTTCCGTAGAGCAGCCGCGAGCCGTCGGCGAGCTTCACCTCGAGCGTCACCGGCGTACCGGGCGTGTGGAGGGTCTTCGCGCGCAGGTAGATCCCCCCGCGGCTGACGTTCAGTCCGTAGCCCTGAAGGAACTCCTCTGCCGTCGCGAAGGGCAGGCGAACCGACACGCTGACCGGCTTGGCGCTCGACACCACGGGCAGAGTTAGCTCCAGCCCTTGCCTGAGTCGACCTCGAGTTTCCGGCGCATCATGGGGCTTTGCCTGCCTTCACGGCCGTCAGCGTCGGCACCTTCGGCAGCTTCGGGAGCGGCACCTCGATGGTCTTCGCGCTCCCCGCACAGAGCACCTCGTAGGTGATGGTGTCGCCCGGCTGGAGCGCCGCGAGGCTCTTCCCAATTGCCTTCGAGTCGCTCGTCGGCAGCCCGTTCACCTTGAGCACCAGGTCGCCGCCGAGGATCACGTGGGTGCCGCCGAGCTCCGCCTCGATCATGCCGCCGTGCAGCCCAGCCTTCGCCGCCACGCCGCCGGCCTTCACCTTCTCGACGAGCAGCCCCGCGTCGATCGGCCAATTCATCACCTCCGCGAACTCCTTCGAGACGAAGCGCACTGACACCCCAATCCACGGGAGCGGTGACTCGAAGAGCCGCGCGCGGACGGTCGAGGAGGGGATGGCGAAGTTGAGGCCCACCGAGCCGCCGGACCGGGAGGCGATGAAGCTCGCGATGCCGACCACCTCGCCGTTCTCGTTGAAGACCGGGCCGCCCGAGTTGCCCTGGTTGATCGGCACGTCGGTCTGCAACAGCCGGCTCGGGTGCGGCCCCTTCCGCGTATCGGTGCGAAGGGCGCTCACGACGCCTGAGGTCACCGTATGGGTCAACCCGAGCGGCGCGCCGATGGCGAACAGGCGCATCCCCGGCTTGAGGATCTCGGAGTCTCCCAGCGCCGCGACGACGGGCTTCTTCGGCGGCGTCTCACACTTGAGGAGCGCGAGATCTTCGGTGCGCGACAGGGTGACGATCTGCGCGACCGAGGTCGGCGCGTCGGTGAACTCGACCTCGATGAGATCGGCCTCGTCGACGACGTGCGCCGCCGTCACGATCCACCCGTCTGGGTGCACCATCACGCCAGAGCCGGTGCCGGTGGTGATCGAGACCGACTTGCCGCCCGTGCCTTCTGAGGTGCGCTTCTCGGCGACGCGGACCGTCACCACGGAGCCGTCGACGCGTTGAACCACCTGTTCCAGAGGGACCGACGCCACGGTGAACGACGCGAGGATCGCGAGCATGGCCGACAGCCTGCCTGATGAGTATCCTGCTCGCCATGGTGCCGAAGTTGTCCGTTCGTGAGCTGCGTCAGCTCGCCGCCCACAATCAGCTCCGTACGACGGTTCCTTTCGCAGCGCTGGTGCAGCAGCCACCAGACGAGCTGCGTCGTCGCGCGGCGCTGCAGCAGCCGAAGACGGTCGTGCTCCCCGGGAAGCCTCAACTCGCCCGGCACGCGCTCGCGCTCGTCCTCGGCTTTCAGGAGATGATCGCGTACCCCGTCGGCGCTGGTCCCGATCGCATCGAGTCGATCGGCCGCGCTCCCGAAAACGACATCGTGGTCGAAGACCCGTCGGTGTCGTCGGCCCACGGCGAGCTGACCTGGCAGTCAGGCCCCTCGGTTGTCGCGATTCGTGATCTCGGCTCGACGAACGGCACCTTCATCAACGGAGCGCAGGTGGGCGAGCAGTTCGCGATCTTGAGCGATGGTGAGGTGCTCTCCATCGGTGACGCGGCCTTCGTCTACGTGACGATCGACTCCCTTGAAGGCCTGCTGCGAATGGGCGGGACCTAGGCCGTTGTTCGCCGCCGGGTGGTGCGCTAGTGCCCGGCCATGCTGACTCCCAACATCCGCCTCGGGTTGACCTTCGACGACGTGCTGCTCGTCCCCGCCGAGAGCTCCGTCCTCCCGCACCTGGTCGAGCTGTCGACGAAGCTCACCCGGAACCTGCGCCTGCCGATTCCGCTGCTGAGCTCGGCGATGGACACGGTGACCGAGGCGCGCATGGCGATCGCCATGGCCCAGGAAGGCGGCATCGGCATCATTCACAAGAACTTCACCCCCGAGC
This sequence comes from Myxococcales bacterium, assembly GCA_030681895.1. Lineage (GTDB taxonomy): Bacteria > Myxococcota > Myxococcia > Myxococcales > Myxococcaceae > Xiheimicrobium. The sequence continues at coordinate 36,287 of JAUXRI010000177.1, read as the reverse complement.
AGCAGGCGGCCGAGGTGATGAAGGTGAAGAAGCACGAGAGCGGCATCGTGCTCGACCCCATCACCATCGAGCCTGGAGCGCCGCTCGCGAAGTGCCTCGAGCTGATGCAGCGCCACGGCATCAACGGCATTCCCGTCGTCGACGGCAAACGCCTGGTCGGCATCATCACCAGCCGTGACGTGCGCTTCGAGAAGAACGTCTCGCAGCGCGTCGAGCAGGTGATGACGAAGAAGCTGATCACCGCGCGCGAGGGCGTCACGCAGGACGAGGCGATCGTGCTGCTGCACGAGAACCGCATCGAGAAGCTCCTCATCGTCAACGAGCAGTACGAGCTCAAGGGGCTCATGACGATCAAGGACGTCGAGAAGCGCCGCGTGTACCCGAACGCCGCGATGGACTCGAAGCAGCGACTGCTTGCTGCGGCCGCCGTGGGCGTTGGCGCCGATCGCGAAGCGCGGGTCGAAGCGCTGATCAAGGCTGGCGTCGACGTGATCGTCGTCGACACCGCACATGGTCACTCGAAGGGCGTGCTCGAGGCGGTGCGCGACACCCGGCGGAACTTCAAGGGCACCTTCGAGCTGATCGCCGGCAACGTCGCGACGGCCGACGCGACGCGCGCCCTCATCGAGGCTGGCGTGGACGCGGTGAAGGTCGGCATCGGGCCGGGATCCATCTGTACGACGCGCGTGGTGGCTGGCGTGGGCGTTCCGCAGATCACCGCGATCGACGACTGTGCGCGCGCAGCCGATGGCTCTGGCGTGACGATCATCGCCGACGGTGGCGTGAAGTACTCAGGCGACGTCGTGAAGGCGCTCGCGGCCGGCGCGAACACGGTGATGATCGGCTCGGTCTTCGCGGGCACCGAGGAGGCTCCCGGCGAGGTGATTCTGTACCAGGGCCGCTCCTACAAGGCGTACCGGGGCATGGGCTCGCTCGGCGCGATGAAGGCCGGCTCGAAGGATCGCTACTTCCAGGGCGGCGTGCAGAACGACAGCAAGCTGGTGCCCGAGGGCATCGAAGGTCGCGTGCCGTACAAGGGCACCATCGCGATGAACGTCTTCCAGCTGCTCGGAGGCCTGCGCAGCGGCATGGGCTACGTCGGCTGCCGCACCATCGACGAGCTCCGGACCAAAGCGCAGTTCGTACAGATCACCTCGGCTGGGCTCAAGGAGAGCCACGTGCACGACGTGATCATCACGGAAGAAGCGCCGAACTACCGCGTGGAGTGACGGCCTTACTTCTGGCGGCCGCGCTTCTCGGCTTTCACGTCGATCTGCTTCTCGGCGTTGCTGATCTTGTTCTGCAGGGCTTCGCGATCGTCGAGCTCGAGCTTCTCGATGGCGGCGCGCAGCGGCGCGTAGTCGACGCGGGCGGCTCTGACGGTCTGCCCGCCTTTGATCTCGTCGACCACCAACACCTGCATGATCTCGCGAATGAGGCTCTCGGTCTCGTTGCGAACGTCGGCCGCCATCTGGATGCAGGTCTCTCGCGCTGCGACGAGCTCCTGGCTGCCTTCCTGGAAGGCGAGATCGGGGTTGCGTGACATGGCCTCGTCGAAGCGAGCCGAGCGGTTCTTGAGGCGCTCATAGACGTCGGTGAACGTCGACAGCCGCTCTTCTTCGGTCTTCACCGCGTCGCGGGCCTTGGCGAGATCGTTGTTCAGCTCGTCGCACTTGATCTTGCCGAGCTCGGCGGCGGTGTTCGTCTTGAGCGCGTCGCTTCGGGCCGTCTCGCGCTCCAGCCGCTCATCTGACGTGATCTCCTTCACGCACGCAGACGTGAAGGCGAGGGCGCACACCACAGCGAGGGTTCGCGTTGTCATTGGCGGGTGGAGTCTTGAAGGGGTAGACGCCCAAGTCAACGAGAAGCCTCGCGCCAGGAGAGCGTTCGAATGCACGCCGCCCACGAGAAGATCCTGATCCTCGATTTCGGGAGTCAGTACACGCAGTTGATCGCGCGCAGGGTGCGCGAGCTCGGCGTCTATTGCGAGATCCACCGGCCCGACCTGCCGATCGCCGACATCACAGCGCTGGCGCCGAAGGGCATCATCCTCTCGGGTGGCCCGGCGTCCGTCGAGGCGCCTGGCGCTCCGACCTGTTCGCCCGAGGTCTTCGAGCAGAACGTGCCGGTGCTGGGCATCTGCTACGGCCTGCAGCTGATGTCGAAGATGCTGGGCGGGCGCGTCGACAAGAGCGCGCATCGTGAGTTTGGGCCCGCGAACGTCGAGGTCGTCACTTCGCGTGGCCCCTTCGCGGCGTTCGGGCGCGGCACCTCGCTCAAGGTGTGGATGAGCCACGGCGATCGCGTCGAGCAGCTGCCACCGCACTTCGTCGCCATCGGTAAGACGTCCAGCGCGCCCTTCGCGGCCGCCGCGCACGAGTCGAAGCCGATCTACGGCCTCCAGTTTCACCCCGAGGTCGTCCACACCGCGCAGGGCCGCGAGATGCTGCAGTCGTTCCTCTTCACGGACTGCAAGTGCAAGGGCGACTGGACGATGAAGTCCTTCATCGAGGAGTCGATCGCCGAGATCCGCAAGAAGGTCGGTGACGGCCGGGTGATCTGCGGGCTGTCGGGCGGCGTCGACAGCTCGGTCGCGGCGCTGCTTCTCCACAAGGCCATCGGCGACAAGCTGCAGTGCATCTTCGTCGACAACGGGCTGCTGCGGCAGGGTGAGCGGGAGCAGGTCGAGGCGCTCTTCGTCGGGCGTTTCCACGTGCCGCTCAAGACGATCGACGCGCGCGCGCGCTTCCTCGACAAGCTCAAGGGCGTCTCGGACCCCGAGGCCAAGCGCAAGGCCATCGGCTACGAGTTCATCGCCGTCTTCGAAGAGACCGCGAAGGAGTTCACCGACGCGAAGTTCCTCGCGCAGGGCACGCTGTACCCCGACGTGATCGAGTCGGTGTCGGTGAAGGGCCCCTCGGCGACCATCAAGAGCCACCACAACGTCGGCGGGCTTCCGGAGAAGATGAACCTGAAGCTCGTCGAGCCGCTGCGCGAGCTCTTCAAGGACGAGGTGCGCGGCGTCGGGCGCGAGCTGGGCATGCCCGACGAGATGATCTCGCGGCACCCGTTCCCCGGGCCGGGCCTCGCGATTCGCGTGATCAGCGACATCACCCAGGAGCGCCTCGACGTGCTCAAGAAGGCCGACCTGATCGTGCAGCAGGAGATCCTCGCGTCGGGGCTCTACAAGGAACTCTGGCAGGCGTTCGCGGTGCTGCTCCCGGTGCGATCGGTCGGCGTGATGGGCGATGAGCGCACCTACGAGAACACCTGTGCCATTCGCGCGGTGACCTCGGTGGACGGCATGACGGCCGACTGGGCGCGCCTGCCGTACGATCTGCTCGGCAAGATGAGCACGCGCATCATCAACGAGGTGCGCGGCATCAACCGCGTCGTCTACGACATCTCGTCGAAGCCGCCCGCGACCATCGAATGGGAGTGAGTCCATGAGCAGGCTGCTCGTGCTGGCCGTGCTGGCGGCGTCTCCTGACGCGCAGTTCAAAGGACGCTTCGTCAGCCATGGCGCCGTGGTGTTCGACGAGTCGATCATCAGCCTCGAGTCGCAGCCGGCGCAGGTCGCCGATCTGATGATGCAGACCGAGGCTGGCGTGCTGCTCAGCGACAACGTGTTCTACACCTTCGAGCGGAGCCTCGACAGCGTCGGAGGCATGCCGAAGGAGCCGAACAAGCGGTACGCCGTGATTCGCCAGGCAACGACGGTCAAGCGCCGTGGGCAGGCGTTGATCCTCGACGTCGAGGTCGCCTTCGACGATCCGCAGGTGTCGAGGCTGGTCTGCTCGAAGTTGCTGACGAGCTTCATCGAGGAGCGCCTGGAGCGGCGCGCGGTGGTGCTCGAGCGTCGGCTCCGCCTGATCGACGAAGACCTGAAGAAGGCGAAGGGCCCGCGCGCCGAGCAGCTCAAAGACGAGCGGGCGAGGGAAGAGCGGAAGCTCCGCGACCGGTTCAACGAGCTGCGGCTGCTCGAGGCCTGCACGGAGCCGTGAGCTGACCCCCGACTCAGACGGCGCCGAGTCTATTTCGACTTGTTCCAGATCTCGTCGAAGCGGTTCTGAAACGCCTTCGCCGTCCCCGCCTCGTTCTTGATGGTGACGCGGTTCTCGGAGTGCTTCGTCGACGACGAGCTCGAGAAGTTCGCGCTGCCGAAGAAGACGTCGTCACCGACCACACCGAACTTCTCGTGCATCGTCTTCGCCTTCTGCACGCGCACGTCGACGGCGAAGCCCTGAGTCGCGAGCGCCTTGAGCGCGGCCACCGTCGGCGCCGTGAAGTCGTCGTTGAGCACCACACGAACGACTGCCCCTCGTTTCGCGGCCTCGACCAGCGAGTTGTACTCGGGAGCGCCGACGCTCATGCCGTACATGGCGACGTCGATGGTCTGGCCGGCCTTCGCGCGATTGAAGAGATCGGTCGCGCCGACGGTGACGTTGGCAGCAGCGTTGGTGATCTGGCCGTTGGCGCCCATCACCGCGGTCGTCCGCCCTCCGTTGGTGCCGTAGCCGGTGCCGCCCTGGGGCGCGCCGAAGGGCCGGGAGTTGAAGAAGGCCTCGACGTCGGTGGTCGAGAGGCTGGCCTTGACCTTCGTGATCGTCCCCGCAGGAACGCCGAGGGTCTTGAGCTGATCGACTGAGTCGAAGTCGCCGTTCTGAGTGCGGAACTTCACGATGTCCTGCGCGCTCTTCTTGCTGAAGCCGAGCGCGTCGAGCTCCTCGAGGCTGGCGGTGTTGAGGCTCACGATGCCGGAGCCGAAGTGCAGCGCGGCGAGCGTCTCAGCCGAGAGGGCCGTGGTGCCAGGCACGCGCTCCTGCAGATCCTCCACGCTCGTGAAGCGGCCGCCGGCCTTGCGCTCGGTGGCGATGGCCTTCGCGAGGGTGGTGCCGACGAGCTCCTTCAGGCGGGTGACGTCAGCGGGGCGATAGCCGTTGAGGTCAGAGCTGCGATCGACCCGGGGCGTGTACGCCGCGTAGCTGTCGTCGGGCTTCGCCTTCGCCTGCGTCGGCGGCCTGTTGTTCGCGGCCAGCATCTCGTTCCACTTCGCGCTCTTGAAGTTGGCGAAGTTGTTCGGCGAGAGCGCGGCGTCGGGGCTGTTCCAGTAGCCGGCGAACTCGTCGTTGAACTGCTCGATGCCGCGGCGGCTCGAGGAGTCCGTGTTCTTCATCGTGACGAGGTTCTCGTAGTTCTTGGTGTCGGCCGTGTCGCTCCAGTTGAACGAGCCCGTCGAGAGCAGGTCAGGCTTCCCGTCGATGAGCGTGACGAAGCCCTTGTGGTGGTTGAGGCCCTGCGTCGCGCCGTGGTTGTAGGTGGGGCGCCCGAGCGAGCTGCTGAAGACGTAGGGGAAGTCCTTTTTGTACTTCACCTCGATGTTCGGCAGCTTCGCCTTGAGGATCGACGGGAGCGCGTTGCCGCCCGAGTCGGTCGCCTGACCCGAGTCGCCGATGATGCGAATGGTGACGTTGGGGTTGTTCTTCGCGATGTCGACGAGCGCCTTCTCGAGCGAGTCGGACTGGAACTCGAAGATGAGCATGTTGAGCTCCATCGGCCGGCCGTTGGCGCGGGCCACCGAGGCGTTCAGCTCGGCGATCATCTTGTCCTTCACCGAGCCGTCCTGGAACGTGAAGAGCGACGAGACGCCGTCGAGGTTGGCGAACTCCTTCATCGATTCGATCGTCGCCGCCGACTTCTCGACCCCCAGCGTGATCGGGTCGACCGTCGTCGCGCTGCCGGCTGCCGCCTTGAAGGTGTCGAGAATGGCCTGGGCCTCGGCGGCCGAGAGCACCTTGTTGCCGTCTGCTCCGGCGGCGCGCCTGAGCACCTCGTTCACCTTCGCCTTGTCGGCGTCGGTGGTGGCACGGGCGAGGAGCTGGTCGACGATGGGGCGGGCGGCGGCGGAGAGCTTCAGGGGGACGATCGCAGGCATGTCCCGATGACACCCCGGACCCGGCTCCTGCGCAAACGCAAAGACGGCGCCTTTCGAGTGCCGTTCGACCCGCAACGGAAAGCCCGGTGATGGCCATTTCAGCCACGTCACGCCCGTGCTACCCACTGCGGCCCATGAGCCGACGGTTGATCCGCGTCGTAGGCGCAATGCTCGAAAAAGAGCCGGGGCAGTACCTCATCACCCAGCGCTCGAAGAACGCGACCCTGCCGCTGCTGTGGGAGTTCCCTGGTGGCCGGGTGAATGACACCGAAGACGATCGCGCCGCGCTCAGCCGCGAGCTCAAAGAGCGGCTCGGCATCGACGTCATCGTCGGAGAGCAGGCCATGAGCACGCACCACGAGTACCCGGGCTACGACGTCGACTTCCGCGTCTTCGCGTGCCGGCTCACCTTCGCGAACCAGGAGGTCAGCCACGCGAAGGTGAACGATCACCGGTGGGCGACCCTGGCCGAGATGGGTGAGTTCCAGTTCCCCGACGCTGACGCGCGCACGCTGGCCAAGCTCCTCGACCTGGACCACTGACGATGCACCAGTTCCCCAAAGACATCGGGTGGATCGAGGTCATCTGCGGCTCGATGTTCTCGGGCAAGACGGAAGAGCTGATTCGCCGCATCAAGCGCGCCCTCTACGGGAAGCAGCGCGTGCAGGTGTTCAAGCCGCTGATCGACAACCGCTACGACGAGCTCGCCGTGGTGAGCCACTCGCAGCTCAAAGTGATCGCGACGCCGGTGCAGCGGGCGGAAGAGATCCTGCAGCTCCTTCGGCCCGACACCGAGGTGGTGGGCATCGACGAGGTGCAGTTCCTCGGGCCCGACGTCGTGCAGGTGTGCGAGACGATCGCGGCGCGCGGCGTTCGGGTGATCTGCGCTGGCCTCGATCAGGACTACCAGGGCAAGCCCTTTGAGCCGATGCCGCAGCTGCTGGCGATCTCCGAGTACATCACCAAGGAGCTGGCGATCTGTGTGGTGTGCGGCAACCCGGCCAACCGTTCGCAGCGCCTCGCTGACTCTCAGGAGCGCGTGCTGGTCGGCGCGGCGAGCTCCTACGAAGCCCGCTGTCGGAAGTGCCACGTGACGACTCCGGTGGAAGCGACTCCGCCGCAGAACCTCGACCTGTTCAAGTGACCACCATGCGCGATTCGCTCTACGAGAAGATTGGGTACACGTTGAACGAGCAGAAGCACTTCTACGGCCCCGGAGTGCACCTCGTCGGCTCGCCGTACCTGCTGTCGCTGCTGGCGCGGCTGTCGTCGAAAGAGACCGTGCAGCCCGACGTGAACACGCTCGTGCGGACGATCTACACCGAGCTCGTCACGCTCGCGGTGAACCACGAGTTCCCGCGCAAGCTCGTCACCGTGCCGACCCGCATGATCGAGCACACGCCGAAGGGGCTGTATCAGGGCGAGGTGCTCGACCCGCAGATGCGCGCCGTGTCCGTCAACATCGCGCGCGCGGGCACGCTGCCGTCGCAGGTGACGTACGATCTGCTGAACACGATCCTCGAGCCCCGGCTGGTGCGGCAGGACCACCTGATCATGAGCCGTGAGCTCGACCAGGCGGCGCACGTGGTGGGCTCGGCGATCGGTGGCTCGAAGATCGGCGGAGACATCGATGACGCGGTGGTGTTCTTCCCGGATCCGATGGGCGCGACCGGCTCGTCGTTGTCGACCGCGCTCAAGCTCTACAAGACGAAGGTGCCCGGCAAGGCGCGCAAGTTCATCTGCCTGAACCTGATCGTCACGCCCGAGTACATCAAGCGCATGGTGACCGATCACCCGGACGTGGTGCTGTATGCCGTTCGACTCGATCGTGGCCTGTCTCCCGATGAGGTGCTGAGCACCGCGCCCGGCGAGCTCTGGGAGAAGGAGCGCGGGCTCGACGATCATCAGTACATCGTGCCCGGCGCTGGCGGCATGGGCGAAGTGATGAACAACGCGTACGTGTGAGGGTGTGATGGCGTTCTACGACGGTGACGTGGATGTGATGATCGACGCGGCGAAGCTGCAGGCGCGCATCGCCGAGCTGGGCGCCGAGATCACCCGCGACTACCAGGGGAAGGATCTCACGCTCGTCGGCATCATGAAGGGGTCGATCTTCTTCATGGTCGATCTCGCCAAGGCGATCGATCTGCCGGTGACGCTCGAGCTGATGGGCGTGAGCTCGTACCACGGCGGGACGGAGACGACCGGTGAGGTGCGCATCAGCTTCGATCTGCTCAAGCCGATGCACGGCAAACACCTGCTGATCGTCGAAGACATCATCGACACGGGCCTGACGATGAAGTTCCTGCTCGAGAACCTCGCGGCGCGGCACCCGGCGTCGGTGAAGGTCGCCACGCTGCTCGAGAAGCCGGCGCGCGCGAAGACGAAGGTGCAGATCGACTACAAGGGCTTCGTGATCGAGGACAAGTTCGTCGTCGGCTACGGGCTCGACTACGGCGAGAAGTACCGCAACCTGTCGTTCATCGGCGTGATGCGCACCGAGTGACTGAGTCGGGTAGGCTGTCGCTCGATGGCGCGCTTCACCAACCCAGACGAGCGGCCGTACTTCCTCTGGAATGAAGAGACGACGGTGGCCCAGTTTCGTGCGGCCCTGGCAGCGGCGTCGGAAGACGAGAAGGCGCTGTTGCTCGGCCGGTTGATGCGAGAGGCGCGCGATCCCGACGTCTGGGAGTTCACCTCGGTCGCTGAAGTCCGGGCGCTGTTTCCGAAGATTGAGCGCTACCTCGGCCGGCGGAAGGACTTCTGGTCGTACCTGCTCAACGCGTGGGCGGAGCGCGGGCTTGCCTAGCCGCGGCAGACTCTCAGAGCGGCAGGTGGCGCTCGCCCAGGCCTTCTTCCGGAACCAGCCCGAGGGGTTCTTCCTGACCGGCGGAGCCGTGCTCGCCGGCTGGGAACTCGCACACCGGGCGACCGACGACCTCGACCTGTTCACGGTGAACGCGACCGACATGGCGCTGGGCGAGCAGGCGCTTCGTCGAGCTGCTGATGAACTGGGGGCGTCACTCGAAGCCATCTCGACCTCTCCCGACTTCAGACGCTTCGTGGCGCGCTTCTCGGGCGAGAGCGTGAAGGTCGACCTCGTGAGGGACCACGCGCCGCAGCTCTTTCCCAAGGTGGAGCGAGACGGCGTCCGCATGGATTCGGCGGAGGAGATCTTCGTGAACAAGATCTGCACGCTCGTGGAACGAAGCGAGCCGCGCGACCTGGTCGACTTGATGCTGCTCGAACGCCGCGGCCTGCGTGTCGAGACGTCACTGGCTCGTGCGCAGGAAAAGGACGCAGGAGTCAGCCCGGCGACGCTGGCCTGGCTGGTGCGTTCACTACCGATCCCCGCCGCTCCTCCCGGGGGCGTGAGTGCCGAGGAGCTTCGCTCCTACGCGGCTTCGCTCGAAGGCAGGCTGCTCGTCCTTGCGCGTGCGTGAGGAGCTGTCAGAGGCAGGGAGCTGGGCGCGCGCCTTCTACGCCGCGTCTCGTTCGTGACTCCAGTGAGCTCGCGGTTGACGCGAAAATGCGTCAACCGCGAAGTGCCCCGAGTCCCGCGGTTGACGTATCGGAAACTCCGCGCCCCTGCCTGGCCGGCGACGTCAGCAACCGCTGCAGATGGAACTGTGAAGAGATCGCAATCGGTTTCGGAAGCCCGCCGATACGAACACGGCCGGCATCCCCGGCTGTGCCGGCGTTCTCCTGCGGTCCTGAGCCTGCCTCAAAGAATCCTGCGCTCGCCGGCTCGCCCATCACCTGAAGCGGCCCATGGACGGCGCCGGCGTCGGTGTGGCTGCGGCTCGCCGCCGGGTCGCCGGTGAAAGTACGAAAGAGGTCCTGGGCCTCGAGGGCCGCGACGTGGTGACGACCGGCGCGGACACCTTCGTCGGCGCGATCAGCGAATATCGGTCCACGAGCCGGGCTCGACTGCAGGCGTGACTCGCCTCAGCGCGCGACGCGGGTTGACGGCTTTCCCGGGGGCTTCTTGATCGCCGGCGGGGCCTTCGTCGGAGCGCGTGGCGGCAGCGGCTTCGTCTTCGGAGCGCTCGGCACTTCAGCCGGCTTCAGCGCAACCACCTCAGCGACGGGCGCTTCCTTCGGCGCGTCATGCGCCGCGTAGAACGCCTCGAGCTGCGGCCACAACGTCTTCGCCGCGTGCTTCGACACGACCGCGCCGACATGACCGCCCGGCAGATGCAGGTGCTGCTTCACCTTCGACCCGATCGCCTCGACCAGCGCCGCCGCGCTCGGCCCCGGCACGATGTTGTCGTGCTCGAAGCTCACCGCCAGCGTGGGGAAGTCGATCTTCTTCAAATCGACGCGCTTGCCCGAGAGCGTGAACCGCCCATCGAGCAGGCCGTCCTCCTGGTACAGCGCCTTGATGTACCGCCGGTAGAACTCACCGGGCAGCGCGACGTTGTCGTTGCCCCACGTCTCGAGCGCCAGATACCCATCGAGGAACTCGTCGTTCCACGCGCGATCGAGCAGCGACACGGCCTTCGACAACGACAGCGTCGGCCGGAGCATGTGAAACGCCGACTGCAGCAACTGCCACGGCACCGTGCCCACCGCGTTCACCAGCACGTCGACGTCGAAGCCCTTCGAGTTCGTCCACCGGCTCATCAGGCTGCCATCGTTGAAGCGCACCGGAGCGGCGAGCGCGACCATCGAGGCGATGTGCTCCGGGTGCACCGCGCCGTGAATGGCCGCGAGCGTGCCGCCCATGCAGTAGCCGAGCAGGTGCACCTTCTCGTGCGGCACCGTCTTCGCCACCACCCGAATCGCGCGGCCAAGCCACTTGTCGACGACGTCGTCGAACGTGACGAACCGGTCTTCGTCGCCGGGCGTGCCCCAGTCGATGCAGTAGACGTCGAAGCCCTGCTTCACCATGAACTCGGCGAACGACTTTCCGGGCATCAGATCGAGCACGTAGTGCCGGTTGATCAACGACGGCACCAGCAACAGCGGCGTGCGGTATCGAAGGCCCTCGGCACGCGGCCGGTAGCGCAGCAGCTTCCACTTGTTCTCTTCCCACACCACGTCGGCCGGCGTGCTGCCGACCTGCGGCTTCGGGCGCGTGGGGAGCTTCAACAGGTTGGTCAGGCTTTTCAGCTGCATGTCAGCCCTCGTAGAGCGCGTCGATCGTCTTGCCGAACTTCTGCGACACCTGCTTGCGGCGCACCTTGAGCGTCGAGGTCAACAGGCCCGCCTCGACCGTGAGCGGCTCGTCGAGAATGGCGAACTTCTTCACCGTCTCGTAGCTCGCAAGCTCGCTGTTCACCTGGTCGACGCGCTTCTGAATCAGGGCGCGGCGGGCCTCGGCACGGGCTCCGGTCGCGACGCCGTTCTGATCGAGGTGCGAGTTCACCGCGGCGTCGTTGAGCCACACGCCGGCGACCAGGTACTTCTGCGCGTCGCCGAACACCACCACGTGGGCGATGAACGGGTCGTCCTTGAACCGAATCTCGATGTTCGCAGGCGCGACATTCTTCCCGCCCGCCGTCACCAGGATGTCCTTCTTGCGATCGACGATCTGCAGGAAGCCGTCGTCGGTCCACTTGCCGACGTCTCCCGTCTTGAACCAGCCGTCGTCCGTGAAGGCCTCTTTCGTCGCCGCTGGATCCTTGTGGTAGCCGAGGAAGACGTTCGGGCCCTTCGCGAGAATCTCGCCGTCCTCCGCGAGCCGCACCTCGACCGACGGGAGCGGCTTGCCGACGCTGTCGAAACGGAACGCGTCAGGGCGGTTCAGCGTGAGGGTCGGTGACGTCTCGGTCAGCCCGTAGCCCTCGGTGATCAGCAGGCCCGCCTCGAAGAACACGTCTTTCACGGCACGCTTCAGGCCCGCTCCACCTGAGAGACAGAAGCGCAGGTTGCCGCCGCTGGCCTTCTCGAGCGCGACCTTGCGCTTGTCGGGAGTGGTCTCGGCGAGCGCGGTTATCGCCAGCTTCTCCCACAGCACTGGCACGCTCATGAAGACGGTCGGCTTCACCTCGGTGAGGTGCGGCATCACCTTCATGGGATCGGAGAGGTACGACACCCAGCCGAAGGTGTTGCCGAGGCAGGCTTCACCGAAGCCGAAGATGTGGCTCATCGGCAGCCAGAGCAGATCGACGTCGCCCGAGGCCTGGAGCAGCGGCCCGTTGCACTTGAGCCAGTCTTGCCCGTTCACGCCGACGTTGCGGTGCGTGAGCGGAACGCCCTTGGGGTTGCCCGAGGTGCCGCTCGTGTAGAGCATCTGCCCCACCTGATCGAGCGACACGGAGTGGAGCAGCCGCTCGAACTCCTGCGGCGCTTCTTGATCGCGTGCCTGACCCATCGACTGCACGCGCGCCCACGAGACCAGCTTGCGCTCGACCTCGGCGATCGGCGGCACCGGCTTCCCCTCGGCTCGCAGCTTCTCGATGATCGGTCCGGCGTCCATCGGTGCGGGGCTCAGCGTGACGATGCGGCCGACGTTCTCGTACTCGCTCCAGGCTTCGAAGATGCGGCCGAGCAGCGCCGGCGTGTCGACGAAGATCACCTTCGCGTCGGAGTGCTTCACCACGTACGCCGCCTGCGGCGCGGTGTTCGCCGGATAGACGGGCACCATCGCGCCGCCCGCGGCCTGAATCGCCATGGCCGCCGAGATCCACTCCACCGAGTTCGGCGCGAAGATGGCCGCGCGATCGCCTGGCTGAATGCCGTTCGAAGCGAGGAACAGCGTCGCGTTGCGAATGCCCTTCGCGTACGCGCCCCACGTGACTGACTTCCAGTCGCCGTCAGGCGTCGGGAGCATGAACCGCACGCGAGTGCGACGCTGCTCGAGGGTGTCGAAGATCGCGCGAGGCGCGGGCTTGAGCTCCAGGTAGGGCGTGATGTCCATGGTGAACCCCCCGTGTTCGGCGTCAGTTCTTCTTTGCGGCGTGCAGGTCAGAGAGCTTCTCTTCGAGATCGATCAGCCGGCTCTGGAGCTGGTTGAGCGCGTGCAGCGTGCGCTCCTGATCGCGGCGGGTGGGCAGGCCCATCATCTCCCACCAGTTCGCGATGGCCTTGTCGGTGGCCGTCTTCACCTTCATCGAGGCCGTCAGCATGTTGCCCATCGGCTGCAGCACGGCGGGGCTCTTCATCATCGACTCCATCATCTCGGCGGTCTTCTGCTCCCAGGTGTCGAAGCCCTTCTTCCACGTTTCCCAGATCATGTTTGCTCCTCGTGTTGGTGGTGTTGCGTCAGAACCCGAGCCGTCGCAGCTCGGAGGTTTGGGTGAAATCGTCGGCCATCTCGTTGTCCACGCTCACCGCGCGGGCCACTTCGCCGAAGCACTCGAAGACGAAGCCGACCTGCCGGCGAATGAGCGGCACGCCGACGGCGGGCTCGATGGACAGCGTCGTGCGCACGCGCAGGGCCTGCGTGAAGGCGACGTCAGGCAGCTCGAGCGTGCCAGTCGCGTCGACCCACTGCTGGTAGACGTCCCGGCCTGCGTACGGAAGCCCGCGGACGGTGGCGTTGCGCACCTCGCTCGCCGAGACCCACTGCTGGCCAGCCTCGAGCGGGAAGCGGAAGGTCGCGATCGGCGAGCTGTAGACGACGAGCGTCTTGCCGACCATCGGGTTCTCTTGCGCCGACGCGTAGCCGAGCAGGAAGAGCGTGGAGCCGTCGTTCGAGTACACGCCTTCGATCGAGCCGGCGAGGTCGAGCGCGGCGACGAACTGTCCGGTGGGGAAGCTGGCGCGGTACCATTTGCCATCGAGCGTCGAGGCCGTGAGCGTGGCGACCTGATCGTCGGCGTAGTCCGTCGAGAGCTGCCACACCCTGCGGCCCGCGGCGTCGGTGACGCCGGCGAGATCGACCGGGCGCCGGGTGCCAGCGGGGTTCACGAGGTAGCGCACGGGAACGCCGAAGGCCGTCTTGATTTCTGAGGCCTCGATCTTTCCATCGAGGTTGGGCACGCACTCGAGTGGAGCCACGGCCTGCGGCACGTAGGCGTTGCGCTCGGGCACGGTGCGGTTCGGATCGCAGCCGACGAGAACGAAGAGCAGGAAGGGGAGCAGGGCGCGCGTCGTCATGTCGTTCCTCAGAATTTCCAGGCCAGGCGAACGCGCGCCAGCTGCGCGGGCGTCGCGGTGAGGTTCTGCGCGGGGTTGTTGAAGGCTCCGAAGGGGAACAGCACTGCGTATTCGGCGAGCACGTCGAAGCCGTCCTTCGATTCCCAGGTCAGCGCGGCCCACAGCTCGAGGCCGAGGAGCGCGTCGTTGTTCGGCGTCGACTGCGCGTAGATGGAGCGCGCCAGCGTGGCCGAGCTCTTCAGGTTGAGCTGGGTGCTGCTGAAGTCGAGCAGGCGCAGGCGGCCCCAGGGGCGCACGTAGAGCGAGTCGGTCACCGTGCCGATGATCTCGGCGTAGAGGATTCGATCGACCCGGTAGTCGGGGTGGAAGCGGAAGTTGTCGACGCGGTTGTCACGCGGCACGTTGACTTGCGCGCCGTCGAGCTCTCCCTTCGTGGCCACCGCGCCTGCGTTGGGGAAAGCGCCGAAGCCGGGTGCCGGATCTCCGCTCGCGTAGCCGGCGTTCAACCCACCCACGAGCACCGCGTCGTTTCCACCGAACTGCGTCTCGAGCGCCGCGCCGAACTGCGCCGACTGCACCTTGTCGCGGAGCAAGACGCCGGGAAGCAACGACGCCTGCTCCGACTCGGCGAACAACATCGCGGCCTCGAGCTCGATCTTGAACGACGGCGCAGTCAGCCGGGCCCACCCATCGGCCGCGACGGCCCGGTAGCCTCGACGCATCACCGACGCAGGCGTGAGCGGGCGTGGATTCGTGACGGGCAGGTACGACTCAGGCGCGTCGAAGTCCTGCCAGCGGTGCGAGACGAACGCGCCGTACTCGAACGTGATCTTGTCGGCCTTCGTGCGGCGTCGGCGTGAGAGATCGTCTCGAATATTCATCCACGCGATGGTGACGCTCTTCACGTCGACGGCGTTGTCGAGCACCAGCTGGCGTTGGCCGTCGCGACGGTAGGGCGTCGGGCCGACTGCGCTGAAGTCGTACGCGAACGCCCAGAGGTGATTGGCCAGCGAGGTGACGAAGGCGATGCGATCGGCTGCGTCTCCGAGGTTGCAGTCGAGACAGTCGCCGCCGTTCGACAACATGCCCAGGCCCCACTGGTTGCCCATGCGCCCGGCGGCGAAGTAGCCGATCGGCGTGAGCACCTCGCCGTAGGCGCGCTTGATGCGGAACAGCGATGACGGGAACTGGCCGGGAGACGCGGCGGGCGTCGGCGCGTTACCCGTCCCGGGAGAGAGGACCGGCGTCGAGCCCATCACCAGGTTGTCGATCAGATCGGCGCGGACCTTCACTGCTGCAGCTGCGAAGGGCGCGTAGATGGCGAGATCGGTGCGCAGGCGCATGTCGGCCAGCGCGAGATCCTGCGCGAGCGGGTCGGACAGCGGCACCGAGAAGAGCGGCAGGCCGGTGGGCGTGGTGCCGCGATCGAGATCGAGGTTGTGGAGCAGATCGCCGCGCACGCGGAAGAACCCCGTGAGCTTCACCTCGGTCTTCTCGCGAACGAGCAGGTCTTCTCCGTGCGCGCCGAGACCCGAGGGAGCGGTCGCGAGGACCGTCGCGAGGAGGGCGTGAATCACGGCGCCTCCAGGAAGGTGAGCAGCTCACGGTTCGACGCCGAGACCGCCTCGATCATCGGGAAGTGGCCGCAGCGTGGGTAGACGACGAGCCGGGCGTTCGGCAGCTGGCGCACCAGTCGCTCGCCGATCGACAGCGGCGTGACGACGTCTTCGCGGCCCCACAGCAGCAGGGTGGGGGCCTTGATGCTCGAGTACGTCTGCTCGACGCCGGTAAACGTCATGCCTCGCACGGCCTCGAGGGCGGCGGCGCGGGTGCCTGGCCGCTCCATGGCGCGCTCGACGTCTTCCACGAGCTTCTCGGGGATGATCTCGGGATCGTAGAAGCCCAGCGACAGGCGCTCTTCACCGCGCTCCGAATAGAACGCCGCGAACAGGAACTCGCCGACACCCTTCGCGCGCGCGAGCTGGAACATCGACGGCAATTGCGCCTCGTAGACCCATGCGTCGTACAGCGCGAGGCGCTCGGTGGCTTCGGGGTAGGCGAGGGCGAAGGCCAGCGCGACGGAGCTGCCCCACGAGTGCGCGACGATGGAGGCCTTGTCGATGCCGCGCTCTTTCATCAGCGCCCGCACCATCGCGGCCTGCGCGGCGGGCGAGTAGTCACCGACGGGCCGGTCCGTCCACCCGAAGCCCTTGAGGTCGAGCGCGAGCACGCGGTGCTTCTGCTTCAGCGCGGGGATCACGGCCGTCCAGTTCTCGATGCTCGAGGCGAAGCCGTGGAGCAGCACCACCGGCGGGCCTTCGCCAACGTCGAGGTATCGAACGCGCGTGCCCTCGACCGTGAGGAAGGTGCCGTCGACGGGCTCGCCCTTCATCGCGCCGGTGTGGTGCAGCAGGCAACCCATGTTGCACACGCACAGCACGGCTGGGAGCACCCAGCGAGTCACAGCGACAGCCTCCGAACTTCTTTGGCCGTCATGAACTCGGTGCTGGTCTCTTTGTCGACGGAGCGGATGACGGCGATGGTGCCGAAGCACTCGGTCACGTACTGGAACTGTCGGAAGCTGGTGTTCGCGAAGGGGTTGAACGGAACCGTACGCTCCATCGTCGTTCGCACCCGCAGCACGGGGAAGCGGGAGTAGGGCGTGTTGGCCTCTCCAGCGCGATCCACCGTCGAGGTGAACGTGTCGGTCGTTCCCGAGATGGGCACGCCGCTCGCGGTGCCCCCGACAGCGGCCGCGGTCGTCCAGGTGTCTCCTGCGCGCAAGGGGAACTGCAGCACCTTCACGGGCGGGGTGTAGGTGAGCTTCGTCGAGAACGTCCCGTCGGCCGGAGACGCCGTGCCCATCAGGAACAAGCCGTCAGCGGTCGAGTTGAAGACAGCGATGAAGTCGGTGCCCTGGCCCAGCGGCGCCACGTAGCTGGCACCTGGGTACGTCGACTCGAACCACTTCCCCTGAATCGGCTGTGTCTCGACGAGGGTGTTCATGTCGCCGGTGAGCATCTGCGTGAAGTCCCACGAGCGCCCGCCATCGGGAAGACCGATGCCCGACGTGTCGAAGGGGGCCTGACCCGAGATGCGGTACGTCGCGCGCAGGCCCGGGCCGGTGATGACCTCGGCGCGGGTGATGGTGCCGTCGTTGTTGGGCAGGCATGACACCGAGCCGCCGCCCGTCGCCGAACCCCCTGCCGTCGAGCCGCCGCCTGCCTGCCCGCCGCCGCTCATCCCTCCAGCCGAGGCGCCACCGGCCGAGCCGCCGCCCGCAGTGCCTCCTGCAGTGCCACCGTCGGTCGAGACCGCGCCGCACTTCCCTTCACGCGTGCAGACCCCACTCGCGCAGTCCGCACCAACCCGGCAGTCGGGCCCAGGTGGATTCGTCCCACACGACATCGCCAGCAGACACGGCAGAACGAGACGAAGCACGGAGACCTCCGGTCGCGCCATTACGCCGTGACTCCCTCGAAATCCACCCAGCCCCGGACCAGCGGGGTGCGACGGACGGGCTTCGGAGGAGTGAACGGGCGTCATGTGCGGTTGCAGCAAAGAGGACCGGAAATGACGCTTTGTGACGTTCCTGTCAAGCCCCGGCTGTTGCGTTGCACAACGCGCTTGCTAAGGCCTTTCTCATGCTCGTGAAGAAATACGGAAACCGCCGCCTCTACGACACCGAGTCGAGCCGCTACATCACGCTCGACGAGCTCACCGAGAAGATCCGGGCCGGGGCCGAGGCGCGGGTCATCGACGCGAAGACCAACCGCGATCTCACGCAAGAGACGCTGACGCAGATCATCATCGAGAGCCGAGGCGCCGACACGCTGTTCCCGGCGGCGCTGCTCCACCAGCTGATTCGTCTCGGTGACGACGCCCTCGCCGAGTTCCTCGGCCGCTACGTTCAGGGCGCCCTCGAGCTCTACCTGCAGGCCCGCAAGTCGACCCAGTCGATCATGCCGTTCAACCCGCTGATGGCGCTCCTCGGGCAGGGCGGCGGCGGCTTCGGCAACTGGTTGGGGGGCCAGCAGAGCCAGGCTCCAGCCCCTCCGCCCCCTCGCGAGGCCGTTCAGAGCGACGTCGAAGGCCTGCGCCGCGAGCTCGACGAGCTCAAGGCCTCGCTCAAGAAGCGCCGGAAGTAGTCGGAAATGTTGCGCTGCACAAAATCCGCTTGACGCGTCGCGTTCGGTGCATATCCTGTGGGGGTTCCGGACGAGAGACGTTCGGAGGCAGTCGACCCCGCAGTGACCCATCAAGGAGAACGAACATGGCCGAGACCAAGACCGCAGCTTCGCAGGTGCAGCAGCTCCCCGGCGTCGAGCAGTGGAAGAAGCAGATGGACGATCAGACCGAGCGCCTGCAGTCGGCGTTCGACGAGATGAGCAAGGCCCACTCGAAGTGGATCGAGTACGGCAACACCCAGATCGACGAGATGTCGGAGCTCATGAAGACGCAGTTCAACTACGTCAACGAGCTCGCCACCGGCGCCCGCAAGCTGAGCATCGAGAGCAGCCGCAAGGCGATGGAGTTCTTCGTTCGCTGAGTCCGACGTGACCTGAAGTGAGCAGTCGCAGCATCGTCGCCGTGGTCGGAGCTCCAGGCCGACCGCGGCGGCTTCCTTTCCGAACGAGGCCCGCATGCTCAACCAGCCGAAGTCCCTGATGCCCACGCCGCGCAGCACCGTGCTCGAAGACGGTCCGGCGAAGCTCTACCGCTTCCATGCCGCGACCGACGTCGCGCTCGTCGACGCCGCGCCCGTGCTGCTGGTGCCGTCGATGATCAACCGCTGGTACGTGCTCGACCTGCGCAAAGGCGCGAGCGTGGTCGAGGCGCTCGTCAACGCCGGCCTCGACGTGTGGTGTCTCGACTGGGGCACTCCTGAAGATCACGACCGCTACTTCACCTGGGCCGACGCGCTCGCGCGGCTCGACCGCATGATGCGCCGGGTGATCCGCGAGACCGGCAAGCCGAAGGTCTCGGTGCTCGGCTACTGCATGGGCGCGACGCTCTCGTCCGTGCACGCGTCGCTGTACCCCGAGAAGTACGCCGGGTTCGTCAACCTGCTCGGCCCCATCGACTTCACGCACTCCGGCCTGCTCGGGCTGATGACCGACCCCCGATGGTTCGACGCCGAAGCGGTCGCCGAGGCGGGAAATGTTGCGCCGCACCAGATGCAGGCCGGCTTCAAGCTGCTCCGCCCCACGCAGGATCTCGCGAAGATGGTGACGGTCATCGACAAGGCCTTCGACCCGGTCTTCCGCGAGTCGTACGAGGCGCTCGAGGCGTGGGCGAGTGACAACATCGCGTTCCCTGCGGCCGCCTACACGACCTACATCGAAGACCTGTACCAGAAGAACCTGCTGGTCCAGGGGCAGCACTACGTCGGCGGCAAGCGCGTCGACTTGAAGCACATCACCTGTCCGCTGCTCACCGTCGCCGCCGACAAGGACACCATCTGTCCTCCGAACGCGGCCGTCGCCATCAACCCCCTCGTCGGCTCGAACGACACGAAGGTTCTCGCGGTCCCTGGTGGTCACGTGGGCGCCGTCGTGGGAAGCAAAGCCGCCAGCAAGCTGTACCCGGCCCTCATCACGTGGATGAAAGAGAGAAACGCATGAACCTCAAAGATCTGAAGATCGTCGTCACCGGTGGCGCTCAGGGTATGGGCGCTCACTTCGCCACCCGGCTCTTCGAGGCCGGCGCACAGGTCGCCGTCGGCGACGTCAACGAAGAGGGCCTCAAGGCGCTGCCGAAGGGCATTCACACCCGCCGGCTCGACGTCTCGAAGGAAGAAGACATCATCGGCTTTGTGAACTGGGCGTTCGACGCGATGGGCGGCCTCAACGGCCTCATCAACAACGCCGGCATCCTCAAGGACGGCCTGCTGGTGAAGAAGGACAAGACGACGGGCCAGGTCGTGAAGATGTCGCTCGACCAGTTCAACGCCGTCATCAACGTCAACCTCGTCGGCGCCACGCTGATGGTGCGCGAGGTCGTCGCGAAGATGGTCGAGAAGGAGCAGGGCCCCGGCGTGATCGTCAACATGTCGTCGATCGCGCGCCACGGAAACCGCGGCCAGTCGAACTACGTGTCGGCCAAGGCTGCGCTCGCCGCCAACACCGTGACGTGGATGAAGGAGTTCGCGCCGTTCCGCATCCGCGTCGGCGCCATCGCGCCCGGCATGGTCGAGACGCCGATGACGAAGGGCATGAACCAGAAGGCGCTCGACGCCTTCACCGCGAACATTCCGGTCGGCCGCATCGGCCTGCCCGAGGATCTCTGGGTCGCCGTGAAGTTCGTGCTCGAGTGCGATTACTTCAACGGCCGCACCATCGACGTCGACGGCGGCATGGGCTTCTAAGCCGTCCAGTCGAACGACGTGATCGCGCTCGGCTTCCCCTCGGAGGCCGGGCGCTTTCTTTTCGTCAGGACTGACTCCCGCTCTGCGACGATGGCGGCGTGATTGTCCTCGACGGCAGCGAAGGTGAAGGTGGCGGCCAGGTGCTGCGCTCGGCGCTGTCGCTCTCGTTGATCACCGGCCAGGCGTTTCGTCTCGAGAAGGTCCGCGCGAAGCGAAAGCCGGCCGGTCTGAAGGCGCAGCACCTCACGTGTGTGCAGGGCGCCGCGAAGCTCGGAGACGCCATCGTCGAGGGCGACGCCATCGGCAGCCACACCGTCACGTTCCACCCGAAGGCCACGAAGACGGGCGCGTTCTCGTTTCACGTCGGCACCGCGGGCTCGACCAACCTGCTGCTCCACTGCCTGGCCTACCCGCTGGCGCTCGCGGGAGGCGGCTCGCTCACCCTCACCGGCGGTTCACACGTCATCGCAAGCCCGTCGTTCGACTACGTCTCGCGGGTCTGGGGGCCGCTGGTTCGACGGTGGGGCGTCGACGTGAAGCTGAAGCTCGAGCTCGCCGGCTTCTTTCCTGAAGGTGGAGGCCGGTTGTGGGCCGAAGTCGCTCCGATCGTGCGTGGTGATGGCCTGGAGCTGAAGGACCGCCCCGTCATCGATCGACTCGTAGTGCGCTCCGTCGTCGGCGGCCTGCCCATCGACGTCGCCCACCGTCAGGGCGACACGGCCCGCCGCGCGCTGAACGATCTCGGCGTTCCCGTGGAGCTCGACGTTGCCGTCCTCCCGGTGGCGCACTCCCGAGGCGCAGCGGTGCTCGTGACGGCGGAGTCGAACGGACAGACCGTCGCGGGCTTCTCGTCACTCGGCGAGCGGCGGGTGCCAGCCGAAGAGGTGGGCCGGATCGCGGCGCGGGATGCGCGAGCGTGGCTACGTGGCCAGGGCGCCCTCGACGAGCACGCTGGGGATCAGGTGCTGCTCCCGATGGGCCTGGCCGCGGCCGGTCTGCTGGGGACGACGCGCTCGAGTCACTTCAAGGCGCACGTCGTGTCCGATCACCTCACCACGCACGCACGGGTGCTCGAGGCGTTTCTGCCGATTCGGGTGACGATCTCAGGTGACGTGGTCGACGTCTCGGCTCGCTAGGAGCCGGCCGACGGACGATCGCCGGTCAACTTCCGGCGAACGCGCACGGGGACCGCAGCGGGCTCTGGCACGTCAGGGTCGCCGAACTTGTCTTCCTTCGCTGCGGCGATCTCTCCGTTGACGTTGCTGTAGAGCTTCCACGCGAACGGCGCGGCGATGGCGAAGCACACCAGCGCCCCGAGCACCTGCTTCCAGGGAAAGTCGAACTCGTCGGAGTCCTCGGCTTCGACCCAGCCCTTCATCTTGCTGGGCCGCTTGGTGACGTCTTTCACCTCGGTGGCCTCGTCGTCGAACTTCTGCAGGCCACGGCGGGGCTTGTCGGCGAAGGCGAGGGGAGCCACGAAGATGAAAGCCGCGAACGCGGCGGCGCACCAGCGAGTCATGGCCGACAGACTAGCACCAAGGCCTACCCGGCGCGCACCAGCTCGACCCGCTCCAGGTGTTTGGGGATGTAGGTGGGCCACCCTTTGAGGTCGACCCGGCCCTTGAGCGCGGCGAGCGCCTTGTCTTCACCGTGCACGAGCAGCACCTGCTTCGGAGGCGTCGTGAAGCCATCCATCCAGCGGAGCATCTCGCTCCAGTCGGCGTGCGCCGAGAAGCCAGAGATCTGCGTCAGCTTCGCGTTCACCGGCACCTCGCGACCGTGGATACGAATGGTCTTCTCTCCGTCGAGCATGCGGCGGCCACGCGTCCCGACCGACTGATAGCCGACGAAGAGGATCGTGTTCTTCGGGTCAGGCGCGCGGTGCGCGAGGTGGTGCAGAATACGGCCGCCCGTCGCCATGCCGCTCGCCGAGATGATGATGGCCGGGCCCTTGAGCGTGTTGAGCTGCTTGCTCTCGGCGGCCGAGGTGACGAAGCGCGTGCGGTTCGTCTGTAGCGGCGTCTTTCCCTGGATGATCAGCTGACGGAACTCGTCGTCGTGATCGGTCGGGTGCGCCAGGTAGATCGGCGTCGCGTTGCAGGCCATCGGCGAGTCGACGAACACCGGCAGCTCGGGGATTCGTTTGGCGCGCTCGAGGTTGTCGAGGTGGAAGAGGATCTCTTGCGTTCGGCCCACGGCGAAGGCCGGAATCACCAGCACGCCGCCACGCTGGGCCGTGTCGTTCACCACCTCGGCCAGCAGATCCATCGGGCTGGTCTCGACGTGCGTCCGATCGCCGTACGTGCTCTCGGCGATCAGCGTCGTCGCCGACTCGACCGCGACCGGGTCTCTCAAGATCGGCGCGTTGTATCGGCCGAGATCGCCGCTGAAGACGACGCGCTGCTTCGTGCTCAGCAGATCGAACACGCAAATCGCGCTCCCGAGAATGTGCCCGGCCTGAACGAAGGTCAGCACGATGCCCGGGACGATCTCTTTGGCGCGGCCGTAGCCGAACGTCTCGAATTGCTCGAGCGCCCGCTCGGCGTCCTTCTCGGAGTACAGCGGAAGGGCAGGGTGGTGCTTCGAGTAGCCGCGCTTGTTGGCGTAGCGCGCCTCTTCCTCCTGAATGCGCGCCGAGTCGGGGAGCAACAGGCCGCAGAGATCGCGCGTGCCGCTCGTCGAGTAGACGGGCCCCCGGTAGCCCTGCCCGACGAGCCGCGGGAGCCCGCCGGTGTGATCGATGTGCGCGTGCGTGAGCACCACCGCGTTCAGCTTCTTCACGTCGATGGGCGTCGGTTCCCAGTTGCGCTGGCGGAGTTCCTTGAGTCCCTGGAACAGCCCGCAGTCGACCAGCACCTGCTTGCCGTCATGTTCGAGGAGGAACTTCGAGCCCGTCACCGTGCCTGCTGCGCCGAGGAATTGAATCGAGGCCATGTCGTCACTCCAGTGAAAGAGAAACCGTGTGCAGCCCGCCGCGCGCGAAGTCGAAGCGCCAGGCGTATTGGTACGTCAGCGAGAAGGGGATCACGTCCATCACGTTGAAGCGGAAGCTCGCCGCGCCGCCGGCCGCGCGCATCCACTGGCCC
The DNA here is from genome assembly GCA_030681895.1 of Myxococcales bacterium. Lineage (GTDB taxonomy): Bacteria > Myxococcota > Myxococcia > Myxococcales > Myxococcaceae > Xiheimicrobium. The sequence continues at coordinate 12,853 of JAUXRI010000177.1, read as the reverse complement.
TGCATCGTGTAAGCGCCCGAGCCGAAGGCCTCGACGTCGAACTGGCGCGCGAAGAACGAGGGGAAGAGCCACAGGATCGAGGCCGTGCCGCGATCGATGATGAAGTTGAAGCGGTAGCGCGCGTTCGCGATGCCGACGCCTTCGGTGCGAATGGTGAAGTCGTCGTAGCCGCGCACGGCTTCGGCGAGGGAGCCGGGCAGGTAGCCGCCTGGACCGGTTGGTGGGTCGACGGGCGACTGGCTCTGGTAGATCGAGATGCCCTGTGGCTGCCCACCGACGCGCAGCGAGCCAGCCGGAGACGCCGGAAGTCCACGACCGACGATCGACGCGATGAACGAGTGCCGCTGGCTGAAGGGCATCGGGATCGCGAAGGTGAGGGTGCCGCGAAGATCGAACAGGTTTCGATCGCTCCCGAAGGCGGCCGGGTACGCGCGCGCCGTGCCGCTCATCGCGAACAGGCGTTGAAACCCGCCGTACGAGGTCGACTCGCCCGCCGAGTACGCGACCGACACCTCAGGGCCGAAGTACTTCTGCAGGATCGACGGGCCGCTGACATCGAACGTCTCGTCGACGAGGGCGCGCGCGGCGAACGAGACCGGCACGGTGAAGAAGGTGCGAGAGCCCGAAACGGAGCCGGTCCAGAACGCTCCTCCCGTCACCGCGTCACGCGACCCGAAGAGCCCGAGCTGCCACGGCGCGAGCTGCTGGTTCACGTACTCCACCGATGCCGTCCACTGCCGGTCGGGGAAGTTGAAGCTGCCGTTGAGCGCCCAGTTGTGGCGCCCCAGTCGATCTTTCCCCGAGAGTGAGGCGTAGAGCGTCGTCACCCAGGTGATCGACATGTCGGTGTTGACGCGCGGCAACACCAGCACGCCCGGCAACCTCAGCTGCGGAACGAAGAGATGATCGAGCCCTGAGTATTCGTGGTCGTCAGTGATCTTCAGCGCAGGCGAGTCGGGGAAGGGCGGTGGGACAAGCGGTGGAGTCGTCGCATCCGTGGCAACCGGCTCTGCAGGAACGTCAGCCTGCGCCACGACTGCGCCTTCGTTGACGACCTGCAACACCTCGATGGGCGCGCGATCGACCGACCAGGTGATCCCCTCGCGGTTGACGAAGACGACGGATCCTTCGGTCGGCCACGCGTCGAGCATCGTGAACGGGGCGTTGGTGAGGCGCTCGAGTCGGCCCGTGTCGATGGCCAGTCGATGCACCTGCAGCCGTCCATCTGCAACGCGCGTCACGCTCACGTGCGTCGCGTCGATCCACTTCGCGCCGTAGTTGAACGCTCCATCGTCGGTCAGCGCCCGCACCGTGCCATCAGCCGCGCGGAGCCGCAGGTTCCACCCGTTGCCGTCGAGCTGCGAGAAGACGATGCGCGTGCCATCAGCAGACACGGTCGGAGACGACAGCGCCACCGCTGGCGGCGGCTCGAACAGCACGGTCACCTTCGCGGTCTCGAGGTCGAACGACGCCAACCGTGATCGTCCAGCCACGAAGTCGATGAAGATGTACTGCTTTCCATTCGGCATCACCGCGCCGCCCTGCGCCCGGCCCACGTCCTGCCAGACCTGCACGACGTCGCCGGAGCTGGCGTCGATCTTCCAGAGTTGCGTGCGCGTGTCGCCGCGCGAGATGAGATCCTCGTTCATGAGGAACAGGAACTTCCCGTCGGCCGTGAACGACAGCCCGCTCATCGTGACTGGGCCGACCTGCACCCATTCGCGACCGAAGAAGAGCCGCACCAGGTGTTGCTCCGCGCGCACGCTGCCGTCCTTCTCGAGGATTCGCAGCATCGGCACCTGCTCAGGCCCTGAGTGGACGAGGGCGATGGTGCCGCTCGGTCCGTGCACGGCGATGCGCGCGAGCTGGCCGAGCCGATCGCGGAGGATCTTCTGGGTCGCCGGCCGGGGACGCTCGACGTGGGCGCGCTCCAGCTCTCTCGACCAGGCCGAGACGAGGTCGCCGAGCGCCTTCCCGAAGATGGTGTTGAACCGTAATGACACGCCAAGCGGCGCGAAGAAGTCGCGGCCCTGTTGATCCATCAGCGCCCACAGCGCGTCTTCGCCGTACTTCGAGACCAGCCACTCCACGAAGGGCAGCGAGGTCAGGTACGCGCCACTGTAGGGAGAGAGTTCGCGCTGGTTTGTGCTGAGATCGCCAGGGCCGAGCGAGCCACCGCGTGAGGCCACGAACGACTCGAAGACGCCGCGATAGAGCGGGCTGTTGGGCCGCCCGACCGGCCTCGTGATGCGGCCCTCGTAGTACTGGGCCACGCCCTCGGTGAACCACCGCTCCAGGAAGATCTGTGACGGCAGCACCGGCCCGACGACGGTGTTCACCGCTCTCCAGAACGACTCGACCTGCTCGAAGTGGGCGAAGTGGAACATCTCGTGGCAGCTGACGTCGTCCGCCGCCGCGCCTGAGAGCCCGTACCAGTGGAGCAGCTCGAGCGACGTCTGCAGCGGGTTGACCGAGTGGAGCGGCTCTCCGATGACCTGCCCCGTCACGTACGCGTTGTTGAAGTTCGCGCTGGTGAGGAAGAGCAGGGCGCGCTCACGGGGGCGCTCGGTGCGCTGCAGCTCGCGGAACTTTCGAAGGCACTCCGACGCCCGGCGGGCGACCCGCTCGGCGGCCTCTTTGTGCGCTGCTGGATAGTAGACCTCGACGTCGTCGGTCTCGAGCCGGCGCATGTCGTCTTGCGCGAAGGCGGTCGCCAGCTCCTGACTGAATCGGGGCGTCGCGGTGGCACAGCCGAGGGCGAAAGGGACCAGCAGAACGAGCAGACGTCGCACGCGCGAACCATCGCGCATCCGAATGGGCGGTGCTACGAGCGCGCGCACCATGACGATGCCCACGCCGCCCCAGCTCGACGCTGCGTTCGCGCAGGTCTCTGCCGCGATCGAACAAGCCGAAGGTCGAAAGATCGATTTCCTCAAAGAGCCCTGGGAGGCGATCGAGAAGGGCGCCATCAAGTTGCTCGGCGGTCCCTTCAACCCGCAGCAGATGGAGCACCAGGTCGTCGCGCTCGGCCTCTCGGTCGTGTTCGCGCGCCGACTCAACGCCGATCACAACGCGTTCTGGTTCCCGTCGCGTGAGGCTGCTGAAGGCGCGTCGCTCGGCTTCCCCGAAGCGCTCATCATGCTCTCGCCGTTCGGCGCGGTGGTCGATGCGCTGGCGCAGGCCCGCCTCGCGCGGCTCGACGACATCCAGAAAGACATTCGCACCTCGCTCGCGCAGGTGAAGTTCGGCGCCGGCGGTGGTGGAGCGCCGCAGCGCATCGGTCCCGAAGACTACATGCGGCTGTTCGATCCGGGCTTCGTGCAGATCGTCGCGCTCGATCCCGTGAAGTCATCGCAGACGTGGACGACGCCGCCCGACCGCCTCGCCGGAGAAGTCCGCGACGCGATCAACCGCGCGCAGAAGCTCCCGGCCGAGCTGAAGAAGCAGATGGAAGGCCAGCTCGTCACGGCGCTCCAGCGTATGGAGCCGGGCAAGCCGCTCATCGCGCAGGTCGCTCGTGCGCCGCGCGTCTGTGAAGTGGTGGGCCTCCTGTTTGGCACGACCACGGCCACCGGCTCGGCGCCCGAAGAGTTCTGGATGGACGTGGTGATGCCGCTCCTCTTCCTCGGCGCGCCCGACAAGTTCCCCGAGCTCGAAGGCGAGGAGCTGCAGGCCGCGAAGCAGGGCATCGACCCGATGCTGCTGTTCCTCGACGTGGTGCCGTACCTCTACAAGTCGCCCGAGGAAGACGGCCTGCTCAACGCGTTCCCCGGCTCGTCGCTCGGCCTGCCGCACGAGGGCTTCGGGGCGATCCAGAACCTGCGCCTGGTGAAGGTCGGCCTCGACGCGATTCGGGAGCCGATCTCGAAGTTCGACGAGAAGAAGACGCGCGCGTCGATCGCAGCGTTCGCGGAGTCGGTGAAGAAGCAGACCGGCGAGGTGAAGCTCCAGGGCCAGGACGAGGCGAAGCAGATGCTCGACGCGGCCATGGTGCTGCTCAACGATCTGAAGCGGGTCGTCGAGAGCGACAAGCTCGTCTGTGTGCGACGCCTTACCGAAGCTGAAGCCGCGAGCGACCCGGCGTTGTCGTTGGTGCGTCAGGCGTTGACGGCGCCACGGATCATCCTGTCGTCGACGTGAGCTCGGCCGAGGCCGCGGGGTTCGACGCCTCTCGGCTCGCGGCCGTGCGCCATCGCTTCGAGCAGCAGTGCGCGCGCGGAGCGTTTCCGGGTGGCCAGCTCGTCGTACGTCGCAACGGGCACGTCGCGCTCGAGGTCGCCATCGGCGTCGCGCGAGGGTTCCGGCCATCGGAGCCGCAGCCTCCGACCCCGGTGACGCCTTCGACGCGCTTCTCTGTCTTCTCTGCCAGCAAGGCAGTGGTCGCGCTCGTCGTCGCGATGCTGGAGGACCGCGGCGTCATCGACGTGAACGCTCCCGTGTCGCAGTGGTGGCCGGAGTTCGCTGTCAACGGCAAGGCCTCGCTGACCGTGTTGGATGTGCTCACCCATCGGGCTGGCGTGTTCGCGCCGGAGCTGGTGTCGAACCCGAAGGCGTGGGGCGACGACGAGCGCGTGCGGCAGGCGATGGAGCAGGCCAGCCCGCGCTGGCCTCGCGGGGTGCTGTCGTATCTCCCATATGAGTACGGGTGGATTCTGGCCGAGGTGGTGAAGCGCGCGACGGGGCGTCGGCTCGACGAGTTCGTCGCGACGGAGATCGCGGGCCCCGCAGGAATTCCCGGGCTGCGCTTTGGCGCGACGGTGGCCGAGCTGGGCGAGGTGGCGCGAACGTACTGGCTCGGCACGAAATCGGTCCGCGTGGCAGGCAACGAGCTGTCGAAGACGTTCGAGCACGACAACAACCTGCCCGAGGCGCTGACGGCCTTCGTTCCCGCCGCCGGCCTGGTGTGCACGGCTGGCGATCTCGCCGCGTTCTACGAAGTGCTGGTGCGCGGAGGCGTGACGCCGTCGGGCGCGAGACTGCTCTCTGCCGCGACGCTCGCTCGGTACACGACGGGGCCAGCGCTGGCGTTCGATCGCAGCAATCGTCTGCCGCTCCGCATGGGGCGCGGCCTGATGTTCGGGACGCTGACGCCCTCCATCTACGGCTGGTGGGGCACGCAGCGGGTGTACGGACACGCTGGCGCGTTCTGCACGCTGGCGTATGCAGACCCGGATCGCGATCTCTCGGTGGCCATCGTGACCAACGGCAACCGTGGGCCGTACGACAGCCTGTTCCGCTGCGCTCCGCTCGGGAGTGCGGTGGCGCGGGCCTGCACGCAGACCTCGCTCGTCAGAGCCGCTTGAACCGCGCCTGGAAGAACCGCAGGTGTTTCGGCTCGTAGATCATCTCGAGGCCACGCACCGACGCGCGGTTCTCCCACACGGCCTGCACCGACTCGACCGTGACGTCACAGTGGGCCTGCGTGTAGACGCGGCGGGGGAAGGTGAGGCGCACCAGCTCGAGCTTGGGCAGGTGGTTGTGACCGTCCTTGTCGCGACCGGCTGAGACGACGCCGCGCTCCATCGTGCGCAGGCCCGAGTCCAGGTACAGCTCGGCGGCGAGCGTCTGCGCGGGGAACTGGAGCTGCTCGAGCTGCGGGTAGAACGCCCGGGCGTCGAGGAAGACGGCGTGACCACCGATCGGGCGCACGACGGGGATGCCGAGCTCGATGAGGCGGTCGCCGACGTACTCGACCTGACCGATGCGGGCGCGCATGTGATCTTCACGAATCGCCTCGCTGATGCCGCGGGCCATCGCTTCGAGATCGCGGCCCGCGAGCCCGCCGTACGTGTGGAGACCTTCGAAGAGCACCACGAGGTTGCGCGCTTCTTCGAAGACGTCCCAGTCGTTGAGCGCGAGGAAGCCGCCGATGTTGACGAGCAGGTCCTTCTTGCCGCTCATGGTGCAGCCGTCGGAGTAGCTGCACATCTCGAGCAGAATCTCGGCCATCGACTTGTTCGCGTGGCTGGCCTCGCGCTGTTGAATGAACCAGGCGTTCTCCATGGCGCGGGTGGCGTCGAGGAAGACGCGAATGCCGTGGCGTTGGGTGAGCTCGCGCACGGCCTTGAGGTTGGCCATCGAGATCGGTTGCCCGCCGGCCATGTTCACGGTGGCGGCGATGGAGACGTAGGGGATCTTCTTCGCACCGACGCGGGTGATGACGGCTTCGAGTTTCGCGAGGTCGACGTTGCCCTTGAAGGGGAGCAGCGCGCTGGGGTCGTGGGCCTGGTCGATGATGATGTCGACGAAGGCGCCGCCGGCGCGCTCCTGATGGGCGCGGGTGGTGGTGAAGTACATGTTCCCGGGAACGACGTCGCCGGGCTTGATGAGAATGCTCGAGAGCAGGTGCTCCGCGCCGCGACCCTGGTGGGTGGGCACGAGGTGTTTGTAGCCGTAGTGCTTCTGCACCGCGGCCTCGAGGTTGAAGAAGTTGCGGCTGCCCGCGTACGCCTCGTCACCGAGCATCATGCCGGCCCACTGCGAGTCGCTCATCGCGCTCGTGCCCGAGTCGGTGAGCAGATCGATGTACACGTCGTCGGAGCGCAGGAGGAAGGTGTTGAAGCCGGCCTCGACCAGCGCCTTCTCCCGCTCCTCCCGCGTCGTCATGCGGAGCGGTTCGACCATCTTGATCTTGAACGGTTCAGCCCAGGAGCGCTTGGTGACCATGGGTGGGGACATGGCGCAGTTGGCGGGGAAGGGCGCTGATGTTCGTCAAGCGCGCGTCAGGCCGACCAAGTCGTTGCGTCCCAAGGGGAGTTTCGGTACGAACGCGTCGTCGTTCGCGGTGGTAGCTCAGTTGGTAGAGCACGAGCTTCCCAAGCTCGGGGTCGAGGGTTCGAATCCCTTCCGCCGCTCTTGAATCCCCCCGGTGTCGCTGTGGTTTTCCGGCGACCCGGGCGCGCGCTCGAGCGAAACCACGACCGACTGTGCGTGGATTGTGCGTGACTGTTCTTTTCGGAGCGGCCTCAGGAGCCGCTCGGCGTCGAGCTTCAGGTCGTACCGCTTGGCTTCGCGCGCCAGGTGCTCGGTGAGCAGGTGGCCGTACCGCTTCTCGAGCATCGACAGGCTGGCCCAGCCCATCGTCTCCTTGACCACCAGCGGCGGGACCCCAGCCATCAACATCAGAGAGGCCGCCGTGTGCCTGATGGAGTGAAAGTCGATGCCCTCCCGCACGACTCCTGTGGGCCACATCACCATGCCGCACTGGGGGCAGGGCCGCGGTGTGCCGTCCTTCAGGTCCTCCAGCACGTGGCGGCAGCTCGGTCGTCGGCACTTGTGCACCCACTTCTCGACGAGGCCCGCCTTCTCCATCGCCCAGCGCAGCTTGCGGGCCAGCTTGAAGTCATCGCGCAACCTGCTGCCGTCGGGGCCAGGAAACACAAAGGGACTGCTCAGCTCCTTGGCAGCCTCGACGGCCTGACGCACGAAGGGCTCGACTCCGGCCACCAGGGGCACGCGGATTTCGACCCCTGTCTTCTGTCGCCGGCGGGCCAACACGCCTCGCTCGAGGTCGACGTCACTCACGCGGAGACCCAAGAGGTCGGCCTTGGAGAGCCCGCAGTAGAAGGCCACCGCGAAGAGCGGCCGGTCCTTCGGCTCGAGGGACCCCAGGATGAGCGGCACCTCTTCGGCGCGAATGAAGTCTCGCTCCTTCTCGGTGCGCACCTTCACCCTGATGGCGCTATCGACGGGGTTGGGGCCCAGCCACCGACCCGTGCGCGTCGCTTCTTTGTAGGCCGCGCGGAGGAAGGCACGCAGGTGAGCGCGGGTCTGCGACGAGAGGCCTTGGTCCTCCTTGATGCCGAGGAAGTCGTCGATGTCGGTGACGCATACGTCGGCCAAGCGCATGGCGCCGATCGGATGGTTGCCGAAGTGCTTCTTCACGGTGCTCTTGATGCCGTCGTGGGAGGGCTTGCCCTTGAGGCCTACCTCGACCCAGCGCTCGAGCGCTGCGAGCACGGTGCCCCCTCCGTCCGCTGCCGGCAGCGCTTCGAGCCCCTTCGCCTGGCGGTCAGCGCGATGCTCAAGCTCCAGTAGGAGTCTCTTGGCCGCCCCTTTCGCGGTGGCTGTCGTTGACTGTCGGCGGAGGACGCCGGAACCGTCTTTGTAAGAGACCCACCACTTTCTGCCTCGCATGTAGACGAAGCCCATGGTTCAACGCCCTACCACGACGGGAGGACTCACCCGTTTCGACGCCGCCCAGCGGACAATGGCTGCGGGCTCGAACCGGTACATCTTGCCCCAGCGCATGGCGGGCAGGGTGCCGTCCGCCGCCTTTGCCTTCACCCAGGACAAACTCATGCCGAGGTACTCCCCAACCTTGCGTGCGTCCCAGAGGCGTTCGCTGATTTCAAGCACGGCTCACCTCCGCGGTGTTTTTCGAAGCGCACCCCTCTGGCGAATCCGACGACACTTCCTCTCTCCCGAGAACGCCGGAAACCCCTGAAACCGAATTCGTTTCTTGAATCATGCTCTTGCGAGAGCGGTTGCCGGTGGTCGTCATGCGCTGAGAACCTCCCGAGAACCCGTCGGCGTCAGGTAGAGGCGCTCACCAGGGCGGCCGCCCTTCTTTCCCCGCGGCGCCATCTCGCGCACCAACTCGCCGCAGCGCTCGAGCTCTTCGAGCAGGTCGCTGAGGTGGCGCGTCGCTGCGATGCCCATCGTGTTCTTCAGCTTCGCCCACAACTCCGAGCGGAGGATGCCGGGGCTCTGGCTGAGGACCTCTCGGAGCCGGTCGAGCTTTCGCGCGACGGGGTTCTCCTGGCTGACGCGGTAGACCTCGCACGCCTGCACGAAGCCCCACTCTGTGATGGCGATTCCGCGCTCGAGGGCGTCGAGAGGCAGGTCGCGGTCGATGTTCCCCTCGTGGCTGACCGACTCGGCCATGTGAACCACGCCGGCGAGACGCAGCACGAGGCCGGGCATCTTTGAGACCCACCCGCACGGCTCGCGCCAGATGCCGCCCGGCCGCTGCTTGGCCTCGTGTTCGCGCTCCCACATCTCGAAGCGCTTCTGGGCCTGCGTCGTGAGCCGCACCTGCCGAAGGCCTCCGTTCGGCAGCCTGTTGAGGCTCTGCACGCACTCCTCCGCGGCGTCGCGATGCGACTGCGGAACCGCAGGGCCAGGCACACGCCAACCCCGAAGGTCGGGCGCACTCACCATGAGGAATCGCGCGAGCTCGCCGCGCTCGTCGTGCCCGGTCTTCTCGAGAAAGTCCTGAACCGGCTTCAGCTGCGACTCGAGCGCCACCGTGAGACGAGGGCGGTCGACGCGGATGCTGCCTGCCATCTGCCGTTCGACGCGGACCTGATCGCCGCTGTAGGCCTGCAGCAGCACGTCGGTCGCTGGTCCGCCGCCCTTCGTGTACGCGCCGCCCGCCACGCGGAAGAGCTTCGGCTCTGCCGACCACACTGCGGCGTGCCCGCCATTCTCCTGCATCAGCGAGGCGAGACGCTCGTCGGTGACGTCGGTTGCCCAGAGCCGGGGAGCCGGCGTGCCTGCCTTCTTCAGCGCCTTCAACTGCTCGGACGCCTCGGACGCCTCGTCGCTGTTGCCGGCCGCCTTCTCCTCGAGCTCGGCCAGCTTCGACTGATGAGCCAGCTTCAGTGCCTCGGTCCGCGCCTTTTCGGCGCGCATCAGCAACCCGGTGAAGGGCTTCATGGTGGGGCTCTTCTTCGCTCCCGAGGGCGCGATGGTCAGGACGTAGAGGGTCGTCGGCTCCTCCCAGCCGTCGCGCGCCTCGACGTCGACGAATGGCCCAGCGACGAGCGAGGGCACAGCAAGAGCCTTGAGCGCCACCATCTCGAACGGCGCGCCAAGGTTCCGCGCGAGGGACTCGCTGAAGTCGCGGAGCGGCCCCGGGAGCCACGCAGGGTCGAACCGCGGCAGTCGATACGCCGGCGGCCCCTCCGCTGGGGCCTGAGAAGGTTTCTTCCCATCCGGTTCCCGCTGGTTCCCGGAACCACTCGGAACCGGCTTCAGCTTCGCTTCTGCCAGCGTTGCCGCCAGTCGGTCACCCATGGCCCACCACCTCCCACCGCTGCGTGTCCGTGATGGCGTCGAGCAACACCCCGTCGTCGAGGTCGCTCCAGTCGCCGAGCTTCTTCCCGTCCTCGCCTCGGCCCTGGGGCGCCCTGATGCGGAACACCCGACACCTGCCGGCCAGGGCGGCGGCAATCTCGCCGGCGTACCTGTCTCCCTCGGCGTCGTTGTCGACGGCGATGATGCAGGGCACGTCGCTGGGCCAGTCGATGCGGGCGAGTGCGTGCTTCGACCCGTTGACGTAGCCCAGCGCGGCGAACGTCGCGCCCTCAGCGTTCATCACCTGCGAGAGCTTCAGCGTGTCCGTCGCGCCCTCGGCAATGACCACGGCCTCAAGGCCAGAGACGGCCTCACCTCGAGCTCGAGCGCGGAGGAAGTCGACACCGAAGACGTCGGCGAAGAGCAGGCCTGAGGCGTTGCAGCCCTTCGGCCATAGCGTCTTGGCGGCGACGTCGCGTGCGACTGCGCGGGCATGTACGGACGTCAGCACGCCGGCGGCGTTGTACGCGCCGAAGACGATAGGCCAGCGCTCCCGCCGATCTGCGGGCCACCACGGCTGCGGGGCGACGTCGCTGCCGTCCTTCACCATCCCGAGCCAGGGGAGCCGCTCGACGTCGAATCCGCGAGACGTGAGGTACCGCCCCGCCACCGAGGTCGGCGTGATGGCTCGCAGGCTGGCGCGGAAGGCCGCGAGCTCGCCGGCGGCTGGGTAGGCCTTCTCGGGCAGGCTCTGCCGGGCGAGCGGCGGGTCGGTCATGAGGCCGAGCTCGGTCGCGAGCTGCTCCGCCTCGCGCCAGCTCGAAGGCTTGACGGCGCCCGACGCGATGGAGGCCACCAGGCTCGCGTTGTCGCCTCGAACCCCGCAGGGCTCGCAGAACCAGTGGTCGTCGAACACCTTCGCGGCGAGTCGCTTGTCCACTCCGCTCGAGTGCCGCAGCTTCTTGCTGCACGCCGGGCAGGCGAACGAGACATCAGCGCCGCGGCGCACCACCTCGAGCCCGAGCCGCTGCGCGACTTCAGCGACGGGCCAGGCGCGAAGCGCGTCGAAGAGGCTCGTCATGATGCACGCTCCAGCGACTGCAGCGTCGCCGCGAGTCGAGCTCGCGTGAGCCGGTGGAACTCGGCCACCTTCTCCACCTGCCTCACGAGGTCATCACGCCCGCCAGCGGCGAGCGCGTGCACGGCCTCGTCGAGCGCGTTGCCGAACGCCGTTGCTGCCCCGGCGGCCCGGAGCATCGCCGCGTGTGCTTCGGCGTCGAAGATTGATGCGTTCCCTCCCTCGGTCTTCATGCGACACCGGGCCTTCTGCCCGCGAGCTCGTCGACCGACACGCCGAGCGCCTTCGCGACGCAGTTCAGCGTCCGCGTCGTGGCGAGGTCATGCCGCTCGAGTTGAACGAGGGTCTGCGGGGTAGTGCCGCCGCGCACTGCTGCGACCTGCAGCGTGAGGCCCTGGCGGTTGCGGAGTTCCTTCACCTGCGCGCCGAGGCCCGGGAAACACTTCTTCGTGGTGCCGTTGTTCATGCGGCAACACCAAACCTGTGCGGCGACTTGAAGGCGCTGGTCTCGGCCCGGAACGAAGTCCGATTTTCAGGGCACAACTTTCCGGGCGACCCATCGCTGATGCAACGTCTCGACGTCGGCGCGGGCCTTTCTCCAGAGGTCGAGTCGCTTGGTGATTTCGCTCGTGTCGCTCGTCGGTCCTTCACCAGGGAACCCGACGCAGAGGAAGATTGCCGCGAGGTCGAGCGGTTCAAGGTGTCTGGCGTTGTCGTGGCCGAGTGAGTGGAAGAGCATGAAGAGGCGTCTCTGCCTGACTCCGCGGCGCAAGACCTTCCCGAGCAGAAACGCCTGCCCTTCAGCCCGGGCCGCGGGCGGCAACTCCAACAGCAGGTGGCCCTGCATCCCCGGCGCGGTCGCAGCAATCCGGTCGAGACCGAGTCCCACCGCGGCCTCGAGTTCATCGAGCGCTTGTCTCGCCGAGTTGGTCTTCGGCGCCACCGTGCGCAGGCCCTCGATGGCCTTGAGTATTCTCCCGAGCTCGCGCTTGAGAACGTCAGTTCTGCGGTGCGACTGAACGGCATCGAAGGCACCAGCCGCCAGGTCGCCAAATACAGCGGCCGCGCGAAGCACGGCGATCGCGGTGTCGTGGCCGAGCTGGTCGGCGAGGTGCCATTGGGCCGCAGCCCTCGAGGACAGTGGGTGTTGAGGAATCGGCGGGACGGACGGAGGGGTCGGGCTCGCGGGCGGGCCCTTCGGCAATCGTGGTTGAGCCATTGTCCGCGACCTCTCGCGGCCTCAGAGAAGCGGGCAGGGCGGGTGAGGAAACCCGCCCGTTCACGTCGGGGAGCTACCCCGTCGCTGAGCCCTTTGAAGTCATACCACCAGAGATGGGCGCTCAATCGAGGAGCCCCGCGGCCGCGTTGTCGCGCCACATGTCGGCGCGCCGGTCGTACCGGAGAAGCATCGCCAGGCTCTTGTGGCCGGTCTGCTTCATGATGTCCCGGTCGGCCTTCCTCGCGAGCATCGCCTGCGTGACGAACCCCGCACGCAGGGAGTGCCCCGAGAAGCCGTCAGCCTCGAGGCCCGCGCGACGAGCTGCACGACGGATGGCCTCGCTCACAGCCTGCCCGCTCAGCGCTGCAGGGCCGACGGTGCCGTGCCTGTTGACGTAGCGGAAGAGCGGCCCCTCGGTGATGCCCGAGCCGTCGAGCCACGCCTGCAGCCGACGGACCGGGCACATGCCGGGCGTGCCGGAGTAGGGCAGGGCCACGGTGCGGCCGGCGCCCTCCTGGTCTGTCTTCGAGCGCCTC
>JAUXRI010000164.1 GCA_030681895.1 Myxococcales bacterium | reverse complement strand
CTTCTCCTTGAGCATGCTCGCGTACTCCTCGAGCGAGCGCTCGGTCGTGTAGATGAGGCCGTCGGCGTTGTTCTTGAGGTCGGCGAGCTCTTTCTTCTTCTTGTCGCTGTCGACGTTCGACTGGGCGTCGCTGATCATCTTCTGAATCTCGGCTTCGGTGAGGCCCGAGTTCGAGACGATCTTCACCGTCTGGACGCGACCGGTGCCGAGGTCCTTCGACGACACGTTCACCAGGCCGTTGGCGTCGATGTCGAAGGTGACCTCGATCTGCGGAACGCCACGAGGCGCGGGTGGAATGCCGACGAGCTCGAAGCGAGCCAGCGTCTTGTTGTCGCCGGCCATCTCACGCTCACCCTGGAGCACGTGCACGCTCACCAGCGGCTGGTTGTCGGTGGCGGTCGAGAAGATCTGGCTCTTCTTGCAGGGAATCGTCGTGTTCTTGTCGATGATCTTGGTGAACACGCCGCCGGCCGTCTCGACGCCGAGCGAGAGCGGGGTGACGTCGAGCAAGAGGACGTCTTTGACCTCGCCCTTGAGCACGCCGCCCTGAATCGCCGCGCCGACCGCGACGACCTCGTCGGGGTTGATGCCCTTGTGGGGGTCTCTGCCGAAGAACGCCTTCACCTTGGCCTGCACCGACGGCATGCGCGTCATGCCGCCGACGAGCAGCACCTGCTGCACCTGCGACGTCGAGATGCCCGCGTCTTTCAGGGCGATCTTGCAGGGCTCGATGGAGCGGTCGACCAGGTCCTTCACGAGCTCTTCGAACGCCGATCGGGCGATCGTCTCCTGCAGGTGCTTCGGGCCCGAGGCATCGGCCGTGATGAAGGGCAGGTTCACCTCGGTCTCGGTCGCGCTCGAGAGCTCGTGTTTGGCGCGCTCGGCGGCCTCCTTCAGGCGCTGGAGCGCCATGCGATCTTTTCGCAGGTCGAGCCCGTTGTTCGACGACTTGAAGCGGTCGGCGAGCCAGTCGATGAGCTTGTTGTCGAAGTCTTCGCCGCCCAGGTACGTGTCGCCGTTGGTGGCCTTCACCTCGAAGACGCCCGAGTTCAGCTCGAGGATCGAGATATCGAACGTGCCACCGCCGAGATCGTAGACGGCGATCGTCTCGGCCTTGCTGTTGTCCTTGTCGAGGCCGTACGCGAGCGCCGCCGCCGTGGGCTCGTTGATGATGCGCAGCACGTTGAGGCCCGCGATGCGCCCGGCGTCTTTGGTCGCCTGACGCTGACCGTCGTTGAAGTACGCGGGGACCGTGACGACGGCCTCGGTGACGGGCTCTCCGAGGTAGTCCTCGGCCGTCGCCTTCATCTTCCCGAGGATCATCGAGCTGATCTCGGGCGGGCTGTACTTCTTGCCGCGAATCTCGACCCACGCGTCGCCGTTGTCGGACGCCACGACGCGGTACGGCACCATGCCCGCGGCGCGTTTGGCCTCGGGCGAGTCGAGCTGGCGGCCCATGAGCCGCTTCACCGCGTACACGGTGTTCTCGGGGTTGGTGACGGCCTGGCGCTTGGCGATCTGCCCGACGAGACGTTCACCCGCGTCAGTGAACGCCACCATGGACGGGGTCGTGCGGCTGCCTTCGCTGTTCGGGATGACAATCGGCTCGCCGCTCTCCATCACGGCGACACACGAGTTGGTCGTTCCCAGATCGATACCGATGACTTTGCTCATGACCCCCTCAGACGACGACAGTTGCGCTTCGGAATCATCAAACTTTTACGACTTTGTTTCAGTTTCGACACCAGCCGGCGCTTCCGTCGCAGGCGCCTCGACAGGCGTCTTCGCCTTCGAGACCACGACCAGCGCAGGGCGGATCAGCCGGTCATTCAGGGTGAAGCCCCGCAGGTACTCCGAGTGCACGTGGTTGGGCGGCAGCTCGTCGGTCTCGGCGGCTGACATCGCTTCGTGCCGGTTGGGGTCGAACGGCTCACCCTTCGACGAGAACCCCTTCACGCCGTGTTTGCCGAGCGTGTCTTCGAACAGCTTGCGCGTCATCTCGACGCCCTTCTTGAGGCTCTCGAGGTCGCCGCTCGTGCGGGCGTGCTCGAGGGCGCGGTCGAAGTTGTCGACGACGGGCAGGAAGTCACGCAGCAGCTTCTCGCTGCCGAACTTCTGCACCTCTTCCTTCTCTTTGGCTGCGCGCTTCTTGTAGTTCTCGAGGTCCGCGACGGCGCGCAGCATCTTCTCGTGCTCGTCCTTGATCTTGCCCATCAGCTCGCGGCCCTTGGCCATCGAAACGTCGAGCTGGGTGGTGAGCATCGCGACTTCGTCGGTCGTCTCCGCGGCGGCGGCCGGAGCGGGTGCGTCAGCCGGGGGCGCTGCTTCGACCGGAGTCCCGGCTGCGGGGGGAGCGGACTCAACAGCTGCGTCGCCGCGCACCGACGCCTTGGCCTTCTCGACGCTCTTGAGCGCCTCGCTGATGATGTCGTCGGCGATGTTGGTGGAAAAACTGCCCTTCTCATCATTTTGACTCACAGCGGCGATCGTACCCACAACCGGGGCGGCGCGTCTTGCGTCACAGCATCTGTCGTCGTGACGGTGCGCTAAGGTAGGCGCTCGCGATGCCGCAGTGGACGACCTTCACGTGGGCCGGTCAGACCTTCGCCGTGGTGAGCCAGGCTGCGCCCTCCAGCGCCAGCGGGCCGGTCCTCACGCCCGCGGAGCGTGAGGTGATGACGCTCCTCCTCGCCGGCAAGAGCAACGGCGAGATCGCCAGGCAGCGAAAGACGGCCGTGCGCACCGTCGCCAACCAGGTCGCGAGCCTCTTCCGCAAGTTCGGCGTCGGCTCCAGAGCGGCGCTGGCCGCGAGGGTGGCCCCATGAAAGGCGCGCACACCATCGCGGTCATCGAAGCCGCCTACGCGGTCGACAAGGCCACGCCAGAATGGCTCGACGGTGTGGTGGGGGCGGTCGCGCCGCTGCTCGACACCGGGTTCGGCGTCTGGGCCGCGCTCTACGACGCCTCGAAGCCAGAGGCGTTTCGGCTCGGGCCCTTCGGCGGCCGGGGCGTGCCGACCGAGCGCTTCGAGCTGCTGAAGGCGGGCGCCGAGTCGCTGCCGTATTCGATGATCGAGCGCACCTTCGTCACGCGGACGTGCGGCACCATCTCGCAGCTGCTGGGGCCCTCGTTCTTCGAGGGGAACAGCTTCGTCGAGGCGTTCGAGCAGACGTGGGGCATCGCCGACAGCATCGGCATCAACGCGCAGGATCCCACCATGCATGGGTGCGTGCTCGGCGTGCCGCTGTCCAAGCGCAAGGCGGTGTCAGCCACCTTCGCTGCCCGGTGGAGCCGCCTGGCCGCTCACGTCGCGTCGGGGTTCCGGTTGCGTCGTCAGCTCGATCAGACGCTCGAGCGGGGCCTCACCGGAGCCGAAGCCGTGCTCGAGCCTGACGGCGCCCTCGCGCACGCTGAAGGGGCCGCGACCGAGGGGCCCGCGCGCCTGGCGCTCCGTGGCGCTGCCGTCGCGCTCGACAAGGCCCGCGCAAGGGCCGCCCGCATCAGCGATCCCGACGGCGCGATCGGCCAGTGGCAGCCGCTCGTCGAAGCGAGGTGGACGCTCTACGATCACTTCGAGCGCGACGGCCGCCGCTACTACGTCGCGCGCCGCAACGATCCACAGGTGGCTGAAGAGGGGCTGACCCTGCGCGAACGCCAGGTGGCCGGCTTCGCGGCGCTGGGCCACTCGAACAAGTTGATCGCCTACGAGCTGGGGCTCAAGCCATCGACGGTGGCCACCCATCTGTCAGCCGCAGCGAGGAAGCTGGGCCTCTCCGGGCGCCTCGAGCTGATTCAGCACCTGCGAGCCTCGCGCGACCTGTCGGCCAGCTGAACGGCGCTCAGCCCTCGTCGGGTTCAGTCACGGGCGCCGTCTCGACGACGGGCTTCTGCTTCTTGCCCATCGGCTTCTTCGTCGCGGTCTTCTTCGTCGCCGGCGACTTCTTCGCGCCGCCACGACCGACCGTCTTCTTCGCGGGCTTCTTCGGCGCAGGCGCAGGCGGAGGTGGAGCCATCTCTGGCGGCGCGGCGTTCTTCGGCGTCGGCGCTGGCGCAGGCGCACTCGACGGCTCGGCAGGAGCCGTCTTGAACTGCTTCGAGACCTCCGAGAGCGCGCCTTCGGCCTGCTTCACGCCGACCTCGACGAGCGAGGCCAGCTGCTCGGCTGTCTTCTTTGCCCAGACCGACGCCTCCTGAACGCCCTCGCGCACCTTCGCCTGGCGCTCGGGGTCCTTCACTTCCTTCATCAGGCGCTCGGCCTCTTTCTTCACGTCGGTCGCGGCGCGCTTGAAGTCATCGCCGGCCTTCTTGAGGAAGCCTTTGAACTTCGAGTCCCAGTCAGAGCCAGCGTCGTTTTCGGGCATGGTGCGATTCTCCTCGAACATCACGTGAGCTGCTCCGGTCAGGTGCGGGAGCGAGGGCCCGCAGGTGCGCCACGGGCCAACGCGCGGCCACCGGCTCGATTTCCGAAATCGAGCGCTCCGGTCAGGCAGGTGGTGGGGGCTTGGTCGGGTCTCGCTCGTTGGGGTCGCGCTTCGGGCCCGGGCCGTTCTCCCACTCGGGCGGGAACTGCAGTCGCCGGAGCTTGAGCCACGCGATGGTGGTGATGATGCCGATGAAGACCAGCCCGGCGATCTCCCGAACCGTCCACCCATCGGGGAGTCCCGCGCCCAGCAGCAGCACCACGTTCATGTCAGCTCCTGACTTCTCACTTCAGACTTCAGTCGACGAAGAAGTCGGGCAGCGGCTCGACCTTCGGGTCCACGGCGTACTGCACGAAGTCCGTCACGCCCTCGCCGCGGAGGAACGCCTCGTCGATGAGAAAATTGCCGCTGAAGTCGACGCCCTTGTTGAACACCGCGTACGCCGCGTCGGCCATGATCTCGGGCTTTCGGCTGGCGCGCATCATGTCCTCGCCGCCCAGCATGTTCACCGCGGCCGTGGCGATGGTCGTCTTCGGCCAGAGCGCGTTGACGGCGACCTTGCCCGCGAACTCCTCGGCCATGCCCAGCACGCACATCGACATGCCGAACTTGGCCATCGAGTACGCGACGTGCGAGCCGAACCACTTCGGCTTCATCGAGAGCGGCGGCGACAGGTTCAAGATGTGCGGCGTGAACTTCGACGCGAGCAGGTGCGGCAGGCACATCTGGCTGACGAGGAAGGTGCCGCGCGCGTTGACCTGGTTCATCAGATCGTACCGCTTCATCGGCGTGTCGAGCGTGCCGGTGAGCTGAATCGCCGAGGCGTTGTTGACGCAGATGTCGAGGCTGCCGAACGTCTTCACCGTCAGCTCGACGGCGGCGTGCACCTGATCGTCCGAGCGGATGTCACAGAGGATCGGGAGCGCCTTGCCGCCGGCGGCTTCGATCTCCTTCGCGGCGGAGTAGATGGTGCCGGCCAGCTTCGGGTGGGGCTCGGCGGTCTTGGCGGCGATCGCGACGTTGGCGCCGTCACGGGCCGCCCGGAGCGCGATGGCCAGGCCGATGCCCCGGCTGGCGCCCGAGATGAAGAGGGTGCGGTTCGAGAGAGAAGGCATGGCGCTCGTATAACTCGTTGTGGCGCGGCTGTGCCCGGGAAGTCGCCTCGGTCGGCGTCAGGCGGGGTAGCCTGTTCGACTCATGTCGCGCCTCGTCGTCCTCTCAGCCCTCGGAGTGTTCGCCTGCTCGGCCTCGTCGCCCGCCGTCAGCGTTCGTGCCGTCGAGCCCCGCGAGGTGTTTCAGCAGGCCGACACCTTCATCCTCATCAGGGGCAGCTTCACGCCGAAGGTGAAGGTCGACTTCCAGAACCCTGGCGCTTCGACGCGTGACGCGCAGTTCACCGCGCAGCTCGAGCAAGGGGGGCTCGTCGTCGGGCTCTTCGACGTGCGGCTGGTCGACCCTGAGGTGTTGAGAGCGCGTGTTCCCGCCGGGTTGGGGCAGGGGAGCTGGGCGTTGCGCATCACCGACCCCTTCCAGCGGCAGGCTCGGCTCGAAGACGCGGTGGTGACGCTCGACTGCTCCGCGATGACGTGTCGCCTCACCGACGGTGGCGTCGTCGACGGCGGCCGTCCCATTCCGAGGCCTGATGCGGGCGTCGACGCGGGGCCTGAAGAAGACGCGGGACCGCCCGACGCAGGGCCGCAACCGTGCGCGCTCACCACGCTCAAGGACGACGACGGCGATGGCTTCGGGCTCACGGGCAGCGAGGCGATGCTGTGCGGCGCCGGGCGAACGATGACGGCCGGCGACTGTGACGACGTCGACCCGGGCGTGCACGTGGGCGCTCCCGAGTTCTGCAACCGCGTCGATGACGACTGCGACACACAAGTCGACGAGGGCGTCTGCCCGGTGCTCAACCCGAACTGGATTCGCCGGCTCGACACCGCCTCGGACAAGACGTGGGAGACCGCTGCGCCGTTCGGGACCGGTCAGCTGCGGGTCGCCGGCCGCGACGACGTGTGGATTCGTGCCGACGGAGGTTTCTTCGAGCCCGCGAGCGCCAGCTGCCCGAACGACATTCGCAAGGCCTGGGCGCCGGCGTCTGGCCAGGGCTTCGTCGTCGGAGGCAACCCGGCGCTCGGGCGCATCAGCACGCACGCGCTCGGTGCCGCCGGCTGTCTGAACACGCGAATGTTGTCCGACCCGGCCGCGGGGCTCTGGGGCGAGTCCACCGACGCCGGCCTTCTCGTCTCGGGCGTGCTCCGCAACTCGCGGCGCTTCGAGTGGCTCGCTCCCGGCCAGCCCGCCGAGTCCGCCACCAACCTCTCCTCGAGCGTGAGACTGGAAGACGCGCACCGGGGCGACGTGTTGATGGGTGTCGGCAGCGAGAACTCCGCGATGGGCGTCTGGTCGTGGGACGACACCACGCGCACCTGGAGCCCCGAACGGCTCAGCCGGCTCGCGCTCCCGCAAGGCACCCTCCACGGCGTCTGGGTCGTCTCTCGCACCAGCGCGTTCGCCGTCGGTGAGCAGGGCGTGGTGCTCGAGAAGGCCGGCACGGCGTGGCGTCGGCTGCCGGCGCCGACCACTGGAACGGTCACCTCGGTCCGCGCCTTCAACGCGGCGCGCGTCTACGTGACGACGTCGGAAGGCGCCGTGAAGAAGTGGAATGGCCGCGCCTGGCTCACGCTCTACGCCACCGACGCCGGCGTCTCGCTCAACGACCTCGACGGCGTCTCGGAGAGCGATCTCTGGGCCGTCGGGACCCGCGGGTGGATCGTGCACTGGGCCGAGTAGCTGACTATTCACGCGCCCATGCCCTGGACCCTCGCAGACGCGCTCGACCAAACCGGGAAGGTCATCGTCATCACCGGCGCAAACTCAGGCCTCGGGCTCGAGTCGACGCGCATGCTCGCGTCGAAGGGCGCGACGGTGGTGATGGGGTGCCGCAACACGCAGAAGGGCGACGAAGCCGCTGCTTCCGTGCGCGCGAAGGTGCCGAAGGCGTCGCTCGAGGTGATGGAAGTCGATCTCTCGTCGCTGGCGAGCATCGCGGCGTTCGTGCAGGCGCTGGCGCAGAAGCACCCGCGCGTCGACGTGTTGATGAACAACGCGGGCGTGATGGCGTTGCCGTACCTGAAGACGGCCGATGGCTTCGAAATGCAGCTCGGCACCAACCACCTGGGCGCCTTCGCGCTGACCGCGCAGGTGCTCCCGTTGCTCGAGGGAGCGCCGGCTGGCCGCGTCGTCGCCGTCAGCTCCCACGCGCACCGCATGGGAACGATCAACTTCGACGATCTCAACGGCGCGCGGGCGTATTCGAAGTGGCCCGCCTACGGGCAGTCGAAGCTGGCCAACCTGCTCTTCACGTTCGAGCTCGAGCGCTGGCTGCGCAAGCACGGCAAACGCACCATCGCGGTGGTCGCGCACCCCGGCTACTCCGCCACCAACCTGCAAGGCGTCGGGCCGAAGATGGAGTCGTCGTCGTTCGGCGCGCTCTTCATGAACCTCGGTGGCGCGCTGCTGGCGCAGTCGGCCGAGATGGGTGCGCTTCCCCAGGTGTTCGCGGCCATTCACCCCGAGGTCACCGGCGGGCAGTACGTCGGGCCCGATGGGTTGTTCGAGATGTCGGGCTTCCCCCGAATCGTCTCGTCGAACGCCGCCTCACGCGACGAAGCGATCGCCGCGAGGCTGTGGCAGGTGTCGGAGCAACTCACGAAGGTGTCGTTCTCGGCCTGACCAGCTCGGGGGCTCCATGTCGGATGACGACGAGAAGATGACGTGGCGATCGTGGGCCATCGGCCTGAGCGCACTGGCCGCGGCGACCACCGTCTTCTTTCTCTTCATGCACCTTCGGGTTTTGTTCCTCGGGGTCGATTCGGTCGCGGGCTTCGCCGTACGCGGCGACCAGGTGGTGGTGTTCGAGCGCGTCTTCGGAGGCGAGGAGTCCGTCGGAGGCGATCGCCTGGTTCGCCTCGACGTGCGCACCGGCGAGGTGAAGAAACGGGTGCGCGCCGACGACGGTGAGTGGCTGGGCGAAGTCGATGGGCTCGTGTGGTTCAAGAGAGTCGACGGGCTCGAGGCGCGCGACTTCGACTCGCTCGAGGTGAAGCACGCGGCAAAGGACCTGCTGCAGAAGTTTCCCGAGCTCGCGGGGATCGATCGGTTCCTCTGCTCCGATCGCCTCGCGCACGCGATTCGTTTCACCACGCGAGACGGGCGGCACGTGCGCTTCGATCTCGCCGCGCAGGTGATGAGCCCCACCGACGACACCGGCTGCGGCTCGAACTCGGTCGAAGCGTATTCAGGCACGCTGCCTGACGGACGCACGCTCGAGCTTCGAGGGGTGCCGCAGAGCACCCGGTCCGAGCTTGCGATCAAGGGCGGCGAAGCGCTCGGCTCGTCAGGGCTCGAGGTCAACCTGCTCGTCGATTCGCGCCGCAAGCAGCTCGCGCGCGTCGGCGACGACGTGTTGTTCGTCCGGCGAACCGGCAACGCCCAGGACTCGCCAACCGAGGTCGTTTGTGTGTCGCCCCAGGAGAAGAAGGAGCGCTGGGCGACCTCGCTTCACGACGGGCGGCTGGGCTTCGAAGACCTCGTCATCGTCGACGGCGTCATCGTGCTCGGCGACGGACACCGGGTGTTCGCGCTCGACGCGGCGACCGGTGCGCTGAAGTGGAAACGAACGCCGTGACACGCACTCAGGTGCGACCGCGCTCGAACCCCCAAACGACAACGGCCGCGCTGCAGGTCGCAGCACGGCCGCAGTCAGTTCAGACGACTCGACGTCAGGGCGCGACGACGGCCGGCGCTGCCTTCTCGGCGTGCGTGCGGTAGATGAACGAGTACACGTCCATCAGGTCGCGCGGCTGCTGGCCAGCGGCCTTGAGCTGGTCGTTCGTCTTCTTCACCACCGACAGGAACTGGCGGTAACCCTCGGCCTTCACCGGCTGCGACTTCTCGACGTTGAGGCCGACCGTCAGGCCCTGCAGCGAGAGCGCGGTGGGCTTCACGCACGCGTACTGGGTGGGGTCGAGCAGCGCGCCGAAGACGGTCGCGAACGGCCAGGTGACGGCCTTCAGCGTGCCCTTGCTGTCCTTGAGGACGACGGCGGCGGCGAAGGCCTCGAGGCGTTCGGCGTAGTCAGCGGTGCCGTGGAGCAGGTCCTTCAGCGCGGCGAGCGCCTTGGTGCGGTTCTCGGGGTCCATCCCCGCGAACGGAATCGAGCCCTCGATGGGGAACACGATGTTGGTGGCCTTGAGCAGCAGGCGCGCGTTCTCGAACAGCTCCTCGGGCGTGCTCTTCGCGAAGGCCTCTTTCGAGAGCGTCTTCTGCGCGAACGCGATGGCCGCTTCTTTCAGGCCTTCCTTGCCCTCGACGCCCGGCTTGCCGCGCTCACCCTCGACGAAGGCGTCACCCTTGAAGCCACCCTCGAAGAGCTTCTCGAACGCGGTGATCTGATCGGTGACGGTGAGGAAGCGCGCCTTCGGTGCGGCCTTCGCCTTCGCCTTCTTCTTGGCGCTGCCTTCCGGGCGGGGCTTCTTGGAGCGGCCGTTCGCCTTCGACTTCAGCGCGGTCATCTCGGCGGCCGTCAACGTCACGGGCACGAGCACCTTGGCCTTGTCCTTGATGAACTTCTTCAGGCCCGAGCGCTCGAAGTAGAGGATGAGGTACTTGCCGTCGTCCTCGACGATGAGGCCATTGCCCCAGTCCGGCTGCAGCTCGTGCTTCATGACCTTCGGAGCGGCGACCACCGGGGTCGTCGGCGCCAGGGGCGCGGGAGCAGGAGCGGAAGACGTGGGGCGGTGGGGATTTGCGATCATCGGATGCCCTTATCCGACGCGTGCCCAAAGCACCACCCCGCCCACAGGGGCCCGGTAATCTCGCGGACCTGGCTCGTTTTCAGGGGGAAGGGCGCCCGAGCGAGAAGTCTCCCCGGGAGAGCCCGCGCCACATCGCCTCGAGGGGGCCGACCTGAAACCGCCTGGTCCACCACCACGCGAGCACGAGCTGGAAACCCCAGAACCCGAACGGTGCGAGGAGGAGGGCGACGCGGCTCCAGGTGCCGAACTGGCCGAGCCCATGGCCGTAGAACACCAGCGTGCCGACGATGGAGTGCATCAGGTAGGCGGTGAAGGCGACCCGTCCCAGCCGCCCGATGGCCTGCGTCGCCAACGCCGTGGGGAATCGATTCGCGAGGCTGACCACGCCGAGCCCGATGCCGCCCGCGACCCCGATGGAGCCGAGCTCGTGCAGCGCCTGCGCCCAGAACCACGTGCGGAAGTCGAAGTCCGAGCTCCACTGCAGCCACAGCCCCGCGCCCGAGATGGCGAGCCCGACGACGAGGGCCACCAGCCCCCAGGGTGAGAAGGCGAGCGAGCCCTCGAAGACCTTCGCCTTCACGGCGGCCATGCCGAACAACATGCAGCCGGCTGCGCGCCAGCCGGTCTCGAAGACGAGGCCCACCGTCTGCGAGTCGAAGGTGATCGCCGCGCGGAGCGGGAGCTGGGCGAGCCAGCCGCTGCGGAAGATCTCGAGCTCTGCTGCCGCGGTCGACGCGTCGTAGTGGGTGTGGAGGTCCGCGATCAGCCCCGAGGGGAGCGCGTCGAAGAAGACCGCTGCAGCAGCGGCGACGAGCGGCGAGACGAGGAGGAACGCGGCGCCCACCGAGACGAGGCGGCGCACGGGCCACTCACGCGCGCCGAGCAGCAGCAGGCCCACGACGCCGTAGGTGAACAGCACGTCGCCGAACCAGATGAGGTAGCCGTGAATGAGGCCGAAGACGCAGAGCCAGAGCAGGCGGCGGCGTGGGTTGGACCCCGTGCCGGCCAGCACCAGCGAGGCTCCGAACAGGGTCGAGAACAGGCTGATGAACTTGAAGTCGAAGAAGAGCCGGCCCAGCGACCACGCGACGCCATCGAGGCCCTCGAGCGAGCCGAACGCCGACGGGTTCATGTACGCCGCGTGCGGCATCGAGAACGCCTGAATGTTCATGACGAGAATGCCCAGCAGGGCGACCCCGCGCAGCACGTCGATCGAAGCGACTCGGGGTGTCGTGGTCATGTCGATTCGTGTCCGCGCTCCCCCATCCTCGCGTTCGCGGCGCAGTGTCTCATGCTCGACGTTCGACAGGCAGGAATCGCACGGGCCCTGGCTCGCGCTGCTGACCGTTTCGAGGTGCCGACGGGTGGCGCGCTGTTCCGGTGGCACACCCCGGGCGGGCTGCTGGAATGGTCGCCGCGCTCACTCCGTCGCCGTACCTCGGACTGCCTGCACCCACTCACGGAGCGACGCGGCGGTCGCGGTAGCGCTGAGGCGATGATCGTCGTCGACCGTCACGAGCCGCGCGTTCGTTCGTGCCACCAACCGGCGTGAGTCTTCGAGCGGAACGGTCTCGTCCTTCGTTCCGTGCACCACCAGCACGTGCGCCGTCGCTTCGGGTGCCAGCCCGTCGAAGCCGGGGTGAGGCGGCCGGCCCGAGCGACGCGAGACGAGCGCGTACGCGGGGCACAGCAAGACCGTCGGGCCTCGCCAGTGACCCGCGCGCAGCAGCTCGACGGCGACCGCTCCGCCAAACGACGAGCCCACCACGACGTCGACGGGCGTCTCCGCGAGGTGCCGGCGCTGCACCTCGACGCTTCGGGTGAAGACGCGGCGGGTGATGAACAGCCTGACGACCGGGAAGGAGGTCGCACCGGCGACGAGCGCCGCGAGCACGAGCCAGGGAGCGGCCAACCACGCAGCGAACGCCACGAGCGAGACCGACGAGAGCGCCCAGAGCGCCAGCAGGGGATCGCGCAGCGTGTGCCGCCGGCCGCACGGCATCTGCACGGCGCTGACCTCGAAGCCGGCCTCTGCGAGGACCCGGGCTTTTTTCCCCGTCGGGCCTGACTCGAGCCCGTGCACGTAGAGCACGCGCGTCACGACGGCCGCTTCCAGAACGAGCGCTGCGCATGCCACGTCTCGGCGATCGACTTTGACGCAGCGGCCCCGGCGCCCGTGGGGAACTCGTCACACCGTTGGCCGCTGAGCACCTCGACGCACGCGTGCACCGACTGCGACAGGCCGTCGAGATCGTACCCACCCTCGAGCAGCAGCACGAGCCGGCCGCCACACACCTCGGCCGCGAGCTGCGTCATCGCGCTGGCCATCGCCGCGAAGCCGCGCTCGGTGACGTTCATGCCCCCGATGGGATCGGCGCGGTGCGGGTCGAACCCTGCCGAGACGAGCACGAGGTCGGGCCGATACGCCTGCGCGATGGGCAGGAAGACGTCGTGGAACACCGCTCCGTAGTCAGCGTCGTTCTGGCCGCCTGGGAGCGCGACGTTGACCGTGAAGCCTCGCCCCTCTCCCTCGCCCACCTCGTCGGGCGCGCCGCTGCCCGGGTAATAGGGGAACTGGTGTGACGAGCAGAACAGCACGTCACGCCTCGCCTCGAACGTGTGCTGCGTGCCGTTGCCGTGGTGCACGTCCCAGTCGAGCACCAGCACGCGCTCCGCTCCGGCGCGGCGTGCGGTCTCTGCGGCCACGGCGACGTTGTTGAAGAGACAGAACCCCATCGCCCGCGCGCGCTCCGCATGGTGCCCCGGTGGGCGGACGAGCGCGAACGCGTTGGTGGTCGCGCCGGTCATCACGTCGAGCGTTGCCTGGGCCGCCGCTCCAGCCGCGAGCATTGCCGCCTCCGCGCTCCCGGGACTCATCGCGGTGTCAGGGTCGAGCTGCGCGCTCTTGCCAGCCAGCGAGGTCACGAGGTCGACGTGCTCCGCTTCATGGACGGCCAGCAGCTCCTCGCGCGT
This sequence comes from Myxococcales bacterium, assembly GCA_030681895.1. Classification (GTDB taxonomy): domain Bacteria; phylum Myxococcota; class Myxococcia; order Myxococcales; family Myxococcaceae; genus Xiheimicrobium. The sequence goes on along the minus strand of JAUXRI010000164.1, from coordinate 39,559 downwards.
CGCCGGACGGGGCGTCTGTCGTTCGGTCTGCGCGATCGGCGCACGGTCGAGCACCTCGAGAATCGCGCGCAGCCGGCCTGGCGACTCCGGGTGCAGCGGCCCGGCGACGTGCCCTTCGAAGCGTGGATCGACAAAGAGCCGCGTGGTCATGGTCGTCGGCCTCTTACCTCACCGGTCGCCGGCGACCTCATCGCCACGGTCGACCCTCACGCTCGAACCCGATTGAAGCCGGTTGGCCATGGCATGCGCGCTGCTCATCGATCTCTCGCCATGTCACCTACCCACCAACGCCTCGTCGAGACCCTCAATCGCATCAGCGTCGTGCTCGGTGCGACGCCCGAACAGCACGCGATCTTCGAGACGTGGGCGCTGCAGCAGCTCAAGGCGCTCGTGAACGCCGAGAAAGAGAGCCGCCAGGCGCTCCAGTGGCAGGCCCTTCAGTTTCGTCAGGAGTACCTCGAGCTCCAGCAGGCGCTGTCGATCGGCATCGCGTCGACGGGGCGCACGGAGCTGCTCCGGCTCGCGCGCCGGGAGTGGCTCGAGGCCGTGCTCGAACTCGTCGACAGCCTGGTGGAGCCGCGCGCCGCCGCTTGAGGGAATCGCCCGCTGAGCCGTCGTCATTCTTGAAGCGACTGGACTCGCTCCATACAGTCCGCCCGTGGCGGCGCGATCTCAACGGGTGGGGCTGACCTGGGCAATCTTCGGCACCTTCACCATCGCGCTCGTCGTGCTGGTGCTCGTGCTCTTCATCGTGTTGCCGCGGCAGGCCGAGGGCCCGCTCGAAGACACGCTGTTCGATCGCGGCAAGTCGGTCGCGCGTGAGATCGAGCGGAAGATCGTCATCGGCGCGCGCGAAGGACTCGACCAGGAAGCGTCGGCCGAGATCCGCACCATCGTCGGGAGCGAAGACGAGATCCGCTCGGCCTGGGTGCTGGTGTGCGCCGTCGAAGGCGACTGCACGCCGAAGGATCTGATCGCCGTGAAGCCGAACACCGACCCTGAGCTCACGAAGAGCGTGCTCGAGGCCTTCAACAAGGGCGGCCGCAAGGCGCGCATGACGCTCGAGTCAGGCGACCTTCTCGTGGCGGATGAAGTGGCGCCGCGCACCGGTGTGGGCCGTGGGCACGTCATCGTCGTGCTCGACGCGATTCGAATTCGTCAGGCCATCTCGAGCTTGCGGCAGATTCTACTCATCGCGCTGCTGGTGAGCGTCGCCGTGTTCATCGCGCTCGTCGGTGTGCTGTCTCGGGTGCTCCTCATCGCGCCGATTCGGCAGATGCGGGCGCAGGCGGCGCGGCTGTCAGAGGCCGACCTGTCCGGCAAAGTGGAGGGCGCGACCACGCGCGAGCTGCAAGAACTCGCTGACGCGCTCAACATGATCGGTCAGGGGTTACGAGACACCATCGGGCGCGTGCGAGGCGTCGCCGAGAGCGTGGCGCAGGTCATCGATCAGATCTCCCGCTCCGCGTCGACCACGTCGGGCGGCTCGGCCACCGTGTTGACCCGCGTCGAAGAGACCTCGAGCGCGATGGTCGAGATGCTCGCCAGCCTCAAGGGCATCGCCGAGAACGTCGAGACGCTCTACGGCAGCGCTGAAGACTCGAGCTCCAGCATCCTCGAGATGGCCACCACCAACGACGAGGTGGCAGACAACGTGATGAAGATGGCCGCGTCGGTGGAAGAGACGACCAGCGCGATCGAGCAGACGACGTACTCCATCAAGGAGGTCGCGCGGAACGTCGAGGACCTGCTCAAGAGCGCCGAGGTCACCTCGTCGTCGATTCGCGAGATGGACGTCGCCATCAGCCAGGTCGAGACCAACGCCTACGAGACGGCGCGCCTGTCGGAGCAGGTGTCGAAGGACGCCGAGCTCGGCGCCGAGTCGATTCAGAAGACCATCGTCGGCATCGACAAGATCAAGGACAGCTCGCGCGCGGCGTCGGCGGTCATCGAGCAGCTCGGCCGCCGCATTCTCGAGATCGGCAACATCGTCGACGTCATCGACGACGTCGCGGAGCAGACCAACCTGCTGGCGCTCAACGCCGCCATCATCGCCGCGCAGGCAGGCGAGCACGGCAAGGGCTTCGCGGTCGTCGCCGAAGAGATCAAGGACCTCGCCGAGCGCACCGGCGCCTCGACGAAAGAGATCGCCGATCTCATCCGCTCCGTTCAGGAGGAGTCGCGCAACGCCGGCGGCGCCATGAACCAGGGCGTGAAGAACGTCGAAGAGGGCGTGCTGCTCGGCCGCGAGACCGAGAGCGCGCTGAAGAAGATTCAGGAGTCGGCCAACCGATCGACGCAGATGGTGAAGGCCATCGCGCGCGCGACGGTCGAGCAGGCCCGCGGCTCGAAGGACGTGACGGTCGCCGTCGATCGCATTCGTGAGACGGTCGAGCAGATCAGCAAGGCGACCAACGAGCAGGCGCGTGGCTCGGAGCAGATCATGAAGAGCGCCGAGCACATGAAGCGCCTCACCACGCACGTCACGCGCTCGGTGCAGGAGCAGGCGCACGGCAGCAAGCAGATCAGCCGGTCGATCGAGAACATCAACGAGATGGTGACGCACCTGAACCGCGCGCAGAAGGAACAGACCCGCGGCTCGGAGCAGGTGCTGAAAGCCATCGAGACGATCAAGTCGGTCGCGGAGCAGCAGAACCGCTCGGTGAAGCAGCTCGAAGAGGCGATCGAGACGCTGCGGCAGCAGGGCGAAGTGCTGCGCGGTGAGATTCGGCGCTTCCGCGTCTGAGCCGGGCGTCGGAGTTCGTCACGCTCGAATGATGGCGTCGACTCCCGTGACGGCGTCGCTCGGGCTCGAGAGCGCTGGCCTGCCGGATGTCACAGACGCGGAGCACGGGTCGGCGTGTTCCGGCTCTCGCGCACGCAGTCGAACGTTCGTGTTGCGCGAACGACATGGAACCCCGTCAACCAAGGTGGCGCTCATGTCGTTCGACATCGCGCCACCCCGGCCGCAGACGATCGAGGATCCACTCGTTGCCACCGAACGCGAGCCGGCCCCGCATCGCGGCGCGCGCTTCGTCGAGCCAGTGATCGAGCCGCTTGTCGGCCATCACCTCGTCACCGGCCGCCTTCGCGATGCACGCTTCGAGCAGGTCTCCGTACCAGGGCAGTGACTGCATCCTGCGCACGATGGCGAGGCACTCGACTGCGCGCTCCGGCTCGTGATCGACCAGCGCCGCGATGGCGCCGAGCTGATGGAAGACATCGGTGTGCACCCACGTCGGCGCATCCGGCGCGCGGCCCGTCGCGGCTGTCAGCACGGCCTTCGCCGACGTGAAGTCCGAGCGCTCGAGGTGATGCACGGCACAGATGAGCGTGATCGCCTCTGGCGGCTCGTCAGCCGGCGGGAGGAGCGGGCCGAAGTCGACGCCTTCCGTCACTTCTCGTGGGCGCTTGCCCGCCAGCACGCCCTGCACGATCGCCAGGTACGTCCAATGCGCGAGCACGGCGCGACCGCCGGCGATCTGATCGACGTCGTTGCCCGCCACCGCCGTCGACGCCCGGAAACGCCCCGGCGTCATCGCGGAGAGGAGCACCAGGCCACCCGTCACCGCCGCCACGCCGATGGGAGAAGTGAGCGTCGCCGAGGTGAAGAGGAGGAGCGCTCCGAAGCCGAGCAGCGCGACCACCGTCATCGCCGGCCCGGCAGCTGCGACCACCCGAAGCCGACGACGCAGGTCCTTCGCGCCGACCGGCAGCGTGCCGATCTTCCCGCCGATGCCGAGCCCCGCCCACGCCCACGAGCGATCGCGCGCGATCCACTCGATCGGCCCGATGGTGACCGAGTCGACCTGAAAGCCCATCGTGCGCGACGCGACGAGGTGCCCGGCCTCGTGAAGGAGCAGGTGAAAGAACCACGCCGCGAGCGTGAGCCCGGTGATGCGCAACGCGACGGGCCCCACGATGCTCCAGCCACGTGCTTCGCCGAGCACGTAGAGCCGCGCGAGCGCACCGCCGGTCAACGCCCAGAAGAGTCCGCGTCGAAAGCGCTGCGCGAAGGTCACGTGTGGCATCCGAACCGTCAGCAGTTCACATGCCGCCGTCGCGCGCCCGGGGCGTGTTGCCCACGATCAGCCGCACGTTGTCGATGGCCCACGACTCGTCCGACAACGCCTGAACGCCGGCGCCCTCGAGTTGAAAAGTGAGCGTGGCGGTCGGCGCGGTGTGCGGCAGATCGTCGAACCGTGGCTCGAGGCTCATGTCGTACGCACTGTCGGTATAGAAACCCCCGGGCCCTGCGAAGCCCAGGTCGACGCGCCGAGCGAGGACGATCGCTGGCACAGGCGCGACGTAGCTCTGCACCTGACTCGGCGTCGCGTTGGCGAACGACTCGCGGAAGATGGTCACGCCGTCGACGTCGACGCGGAAGAAGTCTCCGGCGGGGAAGCTGCCAGTCCCGTCGAGGGAGTCGATCGCCGCGAAGAGGAAGTCGACCGACAGAGACGTGTGCGGGGGCAGGTTCGAGACGGTGAGGGTGATGATGTTGCCCGTCGGCGCGCGCAGGAACGTCGGGCCGAAGGTGTTGCCCGGAGGGCCGAGCGGCGCGTAGCCCTGTGAAGGCGTGAGCACGGCACTGCCCGCGTCGAAGTCGGGAGGAAAGGTCATCTCGAAGTCGACGTTCAGCACCGAGGCATCGGCCGTCATGCTTCCAGCATCGAGCCCACCATCGACCTCCACGCCCGAGTCCACGAGGCCTGCGTCGACCCCTGCATCCTCCATCGCGCCGGCGTCGAGCCCTGCATCGACGGTCGCGCCTGCATCGAGGCCTGCGTCCACCATCGTGCCCGCGTCGAGGCCCGCGTCCTGGCGGCCCGTCGAGTTCCCGGCGTCGATGCCCGCGTCGGCTTGCGGCCCGTCCCCACCACAGTTGCAGCTCGCGAAGAGGACGACCACGGCCAACCAGAACAAGTGCCTGCGCATATGACCGAGTGGGCTACCACCGAACGATGGGCGAGGAGAATGCCGCTGACGGAAGCCCGCCGGTGCGTGACCCGTTTGACGGTTCAGGGTGGGTGCTTACGGTGGGGCCATGTTCGAAGAGCGCGACTACGTGATGCGTGCGGTCAAGCAGCTGGCCGACTTCGTCGCTCGCGTCCTGAAGCTCGCGCTCACCGACCCACGTGCCGCTCGCGACCAGCTCGAGGCGGCCTGCCGCGACACGCTCCACATGGAGCTGGCGACGCTCTCGCTCGTCGACGCATCGACCGCCGCCGGGTTGCTCGTGCGCGCCGACAAGGTCGTCTACTTCGCCACCGTGATCGAAGCGCTCGGAGAGCTCGACCTGCTCGAAGGCGCCGCCCATCGCGCACGGAGCCGCTTCCTTCACGCGCTCGAGCTGGCCCACGAAGCGGCGCGCCTCGACTCGAAGAGCAGCGAGGCCACGGCGCTCATCGCCCGGCTCCGCGCGCGCCTGGAGTGAAGACGTCCCGCTCCGCGCTCGCACTGTCCCAGACGCTTTCCGGGCGGCAGCGGGATCGGTGGTGTACAGACTGACGGGACATGGCAGCGCCAGAAGTGACAGCTCCGGCAGGTGGTGGGCCGCCCTCGATGGCGCTCACCGGCCGGCAGTGGGGCATCATCTTCGTGGTCGCCGCGCTGCAGTTCGTGAACATCCTCGATTTCGTCATCGTGATGCCGATCGGCCCCCGGCTCGCGCAGGCGCTCGACTTCCCCTCGTCACACCTTCCGTGGATGAACGGGAGCTACACCGCGACGGCCTCGGTGATGGGCCTGCTGGGCGCCTTGTTCCTCGACCGGTTCGATCGTCGGAAGGCCGTCGGCGTCGCGGTGCTGGGGCTCGTCATCGGCACCGCGCTGTGTGGGTTCGCCGAGAGCTTCACGACGCTCCTCGTCGCGCGCAGCGTCGCCGGTGCCTTCGGAGGCCCCGCCACCTCGCTCTGCTTCGCCATCATCGCCGACACCATTCCCAACCACGTGCGCGGCAAGGCCATGGGCACGGTGATGGGCGCGTTCTCGGTCGCGTCGGTCTTCGGCGTGCCCGCAGGGTTGTGGATGGCCGAGCACTTCGGCTGGCGCGCGCCGTTCTTCACCGTCGCGGCCCTCGGCGCCGTCGTGCTGGTGGTGTCGATCTTCCTGTTGCCGCCGCTGACGGGCCACCTCGATCGCCCACGCAACACGCTCAAGGACATCGGCTCGCTCGTCGTCGACCGCAACGTTCAGCTCTCGTACCTGATGACGGCGGTCGTGATGTCGGCGGGCTTCGTGCTGATCCCCAACATCGCCTCGTACCTGCAGTTCAACCTCGGCGTGCCTGAGGCGCACATCAAGTACGCCTACCTCTTCGGCGGCCTGGCCAGCTTCGTGGCGACCCAGGTGGGCGGCCGGCTGGTCGATCGCCTCGGCTCGTTCCGGGTCGGCACCGCGGGCACGGTGCTCGTCATCGGCGTCGTCTTCTTCTTCTTCTATCTCCCGCGTGACTCGGCGGCGTCGTGGGTGGTCTTCCTGGTGTTCGCCGGCTTCATGCTCGCGCAGGGCTTTCGCAACGTCTCGTACAATACCCTGACGACCAAGGTGCCCGACCCGGCGCGGCGCGCGACGTTTCAGAGCCTGCAGTCGGCAGTGCAGCACGCCGCGACGTCGGTGGCCGCGTTCGGCTCGGGCTTGATCTTGATCGAGGTGGCGCGCCCCCCTCTGGCAACCGATCTGCCCGGCCGGCCGCCCCGCATGCTCGTCGGGATGGACACGGTGTCGCTCGTGTCGATGAGCCTGTCGCTGCTCATCCCCGTGCTGCTGCTGATCGTCGAGCGGCGGGTTGCTCCGGTGCGGACGCCCCAGAAGGGCTGATCGGTTCCCTCACGGGGGTCTGGTGGGAGTCGATTGATCCCCGGGTGCTTCCTCGGCTACACGCGCCGCAACATGAAATCCTTTTCGCGCCTCTCGCTCCTCTCGCTCTGTCTGACCGCCGTCCTCGCCACCGCGCAGGACGAAGTCGAGGTCGCCGGCCCCAAGTCCACCGCGGCGACCGAGAGCGCCGGCGGCGGTCGCAAGCCCATCACCAAGGGTGACCGCGAGTCGGCCATCAAGGCCGCCGCCGAGGCGAAGAAGGCCGAAGAAGAGGCCGCCAAGAAGGCCGCCGAAGAGAAGAAGAAGGCCGATGAAGAGGCCGCGAAGAAGGCCGCGTTCGAGACCGACGCCCGCAAGAAGGCCGAAGAGCAGGCCCGCGCCGCCGCCGAAGCCGAGCAGAAGCGCCTGAAGGCCGAGGCCGACGCCGCCGACGCGAAGAAGAAGGCCGAAGAGGACAAGAAGCTCAAGGCCGAGCAGGAAAAGCTGCGCCTCGAGGAAGAGAAGAAGAAGCTCGAAGAAGAGAAGAAGAAGCTCGCCGAAGACGAGAAGAAGCGGAAGGAAGACGAGAAGCGCGCCGCCGAAGACAAGAAGAAGGCCGACGCCGAAGAGAAGAAGCGCCTCGCCGCCGAAGAGAAGGCCAAGAAGGAAGAAGAGAAGAAGCTCGCCGAAGAGAAGAAGCGTGACGACGAGCTCGAGAAGAAGCGCCTCGAGATCGAGAAGGTCCGCACCGAGCTCGAGATGAAGAAGGCCGACTCCGAGACCAAGCGCCTCAAAGAAGAGCAGGCGAAGCTCGAGGCCGAAGAGAAGAAGAAGAAGGCCGAAGACGACAAGAAGAAGGCCGAAGAGGACGCGCGCCTCGCCGCGGAAGAGAAGAAGAAGAAGGACGACGAGTTCAAGAACTCCGCCGCTGAGAAGAAGCGCGTCGCCGACGAAGAGAAGAAGGCTGCCGCCGAGAAGAAGAAGGCCGAGCTCGAAGAGAAGAAGCGCCTCGCCGAAGACGAGAAGGCGAAGAAGAAGGCCGAAGCCGAAGAGAAGGCCCGCCTCGCCGCCGACGAGAAGAAGCGCAAGGAAGAGGACAAGAAGGCAGAGGCCGAAGCGAAGAAGCGTGCCGCTGACGACGCGAAGGCCCAGAAGGACGCCGAGAAGAACGCCGCGATCGAGGCCAAGCGCCTCGAGGCCGAAGCGAAGAAGCTCGAGGAGGAGCAGAAGAAGGAAGCCGCCCGCCTCGCCGCCGAGTCCGCCAAGCAGCAGGAGCCCGGCCGCCGCGTCGTTCGCCCTGGCGAGACGCCGCCGCCCAGCACGACGGTCGCGACGACGACGACCACCACCACGACCACCACGACGCCGGCGAACACCCAGCCCCAGCCGTACGGCTCGAACACCGCTCCGGCCAATACCGCGACACCGGCAGCGACCGCGTCGAAGGGCCAGGCCCCCAACGCGTACCTCGGTGGGAAGGCCGCTGTCGGCGCGCTGATCCCCGCCCGCTCGCTCGACGAGGCGAAGACCGACCCGCGCTTCTCGGCGGCCGGCCTCGTGGAAGACGCCCGCGTGAAGGTCATCTCGCTGACGGACAAGTTCCCGTACTACGGCATCGCCACCAACGGCTGCGGCTCGGGCAAGAGCTTCGTGATGTCGGAGCTCATCTCGCCCTTCGATGGCCTGCCCGCCGGCATTCCGGTGGTGTTGCGCATCGAAGACCCAACGCTCGGGCCTGCCCGCGCTGGCTCGAACCTGGCGTTCTCGGGCCTGCGCCGCGCTGGCAAGGCTCCAGACGGCACGTTTGTCTACTGCGGCAAGGGCACCGCCTTCCCCGTTCGTCGGTAGCCCAAAGCCAGCTGACCGGTTACAACCGGGCCGCGATGCTGAACATCGGCACGGGCGAAATCATCTTCATTGCGATCGCGGCCCTGCTCATCCTGGGGCCGACGAAGTTGCCTGAGTTCGCTCGCACGATCGGCAAGCTCGTGCGCGATTTCCGCCGGCAGACCGATGACGTGCGCAACGTCGTCGAGCGCGAGTTCTACAAGATGGACCAGCAGCTCCAGGAGCCGCCTGCGCCGCTCCCTCAGGCCGCTCCGGATGCCATCGCCCACGGCGCCGCTCACGACGCGCTGGAGGCCGGCGATCACCACGCGGGCGAGCTCCCGGCAGACGCGCTGCCATCCGCCGATGCCGACCTGTCGCAGGTGATGAAGGGCGCGCCTTCAGGCGAGCCGGTGGTCCCCGGCCCGGCCGAACCGCTGGCTGCAGCCTCGAGCCCCGCACCGATCGAGCCCGCAGCGCCGACGACCGAACCCGCTCCCGAGAAGGTCACCAGCTGACATGTCCGCGGACGCCGTGACCCCCGACGAATACAAGATGAGCCTGTTCGAGCACCTCGCGGAGCTCCGAACGCGGCTGCTCCGGGTCGTCATCGCCGTCGTGGTGCTGGGGACCGCGTCGCTCGCCTTCGCGCGTGAGATCTACGGCTTCCTCATGCGGCCCGTCCTGATGTCGCTGCCGTCGCAGTCGGCGCAGCTCATCTACACGTCGGCCATCGAAGAGCTGAACGTGCTGATGAAGATCGGCCTCTACGCCGGGGTGTTCATCAGCACGCCGGTGTTGCTGTGGCAGATCTGGGGCTTCATCGCGCCGGGCCTGTACGACAACGAGAAGAAGATGGCCGGGCCGTTCATCGTCTTCGGCACGCTGGCCTTCGTGGCAGGCGCGGCGTTCTGCTACTTCGTGCTGCTGCCGCAGATGTTCGGGTTCCTGCTGCAGCGGGAAGACGTCACCGTCATCACGCAGCGCCTCGACACCGCGAAGCTGCGGGAACAGGACGCTCTGCGCTACCTCTCGCTCGGAGATCTCGATCACTCGGGGGCCCTGGCGCGAACGGCCATCGCCGATCTCGACGCCGCAGGAGCCGGGCGCATCACCGACGACGCCAACGGACTGGCCCTGCTGCCCAAGCGCAGCGTCGACGTGATGAATCGGCTCGAGGGGCTCGGCCGCCTCGTCGACGCGACCCGCAACGGCTTCGGAGACGCGGCCCGACCGGTGCTCTCGCAAGTCATGGCGAAGCGCCTCGAGGCCATCGCTGCGTACGGGCTCGGTGACTTCGACAAGGCGCAGGCGCTCGCAGACGAGGGCGCGGCGATGCTGGCCGGGGTCTCGACCACGCGGGCGAACGACTTCGGTGAGCTGTGGCGGCTCGAGCGCACCGTCAGCGTCGGCGCCGCGAACGTCGAGAGCATGAACTGGACGAAGCCGATGTTGTCGATGAGCGAGCAGCTGTCACTGGTGCTGGTGCTCGAGCTCGCCTTCGGGCTCATCTTCGAGCTGCCGCTGGTGATGATGGTGCTCGGCATGGTGGGCCTGGTGAAGTCGAGCTTCCTCTTCAAGTACCAGCGCCATGCCCTCGTGGTGTGTCTGGTGGCCGCTGCGATCCTCACGCCAACCGGCGACGCGGTGAACCTGGCGCTCATGGCTGGCCCGATGCTGCTCTGTTACGAGCTGGGCGTGGTGCTGGTGTGGATCGTCGAGAAGCGCCGCAAAGCGCCGGTCGACCCGAACGCTCCGACGACCTAGTCCCAGCGCGAACGGTAGGTCGCGTGGGTGTCGGTCAGCCCCGTCAGCTCGACCTTCACGTTCTTCGCGCCCGCGACGCTCAGCGCCTTCTCGAAGAACCCCGGGTAGCGGTGCGGGAAGACGACCTCGTTCATCGTCAGCTCCCAGTCTCGCGGGCCGTGCACCACGTACGAGGTGTCGAGGAAGTTGGTGGCGGTTCGGAAGCTCCGCGTGGCGCGCTGAATGCTCCGCTCGGGGCCGATGATGCGCATCATCGTGTACATCGCCTTGCCGATGAGCGTGTCGCCGTAGACCTCGACGAGGCGCACGCCGAAGTGGTTCTGCTTCTGCTCCGGCGTGAGTGAGGGGTCGAAGCGGCTCATCGCCAGCTCGATGCCGGCGTACCAGGTCTCCACCGGGTACGCGGGGAGCAGCTTGTCGAAGTCGATGCCCAGCGCGCGCACGCGCTCCATCGTCGGCGCGTCGATCGGCCTGAGGATCTTTTCGAGGCTCTGCATCAGTGACGAGAAGGCGACCCGTGGCTCGGCCATGGCGGGTTTCTACGTTCACACCACGCGAGCGGCCAGCAGGTCCTGCACGTCGACGAGCCCGACCGGCCGGCCATGCGAATCGACGACGGGGAGCTGATCGACCTTCGTTTCTCGCATGATCGCCGCAGCAGTGAGCACGAGCTCGTTCGGGCCGATGGTGCGCGGACGCTTCGCCATGACGCTCGCGACGGTGCCTTTGAGGTCGACGTGGCCCTGCTCCGCGAGCCGCCGGAAGTCGCCGTCAGTGAAGATGCCCACCAGCTTGCCGGAGCGATCGATGACGTTGGTCGCGCCCGGCCGCCCTGGCGTGTTCGTCATCACCACCAGCGCTTGCGAGAGGCTCGCCGAGTCACGCACGAGCGGGTTCGCGTCGCCCTCTCGCATCACCTCGCGAACCTTCAGCACGCTCCGGCCGAGCTTCCCGCCAGGGTGGAACCGCGCGTAGCCCTCGGGCGTCAGCTCGCGCCGCCACGCCAGCGTCATCGCCAGGGCATCTGACAACGCATGCAGCGCCGCCGAGCTCGCCGTCGGCACCAGCCCGATGGGACACGCTTCGTCGATGGCGCCGATATCGAGCACCACGTCGCTCCCGCGCGCGAGCGGAGACCTCGGGTCTGACGTCAGCGCGACGACCTTCACCCGCTGGCGTTTGAGCGGCACGAGGAGGCGCAGGATCTCTTCCGTGGTGCCGGAGTTCGAGAGGGCGATGACGACGTCGCCGCGAACGACGCGGCCCAGGTCTCCATGCGCTGCTTCGGCCGGGTGCAGGTACAGCGACGCGACGCCTGTCGAGGCCAGGGTGGCCGACAGCTTCTGGGCGATGAAGCCCGGCTTGCCGATGCCCGTGGTGATGATGCGGCCCTTGCACGCGTGCAGCAGCTCGATGGCGTCGATGAAGGTGCCGTCGAGGCGCGTCGACAACGAGGTGATGGCGCCCGCTTCAGCCGTCAGCACGGTGCGCGCCCAGGCCAGCTGGGCCTTCGCGCTCGAGCGCCCGATTTTCCCCGAAGAAGTCGCCATCGCCTTCGGCTCTACACCGGCCGGCGCGCGAGGTGATCCAGATTCCCGATTCAGGGTTCCCGGTGTAGGACCTGCGCCGCCGCTTTTCTCTGGAGCAGACCGTGTCGACAGACGCCGTGAAGGAACCAGACACCCTCACCGAAGCCCTCTTGGGCAAAGAGCTGTTGAACATGCCGATGCTGGCAAAGTTCAAGGCCTGGCCGGTGGAGTACCGCAGCACGCTGGTGGCCGCGTTGATGGCCTCGCTGGTGTTGTTGCCCTACCTCGGCGCCGTCGGCCTCTGGGACCCATGGGAGACGCACTACGGCGAGGTCGCCCGCGAGATGGTGCAGCGCAACGACTACGTGCACCCGTACTGGGAGAACGCGTGGTTCTTCTCGAAGCCGGCCTTCACGATGTGGATGATGGCGCTCGGACTGCAGGCGGCTGACGGTGGGCCGATCGTGGGCGTGGTGATCGGTGGCCTGTTCCTCGGGCTCGGGCTCGCGCTGTTCCTGGGCCGCATCGGCAAGGCGTCACACCTGAAGGAGTTCTGGGGCGCGGCGTTCTCGATTCCCGGGCTGTTCCTGTTGGTGCTCGGCCTGTGGGGCCTCGTCGCGACCAGCCCGTGGAAGTTCGCGAGCGTCTCTGGTGGAGACGGCGCGATGCCGCTCTTCACCGAGTGGGGCTTCCGGCTGCCGTTCACTGGCTTCTCGATTGTCGCCATCTCGCTCCTCACCTACGCCATCACCCGCACCGTGAGCGCCCGAGCCGGGCTGGCGACGGCGGTCGTGCTGCTGACGATGCCGCTGTACTTCCTCATCTCGCGTCAGGCCGTCACCGACACGCCGTTCATCAGCGCGCTGATCGCCGGCATGGCCTGCACCATCGTCGGCCTGCTGGACCGAACCTCGAAGTACCGAAGCGAGTTCTGGTACGCCGCGTACGCGCTGTTCGGCGTCTCGACGCTGGCGAAGGGCCTGCTCGGCTTCGGCATTCCGATGGTGGTGATGATCGTCCTCGCGCTCATCTGGCTGGCGTGGGCGCCTGAAGGCACGCCGGAGCACTTCAAGCTCAAGGCGCACGTCGACTGGGCCTCGAAGTACGCGATGAAGCCGCTGGGCATGGCGCTCGCCGCCGGCGCGGTGGTGGGCCTGGTCGCCTCGAACCTCGGCCAGTCGTGGGGCACCGTCTTCATGGCGGTCCCGATTCGCGAGAACAACCAGCCGATGCTCACGGCGCCGCAGTGGCTCGGCATCATGTGGGGCTCGCTCGCGTTCTGGGCCGTCGCCACGGTGCTCATCGGCCAGGAGCTCAAGAAGATCACCGAGCGCCCGCCCGCGCTGTTCGCGCTGATGTGGGAGATGCGGCTGGGCACCGGCCTGCTGCTGTTCCTCGCCGTCGCGCTGCCCTGGTACTACCGCATGTTCACCTTCGGCTCGGTGGACGACGAAGGGAAGCTGTTCTGGTTCCGCTTCATCATTCACGACCACTTCGCGCGGCTCGGCTCAGGCGTGCACACCACGACGCCTGGCGGTGACTTCACGTATTTCATCCTCCAGGGCGGCTACGCGTCGTTCCCGTGGGTGCTCCTCATCCCCGGAGCGTTCGCGGTCGTCGGCCGTCTCAAGCTGCGCGGCGCGGGCACGGCCGATCTCGTCGGCCTCATCGGTGTGTTGTGGTTCGCGGTGGCGTGGGGGCTCATCGGTATCTCAGCCACCAAGTTCCACCACTACGTGCTCCCGATGTTGCCGCCGATCGCCATCCTCATCGGCATCTTCATCGACAAGCTCTGGGAAGAAGGCATCGAGCAGCACGCCATGGTGCTGTTGCTCGGCATTCCGTTCGCGCTCCTCGTCGGCAAGGACCTGGCGACGACGCCGAAGAACTTCACGGATCTCTTCGTCTACAACTACGACCGCCCGTACCCGCAGTTCATCATGGACAAGCCGGTGTTCGGCCAGACGCCGCTGAAGACGATGATGGGCTACGGCTTCCTGCTCGGCGGCATCGTCGCGGGCCTGTTCGCGTACTGGCGCTCGAAGGTGTCGATGTTCACGGCTGGCCTGGCGACCGTGCTGGTGTTCGCCCTCTGGTTCAACTGGGGCCACTGGGTCGACCTGTCGCACCATTGGACGCAGCGCGATCAGTTCTGGCGCTACTACACGAACCGGCGCCCCGGAGAGCCGATGGCCTCGTTCCTGATGAACTGGCGCGGCGAGACCTTCTATTCGCGCAACCAGGTGAAGCAGATCAAAGACAACGCGAACGTGGGGCTCTTCAACTACGTGCAGCAGCCCGGCCGCGAGTGGGCGCTCGTCGAGCACGCGCGCCTCGGCATTCTCAAGGGCGCCATCGGGCCCGACAAGAACGTCACCGTCATCGACAAGGACCTGAACAACAAGTTCATCCTCGTCACCATCGAGTGACGGGAATCGGGCCGCCTCGATGGCGGTTCGAACGGACCACATGCAGGGCATACGCGTCGAAGGACTCAAGAAGTGCTTCGGCGCGCGCACCGCGGTCGAGGGGCTGACGTTCGACGTCGCGCCGGGCGAGGTGTTCGGGCTGCTGGGGCCCAACGGCGCTGGCAAGACGACGACGGTGCGCATGCTGACCGGGCTGCTGACGCCCACCGAAGGCCGCGCGACGATCTGCGGGGTGGAGCTCCCGCTTCGTTCGGACGACGAGGGCGTGAAGCTGCGGCGCCAGGTGGGCCTGCTGACCGAGCAGCCCGGCCTCTACGATCGCTTGAGCGCGCGCGAGAACCTCGAGTTCTTCATGCGCCTCAACGAGGTCGACGAGGCGAAGGCGTGGAAGCTGGCCCATTCGCTGTTGGAGCGCTTCGACCTGGCGGGCCGTGAAGACGAGCCGGTGGGCGGCTTCTCGAAGGGCATGCGCCAGAAGCTGGCCATCGTGCGCGCGCTGGTGCACTCGCCCGAGGTGGTGTTCCTCGACGAGCCGACGTCGGGGCTCGACCCGCAGTCGGGCCGCGTCGTTCGCGACGCCATCGCCGAGCTGGCGCGCGAGGGCCGCACGATGGTGCTGTGCAGTCACAACCTGCACGAGGTCGAGCGGCTGTGTTCTCGTGTGGCGGTCATCAAGAACAGGCTCCGAACCGTCGCGAGCCTCGTCGAGCTGAGGAAGGAAGGCCTCGCGCTCGATCTGATGGTCGACGGTGACGCGGCGGCCTGGGTGCCGGCCCTGGCCAAGCTCCCGTTCACAGTCGGCCATCACATCGAAGGGAGCCGGCTGCGCGTGTTGCTCGACAAAGAGGAGCAGTCGCCCGACGTCATCGCCTGCGTCGTCTCGGCTGGAGCCCGGGTGCACTCCGCGCAACGTGCCGCGCGGCCGCTCGAAGAGGCCTACCTCGAGCTGGTGCGTGAAGACGTGGAGGCGCCGTGAGCTTTCGTCTGACCCGCGCGCTCGCCGTCTACCGGAAGGACCTGCTCGACCTGCGAAAGAACCGCGGGCTGCTGTGGTCGATGCTCGCGTTGCCGCTGGTGATCGTCCTGACGCCGCTCGGCGTGGTGATGGCCTACGTGCGCAACCCGACCGACCCGGGCCTCAAGGCGATCGCGCTCTATTACGATCTGACGGTCGATCTCACGAACGTGGCCCGGTTCCTGATCGACAAGGTGCTGGCCGACTGGTTCGTCATCTACCTGGTGATGCCGGTGTTCGTGCCGATCCTCATCTCGTCGCACGCGGTGGCCGGAGAGAAGGAGAAGCGCACGCTGGAGCCGTTGCTGGCGTCTCCCGTCACGCCGCTCGAGCTCGTGGTGGGCAAGTCGCTCGCGTCGCTGGTGCCCAGCGTTCTCATCTGCACGCTCGCGTTCGCGCTGCTGTGCGTCGGGGTCGACATCGTTGCGTGGCCGGTCGCGAAGGAGCTGATTCTGCCGAACCGCATGTGGTCGTTCGGTGTGTTCGTGATCGCGCCGCTGTTCGCGTTCTTCGGCAACGGCGTCGCGGTGCTCATCAGCGCGCGCGTCGGTGACTCACGCCTGGCGCAGCAACTGGCGGGCCTGATGGTCTTGCCGCTGGTGGGCCTCGCCGCGGGACAGCTCGGTGGCTGGCTGAAGGCGGGCACCGGCTACTACGCGATCATCGGCGGCATCGTGATGTTGCTCGACGTGGTCATCATCGTCGCCGCGCGGCGGCTGTTCGATCGCGAGCGGTTGATGACGCGGTGGGGTTAGCGGAGCTGGAACAGCAGCTCGCGCACTCGTGGCTCGAGTCCCTTGAGCGCCCGCGGTGCAGGCAGCCGGTCGCCGTTCTTGAACGAGCGGGTCCGCGAGCCCGTCACGACCGAAACCGAGCGCGTCTTCGGAAAGACGAGCCACACCATCTCGACGCCGTGTTTCAGGTACCAGCGCGCTTTCGTTCTCAGCGCCTCGAGCTCATCGTCTTCTCCTGCGACCTCGACTGCGAGTACCGGAGGCGTGCGACGCAAGGTGCCCTTGAGGTGGCTCTCGTCACGACGCCAGATGGCGGCGTCTGCTCCGCGCACTGACTTGCCGAGCAGCATTCCGGCCTCGTTGGTCCCAACGACGAACTCGGGATGATTGCGCGCCCACGAGACCAACTCGTAGACGACTCCCGAGACGACCTCGGCCTGCTCATCAGCACATGGCGGCATGTAGAGGAGTTTCCCGTCGACGAATTCCATACTCCCCGCGACGCCGGGCCACGTCGACAACCGGTCGGCGCGGAAGCCGCGAGGAAGCGACAGCTCCACCGGGAACCGAACCGGCACTTCGTTGAGGAGTTGGACTGGAACGCTCATCGGCGCCGTCAGAATGCCGCGCCTCCTTCACCACGGCAACTGCCCGGCGGTGAAGAACCCTTGCAGCGCTCCGTCGGTGGCGCGATGTCTTCACCCGAGGGAGATCCACCATGGCTCGTCGACTGTTCCCCCGTCTGAAGCGCCTCTCAGGAGTTCGTCCCGCCGCGCTCGATCGCCGCACCGTGCTCGCCGGGCTCGGCGCCTCGTCGCTCTTCGCCTGCGTGAAGCGCGACGGCATGATTCAACCTTCGGAGTCAGCGCCTCGCGTCGCCGTCATCGGCGCAGGCCTCGCCGGGCTCTCGTGCGCCACGCGCCTGCTCACGAAGGACATCGGCGTCACCCTCTACGAAGCGAACACCCGCGTCGGCGGCCGCACCTTCACCGATCGCACCAGCTTCCCCGGGCGCACGGTCGATCTCGGCGGTGAGTTCGTCGACTCCTGGCACGATCAGCTGCGCGGGCTCGTCTCGGCGCTCGGCCTCGAGCTCGACGACACGTGGGAAGACGACGGCGTCTCTGAGGTGTTGGCCACGATTCAGGGCGACATCCTCAACGAAGATCAGCTCGAGCTCGTCGAGCAGCAGATGAAGGAGCGAATCCTCGCGGCGCTCGTTCGCCATCCGTTCGACCCCATGAGCGTGACGTACAAACGGTCCGACGCGTTCGATCGCGCCATCGACGCCATGTCCGCCGCCGAGTGGCTCGACCGCAACAACATCGCTCGCGACAAGGCGCGCACGGTGCTCGAGGCCGGCTTCGTGTCGCTGTACGGCGGCGGGCTCGAAGAGGCGAGCGCGCTGGTGCTGCTCCAGGAGGTCATCGGCTCGGGGCCAGAGAGCGACGAACGTTTCCTCGTGCGTGGTGGGGCAGGGCAGGTGGCCGAGTTGCTCGCCCAGCGCTTCCCGCCCGACGTGATGAAGCTCCAGCACCGGCTGTTGAAGGTGAAGTCGCGCACCGACGGCAAGGTGGAACTGACCTTCGACGTGGCAGGCCAGCTGAAGACCGAGACGGCCGAGGCGGTCGTGCTCGCGCTCCCGTTCTCTGTGCTTCGCGACGTCGAGATCGACGCGCCGCTGTCACCAGCGAAGAAGAACGCCGTCTCGAAGTTGCACTACGGCGCAGGCAGCAAGCTGTGTGTCGGCTTCCGCGGCAAGCCGTGGCGCGCGCTCGACGCCTCGGGCACCGTGCTCAGCGACTCGGCGTTTCCCTACTGCTGGGACGAGACGCGCATGCAGGACACCGAGGACGGCGTCATCACGTTCTTCACTGGCGGCTATGAGGGCCGCGTTCTGAGCCGGGTCGATCTGAACGTGCAGCGGGCCGGGCTCATCGAAGTGCTCAACCGGGTGTTCCCCGGCGTGCGCAACGCGGCGAAGCCCGAGAACGTGCTCGTCACGTGGGCCGATGAGCCGTTCGCGAAGGGCGGCTACGCGCTCTATGCGCCGGGGCAGGTCACCTCGATGCGCGGGTGTGAAGGCGAACCCGAAGGGAAGCTCTTCTTCGCCGGCGAGCACACCAGCCTCGAGGCCCAGGGCTACATGGAGGGCGCCGTTCGCAGCGGCGTTGGGGCAGCCAAAGAGGTCCGCGCGCTGTTGGACTGAGGTCTTTCGCGTCAGGCGCGCGCTTCGATGAAGACCTCGGCGCGCTCCATCGGTCGGAACACGCTGCCGGGCGTCGCGCGGTAGTCCGAGAACCCGGCCTGGCCGAGCAGCTGACACCACTGCGTCAGCGAGAAGATGCGCACCTCTTCGAGCCCGAACACGGCGTTCTCGACGAGATCGATCGCCGCCCAGCCGAAGAGGTGATCGCGCCGCGGGTCGACGAGCACCAACAGCCCGCCCGGCTTCAGCACGCGGCGCATCTCACACAGCGCCTTGAAGTGATCCGGGTAGTGGTGAAACGAGTTCGTGCAGACGATCTTGTCGAACGCGCCGTCCTTGAACGGCAGCCGGCCCGCGTCGCCGCGCAAGAGTCGGCCGCTCAGGCGTGACTCCTTCTTCGCCGAGTCGATCATGCCCTGCGAGTAGTCGAGGCCGATCGCCACGGCACCTGCGTCGCTGAGCTGTGCAGCTCCGTCGCCTGGCCCACAGCCGAGGTCGAGCACCACCTGCCCTGGAACGATGTGCAGCCGCTCGATGGCCATGCGCTGAATTCGCCGCAGCTCCCGCCCGAACAGGTTGTTTCGATAGAACCTCGACCAGACGTCGAAGAACCGCCCGTGCTTGTGGAGTCGCTCATCCATCGACCCCCAATCCACCATGGTGACCGGCCGAATTCCCGTGCTTTCCGGGGGAGGGGGCCCATGCAATGGTCCGCGGGCTCAGACGTTGAAGGGCTGCTGTGTCTCTTTGGCGCACTCCTTTCGAGGCGCCCCACGATGTGGAGGATGGGATGGGATTCTTCGACAACCTGAAGACCGAGGCGAAGCGCAACTTCATCGCGCGGGCCGACGAAGCCAAAGATCAGATCATCTACAAGTTCCCCGAGCGGAACATCCGCATGTTCACGCAGCTCACCGTGCAAGCGGATGAGATGGCGATGTTCGTGAAGGACGGCGTGGTCGTCGGCAAGCTGGGCGCCGGCCGCCACAACCTCGAGTCGAACAACATTCCGTTCCTCTCGAAGCTGCTCGAGAAGGTCACGGGCGGCGACATGTTCATCGCCGAGATCTACTTCGTCAGCACCCGCGAGTTCACCCAGACCAAGTTCGGCGGCCCCATCGGCGACGCACGCGACCCTGAGACGGGCCTCGCCATCGGCACCATGGTGTACGGCGACTTCGCGCTGCGCGTCACCGACCCCGAGAAGCTGATCATCGGCATGGTCGGTCTGCAGCGCACCGAGAACGAGGGCTTCGTCGGCTGGTTCAAGAGCCAGGTGATGAAGGTCATCAAGGACCGCATCGCCGAGCTGCTGGTGAAGAAGAAGTGGCCGCTCCTCGACGTCACGTCGGGCGCGTACACCGAAGAGATCGAAGAAGAAGTGCTCGGCGGCATGGACAAGCACACCGCGAACTACGGCGTGAAGATCACCGCGTTCGGTAACTTCACCATCAGCATCAAGCCCGAGGACGAGGCGACGCTGAAGAAGCTCTCGAAGGACGTGGCCTACTCGCGCCTCGCCGGTGGCTTCCAGCAGTACGCGCAGGGCCAGGCGATGCTCGGCGCGGCCGAGGGCATGGCGAAGGGCGGCGGTGAAGGCGGCGGTGGCGCCGGCAACGCGCTCGGCGGCATGGGCATGGGTATGGGCTTCGGCATGGCGCAGATGTTCATGAACCAGCAGGGCGGCCAGCAGCAGGGCCAGGGACAGCAGGGTCAGCAGGCGCCGCAGCAGGCCGCTGCTCCGGCCGGCCCGTCGGTCATGGACAGGCTCAAGCAGCTCAACGAGCTGAAGACGGCCGGGCTGCTCACCGACGACGAGTTCGCCTCGAAGAAGGCCGAGCTGATGAAGATGCTCTGACGGCTCCTTTTGGCCGTTCGACGCCCGACGCCACGACGCCTCACCGGTGTCGTGGCGTTCGTGTATCTGTCGCCTCATGAACTGCCCGCGCTGCGCCGTCCCGCTCGGAGACGTCACGCCCGACCAGAAGATGTCCGAGATCCACGGGCTGGGCTGTCCGACGTGCACCGGCGTGTGGCTCGAGCAGAACGACCTCGAGCGGCTGCAGGAGATCGTCGAGGTGACGTGGTTCGAGCTGCGGCACATCCCTCCGCCCGAGCTCCAGGCCGAGCTGCTGACGTGCCCGCGCTGCACGCCCGCCCGGCACCTCAACAAGGTGCAGAGCGATCGGGATCGAAAGGTGGTGCTCGACGCGTGCGAGCACTGCCACGGCGTGTGGCTCGATGGCGGTGAGCTGCACGCGATTCAGGAGAAGGGCGTCGCGGCCGCGTTGCTCGACGCGGTGCGCTTCTTCATGGGGAAGCGCTGACGCCAGCGTCTTCGGGCGCGATGCGCCTGCCGCCGAGGGGCCAGGGCTTCGGAATCCACCGGGCGTCGGGTGGCGGTGGTGGCGGCCCGGCATCGATGGCTCCCCGGGGGCCGATGCGCGCGTGCGGCCAGGGCCGCGCCGTCCACACCTCGACGGGTCCCTTCGGCTCCGGAAACGGCGCGATGACGACGCCACCGTCGACGGGCACGCCGACCCGCGTCACCTCGATGGAGCGTTGCCAGAAGGACGTCAGCGCCGCCCCGAGCCGGGTGACGCGCGTCTCGAGGGGCACCGACGAGCCGGTGCTCCAGAGCTCGACGAGGTCTTTCCCGGCGCCTGCGCTGCGAAACCATGGCCCACCGGCGCTGCGGTTCAGTTCTCCACGGACGTGTTCGGCCATCAGCATCGAGCGGATCGTCGTGGCCGAGCGCAAGCCGTCATCGGAGTCGAAGCGCATGCGCGCCATGTCGGCCTCGGTGTGGATCACGCCGAGCGCGCGCGTGAAGATGGCAGCGGCCCGGCTGCGCGACTGAGCGTCACTGCGCTCGAAGCAATCGAGGCGCACCAGGAAGGCTGCAGCAGCTCGGCGCGCCTGGAAGAGCCGCTGCACCTGCCACGCGTCGATGACGATGGGCCGCGCGGCCTCGGGCACGCCCTGCGACTCGAGCCACTGGGCATCACCGGGCAACGTGGCGAAGAGCTCGCCGGTGGCTTGCGCGAGCGCGGAGTCGCCGAGGCGCTCGTACTCGAAGCGGCCTGCGGTGACGTGTTGCAGGGCCAGCGCGACGCCGAGCTCCGAGAGGAGCAGTTGCTGATCGCGCAGCCCACCGAGCGGCCGGAAGCTGGTGCGCACGTCGGCGGGTCCTCCGGGTGTCACCGTGAGCGGCAGCGGGTTCTTCTTCACCGCCTCTGACAGGTCGAGCGTGAGCCCCTTCTTTCCGTAGAGCCCCAGCGCGCCGAGGGTCGCGATGGCGCGCGGGGCGAGCTCCTTCTTCCCGAAGGCGAGATCGACCTCAGCCGGCACACGCATGAGGCGAGGCAGATCGGCGCGCGTCAACGTCGCCATGGGGAGCTTCGTGTCAGCCTGGTTGAGGCGCTCGAGCGTCAGCCTCCACGCTTCGCTGGTGAGCACGAGGAGGCCCTCGGCCACCTGGCGCATCGCTTCGGGCTCGACGTCTCGCTGCTCGGCCTCGGACGCGAGGAGCGACTTCGGCACCAGCATCCCAACCAACCGTGCGTCACCCGTCGCGTCTCCCCGCTGCGAGAGCAACTGCTCGGTCGCCAGGTGCGCCTCAGCTCGCTTCGCGTCACGTGCCGCCAGCGCGGCGTCGAGCTTCTCGGCAGCCGGGAGCGACGCAATCCACAACGCCTTGCGCTTGAGCGCGCTCTTCTCGGTCGCCAGCAGCCGGTTGAGGTCGCCCCACCGCACGTCCTTGCCATCGAGCGTGAACGTCAACGTCGACTCGAGCGTGGCGACGGCGTCTGCTTCGGCGGTCGCACTTCGCGAGACGGCCTCGGCCTCGAGGAAAACGGAGAGGTGCTCCAGCGCGAGCTCGTCATCGGCGCCGCGCTCCAGGGCCCGCCGCAGCACCGACAGCCGCTCGGTCGTCAGGAGGGCGTCACGCTTCGTGTTGAGCGCGGCCCAGTCGATCGGCGCGGCCGAGGTCCAGTGATTCCACAGGGCCGTGTCGACGGCGCGAGACCAGGCTCTGGTGTCGTTCGACAAGCTGGTGGCCTGAGCGCGGAGCCGGCCGAGCTCCGGGTCGCCGACGCCTGCGTCTGCCGCCGCGCCGAGGTCGGCCTGCACGCTCGAATCACTGCGGGGACACGCGGCGAGGCCCAGCACCACGATGACGACGAGAGAGAAGGGGCGAGACGACATGCCGGCCACTGTATCCGCTGCGACCAGCCGCGCTCGCTCCTCGTGAAGGCGACCGCTTCGTGACAAGGAACCCACCGTCATGCCGACCCCTGCCCAGTGGACTGCCGCGCGCGCCCGCCAGACGCTGTCCACGGCGATTCGCGCCTTCTTCGTCGCCGAGGGCTACCTCGAGGTCGAGACGCCCTGCCTGATTCGGACGCCAGGCCTCGAGCCGCACATCGACCCGTTCGAGGTGCCCTTCATTCCCCAGACGGACGTCGGCTCGAAGCGCTCGCTCTACCTGCACACCAGCCCCGAGTACGCGATGAAGCGGCTGCTCGCCGACCCCGGGTGCCCGCCGCTGTTTCAGCTCTGCAAGACGTTCCGCAACGGAGAGGTGTCGGGGCACCACAACCCCGAGTTCACGATGCTGGAGTTCTACCGGCCGCACGCCGACTACGCCGCCATCATGAGCGACCTCGAGCGGGCGTTGAGCGCTGCCGAAATGGCCGTCGCTCCGTCGCGCGGGTGCTTCACGAAGACGCCGTACGAGCGGTTGACGGTGCGCGACGCGCTGCTGCGCTACGCCGAGCTCGACCTTCGCCAGCACTTCGATGGGCTGTCTCTCAAGCGGGCTGCTGACGCGCGCGGCATCTACACCGGCACGTCGACCAGCTTCGACGACGTCTTCTTCCACATCTTCCTCGAGCGGGTGGAGCGACAGCTGGGCCAGGAGCGGCCGACCTTCCTCATCGAGTACCCCGCGTCGATGGCGTCGCTGGCGAGGATCAAGCCGGGAGACGACTCGGTCGCCGAGCGGGTGGAGCTGTACGCCCACGGCATCGAGCTGGCGAACGGGTTCTCGGAGCTGACCGATGCCGTCGAGCAGCGCAAACGCCTCGTGGAAGAGCAGGAGCTGCGTCGTTCCCTGCAGCGGCCGGTGTTCGAGCTCGACGAGGCGTTCCTCGAAGCGGTGGGCAGAATGCCGCCGTCGGGTGGAATCGCGGTGGGCTTCGATCGGGTGTTGATGCTGATGTTGGAAGTGACGCAGATTGCCGACGTGCTGCTGTTCCCTGCAAAGGACTTCGTGTGAACGAGCTCTTGAGAACGCTGGTGTCGGGCGTGGGTGTGGTCGGCCTGACGGGCACCGCCTCGGCCGCGGTGAGCGCGCTGACCTTCCTCGATGAGCGCGCGCCCGATCCCATCCTCCAGGTGTGGGCCGACTCGACCCTGCGCGTCTCGGGTGTGCGGACGGCGTGTCGTGGCCTCGAGAACCTGCCGCCGGGGAACTTCGTGCTGGCCGTGAACCACCAGTCGAACTTCGACGCGATGGTGCTGTTTCGTCACATTCGCCGGCACATGCGCTTCGTCGCCAAGCAGCAACTGCGGCGGGTGCCGGTGTTCGGCTACGCGCTCGAGCGGGCTGGCAACGTGTTCGTCGATCGAACGGGTGGCGATGGCGACAAGCAGCGCCTCAAGGACGCCGCGGCCCACGTGCGCAACCGCGTCAGCGTCGTCTTCTTCGCGGAAGGAACTCGGAGCGACGACGGCGTGCTCAAGCCGTTCAAGAAGGGCGCGGCCATCATGGCGCTCGAGGCGCAGGTGCCGTTGGTGCCCGCGGCGATCGCCGGCACGTACGCGATTCTGCCCAAGGGCACGGTGGCCATTCGCCCGAAGCCCGCGGCACTGGTGATTGGGAAGCCCTTCGAGACGAAGGGGCTCGGCGTCGAAGCGCGGGAGTCGTTGACGCTCGAGGCGCACGACGCCGTGGCGAAGCTGCTCGACGAGGCCAACGCGATGTTGCCGGCCATCTAACGGCCGGCGAGCCGCGCGAGGGGACCGGACAACACCACGCGTCCCTGCAACGCCCGCTCGAAGAGGTCGCCACGCTCGGTGAGGCGCTGGAGCACGACCGTTCGAGAGAAGGTCTTCGGGTCGAGCGCCGGCGTCACCTCGTCCCACGACAGCGGCGTCGACACCGGAGCGCCATCGACGGCGCGCAAAGAGTACGGCGCGACCAGCGTCTTGCCGCGGAAGTTCTGCAGGTGGTCGAGGAAGAGCCGGCCGCGTCGCTCCTTCTCGTCGTGCGACAGGCTCACGAGGTCCGGCACCAGCTTCGCCACCATCGCGCAGACGCCTTCGGCGAACCGGTGCGCGTCGTCGAGGCTCTGCTGCGCCGCGAGCGGAACGAGAATGTGCAGGCCCTTCTGGCCACTCGTCTTCACCACGCTGTCGACCTCGAGGAGCTCGAGCAGGCGGCGTACGGCGGTGGCGATCTCGATCACCTGGGGCCACGACGTCGATCGGCCGGGGTCGAGATCGATGACCGCCCAGTCGGGCTCGAGCAGCGAGCCGACCCGCGTCGACCAGGTGTGAAACGTGAGGGC
Source organism: Myxococcales bacterium (assembly GCA_030681895.1). Lineage (GTDB taxonomy): Bacteria > Myxococcota > Myxococcia > Myxococcales > Myxococcaceae > Xiheimicrobium. Next base: position 14,673 of record JAUXRI010000164.1, on the reverse strand, counting down.
TGCCTGATTCACCATCCACAGCAGCGCGTCGACGTTGCCGATGAGGAGCCGCCGGTCGTCGTCGATGGTCGCCGCGTCGAGGTAGTCGGGTGCGCGCGGTGGTGGGCGATGTTGGTACCAGGTGAAGTCGTCGATGCCGTCAGGCCAGCGCTGGGCGACGACCGGCCGGCCACGCAGGTGAGGAAGCAGCACCGGCGCGATCTCGCGGTACCACTCGATGACGTCGCGTTTGCAGACGCCGTCACGAGGGAACATCACCTTGTCGGGACTGGTGAGCTTCGGTGGCGTCGAGAGCGAACGACGGAGCGGAAGTGGCGCAGGCCCGGCGCTGAGGACCAACGAGTCTCCGGCCGTGCGACGCGCGATGACGCCGGGGAGCGCGAGGTGTCTGACGCGCGCGAGCACCTCGGCCGGAGCGCCCTCGAGGACGTCGGACCAGATGAGCGGCGCGGTGAGTGGCGGGAGGCGGCTGCGTCGGTCATCGACGCCGGTGAGCTCGACGTCGTCGAGGAAGAGCACGTCAGACACCATGAGCACCGGCGCCGGGCCCGCTCCTTTCGTGATTCGGCGCTTGAGCGCCTCGAAGTCGGGGCGGCCTTCTGCGTCGAGCACACAGAGCGTTCCCGTGAGGACCACGCTCTCGACCGGCAGATCGCGCACGGTGAGCGCGAGGTTCTGACACGGCGCCGTCCACTCACGCAGGTCGTCGGCGAAGAGGCGCACCTCTCCCGCTGCCTTTGCGACGACGACGCGATGGCCATCCCACGCGACCTCGAGCTGCCACGGAGCTGCATCGCTCCCCAGGTCTTCGACGCGGCCCTCGCGCAGCCCGGTCACGCGATAGCGCGCGGCGAGCTTCCACGCAGTCCACCCGGCTGGCTGTTCAGCGCGTTCTCGTCGGCGACCGGCCACGAGCGCAGGCTAGCCCTGTCGAGAGTCGAGGCGAGTTGGCAGCACGCGTGTGCCTCCTGATTCCACCGTCAGTCGGCGGGGCAAGCGCGAACCCAGACCACGATGTGTCGAACGCGTGCGGTGCGCATCGCATCGGAGGCGCGCTTGTGGCCTCGTCGCCATCGCGGCATGACGGGTGTCCCATGACGCCGATCGACGAGCTCGCCACCATCCTCAAGCCTGCCGGCGCGGGGCTCTACCTGGTGTCGACGGGCAAGGCCGAGCAGCAGGCGCTGCAGCGCTCGCTGTACCGCGTGTCGACCGACAGCGAGGTGAGCCACGCGTTTCGTCGCAACCTCGAGAAGGTGGCCTCGGGGCGCGGCGTGATGATGGGAATTCCGTCTGACGTCGGGGCCGGGTTTCAGCGTGGCGCCAACCTCGGGCCGCAGGCGATTCGTTCACGGCTGCTGGAGGACGAGGCCGACTGGCCTGACAGACTCGACGCGCTCGGTCTGGTGGATGTCGGCGACGTCTTCGTGGTGCCGCAGTTGCTCCACGACGACATGCTCTCGGTCGAGCAGCTCGAGACGAGCCGCGCCGCGCTCTACCCGGGCGTACCCGGTGCCGCGACGCTGCCCGTGTCGCCGCTCTCGATCGCCGAACGCGCGTGGGAGCTGCTGTTCCTGCTGAACCCGGCCCTCAAGCCCTTCACGCTCGGCGGCGATCACTCGACGGCGTGGCCCGTCGTTCGCCCGCTCCACCACGCCCGCGGTGGCGAGCCCTGGGGCATCGTGCAGTCAGACGCGCACACCGACCTGCTGCAGCATCGCCTCGGCGTGAAGTACTGCTTCGCCACGTGGAGCTGGCACGCCAACGAGGTGCTCGGGCGCCAGGGCCGTCTCACGCAGGTCGGCATTCGCGCGACCGCCCGCACGCAAGAGCACTGGGAGACGTCGACCGGCGTGCGCCAGTTCTGGGCGAAGGACGTGCTCGACAACCCCGACCGAGTCCTCGACGACGTGCTCGCCCACGTGAGGGCCACCGGCGTGAAGGGCGTGCTCTTCTCGAACGACATCGACGGCACCGACGCGCGCTGGGCCGACGCGACCGGCACGCCGGAGCCCGAGGGGCTGGAGCCCGACTGGGTGAGCGCGTTGATTCGAAGGCTCGGCGCCGAGGTGGGGCTGCTGGGCGGCGACGTGATGGAGGTCGCTCCGTCACTCACGCGAACGCCCGAGAGTGCGCGCCGCACCGTCGGCCTCGCCGCCCGCTACTTCCGAGAGACCGTCGCCGCGGCGCTGGGCTGAAGAGGCAATCGAGGCGCGGCTGCGCCGTCATCGGAACACTCGGTTCCCCGTCGGGACTGTGGCAGGGTGCGCGCCCCATGAAGCAGCTGCTCGTCGTCCTCTCCATCGCCTTCGTCGCCGGTCTGTCTGGCTGCAAGAGCCCGTGCCGCCAGTTGTCGGAGCGTCAGTGCGACTGCCAGGCGAGCAGCTACGATCGCAACACCTGTCTGCAGCGCGCGGCGACCAACGAGTCGACCTTCGTGCCGACGGCGGGAGACAACCAGCGGTGCGCCGAGCTCGTCGAGCAGTGTGACTGCCGTCTCATCGACACGCCCGAGGGCAAGCGGAAGTGCGGCTTCGCGCGACGTGATGCGTGTGATGCCGACCGCGACGCGGGTTGCGTCGAAGACGGCGGCTACTGAGCGTTCAGACTCACGTCCAGGGTTTGAGCCACTCCATCGAGCGGGCCCAGAGTGTCTCCTGCGCGCCTTCATCCAGGGCGAGCCGGCTCGGCCGCCGGGGCGAGGCATCTTCGTGGTAGTACTGACCCGTCTCAGCCCCTGCCGCCGCGGACATCGCGCAGTGCAGGCTGGCGCGGGCTCCTTCTTCCGGCGTTCGCATGAAGAGCATGGCGATCTGTCGCAACGGCGTCGGCGCAGCCCGCCAGATCTCCGACGCGATGACGCCAGGGTGAAGGCCGTACACGTGAACGCCGCGGTCCTTCCAGCGCCTCGCCAGCGCGAACATGAAGAGCATGTTGGCCAGCTTCGCTCGTTTGTACTCAGGGAAGCCTGAGAACGAGCTGGTGGTGCCGTGAACGGCGTCGCAGTCGATGGGCGTGCTGGTGCGCTCGTGCGCGCGGCTGGCGACGATGACGACTCGCGATGGAGCCGCACGGGTGAGCGCGGGCTCGAGCAACAGCGTCAGCAGCATGTGGCCGACGTGGCAGACGCCGAACGTCATCTCGAAGCCCTGTGCAGTCGGCTGACGAATCCGCACGAGCCCGGCGTTGTTGACGAGCACGTCGAGGCGCTCGTTCGCCGCCAGCCACGCAGTCGCGCACGCCTTCACCTGGGACAGGTCGGCGAGGTCGAGCTCGAGGAAGTGAAGGTCCTGGTTCCCCGTGGCGCGCTTGAGTTCGTCGATGACCGGCATCGTCTTCGCGCGCGAGCGGCAGGCGAAGAACACGCGCGCGCCCTGACGGGCCAGCTCGGCGGCGGTGGCTTTCCCGATTCCGGTGTTGGCGCCGGTGATCATCACCGTCTTGCCCTTCATCATTTCCCACCGCCCGGAATGAGGAGCTTGCGGGCCGGCGGCTGCGGCATGCCAGCCATCAGCCCCTTGAGCGGCACCGACTCGACCAGCTCTTCACGCACCCCGGCTTCTCGCAGCAGCGCGTTGGCTGCCACGTAGCCGCTCGCGCACGCGGCCTCGAGGAGCATGGCCGGGAAGGGCAACTTCACCCAGTCACCCGCGCACAAGAGCCCTGCCACGCCGCTCTCGGTCTCTGGTCGATGGGCGCTCATGCCGAGATGGAACGCAGTGAAGTTGCGGTTGAGCTGAAACACCTCGTGCTTCAGCGTGTAGCCCTTCAACTCGGGGAAGAACTGCACCAGCTCGTCGAGCAGCGCCTGCTTCACCTCGTCAGGCGTCATGCCCTCGGGCACCGCGTAGCAGTGGAGCTCGAGCACCGCGCCGCCGTGCTTCTTCGTCCACTCGGCCGCTTCCTGTTCGAAGCGATGGTACGTGGTGAACGCGTCGAGCACCTTCACGCGGTCGGTGATGACGAACGGCGGGTAGCCCTCGCGAACGTCCTTGTCGATCCACACGCGGAGAACGGCGTACCGCTGCCCCGGCACCAGCGCCTCGAAGCGGGCCTTCACCTCGTCGGGCACTCCAGTCGCGGCGGTCATGATGCTCCGCGCGCCCACGATGTCGGTCGAGAGCACCACGCGATCGAACGCGGCGCCGTTCACCGTGAAGCCGTCGCCCGACTTCACCAGCGAGCTCACCTTCGTCGACAGGTGCACCTTCGCGCCGTGCTTCTCGAGCTCGGCCCGCATCGGCGCGAGGAACGCCGGCTCGTAGTCGTGCACGGGGTACTCGTACACGAGCCCGCCGTCCTGGCTCAGGTAGTAGAAGTGGAACGACTTGATCAGCTCCGCCAGCGAGAGCTTGTCCTCGTCGGAGAAGAACGCGCGCGCGAACGTGTTGAAGGCGAGCTTGAGGCCGGGCGGCAATTGCGTGAGGCGATCGAAGTCGGCGAACGAGACCTTGTCGTAGCGCTCGAACGTCTCTTTCGCGTCGTACTCGAGGAAGACGCCAAACAGGTCGCGGGCCGGCGCCTTGAGCACGTCGCGGAAGCGGTACACGCCAGCCCTCGCGAGCGCGATGAGGTTGAGCACCGGCGTGGTGTCGAGCTTGCCGAAGCGCACCTGCGCGCCGGTGGTGCCGAGGATGACGTACTCCCCGATGCTCTGGAACCCGGTGCGCAGGCCCATCGAGCCGAGGAACCGATCGAGGTTGTAGTAGTTCGCGAAGAACGCGTGAAAGCCGTGGCTGACCCACGCGTGTTCTCCGGGCGCGAGCTCGACCTTCCAGCTGCCGAGCTTGCCGCCGAGGTACGGGTTGGCCTCGAAGACCTCGACCTGAAAGCCGCGGCGCGCGAGCGTGATGGCGGCGGTGAGGCCTGCGACGCCGCCGCCGAGCACGGCCACGCGGCGGGGTGAGGTGAGCGTCGCAGGGAGCGACGAGTCGACGGTGTTCACCGGGATTCGGTAGTTCTGCAGGCGCGACTTGATGAGGCTCCGCAAGACAGGCGGGCCGAGGAACCAGCCGACGACGAACAGCACCATCACGGAGAGCGGCAACCAGACGAACCAGGGCATCGCGACAAGTGCTATCGCTGAACCGTTCCCGTGTCTCGGAGCTCAAATCGCCATGCGAACCACGCTGCTGACCCTGTTGCTGGCGACCCTGGGCTGCCAGTCCACCCGGACGACGGGCGCGACGCCAACCACCCCGACGCCGCCTGCCGTGAAGGTGAACGAGGTCGCCGCCGCGCTCGCTGCCGGCATCACCCTCGACGCTGACGACCCAGCCACCTGCCAACCGTGTCACGCGCAGGTGGTCGCCGAGTTCCAGGAGAGCCTGCACAGCCGTGCGCACCACGCCAACGATGCGCTGTACGGGTCGATGCGAACGATGCGCCTCGCGAAGCAGGGCCCGCAGATCGCCGGTGCCTGTGCGACCTGTCACTCCCCGCGCGACACGAAGGACTTCGATTCGAAGGCCGCGCGCGCTGGCGTCACCTGTTCGACCTGTCACCAGCTCGACGGCGTGCGGTCTGGTGAGGGGCTCAAGGGCATTGCTGCGCTCGTCGTCGGGCCTGAGAAGACCTTCCGGGGCCCGCACGACATCGTGAACGGAACGGCGCCGCTGCACGCGACCGGTGCGGCGCTCCCCGCGCTGGTGGAGGGCACCTCGCTGTGCCTCGCCTGTCATGGAGAAGAGACCAACGCTGCCGGCGTCGGGACCTGCACCACGGGGCCCGAGTACGTCGCCTCGAAGGACGGGCGCTCGTGCACCAGCTGCCACATGGCCGAGGTGGAAGGCGCGTCGGGCGCCGTCACCACCCGCGCGAAGCACCGCAGCCACCGGTTCTCGGGGCCGCATCAACAGCACCGGCTGGGAGCGCCTGGCCTGCTCGACGATGCCGTGAAGCTCTCGGGCCGCTTCGATGGTGACGCCGTCATCTCGGTGCTCGAGAACACCTCGCCGCATGGCTTCCCGACGGGCTTCCCAGCGCGAGTCGCGATGCTCGATCTCCGTGCGCTCGACGCGAATGGCAAAGAGCTGGGCCGGAACATCACCAGCGACCCGATGAAGGATCACCCCGAGGCGGTGTTCAATCGGGGCTACGTCGACGCCGAGGGCAAGCCTTCGCTCGCGCCGTTCGCGGCGAAGCAGGTGCGCGACAACCGCCTCACGCCCGCCGAGAAGCGCGAGGTGCGTTGGAAGGTGCCGGCTCAGACGGTGAAGGTCGAGGCTCGCTTACGCTTCTTCCTGCTCGCGCCGTTCGCGGCGAAGCAGCTCGCCTACACCGGGCCGGAAGTGAAGCCCGTGCTGCTCGCGCCGGTCGTCGTCAGTCGCTGAGACTCTTCACTCGAAGAACGCCGGCAGCGACGCGTCGTCCAACCGCGCGAACACCACCTCGAGGTGCCTCGGGTGCGTGCGGTTCATCGAGAGCTCGGGCAACGCGTCACGCGGGAAGAAGCGCACGTCGCTCGTCTCGTGGCTGGTGCGCGCTTCTCCGCCGAGCAGCTCGCACTGGAAGATGAGCTTGTAGACACTGAAGATGTTCGCGTCGTTCACGCGCTTGCCGAACACGCCGAGCAGCCTCGTCGCCTTCACCTCGAAGCCTGTCTCCTCGCGGACCTCTTTCGCTGCCATCTCAGCAGGCGACACGCCGAGATCGGCCCAGCTTCCCGGGAGCGCCCACTTGCCGTCCTGGTTCTCCTTGACGAGCAGCAGCTGACCATCGCGCACCACCGCCGCGCGCACGTCGACCTTGGGCGTCGGGTAGCCAGTCTGCGCTGACAGGAGCGCCTTCGCGTCAATCGGCTCCTGCGCGCCATGCAGCACCATCTCGGCGCAGAGCGATCGAAGCAGCTCGTAGTTGTCTCGATCGTACGGGTCCTTCGAGTACGCGAGGCCCCGCTGAGAGACGGTGGTGAGGGTCTGAATCCATTCGAGCCAGCGCATGTCCACGCGTGTAACCCGGGCCACGACGCGCGGCATGGGTCCGTGCTGTAACCCGCGACCATGCGTCGTCTCGTGATCGTGGTGGCCGCAGTTCTTGGCTGTGTTCCTTCCGCTCCGACGTTGTCGACGTTCTCGTTGCCGGTCGAAGGGAAGACCCTCGCGGTGAAGGCGGGGCCGGTCGAGCTGCTCCGTGGCACCTCGGGCTCCCAGGCGTACGCGCAGGCCGCGGTTCGCAGCGCGCGCGCCCGTCACGAGATGCAGTTCGGCAGCTGGAAGATCACCGATGGAAACCAGGCGTGGATCGAGGCGAACGACTTCGCGTGGGACAGCGTCGCGACCGAGCTCGGGAAGGGGAGCTACCGGAACTCCGCAGGTGATGTCGTCGTCAGCGTCGAAGCGCGCGCGACCGAGGGCGCGCTGGAGCTGAAGTTCGCCGCGAAGGATCCCGCGATGAATCGGCTGTCCCTCGCGTTCGCCTGTGCCGAGACCGATCACTTCCTCGGCTTCGGCGCGCAAGCTGACGGCGTCGATCACCGAGGCCACACGGTCGCGCTGTGGACGAGCGAGCCCGGCATCGGTAAGCGCATCGCCGACGACGAGTACCCCGAGGCGTGGATGCTCGAGGGCACCCGCCACGCGTCGAGCTACGGCATGCCGACGTTTCTCTCGAACAGAGGCTTCATCGCCGTCGCGCAGACCGACGCGCGCTCGGTCTTCGAGCTGTGCAGCGTGAACAGCACCTCGTGGCGGGTCGAGGCGTGGAGCAACTCGTTCACGCTCTGGCTCTTTCACGGTGACTCGCCGGCGCAGGCGCTCACCCGCGCGACGGCTGGAGTTCTGGGCCGGCAGATCAAGCCGCCGCCGGTCGCCTTCGCGCCGTGGAACGACGCCATCTTCGGCCCCGCTGAGGTGCGCCGGTTCGCGAAGTACCTTCGAGACAACGACGTGCCCTCGTCAGCCATCTGGACGGAGGACTTCCGCGGCGGTCGCGAGAACGCGTCAGGCTATCGATTGAAGGAAGAGTGGGATCTCGATCGCACGCTCTACCCGGACGCCGAGGTCATCGCCCGTGAGCTCGCCTCCGCAGGCATCGACTGGCAGGCGTACTTCAACACCTTCATCGTCGAGAACGAGCGCATCTTCTCCGAGGCCAGCGCGGGCAATCACTTCGTCAAGAACGAGAAGGGCACGCCGTACTTGTTCGACGGCGTCACCTTCAAGCCGACGGGGCTTGCCGATCTCTCTCGGCCCGAGACGCGCGAGTGGGTGAAGGGCTACCTGCGGCAGGCGCTCGACGTCGGCTTCAAGGGGTGGATGGCGGACTTCGCCGAGTGGCTGCCGCACGACGCGGTGCTGGTAAGCGGCGAGAACCCGCTCGAGGCGCACAACCGCTACCCGACCGAGTGGGTGAAGCTGAACGCCGAGGTGATGAAGGAGCGCGACCCGAGCGGCGAACGCCTGCTCTTCTTCTCGCGCGCCGGCTGGTTTGGCGCCAACCGCTACGCGCCAGTCGTCTGGGCTGGCGACCAGCGCACCGACTTTCAGCGCGACGACGGCATGTTCACCGTCGTGCCCATGGGCATCAACCTCGGCCTCGCAGGCGTCTCGACCTACGGCCACGACATCGCGGGCTACCAGTCGGGCACCAACCCGAACTCGACCAAGGAGCTCTTCTTCCGGTGGACGTCGCTCGGCGCGCTCTCGCCCGTTATGCGCACGCATCACGGCATCGACCCACGTGACAACTGGAGCCTCGAGAAGGACGCCGAGACGCTCGCGCACTACCGGCGCTGGGCGAAGTTCCACATTCAGTTGTTCCCATTCTTCGATGGTCTGAGTCGCGAGGCCGAAGAGACGGGCCTGCCCATCATGCGCGGGCTTTTTCTCGAGGCGCCGCAGGACCCGGCGACGTGGACGATTGCGGATGAGTACGTGCTCGGCCGCTCGTTGCTCGTCGCTCCGATCGTCGACCAGGGCGTCACGCAGCGCGCGGTGCACGTGCCGACCGGAGCGTGGGTCGCGCTCGATGGCTCGGCCTCGGTGACGGGTCCGGTCGATCTGATGGCGACGGCGGCGATCGGAGAAGTTCCGCTGTGGCTCAAACGTGGCGCCGTGATTCCCCGACTGCCGGAGCGCGTCGACACGCTCGTTCCGGCCGATACGCCGACGGTCGATCTCGAAGACGTGAAGAACGAGCGCGTCTTGCTGTGGGCTCCCGGTGGGACGGAGACCTTCGTCGAGCGTGATGGCACCAGCTACGCGTCGACGCCCGGCGCAGAGACCGCCTTCACTGAAGCAGGCGCGGCGCTGCCTGACTGTGCGAGCGCGACGCAGCGCGGGTGCGTGACGCGTGGGGCCGGGCGCGTCGTCGTTCGACTCGCGGGGGCAGGTCCGCTCGCAGGCTCGCTGGGAGTCCTCACCATCACCGGGCCCGCCCGCACCATCGACGTCGAGGTCGTCACTGCGCCATGAGATATCTGATCATCATCGCGGTCTTCACCACGGCCTGCGCCACCAGTGGCACGGTCATGAAGTCAGGAGGCTCCATGGACGTGGTCGAGAACCCCATCGTGCAGACCGGTAACCCGGTGCTGCGTGCGCGGGCGAAGGACGTGCCCGTCGAGCAGATCGCCACGCCTGAGTTTCAGCAGCTCATCGTGCGCATGACGGACGCGATGCGAAGGGCTCCGGGGGTCGGGCTCGCGGCGCCGCAGCTGGGCGTCTCGCTGCGCGTGTTGGTGCTGGAGGACCCCGAGACGCTGCAGGTCTCACTCACCCAGCAAGAACGCGACGAGCGCGAGCGCACGCCGGTCCCACTGCGCGTCATCATCAACCCGACGCTCACGCCCGTCGGCGAGGAGCGCGTCACCTTCTTCGAAGGCTGTCTTTCGGTCGCGGGCTTCGCCGGCTTGGTGGAGCGCTGGCGTGAGGTCGAAGTGTCGGGCCTCGACGAGAAGGGCCAACCGCAGACGTGGCGCGTGCGCGGCTGGCCTGCGCGCATTCTGCAACACGAGGTCGATCACCTCGACGGCATGCTCTACGTCGATCGCATGATCACCCGCTCGTTCGGAACGCTGCCGCAGGTGAAGGCGCTGTACGGCGGCAAGCCGATCGCCGAGGTGAAGCAGGCCCTCGGCGTGAAGTAGCCGTCACTGACAGCAGCGGAAGCCGGTCGAGTAGTCCCAGTGCGAGACGTCGTGCGCGGTCGTCGCGTAGAGGCAGCCGTTCCCGTTGATCACCGTGTCGACGTAGAAGCCGCCGCGGAACGTGCCGGCGGGATCCGCCGTCCACTCGTGCAGGTTGCCCATGAGATCGAAGACGTCTTCGGCCGAGTTGCAGCCCGAGAAGCTGCCTGAGCGCGCGAGCCCGCCGTCGAGCTGGTTGAGGCAGGGACTGTCGATGTGGCTGAAGACCCATGAGGCGCTCGTTCCGTAGAGCTCGATCGCCGGGTGCACCGAGCGGCGATCGTTGCAGACACCGGTGAGGCGGGTGTTGCCGTACGGGTACGTCGAGTTCGTCGGCCCCCGACACGCGCGCAGCCACTCGGCGTCGGTGCACAAGCGCTTGCCTGACTCGGCGCACGCCGCAGCCGCCTGCACCTGATTGATGAATCCCTGGGGGACTGAGCCGATCGCCGAGCGTGCGCGCAGCCGACGCGTGCCCGGGTTGACGAAGGGACACCACGCGCCACCATCGGTCTCTTCGAGGAACGCTTCGTAGCGATCGATACAGAACGTGCCGATGCTCACCATGCCTGCGGCGCAGCTGCCGGTGCCGGGCGCTTCGGCGAGCCCGGTGTTCGGGAGTGGCCGAGCGTTCGGGTCGCACGCGTTCGTGAACCGCGGCGTGCAGCACTGAATCGTCGAGGGGCCGGGGCACAGGCCAGCGGTTGGCTGCCGCGTGTCGCGACACTCACCGACTGGCAGACAGGTGCCGGGCAGGCCTGCGGCAGTGCAGGTGATGGGCAGACCTCCAGCGTCGGGAGTGCCAGCGTCTGGAACGCCCGAGTCGAGTGCGCCCGAGCCAGCGTCCGGAGTTCCCGCGTCAGGCAGGCCGGAGTCCGCGGCGCCAGCGCCTGTCACAGGGCCAGCATCTGGCGCTCCGGCATCTGCGTCAGTCGAGCCGGCGTCCATGGCGACCGAGGCATCCATCACCTGTCCGGCATCGCTCATGGGCTCTTCCGGGCCACACGAAGCCAGGACGATCAGAAGCACGAGCACTCGGCTGCGCATGTGGGCCGGTGTGACAGAATCTCAGCGCCCGGCGCAACCTCCCGCCGCCTCGCGTGTTGGAGCGCACATGCGAACCTCGGTCGCCGTGCTTGCCGGCTGTCTGGTCGTTGGATGTGGGATGCCACCACCGACCGTCGATGGAGGCGTGGCGCAGGACGCAGGCGCGCTGCTCGACGCCGGCCTCGACTGCAACGCTGGCGCGCTCGAGGCTTCCGACATCGTCTTCACCGAGCGGGGTCCAGTGCGTGGCCAGGTCTCGGCGAACGGTCGCGCGTTTCGTGGCATGCCGTACGTGAAGCCGCCCGTCGGTGCGCTGCGCTGGCGCCCGCCCGAGACCGACCTGACGTGCTGGCCGGGGACGCGTGAGGTGCTGCAGTTCGGAGCGCAGTGCCCGCAGCTCGTCCAGGACCAGGGCGGCGGGTTCGACGCGGGCGCGCCGGTGGAGGGCTCGGAGGACTGCCTGACGCTCAACGTCTTCACGCCGCTCGGTGTCGGTCGCGACGCTGGCCTGCCGGTGATGGCGTTCATTCATGGTGGTGGCAACACGGGCGGCTCGGCGTCAGAGACGTTCGGCGCGGCGCAGGTCTCGCTGTACGACGGCACGCTCCTCGCGCAGCGCGGCAACGTCGTCGTCGTCACCATGCAGTACCGGCTCGGCGTGCTGGGGTTTCTGACGATGCCCGTGCTCGACGACGAGTCAGATGCTGGCGTCTCGGGGAACTACGGCCTGCAGGATCAGCAGGCGGCGTTGAAGTGGGTGCAGCGCAACGTCGGCGCGTTCGGCGGAGACCCTTCTCGGGTGCTGCTCTTCGGAGAGAGCGCGGGCGCGGTGAACACCTGCACGCACCTCGCGATGCCGGGCTCGGCGGGGCTCTTCCACCGCGCGCTGGTGCAATCGGGCTCGTGTGTCGCGGCGCTGCAACCCGCGGTGCGTCGCGCGGAAGCGGCGCTGTGGCTTCCCGGCACTGGCTGCACCACCGCGGCCGACGTGCCGTCGTGTCTGCGCGCGTTGACGCCGGAGCAGTTGATTCGCGCGTACCCGGTGCCGGTCGTGGTCGGAGGCCGTCGCCCTCCGGTGAGCTGGGGCCCGGTCGTCGATGGCAGGGTGCTCCCGCAGGTGCCGAGTGACGCGCTTCGCGCCGGCGCTCACCACAAGGTGCCGCTCATCATCGGCGCGAACACCGAAGAGACGGCGCTCTCGATGCCTGCCATCACCACCGAGGCAGAGTATCGGGCCGCCGCGACTGGCCTCGTGGGACCGACGCTCGCCGACCGCGTGCTGATGACCTACCCGACGGCCACGTACGGCACGCCGCGCAAGGCGCTGATTCAGGTCACCACCGATGCGTTCTTCGGCTGTCAGGCGCGCATCTCGACGCGAGCCGCGGCGCGTGGCCAGCCGGGAGTGCCTGTGTACCGGTACCTCTACTCACGTGCGCTCCTCCCTGCGCGCGGGGCTTTCCACGGTCTCGAGCTTGCCTACGTCTTTCAGAAGCTGAGCGAGGCGTTCCCCAACGCGCCGGCGGGCGATCTCGCGGTCGAGGCCTCGATGCTCGGCTATTGGACGCGCTTCGCCGCGACCGGAGACCCGAACGGTGGAGGCGCGCCGGTGTGGCCGGCCGTCTCGGCGTCGGAGCCGTTCCTTCAGCTCGACGCGACGGTCACCACGGGCACAGGCTGGCGGAACACCGAGTGCGACTTCTGGGACGCGGTCGCGGGCGTGATGATCCCGCCGCCCCCGTGAGGCCCCTTACTGGACCTGGAGGAACTCTCTAGCCTGCTCCATGTGCATCAATTCCTCGTCGAACTCGATGATCGAACCATGGCCCTCCTGAACCGGGTGGCCCCTCCGAGTGCTCGCAAGCGGTCTGAGTTCATTCGGGAGGCCATTCGTCGCGCCCTGAACGAGCGCCTCGAGCAGGACATGGAGCGCGCTTATCGAGAGCAGCCGCAAGATGGAGCGGAGACCGACCTCGACCCAGCCACGTGGGAAGCAGTACCTCCGAAGAAGAAGGCGAAGCGTTGAACCAGTACGAACTCTCGTGAGCTGGCTGCCTGCGCCAATTGGCCGTCGACCAGTCTTGCTGCTCTCGCACAATCAGGCGTATCGAATTCTGAAGCGGGTCACCGTCGCCGAGATCACCACCACGATTCGGAACATCCCTGTCGAGATCGAGCTCGGGCCCGATGAAGGCCTCACGCGAACTTCGGTCGCGAACGTCGACAACCTTCACGCACTGGCCATCAACAGGCTGTCGTCGAAGATCGGCGAACTCTCGGAAGAGCGTGCGTGGGATGTCGAGCGTGCGCTCGGTTACGCCTTCGACATCGACCGGCTCAAGGACCCCTGAGCCTCAGCCGCGCTCGGCCGGCACCTCGAGCTCGTAGAACACGAGCGCTGCATCTCGCTTCGTCCACAGCCCCGCGCCGATCTGCCTGAAATGCGGCGCCAGCAGCTTGCGGTACACCGCTCCCGATCGCTGGTGCACGCGCGTGTCGGTCAGTTCGGTGTCGACGTTGCCCGCGACGTCACGCTTCGTGATCGCCTCGAGGTAGAGAAAGCCCTCGCACCCCGCGGCGAGGTTCTCGATGGCGCCGGGCAGCCCGGCGTCGTCGACGTACGGCAACACGCCGTGACAGACGACGAGATCGAACGTGCGCTCCGGCCGCCACGTGCGGATGTCGGCCTGCTGATGCCCGTAGCGTTTGCAGATGGAGGCCTCCATCTCGGTGCCCAGGTACCGCACGTGTTTGCGGTGCTTCTTGAGCCAGGTCTTCCACCAGCCCACGCCTGCTCCGACGTCGAGCACCGACTGGAGCGGCCAGCCCAACCACGCGATGAGCCCGAGCACGCCCTCGATGAGGTGCGCGTGGCGGGTCTGATCGTAGATCCGCGTCTCGGGGTTCTCGTAATACCGGCGGTAGTACTCGGCGTCGAAGGCGACAGGGCGTGAAGTCACAGGCGCTGCTTTCACCTCACGCGCCCCGGCGCTTCAACGTCAAGGTGTGCCGGCATCGGCGGGTGCAGCAGCAGCGGCCGCGTCGGCAGCCGCCTTCTCAGCCGCAGCCTTGTCATCGGCGGCCTTCTTCGCGTCGGCCTCTGCGAGGGTCTTCAGCGTGGCGAGCCCCTTCTCGAAGTCGCCACCGACCATCTTGTCCATGTTCATCACGAGCGTGAACGCCTTGCCCATGAAGTCGTTGGTGCCGCTCATCGCCCAGGTCACGTTGGTGCCGCCAGCTGCAGGCGTGAACGTGAAGTTCGCCTTGTTCTTCGCCGGGAACGGCACCTTGAACTCGAGCGTGATGGCGATGGACTCGGCCGGCTTCGCCTCGTCGATGGTCATCGCGCCCGTACCGACGGTGTCGGGGTTGCCGACCCAGTCGTACTTCGCGCCCACACCGGTCGCGGCGCCCGAGAAGGTCTTCGTCTGCTTCGGGTCCAGCGCGTCCCACGGAGACCAACCGCCCCACTGGCGGAAGTCGACGACGTGCGCGTAGAC
>JAUXRI010000163.1 GCA_030681895.1 Myxococcales bacterium | reverse complement strand
GCTCATGGCCGTCGACGACCCACGCCTCGACCCGTTGTTCGAGAAGGCCGGCGAGCTCTCGATGCCGGTCGCGATTCACACCGGCGACCCGAAGGCGTTCTGGGACGACGTCACGCCAGCGAACGAGCGCCTCGACGAGCTCTCCGTCCACCCCGGCTGGAGCTACGCCCGCCGCGACGTGCCGAGCTGGAGCGCTTTGTACGAAGCCTTCCTTCGTCGCGTCGCGCGTCACCCACGCACCGTCTTCATCGGCGTGCACTTCGGGAACGACCCTGAAGACCCTGCTGCGGTCTCTTCTGCGCTCGACGCAAACCCGAACCTCTTCGTCGACACCGCCGCGCGTGTGCCTGAGCTCGGCCGTCATCCACCCGCGGCGATGCGAGCGCTCTTCCTCCGCCACCAGGACAGAATCCTCTTCGGCACGGACCTCGGCGTTGGCGTGGAGGAGCACGCGTTGATGCTCGGCTCGACCGGCGCGACGCCTCCCGGCCCCGCAGACGTCGACCGCTTCTTCTCGTCCACGTGGCGCTGGTTCGAGACGAACGACCGCGACTTTCAGCACCCGACTCCGATTCAGGGCCGGTGGACCATCTCGGGGCTCGGGCTTCCGCCTGAGGTCCTGAAGAAGGTGTACGCGGAGAACGCCGACCGGCTGCTGCGCCGTTGAGCAGGCTCGGCGCCGTTTGAGTCGGGAACGCAGCACTTTCACTTCTACCCGCCGCGTCGAAGCTCCCGCCGTGCCCAGCGACAGCGCGAACGCCACGGGTTAATTCGCCGCCCATGCGTCTCATCTGCATCGGTGGTGGTCCCGCAGGGCTGTACTCCGCGCTGCTGCTGAAGAAGGCGCTCCCGACGCTCGAGGTCGACGTCTACGAGAAGAACAAACCTGACGACACCTTCGGCTGGGGCGTCGTCTTCTCGCGAGAGACGCTCGGCACGCTCGAGGCTGCCGACGCCGAGAGCTACCGCAACATCGAGGCGCGCTTCGCGTACTGGGACGACATCGAGGTCCACGCGAACGGGAAGACGACCACCTCGACCGGCCACGGCTTCTGCGGGCTCGCGCGGAAAGACCTGCTCGCGATTCTGCAGGAGCGCTGCGCGCAACTCGGCGTGAAGCTCCACTTCCAGGAAGAGCTGCCGACCGACCCGCTGCCCAAGGCCGACCTCGTCATCGCCTGCGACGGCGTGCACAGCCCGATTCGCGAGAAGTACCAGGCCGACTTCAAGCCCTCGCTCGACTGGCGCAAGTGCAAGTTCACCTGGCTCGGCACGACGAAGCCGCTGCGCGCCTTCACCTTCCTCTTCAAGAACACGCCGCACGGCCTCTTCCAGGTGCACGCGTACCCGTTCACGAAGACGCCGATGGCGCCCTCCGGAGCGCTCTCGACCTTCATCGTCGAGTGTCACGAGTCGGTGTGGCGCGCGGCCGGCCTCGACACCGCGACCGAAGCCGACACCGTCGCCTTCCTCGAGAAGCTCTTCGCCGAGGAACTCGATGGCCATCACCTGTGCCCGAACAAGTCCGTGTGGCGCACGTTCCCCACCATTCGCTGCGAGTCGTGGGTGCGCGGGCCGATGGTGCTGATGGGCGACGCGGTTCACACGGCGCACTACTCCATTGGCAGCGGCACCAAGCTCGCGATGGAAGACGCCATCGCGCTGCGCGACGCCTTCGTGACCGAGCGCTTCGACGTGCCGAAGGCGCTGGCCCGATACGAGCTCGAGCGGAAGCCTGAGGTGATTCGCCTTCAGAAGGCCGCGCAGACGAGCCTCGAGTGGTTCGAGAACAGCGCGCGCTACGCGAACCTCGAGCCCGTGCAGCTGACGTTCTCGTTGATGACCCGCAGCAAGCGCATCACGTGGGCCAACCTGCGCGAGCGCGACCCGAAGCTCGTCGGGCAGATGGACGCGTGGTTCGCGAAGGTGAATGGCTCGACGCTCAACGCAGATGGCACGCCGCCGCCGCCGCTGTTCGCGCCGCTGAAGCTGAGGGAGCTGACGCTCCACAACCGCGTCGTCGTCTCGCCCATGTGCCAGTACTCGGCGAAGGGTGACGGCGTGCCGCACGAGTGGCACCTGGTGCACCTCGGCAGCCGCGCGGTCGGTGGAGCGGGCCTGGTGTTGACCGAGATGACCGACGTCGCTCCGGAAGGGCGCATCACGTACGGCTGTGCCGGGCTGTGGAATGACGAGCAGCTCGCGGCGTGGAAGCGCATCGTCGACTTCGTGCACGGCAACTCGGCCTCGCGCATCGGCGTGCAGCTCGCGCACGCGGGACGAAAGGCGAGCTGTCAGCTGCCGTGGGAAGGCGACGGCCCGCTGAAGGCGAACGAGCGGCCGTGGCAGACGATGGGGCCGTCGGCGATTCCGTTCGGGCCAGGCTGGCACACGCCGAAAGAGATGACGCCCGCTGACCTCGCGCTCGTGAAGCAACAGTTCGTCGATGCCACGAAGCGCGCGGAGTCGGCCGGCTTCGACCTCATCGAGCTGCATATGGCGCACGGCTATCTGCTCTCGTCGTTCCTCTCGCCGCTCTCGAACACACGCACCGACGCGTTCGGTGGCTCGCTCGAGGCGCGCATGAAGTTCCCGCTCGAGGTGTTCGACGCGGTGCGCGCGGTGTGGCCGAAGCACAAGCCGATGTCGGTGCGTGTCTCGGCGTCGGACTGGTTGGAGGACGGCATGACGGTGGAGCACACCATCGTGCTCGCCAACGCGCTCAAGGCCCGCGGGTGTGACGTCATCGACGTGTCGTCAGGCGGCAACGTGCCCGAGTCGAAGCCCGAGTACGGCCGCATGTACCAGGTGCCGCTGGCCGAGGCCGTGAAGCTCGGCGCGGGGATTCCCGTGATGGCTGTCGGCGCGATTCAAGGGGCCGACCACGCGAACACCGTCATCGCAGCGGGCCGGGCCGATCTCTGCGCGCTCGCGAGGCCGCACCTGTCGGACCCGTCGCTCACGCATCGTCACGCGCAGGCCGAAGGCGTCGACAGCGTGGCGTGGCCGAAGCAGTACCTGGCGGTGAAGCCGACCCGGCGCACGACTCGCGTGGAATAGGACGTCACCCATGCCGCATCACGAATCCGGTCTGCTGGCGCTGAAGACGAACGACCCGAAGGTCATCGATCGCGTCCTCGCTCCCTTTCTCGATGACGAGCCGCATCACGACGTGGGCCTCGTGCGTGTCGCTGGCGGGAAGGGCGTGCTGCTCACCTTCAGCTCGGTGATGCACGAGGACCAGCACGTCGACCTCTCTGCGTTTCAGGACGAGAAGTGGCTCAGACACGTCGCCAAAGTGCTTCGCGTTCCACTCCACGTTGGCTTCGCGATCGGCGGCTACTCGAACTCGCAGCAGGCGCTGGCCATCTCGAACCAGGGCAAGACGCTCTGGCGCTCGTCGTATGGCTTCGAGGTGCCGGAGGCGATGCGCGAAGAGTACGGCGACCCGTTCACCGATGACGGCGTGAGGCACGCCCTCACCCTTCGAGCGCGAAACGAGAACGGCTACGGCCTCATCGGCAGCGAGTTTGGCTTCGACTATTTCAAGGTGCTCGACCTCAACGTGGGAGACCCGCTGCTCGCACGTGACAAGCGCACGGTGGGCCCCAAAGGCGCCACGGAGCACGCGAAGTGGCTCAAAGGGAAGTTCCGCTCGCCCGAGACGATGGATGAGGTCGACGAGGCGGCGCCTGCCGACCAGGTCGAGCGCGTGGGCTTTCGTGTGTTCAAGAAGGGGGCGCTGCCAGCGCTCGCCGCCGTCATCACCAGGCTCGCCACGCATCGGGGCACGCCCCTGAAGCACCTCCTGCTCGAAGGGAAAGGCGCCGCTGACAGCGTCGCGGTTCTGTCGGGCCGCGGCGCCGCGGCGCTCTCGCCGACGCTCCTCTCAGAGCCGTTCGTGCACCTGCTCAGCAGCGTCTGTCAGGCGGGCGTGATGGTCTTCGAGTGGCCGAAGCGTCAGGCGCCGCAGCTGCGACGTGCGACCAGCACCGGCAACCCACTTGCGATGATGCGTGCACAGCGAGAACCGCTGGTGACGAGCGGGTTGACGCCGGTGAAGCTCGAAGCACCTGCGGCGCTCGCGAAGCGAATCGATTCCCTGCGGAAGGCCGCTGTCGCCGCGCTCGATGACGACGATGAGTGGGACGGCGACGAGTAGTCAGCGCAACGCCGCGCGCAGCGCGCGCACCTGCTCGCTCCAGAATGCCTTCGTGACGCCGGCGTTGCGGAACACCGCGTCGAAGCCATGGAACGCTCCGGGCACGAGGAGCAGCTCGCAGGGCACGCCGCTCGCCTCGAGGCGCTTCGCGTAGGTGACGTCTTCGTCGTGAAAGAGGTCGAGCGTGCCCACGCCAATCCACGCGGGAGGCAGGCCTCGCAGGTCCTCTCGTCTTGCAGCCGCCGCGTACGGGTTCGCCGTCGCCTGACCGGGAGGATGACCGAGGTACGCGCTCCACGCGTAGTGGTTGCTCGCTGGAGTCCAGACACGAACGTTCTTCGTCTCCACGTCGGCGCGCGTCGCCGTGCGGTCGTCGAGCATCGGGTAGACGAGCAGCTGAAACGCAGGTCGCACTTCTCCCCGGTCATGCGCGACGAGGGCCAACGTCGCGGCGAGGCCTCCACCAGCGCTCGCGCCACCGATGGCGATGCGAGTGGGGTCGATGCCGAGTCGTGGGGCCTCCGAGGCGAGCCACTTCAGCGCGGCGTACGCATCTTCGACCGCGGCAGGCGCAGGGTGTTTGGGCGCCAGTCGATACCGGACTCCCGCGACGACGACCTTGAGCTCGAGCGCGAGCGCGATGTTGTTCGCCTCATCCTGCTCCGGTTGCCCGATGAGGAACCCGCCACCGTGCAGCCAGAGGTACGCGGGCATCGCAGCCGGCGCGTCCTTCGGGCGATACAGCCGCAGCGACACGCCGGGCACGTCGACGTCTTCGATGATCAGCCCCTCGACCTTCGGCGGCGCCGACCGTCGAGTCAGGCGCTGCACGAGTCCCGCGATGAACGGCCCGGCAGAGAACGGAGGCATGAAACGCCCGAGCCGGAGGTCTGGGTGGAACTCACGCATGTCGTCATCACAGCATCGAAGGGCACCCCCGGCTGCGCTAACTGCGTCACCATGAGGTCGACATGGCGGAGCTGACGTTGGCAGGGCTGGTCGCGCGGGTGATGGAGCCAGATGCATTGGCGCAGGTCGCGCAGGCGAAGACGGAGCCAGGTCGCTTCTTCCTGCGCTTCTTCGACGCCTCTCGCTTCGAGGCGGCGCGCGCGCAGACGTCACACACCGGCCCGCTCGACGAGGCCGCTGCCTGTGCGCTCATCGACTGCATCGCTCAGGCGGGCGAGCCGTTCGGCGCCCTCGACGTCGAGGCCCATCACGCCGACACGTTTCCCGCGCGGTTCCTCGAGCTCGTCACCGTCGCGCTCGACGACGAACGCGCAGCGCAGAAGCTCTTCGATGGTGGCGTGCTCGACCGGCAGGGGCGCGGGCGTCACTTCTTCGGGTCGCTCCCGGTGCGCATCATCGCGAGGCAGTTCTCGAAGGCCACGAAGGAGGCGGCGCGCCAACTGCTCACAGGAGGGTGGGACGAAGACCTGCTCAACCTGCTCGAGAGCGCCGCCTTTCGCGCCGAGCGTCACCCCGAGGAGTTGCTGGTGCTGACGCCGCTGTGGCGCGAGGGCTCCGTCGCCGCGCCGACGGGTGAAGACGCTCGCCTCGTCGCGCCGGAGCCCGAAGCAGCCGAGAACGTCGACGTGCTGCAATGGCTCGAGCGCGCCGCTGAAATGCACGCGACAGACTTGAGCCTCATCGTCGGTCAACCGCTCGCGCTGCATGGCCCGTTCGGCCGCGTGCCGTTCGACGACCAGCCGCTCCGCGCGCACGAGGTCGAGAGCGTGTTGTCGTTGCTGCTCGACGCCCGGCATCGCGAGCGCTTCGAGCGGGACCGCGCCGTCGTGACTGGCTTCTCCGTCGAAGGGCTGGGCCGCTTCCGTCTCACCGCGCTGTCGGAGCGTGGCGAACCATCGCTCTCCATTCACACCCACCTCATTCCTCCCGAGCCGCACGCGCTGGGTTTTCCTCCCGAGGTGCTCGAGCCGCTGCATCGGTTGACGCGCGGCCTCGTCGTCATCGCCGCGCCTGCGGGCCATGGGCGCAGCACGTTGATGGCGTCACTCCTCCAGACGCGCGCCGCAGCCGGTGAAGAGGTGGTGTCGCTCGAAGAGCCCGTCGCGTGGCCGGGGCTTCGTGGCCCGTGCCGGCAGTTGGAGCTTCACTCCGACGTCGAGCTCGAGGGCTTCGAGACCCTGGCGCGCGCGCTGCCTCGCGGCGTCATCGGCATCGACCTGATGAACGACGACCTGGGCGCGGAGCTCGCGCTCGAGCTCGCCTCCGAAGGTGCGCTGGTGGTGCTCACGCTGCGGGCGCTCTCGGCGTCTGCTGCGCTCCATCGACTCACCACGCTGGATACCAGGCGCTCACGGCGCCGCCTGTCGGAGTCGCTCGCCGCCGTGGTGTCGCTGCGGCTCGCGCCGTCGAAGGGTGTGTTCCTGAAGGTCGCCGAGCTGCTCCTGCCGAGCGAGGCGTTGCGTCGTCACCTGCGCGGCAACGAGACGCCCGCGCCTCCAGTGCTGCTCGAGACCGAAGGGCTCCCGCTCGATGACCGGCTGCTGTCGGCCGTGCGCCGTGGAGAGCTCACTCGTGACGACGCGAGGCGATGGCTCGTCGATGCGCGTCGTGCAGACGAGCCCTGAGCCGCGTCACTCTCCGAAGGCCTTCTTCGAAATGTCGTCGACGGCCTTCTGGTCGTTGGCCTCGATGCGCTTCGCCGCGCCTCTGACGTTGTCGAGCTGCTGCTTCGGCTGCGAGGCGCCCTCGGCACCCACCGTCACCGGGTTCGTTCCGTACATCACCCGCCAGGCGATGGCGCCCAGCACCGAGAGGCCCAACACCACCATCAGCGCTCGTCCCATGCGCAGACTCTAGACCAGCCGCGTCCTCGTCACCGAAGCGCGCTGCGCATCCCACCGAGGCGCACCTTTCGAGCCTCGACGACGCACGAGCACGCCCCTGAGATTCGACATAGAACTCGAAGCGCCGCGGCGACGCGGCGCCTCGTCATGATGACCGTCCCGGCAGACACCGCTGTCGCCAGAGTTCGCCAGGACGACCTCATCCCCGGGTACCGCCTCGTGCAGGTCGTCGGCAAGGGCGGCATGGGCGAGGTGCACCAGGCCGTGCAGCTGTCGCTGGGCCGCACCGTCGCCGTGAAGCTGCTGCGCCCAGAGCTCGCCCGGGACGAGCAGTTCGTCGCGCGCTTCGAGAAAGAAGCGGCCGCGCTGGCCACGCTCCGTCACCCGAACATCGTCAGCATCGTCGACCGCGGGAAGGCCGCTGAGACGTATTACCTGGTGATGGAGTTCGTCGACGGGCCCTCGCTGCGCGAGCGCATGCGCGACCCTGACTTCGACTGGCTCACCGCGCTCAAGACGCTCGTGCTGGTCGGCCGCGCCATCGACTACGCGCACGGCCGCGGCGTCATCCACCGCGACCTGAAGCCCGAGAACATTCTCTTCGACGAACAGGCCGGGAACATTCCGAAGGTGACTGACTTCGGCCTCGCCGGCATCGACGAGAAGGCCGGCGTCGAGCCGAAGAACCTCACGCAGACGAACGTCGCGATGGGTACCGCCTCGTACATGGCGCCGGAGCAGCGCGTCGACGCGAAGACGGCAGGCCCGCGCGCCGACCTCTACGCGCTGGGCGTGATGCTCTACGAGCTGCTCACCGGAGAGCTGCCGCTCGGCCACTTCGACCCGCCGTCGGTGAAGAAGCCCGGCCTCGACAAGCGCCTCGACCCCATCATCTCGAGGTGCCTCAAGCCTGCTCCCGAGGACCGCTACCCGACGGTGGCTGCGTGCCTCGCCGAGCTCGAGCTCCTCGTGCCGATGACGTCGGGGCCCGCGCCCTCGAAAGAGACTAAGGCGCGCCGGTACGTGCGCCTCGCGAAGGAGAAGGCGCAACGGGCGGGCCGAATTGCCGCGCTCGCCGTGGTGGCCTTCGCAGCGCTCATCGTCACCACCGTCTTCGTGCGCGCCAGGCTCGAGCACCGGCGCCAGCCCGCGGGCATCGAGCTGATGCGCGACGACGGCGCTCAGCAACCCTCGACGACGGCAGGCCGCGTCGACCGCGAGACACGCACGCTCACGCTCGGCGAAGGGCCCGACACGGTGACGGTGCTCGCGCGTGGCAGGTCCGTCACGCTCGAGAAGGGCGACATCGTCTTCCCTCCACCCGAAGACGAGGCGACCGGGCGCGCGCTCGTCGACGTGCAGGTCGATGGTGAAGGGCTGCGGTTGTCGGCCATCGTCGACACCGAGGCGGGCGAGCCCTCGCGGCTCGAGCCCCTGCTCGCGTTGTTCCGTGGGCCCCGGCCCGAGGCCCGCAGCGCGCTGATGCTGCTCGGCACCGGTGGCCGCTACGTCGCGCTCATCATCTCGGGCACGGGCGGGCAGCCAGAGCTCGAGTGGAACCTGGGGCCCGACAAGCAGGGCCTGATGCGCGCGCCGCTGCCCACGAAGACGAAGGGCCAGCTGCTGCAGCTCCACCTCGACCCGCTCACCAGCGAGCTCATCGCCATCATCGGCGAGGGCCGTGACGCGCGGGTGCTGGGCGAAGGGCTACGGCTCGGCACGAAGTGGAAGGAAGAGTTCTCGGAGTCACCACGCGCCGGCGTC
Organism: Myxococcales bacterium; assembly: GCA_030681895.1. Taxonomy (GTDB): domain Bacteria; phylum Myxococcota; class Myxococcia; order Myxococcales; family Myxococcaceae; genus Xiheimicrobium. The sequence goes on along the minus strand of JAUXRI010000163.1, from coordinate 49,538 downwards.
GGCTGCCTCGACGGCGCCTGCGCCTTCCATCAGCTCGTCTTCGAAGGGCGCGCGTTCACCACGACGCTGACGCCGCCGCCGCCACCGTCGCTCGAGGTCGACATCGCCGGCCTCAACCTGCCCGTCGCCGTGAAGCCGCTGAAGAAGGTCGCGAAGCCGACCTCGGTGGCGGTGTCGAAGCCGCCGCCCGGCAAGCCCGCTCCGACGCCCGTGCAGGTGAAGAAGACCACGCCGCCTACGCCGCCGAAGAAGAAGTAGGCCGTCAGCTCAGCGGTACAGGCCAGGCACGCGCGAGGCGTTGACGACGTGAGACCAGTCGACCGGCTCTGCGCGCGCGCCTTCCCTCGGGTTGTCGGTGCCCATCGAGCGCCCGTTGCCCAGGTAGATCTCGATGTGTGACGCCTTGCCCGCAGGAATGCCGCGGGTGTTCGGGTAGTGGATGAAGAGCAGGTCGCCCGGCTTGAGCTGCGAGCGTGAGACGCGCGAGCCGGCGAAGCGGGCCTGGTAGCCAGCAGCCGTGGTGCGGCTGTCGGCGACGCCCGCCTGCTTGAGCGCGTAGTGAATGAGCCCGGAGCAGTCGAACGCGCGCGGGCCCTCGGCGCCGAAGACGTACGGCTTGCCGGTCTGCGCGACGGCGGTGTTGATGAACTTCTGCACCTTCGCCGGTGAGGAGCCGTTCCCCGTGGTGACGGGGCCGGGACCTGCTGGCGCGAAGTCGCTCTTCCCGTCGAAGTACTTCGAGCTGCTCGAGCCAAACAGCTTCTGGCTGGTGCGGGCGCCCACCACGCCGTCGGCGCTCAGGTGCTTCGCGCGCTGGTACTTGAGGACGGCAGCCTTCGTCTTGCTGCCGAAGACACCATCGACGCCGCCCGGGTTGAAGCCCGCGGCCTTGAGCTGCTTCTGCAATCGGCTGACATCCGAACCGCGCGTTCCCATCGACAACATGAAGGCCTCCTCGGTGAAGACCTCTCATTGTCGGAGGAGGTGTGCGCGGCGCCTTCACAAGCAGTGCAAACGGCCGTGACGATCTGGCGGGAATTTCACCGGCATTTCACGGCGCGATGCTGCACACGCTGGGGAACGACGGCGGCAGGCCCCGGCCCTGGTACGGGCTGGTGTTCGGCGGCAGGCCGAAGGGGTGGTCGCGGAAGAACTCCCAGAACATCGGGAAGCGCGTGCCGCCGTCTGGTGGCGCGGTGAACGGTGGCACGCCATGGCCTCCCGAGTGCACGCACTGCGCGACGAAGTGCCGGTCGGCTCGGAGCGCGTCGCGGTAGCGCCTCGAGGCGAGGTCGAAGTTCAAGATGAAGAAGTCAGTCGCACCGCCCCACACCACCAGCGCTGGGAACTTGTTCTGCTGCGGCATGAAGTCGGTGCGCCACAGCCCGCTCAGGGTCTCCTGGCCGAGGCCGCCCGAGATGCTCAACACCGAGGCGACGCGATTCACCGTCGTCGTCGTCGAGAGGTACGCCGCCCACAACCCGCCCGCGCTTGCGCCAAAGACGTGCACGCGGGCCGGGTCGACGCTGAACTGCTGGTTCACGCAGGCGAGCAGGTCGTCGAAGAAGCCCTGCTCCTTCGTGGCGAACGCGCCGGCCTCCACGAAGGGCCAGTCGAACTGGTACGCCTTGCGGCCGCCCGTCTCGAGGTTCTCGGGCAGCACCGCGATGAACTCGTACTGCGCGACGGCGCTCTCGACTTGCGCGTCACGCACCACGCTGTTCGCCGACGCGTTGAGCCAGTGGAAGCCGAAGACGACGGGGTAGCGCTTCGTCGGCGTGTAGTTCGGCGGCACGAGCAACAGGAACTCGCGCGCGTCTCCGCCCGACATGAAGTTGGTGTTGCGCGCCATCGCGGCGAGCGGGCTGTGCACCAGCGTCGGACACGTGCCCGCGTACATCGGCAGCGGCGGCGGCGGGAGCAGCCCTCCGTCCCACGGCACCTGGCCCGCGTCGACCGACCCGCCCGCGTCGCGCCCGCCAGCATCGGGAGCGCCTGCGTCGACCACGACTCCCGCGTCCACCTCACCTGCGTCGATGCCCGCGTCAGGGAGCGAGACCGAAGCGTCGGGTCCACCAGCGTCCACCGTGCCGCCTGCATCGGCGCCAGCGCCTGCATCACCTGCAGAGCCTCCCGCGTCGACGTCCTCGGGCAGGGCGCCTCGGCCGCACGCGGCGACCAGGAGGACGATGAGCAGACGACGCATGGCAGGACTCCGGGCGAAGGCGGCGTACCCTGCCCGAAGTCGTGCCCACGAGGGAAGGGCGCCTCGCGCGACATGAGAACGCGCCTGGTCCCCGCGTCTGGCGAACTCAGGAAGGGGCACAGCTCGTCGTCCGGCGTGGCGCGGTGCCCGGCGCTCCTTGTCCTTCGTCATGGAGGCCTCGAGGGCGTCGGAGCATGTTCTGGCCCTGTGACGAGCGCTCCCTTCTCACTGCGAAATCTCGCGCAGAGCCGCGCCGTGCTCCTCGTCGTCGCAGCGTGGGCCCTCACCGCAGCGGCGCAGCCGGCGCTCGTCGAGGTGCCGTTCGGGAAGAGCGAGGCCGAGGTCGCGCCAGGCGTCACGTTCGTCACGGAGCCGAAGACGGGTGAAGAGACGACGTTCTCGCGCGCGGGAGCGACGCTGCTCGGCCTCACTTCGACCAGGGCGGACTACGCCTTCTGGAATCACCGGCTGCACGAGGTGCACTTCGAGTTCCGCACCGACGAGTTCGACGCGGTGGTGACGGCGCTCACCGGAGCCCTTGGTGAGCCGGTGGCGCGCGCGCAGAAGCCTGGAGCGCGGGAGGCGACGTGGTACCTCGGCGCGGCGCTGGTATCGGCGTTCGAGAGCGGCGGACGCCTGGTGGTGCTCTGCTCCGACCGGAGCCAGAAGGACCTCCGGTGGGGCGACCTGTTGCTGGGCCAGGGGCCCGCGGTGATTGGGACCTTCGTCGGGTTGTTCCTGTTGCTCTTCCTCATCGTCTCGGCGGCGACGTCGTGGTGCGCGAAGTGCCACTCGTTCTCGATGAAGCAGACCGGCCGCTCGGTCGCCGGTTCCACCGACCACAGCCCGTCACCGCTCTCTGTCGACTACCGGGAGAACGTGTCGTTCAGCTCCCGGTGCTCGAAGTGCGGGCATCAGAAGACCGACCGCTACGACGGCTTCTGGAGCCCAAAGCGCCGCTGAGCGCCGGTCACTTCTTCGGAGGCTGGTACGCCCGCAGGTTGTCGATGAGCACGCGCGCGCCTTCGGTCGATTCGCGAAAGACACGGCCCGGCCCACCGAGGAAGAACGGCGGGAGCGTGCGCAGGTAGCTCATCGTGAAGACGACGACGCGCGTGCGCCCCGGCGCGATGGCGACGTGCATCGTCCACGTCACGCTGCCGTCGGCGGTGCGCATGCCCATCACGCGGTCGAACTCGCTGTTCTCCTGGAACACCACGTTGGTCGGCGTCTCGATGCCCGACAGCTCGAGCGCGCGCTTCACGGCTGGCAGCTCGAGGCCGCCCTTCGCCAGCCGGTCGGCGTCGAAGTAGTCGATGCGAAAGGTGTTGGCCGGCATCTTGCCGACGCGGAAGGTGCCGTCATCACGTTTGACGACCGCCATCTCTCTGGCGACGGCGTTGATGTATTCGACGTCGCGCGCGCGGGCCTCGTTGAAGAACGAGACATCTCGCTCGACGGTGTACGCGAGGCGGCTCATCACGACGCTCGGCGGTGAGTCGAGGCGGCTCCAGACGTTGCTGGCGTCGAAGGGGCGGAAGAGGGCGAACGTCGCGTTCTTCTCGGGCGACGGCTCGCTCGGGAGCAGCGCGTAGAAGTACTGCACGCCGCCCTTGTCCTGGAACTGCACGTCGATGACGAAGCGGGCGTCGGACTCGCGGCGGAGCGGGGTCTCGGCCGCGCTCGCGAGGCTCGAGACGAGGACGATGGCGCCGAGGCTCCTCACGAGGACTTGATGCAGCCAGATGGGCTTCCCCGCAAGAGGAACAGCCTGCCCGCCGCCGGGGAGCGTCATTCGCCCGGCTGCCGCAGCCGCAGCCCGTCGACGCCCCAGCGCCCCGAGGTGAACAGCGGCTCCTTCAGCTCATGCCGCTCCGCGAGCGTCACCACGTCGCAGTTGTTCGGGTTCGCGAGCTGGTCGAACTGCTCGACCGAGAGGTGAAGGAAGCGCATCACCAGGCAGCGCAGCGTCAGGCCGTGCGTCACCACCAGCACGTGCTCCGCGCCCTTGCGCTCGACCTGCCGCATCATCGAGTCGAGGAAGGACGAGGTGCGGTCGAAGCAGTCGGCCGGGCTCTCTCCGCCGTGGAACCGGTAATAGAACCAGCCGTGCGTGCGCCGCAGCTCGGTCTGCGCGTCGTACTCCGCGTAGCCCGGGTCGACCTCGCGCAGCCGTGGGTCTTCGTAGATGCGCACGCTGCCGGCCGAGACGCCGCCGCCTTCGAGAATGCCCGCGAGCGTCTGACGCGTTCGCGCGTACGGCGAGGTGTAGATGATGGCGTCAGCGAGGAACTCGGGCCCGAACGACGCGCCGACCTGCCGGGCCTGCGCCCAGCCCGTGTCCGTCAGCTCGATGGTGTGGTCGCCGACGGTCTTCGCGTCGACCTCTTTCACGTTGGCGCGCGACTGGCCGTGTCGAACGAGCTTGAGGGTGAGCATGGCGCGAAGCGTATCGCGAGCGTCAGGGTCGTCGACGGCGCAGGCGGGCCACCAGCACCACGAGCGCGAGGCTGGTCGGGTCGACTGCGGCGCAGCCTCCCGTCGGCATCGAAGGCGCAGGCTCGGCAGGCGGCGGAGTGAGCGCTGCCGTGATGACCGCTGCGTTGTCGACCATCACCGTGGCCGGGCCTTCTTCACCCAGCGTCTCGAGGCGTGTCGCCGAGGTCAGCGTGGTCACCGCAGGCCCACGAAGCGCTCCCGTGCCGGTCTGGACTCGAGTGCGGTAGCCCTGCTCCGTGACGAGGGTCGTGCCCAGGCAGCTGCTCTCGACCGTCGCGCTGTGGTCCTTCGACACATCGGGCAGCGACGGGTTGAACGAGAAGACCGGGTCGCGGTTCATGTCTGCTGGTGAGAGCGTCGTGTACAGCCGGGTCAGCGTCGGGAACGTGGTGAACAGCGCGTTCGCCTCGCGCATCGTGGTGACGAAGGTCGAGAACACCTCACGAGCCAGGGTCGGAGCGTCGAACGAGCTCTGGTAGTTCACGAAGACGTCGGGGTTCTGCGTGCGGAACGCGCCGAGGTAGTGCTCGAGCTCGTTGAGGAATTGGTCCTCGCTCACGCCACGCTGCTTCAGCGCGGGCGGGTAGGGCACGGCGGCGAGCATCACGCGTTTGACCTGCGAGGGCAGCGTGGACCCGCTCGAGAAGCCGTACTCGAAGAGCCTCCTGACGAAGCCGTGAGGCGTCGTTTCCGCGGCCAGCGCCTCGACGGTTCCGAAGCGCCCGCGTGGAACGAGCAAGTCGCGCATCACGGCCGAGGTCCCTGCGTACTCGGTGACGAACGCGTGCTTCGTCGGAGCAGTCGCCACCGCGGCCGTCACGACGGCGCTGTAGTTGCCCGCGCCGTTGGCCCAGTCGAGCTGCGCGTCGTTGATGACGACGTGGTGGTAGTTGCGGGGAATCGCGCGGCCGGGTCCCACCATCCACACCTGGACGCCCATGTTCGGCTGCGCGCCGACGCTGGTGAGCGTGATGGGAATCATCGGGAGGTCCGACGCGTACTCGAGCACCACCGGCGCGATGTCACCCGTCGAGGCGCCCGAGGTGAGCTTGAGCGCGAGGAAGTATGCGCCCGGCCGAATGTACGGAGCCACCACGTCATCAGCGCCGGTGGGAATGACGTACCGGTTGTCGGCCAGCCAGGTCACCATCGCCGCCCGGTCGTCGGCCTTGAGCACCGCGTACTCGTACGGCCCGATCGTGGCTTGAATCACGACGGGTGACGGTGGGAGTTCCTGGGCCGCCCCGCTGTCCTGGAATCCGCCGGCCGACCGGTTGAAGGCGACTGGGCTTGCACAGCCGAGTGACAGGCCGGGCGTCGCCTGACGCTGGCAGCCCTCGCCCGTGAAGACGGTGTTCATCTGGTACGTCGGCTGCGTCTGCTGGAGCAACAACGTGAAGAGCTCTTCACTGCCGACCTTCACGACGGGCACCGAGGGCAGTGGGACCAGCCACCCGAACTCCTTCGCGTCACCGGAATACTGAATCTGGATGTGGGCGGTGACTTTGCCGTTGTCCACCGCGAAGAGAATGCGCTCTCCCGCCTGCACCACCGGCGTGCCGAGCGACTGAGTGGGTTGCGCGAAGCACCCGCAGGCTTCTGCACGAGCACTGAACGAGACGACGGCCGCTGTGATGAGCACGGCGACGACCTGCACGAAGTTGGTCATGAACGACTTCCGACGACGCGGCCGCGCCGGCTCCGAAAGAAGGTCGACCTTAGCGGACTCTCGCGGCGCGCGTCAGGGTGCGCGTGGCCTCGAGACGGCGTAGGCCACGGCGCATGGTTCGCTCCCGCGCGCTCATCGCGGTGAAGGTCGTGCACACCGTCGCGTGGGCGTTCTTCGTCGTGTGCATCGTCGGGCTGCCGGTAGCGGCGCTCTTCGGCCGGTTTCAGCTCGCGGCGACTCTCGCGGGCGTGGTGTTGTTCGAAGTGGCGGTGCTCGCGGTGAACCGCATGCGCTGCCCGCTCACCGACGTCGCCGCGCGGTACACCGACGAGCGGCAAGCCAACTTCGACATCTACCTGCCGCTGTGGCTCGCCCGGTACAACAAGCACGTCTTCGGCCCGCTCTTCGTCGCTGGCGGCCTGCTCGCGCTCTGGGCGTGGCTTCGGACGAGTCCGTCGTGAACGTCAGGGGCCGAGCGGAACGCTCAGCGAAAGCACCGTCACGCCCGCACGTGGTCCGAACGAGACGAACTCCGTCGACAGGCCGGCCTCGAGCTCGAGCGCCGAGACGATGACGGACTCGACCTGAAAGCGGAGGAGCGCCGCACCGACGACGACTCCGAGCGTCGGCGCCCGCGTCGGTGGCCGGTCGCCCACGCTGAAGTCGAGCGAGCCGCCGAGACCGAGCGCGAGGCCAGCGTGGAATAGGGGACGCCACGTGCCGTGTCGTTGCCAGCCTGCGCCGACCCGCAGGAGCGTGTGCGAGCCCAGGCCCCACAACCACGCGGCCCGCGCGTGGAGCTGCCAGTGCGAATCGAGGGCGAACGCGGCCTGCACGCCGCCGCCGATGCCACCTTGCGTGCGCGCTGACGTGAGTGAGATGGCGCCGACCGTCTCGAGACCGGCCGTCACCCGAGAGAGGAACGACTCGTCGGCGAGCGCGGGCGTCGCGAGGAGCACGCTGCACAGCACGAGCGTGAGCGCTGCTCGTGCAGACCGAGCCACGAACGCACGTCGAGCCGCTGGGCGACGAGCTCCTCGTGCGGGCGGAGCCGCGAACGGGCGTCGAGGTGCTGGGCGAGGATGAAGGCGCGATGGCGTCGTCATGGCGCGTCTCCCCAGGCGACGATGCTCATCGCGGTGGCTCGCGCGACGCCGGCGAGGAACTCCTGGTTGACCGTGTCGGGCGTGTCTTTGGGCGTGTGGTAGTTCGGGTTTCGGAAGTTGGCGGTGTCGGTGAAGAAGACGGCGCTCTCGCCCGCGACCCAGAACGGCGCGTGGTCGCTGCGCATCAGGTTTCCCGAGAGCGGGCCCGCGCCACGGCCCGGCGCGACGATGGCCAGCACCGACGGCGTCTGCTGTCCCTTCACGACCTGGAGCACCTCTTCGACCCTGCTCCGAGACACGTCGTTGGCGATGGCCGCGAGGAAGTCGCCCGCCGCGGGAACCGGAAAGCCCGGCAGGCTGCCCTGCGAGCCGGGCGTGGAGTCCGAGTAGCCGACGCAGTCGAGCACCAGCGACGTCGCCGGCCGCTTCATCGACTGCACGTGCCGGGTGCTGCCGACGAGCCCAATCTCTTCGTGGTCGAAGCCGACGAAGCGCACCGTTCGAGCGAGCGGTCGCGTGGCGAGCAGGCGCGCCACCTCGAGCATCACCGCCACGCCGCTCGAGTTGTCGTCGGCGCCCATGAAGAAGGCGTCGAAGTGCGCGCCGAGCAGCACCACCTCGTCGGGCTTCGTGGTGCCGCGGAGCTCCACCACCACGTTGCTCGTCGCAGGGTGCAGCTCGGCGTCGTCGAACTCAGGGGTGAGGCCGAGGGAACGAAAGCGCTCCTCGACGAAGCGGCGCGCGGTCGCGTTGGTGAGGTTGCACCACGTGTCGAGGCGCGTGTTCAGTCCAGCGCAGTCGATGCGGGTGTCGGTCGAGTGCAGCGTCGCGAGCGAGACGACATCGGTGAAGACGCGGGCGCCGACCACCTCGTTGCCGATGGCGCGCGCCTTCTCGGCGGTGGCGCCGTCGACCATGCCGGGCGAACACCCCGACGCGAGCAGGAGCAGCAGGAAGAAGCGGCTCACCAGCGCACCCCCACCGTGGCGTAGTCGAGTGAGAGGCGGAGCACCGTGCCCGCGGCAGTGAGTGACGTGCCGACGTCGACGCCGAGCAGGCTGAGCACCACTCGGCCAAAACGAAAGCGCGCGGCCTCGGTGTGGAACGCCACGTAGACGAGACCGGTGAGCGAGTTTTCTGCAGACGTGAAGTCGGTCGGGCGCATCGGGAGCGGACGCGCGAGCCCCGAGAGTCCGCTGATTCCCAACTCGGGGCCGAGGAGCGGCTCCCACGGGCCGATGGCGATGGTGATGACGCCGCGGACGTACGCCTCGAGCGGCACGGGCGCGACGACCGAGGGCGCCGCCGCGCGAAGGCCTGCGCCGACGCCGAGCACGCCGCGCGTGTACAGCCAGCCCACGGTCGGGCCCGACTGGCCCGGGCTCGAGCCGAACGAGGCGACCGTTGTGTTTCCGAAGCCACCGACCGAGACGACGTGGTCTGCGGCCGCGAGGGGAGCGACGAGGGCCAACACCAACGCGAGGAGATTTCTCACGCGCCGGTGATAGCCGAAGCGAGGCGCGCCCGTGCCGCGTTCCTCGGGCCCGTGGCTCATCGTGTCAGGCGCCGCCGCGGAGGGGCGTGAGTCGCTCAGCGTCGTTGCGCGGCGCTCGCGAGTCAGACGCCATTGAAGGCGCCCATCGGCCACCCCTGCGTGTTTCCGTGACGTCAGTTCTCTGGGAGGCCCAGCAGCGTCGCGAGGCGCCCTTCCGCCGCGGCGAGCTCGACCTTGCGAATCTCGAGCTGCGCGCGCGACTGCGCCGCCGACGACGCCGCGAGGAATCGTTTGTTGTCGACGTCGCTGACCTCGAGGGACGTGGTGAGGCCAGCCTCGTACGCCGCGCCGACCTGCTTCTGCGCCCGCGTCGCCAGCGCCGCCTGTGCTTCGGCCTGCTCGAGCGCGACCGCCGCGGCGTCGAGGTTCGTCTTCGCGCCGATCCAGTTGGCCTTCGCCTTCGCGCTCGCTGCTTCGAACTGCGCGCGCTCCTGAACCACCTTCGCTTCGTTCTCCCGCATGGTCGCGTACCGCGCGCCGCGGTCGTAGAGCGTCCACTGCGCGGCGACGATGCCGTCGAAGATGAAGTTGGTGCCCGCGAAGCCCTTGTTCGAGTTGTAGCTGCCCTTGGCCTGCGCCACGACGGTGGGGAGCCAGGTGAGCTTGTCGACGCTCGAGATGCGCTCCTGAATCTTGAGACCGACTGCCTGCGCCTTGAGCCCGTACGAGCGCTCCCACGGCGCGTCTTCGTCTTTGCCGGCCGTCACGTCGAAGTGCGTCGGTTCTTTCTCCATCGGGCGCACCGGCTCACCGACGAGCGCCTCGAGCAGCGCCATCAACGCGACCCGCTGCCCCGAGAGCTGCACCAGCAACGAGCGCGCCTGGGCCGTCTCACTCTGCGCTCTCAGCACGGCAATCTCGGTCGAGGTGCCCGCGCTCGCCTGGGCCTTCGCGTCTTTCTCGCGCTTGAGCGCCACCTGCTCGGCCTCACGCGCCGCCTGCTCGATCTGCCCGATGCCTTCGAGGCCCAGGTAGACGCGCGCCACCGCCAGCAGAATCTGCTCGCGCGCCTCGAGCGTGCCCAGCTTCGCGGCGTCGTTGCCTTCCCATGCCGCGGGCAGCAGGAAGAAGTTGGGCGAGAACAACACCTGCGACAGGAGCACCGAGCCGTAGACCGAGTTCCGTGCGACGATGGCGATGTCTTCGACCTTCGCCAGCGCCTCGTTCTGCTGCGCGCGCAGCGGAGCCAGTTGGGCCTCGGTCGCCGGCATGCCGGTGAAGGTCTGGCTCAGGTAGTTGACCAACCCGATGGTGCCCTCGGCTTGCGCCTTCGCCGAGTCCTTCGCCTTGAACTCCTGCGCCACGCTGGTGTGCACATACGACGCGCCCAACGACAGCTCAGGCAGCGCGACGGCCATCGCCTTGCGCGTGTTCGCCGCCGCGAGCGCGATGCTGGTGCGCGCGGCCTGCAGGTCGGGGTTCTTCTGCTCGGCGAGCGTGAGCGCTTCTTTCATCGTCACCTGGCGGCGGCCGGCGACGAAGGCCTGCTCGGTGTCGAGCGCGCGCTGAACGCCGGGCGACGTGGAGGACGGTGGCGTCAACGCCGGCGGCGACTGCGCGAGGCCGGTGGCTGCGACGGTGAGGGCCGCGAGGAAGAGGGAACGCATGGTGTCTCCTGCTGCTGGTCAGACCGGCCGCGCGGCAGCGCCGTGCGGGGTGACGTCGTCGTGTTTGGCCGCCATGCCGGGCACCGGCACGACGTGGGTGTGGTCGCCAGATGGCTGCGCGTCTTCCGTCTTCTTGATGCGGAACCGCGGCGGCGTGAGCTTCTCGAACACCGCGAACACCAGCGGCACCACGAAGAGCGTCAGGAACGTCGAGGTGATGACCCCGCCGATGACGCCGATGGCCATCGGCGCGCGGAACTCGAAGCCCTGCCCGCGGCCGATGGCGGTGGGCACCATGCCGATGGCCATGGCGGCCGACGTCATCAGAATCGGGCGCAGGCGACGCGGCCCGGCCTTGATGAGCGCGGTGTCGAGGTCGTCTCCTGCGCGGAGGTTCTGCAGCGCCTGGTCGACGAGCAGAATCGCGTTCTTCGTCACCAGCCCCATCAGCAGCACGATGCCGATGAAGGCGCCCATGTTGACGCTGAAGCCGGTGAGCATCAGCGCGAGGAAGGCGCCGATGAAGGCCAGCGGCACCGACGCGAGAATCGTGAACGGGTGCTTGAACGACTCGAACTGCGACGCGAGCACCATGTAGACGAAGATGCCGGCCAGCAGGAACACGAGGCCGAAGGCATCGTTCTGCTCGTCGAGGCTCTTGATCTGCCCGTCGTAGTAGAGCGTGACGCCCGGCGGCGGCGGCTCCTTCGCGAGGCGGGCTTTCAGCGCGCTGGCGAGGTCTCCGAGCGCGCCACCTTCACCGACCGACGCGGCCTGCACCATCACCCGGCGCTCGCGGTTGAAGCGCTCGATGGCGCTCGGCGTGTCACGCATCTCGACCGTGGCGACGTCGCTGATGGGGCGCAGCCCCGCGGGCGTGAAGATGTCCATCGTCCTGAGGGCCTCGGGCGTCGCGCGGTCCTTCTCCGACAGGCGCACCATGATGTCGGTCTCGACGCCGTCCTGGCGCAGCTTGCCGGCGAGCTGCCCGTTCATGGCCAGACGCATCTGCATGCCCAGCATCGCGCTGGTGAGGCCCGTGTCGTTGGCGCGGCTGCGGTCGATGCTCACGGCCAGCTCGGCGCGCGGAGGGTTCGACGCGACGCGCACGTCGTTCGCGAGCGGCTTGCCGTTGGCGCCCTTGAGCTCCTTCAAGATGTCGGCGATGCGGTTCGCCTCGGCGTTGATCTGCGCGTAGTCGTTGCCCATCACCGACAGCATGATGGGGAAGAAGTCGCCCAGGCCCTCGATGGTGGGCGGGTCGAGCAGACCGATGTCGGTGCCCGGCGGGAGCGCCGCGACGAGCTTGCCGCGCACGTCCTCCTGAATGGCCTTCAAGGTGAGCGCGCGCTCGGCCCTCGGCTTGACGATGACGCGCACGCGCGCGCGGTTGGCGTCGCTGCCCGCGCCGTCCGACGAGGTGCCGACGACCGTGTACATGTCGATGACGTCGCTGTAGCTCGCGATGACGGCCTCGGCCTGCTTCGAGCGCTCGGCGGTCTGGACCAGGCTGGTGCCCTCGGCGAGCTTGAGGTCGACCATGAACTGGCTGCGGTCTTCGGGCGTGACGAAGTCGACGCCGAGCCCGCCAGCGACCGTGGCCGCCATCGAACCGGCGATGACCACGACGATGAGGCCCGCGGTGATCCACCGGTGGCGCATGCTCCAGCCGAGCGCCTTCGCGTAGAGCGACTCCATGCCCTCGAACGAGCGACGCAAGAGACGCGCGACGGGGTTCTCGCGGTGACTGCCGCCCGTGAGCCGCTGCTTCGAGAACCGCGCCGACAACATCGGGTCGAGCGTGAAGCTGATGAAGAGCGAGATGACGACCGCCACCGACATCGTGACGCCGAACTGCTTGAAGAACTGGCCGACGATGCCCGGCATGAACGCGACCGGCACGAAGACGGCGACGAGCGACAACGTGGTGGCGAGCACGGCCAGGTAGACGTCTCGGGTGCCGTTGGCCGCGGCGTCCATCGGGGTCTCGCCCTGCTCGAGCCGGTGGGTGATGGACTCGCGCACCACGACGGCGTCGTCGATGAGCAGGCCGATCGCCAACGACAGCGAGATGAGCGTCATCTGGTTGAGCGTGTACCCGAGCACGTACATCACGAAGAACGTGCCCATCACCGATGTCGGGAGCGCCAGCGCGCTGATGGTGGTGCCGCGAACGTCGAGCAGGAAGATGAGGATGATGAGAATGGCCATCAGCCCGCCGAAGAGCAGGGCGATCCACACCTCTTTGGTGTTCTCTTCGATGACCGTGGAGTTGTCGATGATGACCGACGGCTTGAAGCCCTGCCCGATGATGGGCTCCATCTCGAGCATGCGCTTCTTGACGTCTTTCGAGACCTCGATGGTGTTCGAGCCCGGCTGCTTGATGATCTCGACGACGACGGCCTCTTTGCCGTTGAGCCGCGCGATGGAGCGCCGGTCGCCGACGCCGTCCGACACCGTCGCGACCTCGTCGAGGCGCACCTGGGTACCGTTCTGGTTCTTCACGATGGGCAGCGCGCCCACCTCGTCGATGTTCTTGAACTGCCCGAGCGAACGAACGTTGAGCTCGGTGGGCCCGAGGTCGAGGCGGCCTGCGGGCACGTCGAGGTTCTCCATGCTCAGCCGCTCGGCGATCTGCGCTGGCGCGATGCCGGCCGCCTTCGCCTTGTCGAGCTCGATGTCGACGCGAATCTCACGCACGTCACCGCCGATGATCTTCACCTGCGCGACGCCGTCCACCTGCGCGAGGGCGGGCTCGAGCTTGTCTTTGAGCAGCTGACGCAGCTGCGACGACCTCAGGTCGGCCGACACGGCGTAGGTGAGAATCGGCGCGGCGCCGAAGTCGATGCGCGCGACCTTCGGCAGGTCGGCGTCCTTCGGGAGCATGTTCTGCACGGCCGAGGCCTTGTCGCGGACCTCTTGCACCGCGCGGTCGAGGGGCGTCGACAGCTTGAACATCACGAAGACCAGCGAGAGGTTCTCGCGGCTGATCGACTGAATCGACTCGACGCCCGCGATGCCGGCGATGGCGTCTTCGAGGGGCTTGCTGACCTGCTGCTCGATCTCCGTCGGGCCCGCGCCGCGATACACGGTGGTGACCGCGACGAACGGGAACGAGACGTCGGGGAAGAGGTCGGTGCCGAGCCGGCTCAGGCCCAGGGCGCCGAGCACGATGAGCCCGACCGACATCATCGTGGTGAAGACCGGGCGTTTGATCGAAACGTCTGAGAGCGTCATGGCGGGGGTTTTCCTTTTCGCGGCTCAGCGCTGCGTGACCTTCGTGCCCTCGACGAGCGCGGAGGTCGGGTAGTCGACGACCTGGTCGATGGGCTCGCTCGCCGAGATGACGAACTCGGCGTTACGGCGCTCGACGATGGTGACGAACTGCTTCTTGAGCGTGCCGTCCGCGCTGACGGCGTAGACGTGGTCTCCACCCGTCGTGCTGAGCGCGGTGGAGGGAATGACGTACGCGTTGCGGGCCTCGCCGATGGGCAACACCACACGCGCGAGGGTGTTGGCGACGAACTCTCCCTTCGGGTTCGGCACCGTGACCTCGACCGGAACACGGCGGGTCTGCGCGTCCGCCGAGGGGATGACGACTTTCACCACCGCGTCGTCGGTCGTCGCTGAGCCACCGACGGCCTCGGCGCGCACTTTGAGGCCGGGCTTGATGGACGGGCGCAGGTTCTCGGGAATCGTCAGCTTCGCCACCAGCGGGTCGAGCTGCATGATGATGTAGACGGGGTTGCCGGGGCCGACCATGCCGCCCACCGTGTCGGGCGCATCGATGACGGTGCCGTTGAAGAGCGCCTTCAAGTCGTGACGCCGCCGGCCCGCGCGCGCCTGCGCCAGCTGAGCCTTCGCCAGCGCGAGCCCCGCCTGCGCCTGCTTGGCGCTCACGTCGGCCTGACGGTTCTGCACGTCCGACACGCTGCCTTCGGCCTTGAGCTTCTCGTTGCGGCTGGCGACGTCGAGCGCGAGGCCTGCGACCGCTTCGGCCTGCGCGACGCCGGCCTCGGCCTGCTGCACCTGCGCGTCGGAGATCTCCGCGTCGAGCGAGCCCAGGAGCTGACCCGTCTTCACGAAGTCGCCCTTCTGCACCTTCGAGACGGCGAGCCGGCCACCGACCTCGAAGCCGAGCGGCAGCATGCGCGAGGGGAACAACTGACCCGTCACCGTCTCTTTCGACGACGACTTCACCTCGCGGGCCTTCACCAGGCGCAGCTTCGCGGCCGGCGGGTCAGCGGCGAGCGCCGGGGCAGCCAGCAACACAGTGAGCAACGACGTCATCATCACGCGGGTCATGGAGCGTTCCTCAGAGAGACACGGCGGGGGCTGCGTCGGGCGACGGCCTTGCGCGACGGGGGAGACTTTCGGGACTTCGTTGGCAGGGCAGGGCGCGGCGTCAGGCCTTCACCCACCAGCACGTTGAGCTCGGCGGTGATGGCGGCGAAGTCGGGCTTTTCGGTGCGCGCCACCATCTGCCGCATCGTCAGCACCCACGCGCCCATCAGCACCATCGCGATGACTTCACTCGACAGGTCTTTGCGGATGACGCCGAACTTCTTCAGGCGGTCGGCGGCCACCACCACGCGCTGTTGTTCCCGGTCGATGGCGTGCCAGATGACGCCGTCGAAGTCGGTGCCCTGACTGCCGTTGATCAGCACGTGAATGACGTCGCGCCGCTCCCACATCAACTCGAGGGCCTCGATGTCCTGCCGGGTCTGCATCTCGACCAGCGCGGGGAGCCGCGCGGAGCCTTCGACGAACTCGGTGCTGCGGAAGGGCCCGCCTCTGGCGAAGAACGCGTCTTCTTCACGGGTGCGGCGCTCGAACATCTCGTCCATGCGGCGCTCGAACTCGGTCACCAGCTCGAGGAACAGTGCCTCTTTCGAGGGGTAGTGCAGGTAGAAGGCGCCCTTCGAGAGCCCGCACGCGGCGGTGATGTCTTCGATGCGCGCGCGCTGGAGCCCATGCTCGCGGAACTGCGCACGCGCAGCGGTGACGAGGGCACTCTTTGCGTTGGGGTCGGCGGGGCGAGCCATGCTGATCAGCTCCGAAGAAGGAGCGCATTTCTAAACGCCGGGTCAGAAATGGCAACCCCATTCCTGAACTTCGAGTCAGAAAATCGACTGAAGCGCCGAAAAGTTGCCCTGATGCGACCTCGCCCTACGGTCTGCGCACCATGCGATACATCGTGCGACACGCGGGAATCGGCCTGTTTGCAGTATTGGCGGGCTGTGGTGAGACGGCCGTGACCCAGGGCGCGCGGTGCCTCTCCCTGAACGTGCCCGAGGGGCAGGAGGCGATCTCGGTCGCTTTGCCGGCGCGGGTGTCGCTCTTCTTCTCAGTCGACACCTGTGACGGCAGCCCCGTCTCGGGCCTCGGCGCCGACGCCTTCGAGGTGCAGGAAGACGGGAAGCCGCTGTCGGCGCTCGAGAGCAAACGGGCGGTGCGCGCGAAGGGCCAGAAGTACCGCATGGCCTCGGTGCTGCTGCTCGACCTGTCGGGGAGCGTGCTCCGCACCGGTGACTTCGCGGCCCTCAAAGAGGCCGCCGCGCGCTACGTGCGGACCGTGCTCGGCACCCGCGACGACGGCCAGCGGCTCGCGATTCTCACCTTCGACGGGCGCGAGAGCCCCGAGGTGCTGGTGGACTTCACCGGTGACCAGGCCACCGCGCTGCGCGGGCTCGAGGGGCTCGAGACGAAGCAGTGCACCGTCAACGCCGACTGCTCCGGCTTCACGGACCGCCGCACCTGCGCTGGCTGGCGCTGCGTCGACGACTCCACCAACTTGAACGGCGCCGTGGTGAGGGCGCTGGACCGTCTGGACGAAGTGCTCGCGCAGGAGACGCAGGTCGCGTGGAAAGAAGGTGCGCTCGTCGTCTTCACTGACGGCTCCGACCAGGCCGCGCGCGTCAGCACGTTCCAGATGCTCGAGCGGGCAGGGCGCTCCACGGTGCGGCGCTTCACGGTCGGCCTCGGTGGAGAGATTGACGAGAAGACCCTGCGCGCGCTGGGCAGCGATGGCGCCTGGCCGGTCGCGAAGGCCACCGCGTTGAGCGAGGCGTTCGACGCGGTGGCCGCGAAGGTGACGTCACGCGCGAACCGCTTCTACCTGCTCGAGTACTGCAGCCCGAAGCGCAACGCCGAGCACAGCGTGAAGGTGGTGGCGCGGTGGGCGAAGCCTGACGGCGAGACGTTGACGGGCGGCCTCTCGCGGAGCTTCGACGCGACCGGCTTCTCGAGCGGCTGCGAGCTCTCGGAGTAGTCACCTTCCCAAAGACGCGTTGGGGGCGTGCGTGCGGGCCAGAGCCCGGGTAGAGCGGCCCGCCATGGCTCCCACCGTCATCAACGACATCGAGACCTCTCGCGAGGGCTCCACCTTCATCATCCGGTTCGCGCGGCCCGCGAAGAAGAACGCCCTCACCGTCGCGATGTACGAGCGGCTCAACGACGCGCTCGCCGAGGCCGCCGCTGACAAGACCGTTCGCGCCGTCGTCTTCGGCAGCACGAGCGAGACGTTCACCGCCGGCAACGACCTCGGCGACTTCATGGGCAACCCGCCGACGGGCGAAGACTCTCCCGTCTTCCGCTTCATCTTCGGGCTCGCCACGTTCGAGAAGCCGCTCATCGCGGCCGTCGACGGCAAGGGCATCGGCCTGGGCCTCACCATGCTGCTGCACTGCGACTTCGTGTACGTCACCGAACGCAGCTCGCTCGTCGCGCCGTTCGTGAACCTGGGCCTGGTGCCCGAGGCGGCGTCGTCGCTGCTGCTCCCGAAGCTCATCGGGCACGCGCGCGCCGCCGAGGTGCTGTTGCTGGGCGAGCCCGTCACCGCGCAGCAGGCGCTCGCGTGGGGCCTGGTGAACGCCATCGTCGCGCCTGATCAGGTGATGGCGCGCGCGCTCGAGACCGCGAAGAAGCTGGCCGAGCGGGCGCCCACCGCCGTGAAGCTGTCGAAGGCGTTGATGAAGGACTCGGCCGTGGTGAAGGAGCGCATGAAGCAGGAAGGCGCGCTCTTCGTCTCGCAGCTCGCGTCACCCGAGGTCGCCGAGGCCATCGGTGCGTTCTTCGAGAAGCGCAAGCCCGACTTCTCTCAGCTCTGACGTCGTCGTTGATGTGGGGAATGCGGCCCCGAGGCGGGCTGCGGAATTCATGGCAGGCTCTGTCACGCGTGGGTGACGCCGCTGGCGTCGGGTTGGCGCTGCGCGCGATTTCATGACGAAGTGGTCACGGTATTTTTCGCCCACGACGGAGTCCACCATGGTTCGCCGCATCGATGATCCCCGCCGTCCTGCGCCCGCTGCACGGCCCGTCACGAAGCCGATTCTTCCGCCGCCGCGGGTCGGGCACTCGAGCCGCAGCGCGCTGACCGCCGATGGGGCCGCACGCGCGAGAGCCGCTGTCCTCACGGGCAAGGCGCCGTCCACCACGCGCACGCCCGACGTGGTGAAGCAGGAACTCGTCAACCTCGACCGCACGCTCTCGAAGAAGGCCCTCGACCCGGGCATGCGGCGCGAGCTCCAGACCGAGCGCACCGAGCGCGCGACGGAGTACCGGCAGGTGCTCCAGCAGAGCATCGCCAACCTCGGCGCCACGGCGAGGCGGCTCGGTGGCGACGACGCGAAGGCGCTCAATGCCCAGGTCGCTGCCTACCGAACCGAGCTCGATGGGCTGACGCCGAAGAGCGCGACGACCGCCGCGAGCGCCGTCACAGGGAACTCGACGACGTCCGTCGACGCGGCCGTCGAAAAGGTCTCTGACGCGTACGAGTCGGGCGGCGCGAAGGCCGCGATGGTCGAGCTCGAGAAGCAGGCGATGACGATGTCGCAGGCCGACGCGGCGAAGCTCGTGGCGGCCAGCAAGCCCGTCATCGAGAAGGTCGCGAAGGACCTGATGGGCAGCGACTCCGATGACGCCGAGCAAGCGCTCACCTCGCTCTCGCACGCCGCGAAGCTCGCTGGGCCCGAGGCCACTCAGCAGGTCGCGGAGCAGCTCGCCGCGGCCGTCACCGAGACGTCGTATCGCGGCGGCACCACCATGAAGATTGGCAACCTCGACAACGGCTTCGAGGCCGCCATCAAGGCGGGCGCTGGCGCAGACCTCGCGCTCGCCGTGCAGGCCCAGCTGGTGAAGACGGGGAAGACGGCCAGCGCCGAGAAGGTCGGCAACGCCGCGCTCGACGCCATCAAGGGTCCCGTCGAGGCCTACGGCAAGGCGCAGGAGGAGTACGCGAAGCTCGAGGCGAAGCTGGGCCAGGACCTCGCGGAGCTCGGGCCGGGCATGACGCCCACCGAGCGGCAGAAGTACGCCGACGCCTTCTGGGCCGACGAGAAGAACAAGAAGGTGAAGGACGAGTTCGCCGCGGCCGAGAACGCGCTGAGCTCGTCGATGAAGAACAACGGGCCCGCGCTCGAGGCTGCCGCTGCTCGTGGTGACACGAAGGCCGCCGAGCTGCTCATGCAGGGCGTGCAGGCGCTCGCCACCTCTCCGAACCACGCGAAGGAGGCCATCGACTTCGTCGACCGCCTCGGCAGGCCCGAGAACAAGGCCCTCTTCGACGCGCTCAACAAAGACGGGAAGCTCGAAGATCGGCTCGCCGACGACGTGCTCGCGCCTGCGCTCGGCAACGCGCAGTCGAAGGCGTTGATCGACGGCTCGATGGACGAGCTGCTCGCTCAGCTCAAGTCGATCAAGTCGCTGGGCAAGAACTTCTCGAAGCTCCCGGGCCAGCTCAGCGCGGCCATCGACACCGTCGACAAGGTCACCGACCTCCTCGCCTCCGGGAAGTCCGGCCAGGAGATCATGACGGCCCTGCGCCTCGACAAGCTCACCGACGGCTGGGACGACAAGTCGAAGCTCGGCAAGGCGCTCGCGGTGTTCGGCGTCGTCAGCTCCATCGTGAAGGCGGGCAACACCACCGACGGGCTCGACAAGCTCAAAGCGTCCCTGTCGGCGGTGGAAGGTGGCCTCGAGCTCACGGCCGGAGTGCTCGGTACGCTGGGCCGCGCGCAGAAGCTCGTCGGCGCCGCGAAGGGTGCAGAGCTGCTCTCGAAGTATCTGCCCTTCGTCGGCTTCGCGGTCGATGGTGTTCAGCTCGCGGCCGACATTCGCAAGCTGATGAACGGCGGCAATGCAGGTGACGCCATCGCGACCGTCGGCACCGTCATCAACCTCATCGGCGACGTCGCGGGCGTGGTGCCCATTCTCGGCACGGCCGTCGACGGCATTCTCGGCACCATCGGCACCATCATTCAGGGCGTCGGCGGGCTCGTCAGCGGCATCATCAACGGCAACGAGGAACGGGAGCAGCGCCAGGAAGACCGCGAGAAGTACCTCTCGGCGGCGGGCGTGAGTCAGGCCAACCGGGACTTGCTCACCGGCGGGAGCCTCGTCGACCTCTCGGCGCTGGGCACCATGGGCCTGAGCCGCGACCAGTTTCTCGGTGCGCTCAAAGCGCAACAAAACCTGCCGACCAACGACGACGGCAAGAGCGCGTACGCCGTGCAGATGGCCTGGAGCGCCGCGGCGGCCTACGGGCTCACCGGCACCGACGCCGTGAAGTTCGTCGACGACATGCAGAAGAAGATCGTCTCGATGAGCTGGGAAGACCTGGGCCGGCTCGACCGCACCATCAGCGACCTGGCGTACCTCACCAGCGCCGCCAGCTTCGATGGCCTGAGCCCCGACGAGATTCGTGCGCAGCTCGACGAGCGGCTCGACACGCTCGACTGGGTCTTTCAGCAGACTGCCGGTGACGTCTACGACAAGTGGGACCTCGAGGGCCGTGACGCCGATGACGTCAACCTCCCGTTCTTCACGACGGTGGACGAGCGCTGACCCTTACGGCTCGTCGGGAAACGGAAGCGCGCACGGCCCTGCTTCACGGGCCAGCACGTTCCACCCCGGAGCGCTGCCGGGTGAGAGGCGCGCGAGCAGCGCTCCTCGCAGGTGGACGTCGGCGAGCAGCAAGACGCCGTCGAGCGTCCACACCACCGTGAGCTCGTTCGTCGTCGGCGCCGGCCCATCGAGTTCGCGCGCCATCGAGGTGGGGTTGAGGAACGGCGCCTGCGTCGCGTCCGTCCAGTCGGGTGGCTCGAGGCATGGCACCCGGTTGTAGAGCCATACGTCGCCGATGATGTCGTCGTCGGGCCCGCGCAAGAACGCGTACGCCACGCGCCCGTCGTCATCGATGACGAGCGAGCAGCCGGTCTCGGCGTGACGAAACGAGAGCAGCGTCACGGCTGGCGCGCGAGCACCTGCAGCACGGCGCTCTTCCCGCGATGCCAGTCACCTTCCGAGACGTCGCGCTCCTGCTCGACGCAGCGCTCGAGGGTCAGCCCGGCGAGCTCGGTGCGCACGGCCTCTGGCTCGTAGAGGAGCTCGGCGTTCTTCGGCCCGCCGGTGTCGAACTTCAGCTGCCGCGGCGTGTACGCCTCGAGCACGTAGACGCCGCCCGGCACTAGCGCCGTCTTCACGCCAGCGTGCACCTTCGCGCGCACCCACTCGGGCAGATGGCACCAGATGGAGACGATGGCGCCCCAGCGTGACGTCCCCAGGTCGAAGTCGGCGAGGTCGACCACCTGCGTGGTGAGGGTGACGCCGCGCTCGGTGGCGAGCTTCGAGGCCTTCTCGAGCCCGATGGCCGAGAGGTCGACCGCCGTGACGTCGAGGCCGCGCTGGGCGAGGAACACCGCGTTGCGGCCTTCGCCTTCTCCCAGGCAGAGCACGGGCCCTTTCAGCGTCGGCGCGAGCTCGCGAAGGAAGTCGTTGGGCTCGGTGCCGTAGGCAAAGCCGGGCATCGCGTAGCGGTGATTCCAGAACTCTCGTGGGTCGGCCATGGCGCGACTTCAAGCACGACGGAGACGTCAGAGCGACTGGCCGGTCATCTCTCGCCAGCGTCGCTTCATGTCGGCCTCGAGCTTCACCAGGTCGACGCCCAGGCCCTTCGCGACCGCGAGCTCGTTCTTGAAGCCGGTGCCCATCGGGGTCGGGTCGTCACTGCCGAGGATGCAGTGCACGTGGCACTGCTGCAGCGCGGGCAGGGGCTCGAGCCCGCCACGCGCCTGCTTCAGCTTCGCGAGCGCCGACGGAATCAGGAGCCGGTTGCTCGTCGGGCAGACCTCGAGCGTGACGCCGTCTTTCACCAGCCGCTCCAGCGTCGCGTCGCTCTCGAGCGCGTGCACGCCGTGGCCGATGCCTCGCGGCGAGAGCTCCATCACGCGGTCGATGGAGCCGTGGCCCGCGAACTCTCCGGCGTGAATCGTGAGGTCGCTGAGGTGCGGGCGGAGCCGGTGGATGAGCTGAACCAGCCCCTCAGGCATCGGCTCGGTGTCGGGCGGCGGCACGATGCCCAGTACGTCGAGGCCGACCAGCTGCTTTGCGTGCTCGATGACGACGTCGGCGAGCGCTTCGTAGTGGGGGCCGCTCTCCCACGTGCGCGACAGACCCAGCCGCACCACCATCGGCTTCTTCGTCGCCGCGGCCACCTCGTCACGCGCCGAGAGCACCGCGAGCAACACCGGTCTCGCGTACTGCTCGGCGAAGACCTGCGGCGCCACCTGACGCCACTGCTGGCCCAGGTTCTCGAGGAGCGTGCGCGTCATCGAGAAGAGGCTGATGCGCAGCTCGAACCCATCGGTGTCAGCCGCCGCTTCCTGAAACGCCGCGACCGAGAGCTCACGAATCGCAGCGACGCTCACGTACGCCTGCCGTGCGAGCACGATGCATCGGTAGAAGACCGACGCGTCGTCCGACGGGCCCGACATGGTGAGCGCGACGCTGAGCTCGGCCTCGGAGCGGAACGCCTGTCGCTGCGGGTCGAAGAAAAACGGCGTGCGCAGGTCGTGAGCCCGGGCGACCCTCGCGAGCGCTGCCGGGCTGTGAGAGCCCTCGAGGTGACGGTGCAGGTCGAGGAACACGGTCACCGGCACCTACGCGTCATGCGCCGAGGTGTCGACGCTCTTTCGTCGAGCGATGGCTCTGGCCTCCACGGAATGAGAGGCTGCGCCCGTGCACGCACGCCTGTGGATGCTCCTGGTCACCGTCGTCGCTGCCCCATGCTTTGCGCAGAGCCTGACGCGGGGGCCCTACCTGCAGCTGGCGACGCCGACGGCCATCACCGTCGTCTTCCGCACCGACCGGGCCGGGCTCGGGCGTATCCGGTACGGGCTCGCGGGCCAGGCGCTCAACCAGACGGTGGTGACGGCCGTCGCCGCGACGGAGCACGTGCTGCGGCTCACCGGGCTGATGCCCTCGACGCGCTATCAGTATGCCGTCGAGCTCGATGGCGTGACGCTCGCGAGCGGGCCGTCGTACCGGTTTCGCACGCACCCGCCTGCGGGCACCGTCGAGGCGTTCCGGCTCTTCGCGTGGGGTGACTCGGGGACCGCGACGTCAGGTCAGCTTCGCGTGGCGCAACGCATGGCCGGCGCGCTCAACGACGCTGCGCTCTCGCTCATCCTCGGCGACATCATCTACCCCGACGGCGCGCCGCAGGACTACGACCCGAAGTTCTTCCGGCCGTACGCCGAGCTCTCGCGGCGAATGGTCATCTGGCCCGTCATCGGCAACCACGACGTCGGCTTCGACCCGCTCGGCCGCCCGTTCATCGACGCGTTCCACACGCCCGCCAACAACCCCATCTCGACCGAGCTCTACTATTCGTTCGACTACGCGAACGCGCACATCGTGGTGCTCGACACGCACGTCAACTCGTACAGCGCGGGCTCGGCGCAGATGACGTGGGCTGCGGCAGACCTCGCGGCCAGCACCGCCACCTGGAAGATCGTCGCGTTTCACGTACCTCCGTACACGGGAGGCACGCACACCGACAGCGCCTCGGTGAAGGCGAACATCCTCCCGGTGCTCGAGGCGGCCGGGGTCGACCTCGTCTTCGCCGGCCACAGCCACGTCTACGAGCGCACGTACCTGCTCAGGCAGAACGCCATCGTGCAGAACGACGCCGCGAACTACTCGAAGCCAACGCCGACGACCGGCACGCTCTACGTCGTCAGCGGCACCGCCGGGCAGTCCGGCGCGCTCGCGAACCCTACGCATCCGATGATGGCGTTTCAGCTCGGCGGCGTGCTGGGCACGAGCGTCGTCGACTTCTCGGGCAACGTCGCGCACGGCTACTTCCTCAAGGACGATGGCTCGGCAGTCGACGTGTTTCAGCTGGCGAAGGGCGCCGACACGAGGCCGCCCGCGCTGGTGGCTGCACGCGCCGTCACGCCCACCCAGGTCGAGGCGGTGTTCGACGAGCCTGTGCAGGCGGGCACCGGGCCATCGAGCGCAGAGCGGCCCGCAGCCTGGAGCATCTCGCCGCCCATCGCCGTCACCTCGGCGGTGCTCGGAACCGATCGACGCACGGTGCGGCTCACCACGGCAGCGCACGCTCCGGCGGCGTACACGCTCACCGCGACGATGGTGGCTGACCGCGCGACGCCACCCAACACGCTCGCGATGGCTGCGGTGCCGTACGTCGTCGCGGGTGACGCGGGCGTGACTGACGCAGGGGTCGTCGATGCTGGCGTTGCGCCTGCTCCCGACGGCGGCGTGCAGTTCGTCGGTCGAACCACGCCGCTGCGCTACCTGGTCGGTGCGACGGCGCCGCCTGCCGCCTGGAGCGGCTTCGCCTTCGATGATTCGCTCTGGGCACTCGGGCGCCAACCCATCGGCTACGGCGAAGCCGGCCTCGTGACGACGGTGACGATGGGCTCCGCCGCGACGCTCTTCACCCGCTTCGAGTTCGACCTCTTCGTCGAGCCGGCCGACGTGCGCGGGCTCACGCTCGAGGTCGACTACGACGACGGCTTCGTCGCCTTCCTCAACGGGCAGGAGGTCGCCCGCCGCAACGTCGCCGCCAATCAGAGCCACCAGACGCTCGCGAGCGCCCACGAGTCGGGCGTGGCCGAAGTCTTCAACCTTCCCGGTGCCGCGTCGCTGCTGCGCACGGGCGACAACTTCCTCGCCATCGAAGTGCACAACACCGCGCTGTCCTCGAGCGACCTCTTCCTCGAGGCGCGGCTGTGGGCGAACGCCATCATCGTTCAGGCAGACGCGGGAACCCGCCCCAACGACGACGATGGCGGAGTGCTCGATGCCGGCACGCTCGCCGATGCAGGAACCACCGAGGACGCCGGCACGCTCGCCGATGCAGGTGCCACCGCGGACGCAGGCACGACGGCCGATGCAGGTGCCATCGCGGACGCAGGCACGACGGCCGATTCAGGAGTCACCATCACCGACGCGGGCACCACCACCTCCGACGCTGGCTCGCTGTCGGGTGATGCTGGAGTTGGCGGTCAGCAGCAGGTGCCGCCGTCGTGTGGCTGCCAGCAGGTCGACGGTCTGGCGCTCGGCGCCGTGCTCCTGATGGTCGCCGGAGTCCGTCGGCGCCGCACCGGAGCGCGCTGACGTCAGCGCTGGCAGGTGTCCCGTCCAGCTCGTCGGCAAGGGCGCGCGCGCCTGCTCGTCGCTCCGGTCTCGCGGGCTGACCGCGCGGCTGCGAGGTGGGCATGAACGCGACGCTCTCGAAGCCGCTGCCGTCGACGGCCGGGCTCTTGCTCGATTATCCGCCGTTCTTGAGCTGCTCCACCCTTGCGACGAGCCTCGCCAGCAACCGCGTGCTCTTCAAGTAGGTGAACTGCACGCCGCCAGCGACGATGGTGCAGCCGTCGAGCAGCCGCATCTTCTCGCCGGGCTGGAGCGACATGTTCCGGACCATCGTCGTCGCGTTCGACGCCGCAGGAACCGTGATGACCCAGTCGGCGCTCTCGAGCCCCAGCGCGAAGTGCTCCCTCGACACGGTGAGGTCGTCGACGACGAGGTCACTCTCTGGCGCCCGGCCGACCCGCATCGCGAGGCCCGAGACCGGCACGACGAGCGGGAAGCACAGCGGGTCTTCCACCGTCGGGGCGCGAGAGGGCGAGCTCACCGGCACGACGGTCGTCACCGGAATCCCCGGCTTCGGCATCGGCGCCACGCGCTCCCCGGGCTCCCACACCAGCCACGCGTGCGGGTATCGGCTCGAGAAGCCGGCGGCGCCCAGGGCGAGCAACTGACGGGTCAGCATGGAGAAGGGGATGCCGGCCATGAGGCCCACAAGCTACCGCGTTTGACCGCCCTGAACCGCTCGTCGGGTGCCATCGACCGCCCGTCGCCGCGCCGGGGGCGTCCTCGCCAGCTCGCGAATACAGTGTCCGCTGTGAGCGGCTCGACGCGCATCGAAGTGCAGGCCCCCGAGGCGGCGCCGCTGCTCCCCAGAGAGCTGCTCTTCCTCTACCCACTCACCCCGTTCGTCGCGCTGGTGCTGCTGGTCGATGGCGTCATGACGCTCCCGCTCGAGGTGCAGCTGCAGAAGCTCGCGTCGATGCTGATTCCCTTCGTCGCCATCACAGGTGTCCTCCATCCGCTCTACGCCTTCGTGATGCCGAGGCTGCTGTCTCGCGTGCACGCTCGGCCCGCCCGCGGAGCCCTGCACGTGGCGGTCGTCGTCGGCACTGCGGCGCTCGTCAGCGTCGCGATTCTGCCGCTGCACAACGCCGTCTGTGGAAGGGACCTGCCGGCGTCGCAGTTCGCCGTGGTGAGCGTCATCATCGCCTCCATCATCATCTTCCCGTCGCTGCTCGTGCAGGGGCAACGCAACCGGGTGCAGCGCGTCGAGCGCCTCGCGATGGCCGAGCGGCAGGCCACCTTGCGCGCGCAGCTCGATGCGCTCCAGGCTCGCACCAACCCGCACTTCTTCTTCAACTCCATCAACACCGTCGCCAGCCTCATCACCGACGACCCGGCGCTGGCCGAACGAACGCTGGAGCGCCTCGCCGACCTGTTCCGGTACGCGCTCGACAGCAGCCGGACACGCGTGGTGCCGCTGGCTCGTGAGTTCGAGATGGTGACCGACTACCTCGCGATTCAGACGGCCCGCTTCGGCGCGCGCCTGACGACGAGCGTCTCGATGGAGCCGTCGCTCGCAGGCTTCGAGGTGCCGCCGCTGCTGCTCCAGCCGCTCGTCGAGAACGCCATTCTGCACGGGCTCGCCGACCGGAAGTCGGGGCGAGTCGACGTGTCGGCCCGTCGGGAAGGCGAGCTCGTCGTCATCGAGGTGAGAGACGATGGGCCGGGCCCGGGTGCGTCGAGCCACCGGGGCACGCAGACCAGCGTGAAGGACCTCGGTGAACGGGTGAGGCTGGCGTTCGGAGAGTCGAGCCGCTTCGTGCTCGAGGCGGTACCTGGCGGTGGCTGCCTCGCGAGGCTCGCGATTCCTGGAGCCAGCTGATGCCGACGCTCTTGCGCGCGTTGGTCGTCGATGACGAAGCACCAGCGCGGCGCCGGCTCATTCGTCAGCTCGAGGCGCTCGGTGGGGTCGAGGTCGTCGGCGAGGCGGAAGACGGAGAAGAGGCGCTGACCCGCGCGCGCTCCCTCACGCCCGACGTCATCTTCCTCGACGTGCGCATGCCCGGCATCGACGGCATCACGCTCGCGCAGCGCCACGTCGACCTGCCGGCCGTGGTGTTCTGCACGGCGTACGACGAGTTCGCGGTGAAGGCCTTCGAGGTGAACGCCGTCGACTACCTGCTCAAGCCGGTGCGGCCCGAGCGGCTCGCCGCGGCGCTCGACAAGCTGCGCGCGAAACAGGGCGCGTCACAGGCGAACGTGGCGAAGGCGCTCGAGGCCGTCGCGCCAGCATCGGCGACGCGGGTCGTCTCGAGCGCTCGCGGCACAGTGCGCTTCTTCGACGCGCGCGGGCTCACCCGCTTCTGGTCGTCGGACAAGTACACGGTGTTCGTCGCCGACGGTGAAGAGCACCTCATCGAAGAGCCGCTCGCGATGTTGGAGGAGCGCCTCTCGGCCCACGGCTTCCTCCGCGTGCATCGCGCCGAGCTGATTCGCCTCGACGCCGTGAAGTCGCTGCGCAGCGACGACGGGCTGCACGAGGTGACGTTGTCGGACGGGCAGGTCGCGAAGGTGAGCCGGCGGAGCCTCGGGCCCGTGAAGACGGCGCTCGGGCTCTGACGCCTATTTCGTGAACGGCCACCCACGCCGCGGCGAGGGCGTCTTCGCGCGCACGAACATCGCGAGCAGTCGCTGGGCGATGGCTTGTGTGGTGCACAAGTACCTCTGCACGCGGCCCAGTCGCGCGGGCACCGTGACGATCCAGTGCGACGGCGTCCACGACAGGGTTGGCAGGTTCAGCTCGACCGAGGCGCTCATGAAGGTCGAAGTGAGCAAGGTGCTTGCCACCGCGCAGGCCGCTGCAACTCCGGGCACTTTCCATCGAGGCGCGGGCGGGCGGCCACGTCACCACGAGAGCGCGACACGCCGCGCGACGAGCTTTGCGGCTGGCGTGGTGAGGTGCCCGTAGTCCCACGTCGTCAGCATCAGCGGCTCCGCCGACAGTCGGACGAGGCAGCCGTCTTCGAGGGTGCAGAGCGCGTCGAGGGCCGAGACGAAGGTGGCGCCGTTCTCTTTCGCCGCCGCGGCGAGCTGCGCCTCGACCTCGCGCTGATGCTCGAACGCGTCGGGCCTCAGGCGCTCGGGAATGGCCTCGACCGCCGCGCGCTTGTTGAGCGTCCACGGCAGGCTGACTCGCCACTCGGGGGCGGGGCCGAGCACGACGAGCTTCGTCGCTGGTACCGCCCCGTGGAGCTGCTGCAACGTCGCGCGCAGCTGTGACGCCCTGGGCTCCTCCGTCCACCGGGCGTCGAGCACGAGCACGGCCGGGCGAAGCGCACCGGCCTCGAGGATCACCGACTGGTTCGCGTCTCGACAAAAGCCGGTGCCGAGGTCGAGCAGCGGCGGGCAGCTCGAGCGCGTTCGCTGCGCGATGCGAAACGCGTGACGTTCGGCCTGGAGCGCGCGCAGCCCGGCGGTGAAGCGGGCCGCGTGCGAGTCGCCCCACACCATGACGAGCGGCAGCTCGGGTGGCGACTCCTCGACGCACGACGATGCGTCAGCCTTCGCCGGCTCGTCGAGGAGCCAGCACGTGCCGAAGCGTGCGTCGATGCGGTACTCGTAGTCGTGCTCGAAGCGGCTCACCTTTGCCGCCTCGGGGCCTCGCCCGGACCAGCGCTCGACGCGGCCCGTGAGCTGAAGCGTCGCGCCCACGAGCCCCAGCGCTCCGGCAGCGGCGACCAGGCCTCCGGCGACGAGCCTCGACTGGCGTGAACGAATGGGGCGCTCGACGAGGCTGAACGTGGCCGACGCGAGCCCGAGCGAGGCGATGATGGCGAGCGGCGTGACGACGACGGCCTGCTCCAGCGGTACCGCGAGGCGGCTCAACGTCAGCACCGGCCAGTGCCAGAGGTAGAGCGGGTAGCTGACGAGGCCGAGCCACACGATGCGTGGGTGGCTCACCAGCCTGGCGAGTCGGGTCTCGGGCCCGGTCCAGATGAGCAGCGCGGTGCCACCCACTGGGAGGAGTGCCCACGCTCCCGGAAACGGGGTCGTCTTGTCGAAGCCGATGGCGGCGCCCAGCACGCAGCCGAGGCCCAGCAGCGCCAGACCTTCTCGCGCCAGACGGTGGCCGGCAGCGAGGGTCGTCTGGCGCTGCGCGACGAGCACGCCGGCGAGCAGCTCCCACCCGCGGGTGACGGGCAGGTAGTACGCCCAGGTGGGCGCGCTCGCGGTGAGCACGACGCTGGCGACGAGCGACGAGAGGGCCAGCACGAGCGTCGCGGCCTGGGCCGCTCCGGGTCGTCGTCGGGTCAGCACGACGGCGAGCGGCACCACGAGGTAGAACTGCTCTTCCACCGCGAGCGACCAGAGATGGAGCAGCGGCTTCACCTCGGCCGTGACGTCGAAGTACGAGGCCTGCGCCGCGAGCAACACGTTCACCACCATCGCCAGGCCTGCCGCGGCGTGCGTCACCACCATCGCGACCAGCGACGGCGACAACAGCAGCACCGCCGCCACCACCGTCGCGACCACCACCAGCAGCAGCGCGGGGGCGAGGCGATTGACTCGCCGTGCGTAGAAGTCGAAGGCGCCGAAGGTGTTCGCCTCGAGCTGGCGCTGCACCATGCGCGTCACCACGAAGCCCGAGATGACGAAGAAGACGTCGACGCCGACGAAGCCGCCACGCACGAGCGTGGGCCACCCGTGGAACAGCACGACGAGGGTCACCGCGAGCGCCCGCCAGCCGTCGAGGTCGGCACGATGCGCTGACGGCGAACTCACGGCGTGTCGCGCTCCATGGACGCGCGCAACGCTACCACCCGGTCTTCGATGACAAACCGTTCATGAGGAATGGTGACGAAAGCGCCTTGTCACGAGCGCAAGCGGGGTAGCTGCGCGACATGCGTCGTCTTTCGCTGCTGCTCCTCGCCTGCTCGTTCGCCTGTGAAGCGCCCGACCGGTTCGTGCCCCGCGACACCCGCGTCGTCTTCGAGCCCGGCGGCCGTGACTTCTGGAGCGTGCCGTTGCCCTCGGAGCTGCGCCGGCAGAGCGACGGTACCTTCAACCTCGACCGCTGGCCGGGCACGCGCTCGCAGTTGGTGACGACGTGGCTCACCTCCATCGACGCGCGGGTCGACGGCTGGGGCGTGAACGCTGGCGTCTTCTTCCAGGTGAGCAGCGGCGTCGACGTGGCGACGCTCCCGAAGGCGCCGGGCGACGCGCTGACCGCCGAGGCCAGTGTCTTCTTCGTCGACGTGACGAAGAGCTCTCCCGACTACGGCAAGCGGTTTCCCCTCGAGGTGAGCTTCACCGCCGACGCGGCGCCGTTTCGGGGCCCCAACCTGCTCGCCGTCATCCCTGTTGCTGGGTTCGCCCGCCGCGCGAAGACGACGTACGCGGTGGTGGTGACCGACCGGGTGAAGGACACGTCGGGAGCTCCGCTCGGCCGCAGCGAGGCCTTCCACGCCGCGCTCGAAGGCACGAAGGACGCCAACGCCGCCGCGCTCGAGACGCTGCGCCCGCTGCGCGTGTTCCTCGACGAGACGAAGGTCGACCGCCGTCGCGTGGTGGGCGCGACCGTCTTCACCACCATCGACCCGATGTCTGCGCTGACGCGGTTGTCGGCGTGGGTCGAGACGCTCCCTGCGCCTTCGCTCGAGGAGCCCTTCACCCGCCTCGAGGGGTACCCGCGCTTCGACCTGTACGTCGGGCGGTACCGGGTGCCGCACGTGCAGTCGGGACCGAAGCCGGGCCGCGGCAGCATCGTGTGGAGCGCCGATGGCCAGACGCCGGTGCAGCAGGGCACGCAGTCGGTGCGGCTGTCGGTGTCGATTCCGAAAGGTCTGATGCCGGCGGGTGGCTGGCCGCTGATGCTCTACCTGCACGGGAGCGGCGGCGAGTACCGTGAAGGCGTCGACCGCGGGCCGCTCGCGCCGACGACGACGCGCGACAAACAGGGAGAGCCTCCGCTCGGCTCAGGCCCCTCGGACTGGCTCGCGGCGCGCGGCATCGCGGTGATGGGCTTCGACTTCCCGCTCCATGGCGACCGCGAGAGCCCGCCCGACACCACGGGGCGCATGCTCTACGACGTCTTCGGCGACATCGACTCGAGCATCGACAACATGCAGGTCTCGGCGATGGAGGTGCAGTACCTCACCCGCCTGCTCTCGACGGGTGTCGCCGTGGCGGGCTCGCGCTTCGACGTCACACGGCTGTCGGCGATGGGCCACTCGATGGGCAGCACCATCGGCATTCCCGTCTCGACGGTGGACCCGCGCATTCAGGGCTACGTCTTCTCGGGCGCGGGCGGGCTGCTCATCGAGATCGCCACCTCGACGACGTACCCCGTGCGGCTGCAGGAGCTCGTCTCGCAGTTGCTGGGCTTCGAAGGCACGCAGCTCATCGACCGCACGCACCCGCTGCTCCACGCCTTTCAGAGCCTGTGGGACTTCACCGACCCGAGCGCGAAGGCCCGGCACGTCGCCCGCGAGCCGCTGCCAGGCAAGGTGGCGCACCCCGCGCTGATGCCGCAGGGAATCATCGATGGGTACTTCCACCCCTGGGCGCAGACGTCGGTCGCGGTGCAGCTCGGCGTCACGCACGCGGGCGACGTCCTGGACGCCGCGTCGGTCGACACGTTCTCGCTCGCTGGCTTGCCGGTGCGCTCCGCGTTTCCCATCTCGAAGAACGTGAACGGCGTGACGGTCGGCACGTCGCAGGTGCAGACGCCGTTTCAGCTCGGTCACTACGTGGTGTTCGACCGCGAAGACGTGCAGCACCAGGTCGAGTGTTTCCTCGACGGAATCGGCACGGCTGAAGGTCCGGTCATCGTCGCGCCGGCGCCGAGGTCGACGCCCTGCCGGTGAGCGCTCAGGCAGTGGCGGTGGGCAGCTCGAGCTCTCGCGCGCGCCGCTGAGCCCGCACCAGCGCCCACGTACCGAGCGCGAGACCGCCGAAGAAGAGCGTCACCGTCGTGGGGTGCAACAGCAGCCACGGTTCGCGGAACATGCCCCACTTGCCCAGCACCTCGATGGGCGTCCACGCCACCACCATCGCGCCGATGGCGTACCGAATCGCCGCGCCCCAGCCGGTGTGCTGGTGGAGTCTCCACACGGTGAAGACGGTGCCCGCCAGCGACAGCAGCAGCACCGACGTGGTGAACCACCCGTGCACGCCGAAGAGCTGCTCGTCGTACGCCCACAACAACAGCAGGTAGAAGCCCCAGACCGTCGTCGCGTACTGAAACGCCGTGCGAGGCCCGCGGTTGTCGATGCGCCCCGTCACCAGGCTGCCGCGCATGAGCGGCGTGCGCTCCCGGAAGAACAGGAACGCAGGGCACCGCGACGACTCGAGGAAGAGCAGGTACGCCATCACCAGCACGAGCGCGCCCCACGAGTGCTTGAGCAGCACGTATTCCCCGAAGATGGCCGTCAGCGTTCCATCGACGACGCCGATGGTCTTCCCGATGCCGAGGGCGCGCGAGGCGATAGTCAACCCGTACTCGACGCTCCCGGTCCACAGCAGGTTTCCGGCGAAGACGCCGACGATGGTCTGCGCCGCGTCGCTCTGCAGGCGTGACGTCAGCCACAACAGCACCAGCCCGAGCGCCGTCAGCCCCAGCGTCGCGCCGACGAGGAACGACGTCACCGGCATCGTGTGGAGCACCAGCGGCTCACCTCGGGCCACCCGCTCACGTGCTGCGGCGAGCAGCGCGCGATGCTCCGGCGAGCGAGACCGCAGTACGGCGCTGTCGAGCTCGGCGGAGAGTGACTGGTCGGTGAAGAGCCGGGCCTCGAGCCCTTCGCTCCTGGTGCCGCGCGTCATCGCGACCTCGGCGGCGTTCACGGCCACCATCAGCAGGTGCCCTGACGCCAGCATCAGCAGCACGAAGACGCTCGAGAGAATGGTGCGGAGCCAGCGATGCATCGGAGCCTTCGTCTTGGTAATTGAGAACGATTCTCAATACCGAAGTCGTAGCTCAGCGCTGCTGGCGCCGCAACCCGGCCGCTCCGCTACCGCTTCTGGGTCGCGGTGACGGTGAAGCCGAAGTCCGAGGTGGTCGAGCCCATGCCGGTGCACGTGGTGGTGAGGCGGCCGCCGCCAGTGCCTGTCATCGCGTCGCCCTGAATCGTGAACTCGCCCGAGTTGAAGACGGTGTCGTAGGTGCAGCCGTCATCGGGCGTGACGGTGAGCTTGCATGACGCGCCCGTCGCGATGGTGGCGGTCGAGGCGGTCGAGCTCGCCGTCGACACGCCTCCAGCCGGGCAGCTCCACTCCTTCGAGATGCCCGCGGTCGAGCCCTTGAACGCGAAGACGAGCGACGCCGGAATTCCAGCGCCGCTGGTGATGACGAGGGTGCCGTTCATCGTCGTGGGCATGCGGCCATCGTTGACCGTCGCCGAGCCGGCCCAGGTGCCTTGCCACTGCTGCGCCATGCAGGACGACAACGAGACGATGAAGAGCGGGAGCAGGAATCGCATGAGCCCCTCATCGCATCGGGGGGAGCCTCAGGCGAGCCTCACATGCCTTGCACGCCCGGCGCCGTGGACACGTCGTAGGCGAACTTCACCTGTTGCTGGCTGTGCGGGAGCAGCTCGAGCGTCCACGTGAGGAAGCCGTGGTCATCGACGTCTGGCTTCGGCGACGAGCGCTTCGCGCCCAGCTCGACCTTCACCTGCTCGAGCTCCGAGACGGGCATGCGCTCTCGCACCTCGACGGTCTTCTTTTCGTCGCCGACGTTCGAGAGGTAGAGCCACACCGACTGCGTCATCGTCTTCCACTTGTCGACGTGTGACTCCTGCTCCTTCTCGCGTTCGGCACGGGCGATGCGGAGCGAGTCGTCTGGCCCGAAGGAGAGTTGGAACGCTTCTCCTGCGGCGACGAAGAGCACCTTCGTCCACCCGACGAAGCCGTTCTGCAGCAGCAGCTCGACCGGGCCCGCGAGAATGGGGAAGCGTGATTCATTCTTCTGCAGCGAGGTCAGGAAGACGCGCAGCTCGAGCTCGGGGAACGCGAGGTACTTCGGCTTCGGCGTCGCCTTGAAGTCGAAGAGCGGCACCATCGTCGGGCGACCGTCAGACGGCACCGTGCACGGGCCCTTCGCTTCGAGGTTGCGAATCTCGCCGCCGTCGTCGACGCCCGGCAGCTCGACCGTGCTCGGCACTGGCGCGCTTCCACCACCGCCGCCGGGCCCTGCCTTCGCCTTCTGAATCACCACCTCGCGTGCCTGCACCACCAGCTTGTCCTGCTTCTTCTGCGCGGTGAGCAGGTCGTCCGAGAGGAGCGGGGGCTCGATGCCGAGCGACGCGCGCGCGGTGGAGAAGACGAGCCGGGCGTTCGTCCACGCTTCGCCGGTGTTCTGCCAGACGCACGCGCGGCTCTCGAAGAAGAGGGCGCCGTCCGCGAGACGCGCCGAGTGCATCGGCCGCCACAGCGCGTTGGGCACCGTGTACTCGAAGGACACCTCGACCGACGCCTTGCCGGTGACGAGCACGTCGGCCTCGAGCCACGCCGTGAAGCGGGTGTCAGGGCGGTCGAAGGCCTGCCGTTGAAAGACGAGGCGGGCACGCGTCTCGTTCGCGTCGCGCAGCTGGTGCTCGAGCGACAGCCCACGTTCACGCAGGGCACGCACCTTTCCGAACAGGCCCTCGAGGCTCTCTTCCCACTGCGGCGCGGTGAGGCCCCACGAGATGTCTTCGGGCAGCTCCGAGAAGCCGCGCCCCAGAATCTCTTCGAGGCGTTGACGTCGTTGCTGCGTCAGGGCCTGGTCTTCGCTGAGCGCCTTCACCGTGTCGGTGAGCTGCTCGATGTCCTTCTCGAGCGCTCGGGCGACCTCGGGCCGCTCGTCCCTGGTCACTTTCAGCGCGCGCCGCACACGGGCATCGACGACGCGCGCACCACCGCTGGCTTCAGCGCGGAGCGAGAGGTCTTGCAGCACCGGCGCGACGTCGGGCACCAGCACCGTGTGTTGGCCGGGTTCGAGGGTCAGCGTGCCGGAGCGCTTCACCTGCGCGCGATCCTCCAGCAGCGTCACCTGCTTCACCGGCGCGTCGAGGGTCAGGCCTGCGGGCATCAGCGTGTTGGTCGTCATGTCCTCACACCTCCCGGCGGTTGCCGCCGACCAGCTCGTTGTTCGCGTACAGCTTCACCCGGTAGTTGGCCTTGAGCGTCTGGGTCGCGCCCGGCTTCACCGAGAGCACCCAACGCCGCCCGCCTTGAATGACGTGGCCGCGCTCGTCTTGCGGGTACGTCTCCCACGACGGCGACACCTTGCCTTCGTCGACCACCACCTCGGCGTCTTCGGCGGGCTGTGGAATGCGCTCCCGCACCTCGAAGGTGGCCTCGCGGTCGAGGTTGTTCACCACGTCGATGACGATGTCGTGAATCAGCTCGTTGGTCGCGACGACCTTGTCGCCCGAGCGTTGCTCCTGGAACGTCGTGTTGCGCGCGACCTTCACGGCCTGCTCGATGCCGAGCGAGAGCTTGAAGTCGCCTCCCGGAGGCACCGACGGCAGCACCGTCGTCAGCACGTACTCGCCAGCCACGTACACCTCGACGGGGCCTGGGAGCAGGGGCGAGGGGAGCGGGTTCTTCACCAGCGCGAGCCGGTACACCTGCGGGTCTTCGCGCGGCACGACGACGTAGCGGACATCACCGGTCGCGGTGCGGGTGTTCACGGGCACCGAGTGCCACGTGCCATCGGACGGCACGTCGACCGCGGCGTCGGTCGGGTAGACGTAGTCGAACCACCCTGCCTCGGCGCGAACGTCAGAGGTGCCCGACGGCGCGGGGAGCTGGAAGAGATGCTGGCCCTGGCTCTCGGCCGCCTCGACGACGGACAACACGTCGAACGGCGCAGAGAGCTGCAGCGCGACGAGGGAGTCGAGGAAGGCGCGGCGCCGGTCGACCGAGGTGAGCTGCCCGCGGTTTCCATCGGAGGCGGGGCCGAGGCGCAGTGAGGCGTACAGCACCACCTGCAGCTCACTGGGCGCGGCGCCACCGAGCACGTCGGAGAGGTCGGCGTCGACGCTCAGGCGCGACTCCATCGAGGCGCTCTTCGGCGACGCCATCGCGCGGCCAGCCGCAGGGCGCATCGCAGACATCACGGGCGACGCCATCGCCGCGGGCGCGGGAGGCGGCATCGGGCCATCACGCCGCGAGGCCATCTTCTTCATCTCTTTGCGCATCGGCGCCTCTCGCTCGGCCTCCTCCTCCATGACCATGCCCTCGTCATCCATCTCGGCCTGTGGAGCGCCCGCCGAGCCGAACGAATCGGGGGTCGGCATCGGGGCCAGCACGAGCGCCGGAGGCTGCCACGTCGGAATCACCGGCTGGCTCGCGCGCGCCTGATTCAGCCCTCGGTCGTAGTCGGCGAACAGCGACGACGCACCCTGGGGTGGCGGCCGGAACCCGCGTTTGCCTGGTGGCGGCGCCTGAGCGCGGCCGATTCGAATCGACGAGAGCTCAGGCAGTTCGGTCCAGCTCATCGGCGAGGCGGTCGACAGCTTGAGCTTCACGCCGCGCCAGTCTTCACCCGAGCGTTGAATCACCATCGCGCGCAGCTGCAGGTCGGCGGAGCGGCAGTCGCGCGTCATGCGGCACTGGTAGGCAGGGGCCCAGCGGGCTCCGAGCACGAAGTACTCGAGCACCAGCGTGCCCTGCTTCGCGGTCGAGCCCGGCAACACCTGCAGCGTGACCGACTTCTTCAGCTCGTCGGGACGCACGTTCGAGGCGGTGGACGCGAGCGTGATGCGGCGAAGAATGGTGGCCTCTTCTTCGACGCGCTTCTTGAGGTCGGCCTCGAGCGCGTGGAGCTGCTCGACGCGCCTGGTCGAAGCGTCTTCGATCATCGTCTCGAGTGACGCACGCGCGAACATCGGTGACGGGTTCGGCGCTTTGCCTTCTTCGGGCGACGGGCGGGGGTTGACCGAGACCGAGCCGAGCTGACCGAGCTCGTACTGAAGCTGGGCGATGCGATCGCGCGTGACCTCGAGCGTGCTGCGCACCGTCTTGAGCGCGACGACGTCAGGCGGCGTCTCGGGGGTTCCTCGCGGCGGCGCGTAGAGCCCGATCCGAACGTTCGAGAGCACGACCGCTCCGCTCGAGCTCTCGACGCGGGCGCGAACGGTGTGGTCGAGCAACGAGAGCGGCAGGTCGGCGACGAGCAGCTCGGACGGTGCTCCCGTGCTGAAGTCGAGCGTGGCGGTTCGGCGAACGGTGGCGCCGCGGTGGTACAGCGTCACCGTGTCGACGCGGGTGTCGATGGGTTTCATGCAGGTATCCCCTCCAGAGGCCGCGGAGCAAACCACGGCATCGGGGGAACGTCTGTGGGAACGCGAGTGTTCCGCCGTGAAGTCGCGTCACTCCCGCCTGAGCCGGTAGAACGCCTCCATCGCGCCCGTGACGGTGAGCGTGGCCCGTTGGTGGCGCATGACCGTGAGGTTGGTCTGCACGCGCGTCCACGGGCCGGTGCGGGTCGGCGCCGAGTCGATGGCGTAGCGAAGGCCGGGCTTCATCATCGTCGTCGTCAAGGTGAGTGTGCGAGTGCTCGCGCTCCAGCCCGTCTGGTGACCGCCCCACGGCCTCGCCAGCGGCTCGCCGATGAACAGCCCCTCGCCGGGCATCGACACGCTCTTCCAGTACGCCTCGATGATGGGCTCGCCTCGGTAGTAGTGGCTGAGGAGCACCGTCGTGTTGGGGAACTTGCTGGTGTAGTTGCACGGCTCGACGACGGTTCCGTAGCTGGCCGTCGCGCCTGCCTCGAGCCAGCGCAAGATGCTCATCTGGCCGCTCGTCGGCACCTGGCCTCCGTACGACGTGAGGTGATCAGCGACGGCGCCGGGCAGGTACTGGTTGGTGTCGATGGACGGCACCGACGCGAGACCCTGGAAGTAGAAGAGCACCGAGCCCGCGTCGACCAGCGCCTGCGGCCCGCCCATCGACGAGTCGACGTAGGTGAGCGAGAGCCCGCCGTCGGCCCATTGCGGCAGCGTGTTGAAGCGGAACTCGGAGAACCGGACGCTGCGCGCCGAATCCGTCGTTCGGTAGAAGTAGCCCTCGCCCGTGGGGAAGGTGTCGTCGGAGGCGAGCCCGCGCGCGATGGTGGCGAAGGCGACGCCCGCGTCGTTCGGTGTGGTGGCGAGCATCATCGTCGGTCGTACGCGGAGCCTGTCCCAGAGACGGTGTGCTGCTCCGCCGTCGGTCACGCCCTCGTCGTCGTAGCTGCGCAGCGACGTCGTCGCGTTGCACGGCGTGCTGCAGAAACCCGCGTCGTAGCCGACGGCGAAGGCCGTTCCGATGGACATGCAGTCGACGCGGTACGGGCGGGTCCAGGTGATCAGCCACGCCTGCAGGCCAGCGTCAGCACCGATGGCGTCGGCCTGGGCCTTGAGCGGGTTGAACACACCGACGGTCATCGTGGTGTTCGTGCCGGCGTCGAAGGCGAAGCGCACGACGTTCCGGGCGGGGATGCTGCGGGCCTGAACGTAGCGATCGGCGATGGCGACGGAGATGGGGTCGTTGTCGTTCACCAATACGCCGAGCTCGTTCGCCGTGAGCCCTGTGTCGAGGACCCAGCTCGGTGTCGGGAGCGCGCCGCCACCACCGGTCGCCGCGCCACCTGCTGCGCCTCCACCAGCGGAGCCACCTGCAGATCCTCCCGCTGTGCCGCCTGCAGATCCGCCTGCCGATCCACCCGCTGTGCCGCCGGCTGATCCGCCCGCGTCGCCGCCGGCTGATCCGCCCGCCGCGCCACCTGCTGCTCCTCCGGCAGAACCGCCTGCATCACCCCCTGCTGATCCACCCGCCGAGTCGCCTCCCGCTGCCCCGCCTGCGGCACTTCCTCCGCCAACTCCACCTGTGCTGGTGCAGCGTCGCGCCGTGCAGCTGCGGCCGACGCCACACGACTGACACTGCGAAGCAGCGCTGCCACAGGCCTGGTCGTCGTCTCCCGGCTCGCATCGGCCGTCGCTCGAGCAGCACCCGTTGCAGGTGGCTGGCTCACACGTCGACGGCTGTACCGGCATGCCGCAGCTGAACGAGACGAGCAGTCCGAGCACCACCGCGACGTTCAGGAGCGAGCGCATGACGAGATGCTCTCCTACCCGCAGCGTCGAAGCCACCTGATGCGTGGACGTCACCGGGCCTCAGGTGCGCGCCCATCGCGAGCCGGTTCGCGAAGAGCTCCATCGTCTCGTTGACCCAGCCGGGAATCGTCGCGGTCGCGAACGTGCCACTCGCGTCCACGTCTTCCGCGCCCACGACGCAGAGCAGCTCGGGTCGACCGAACTTCACGAGCCCCAGGGTCGCCAGGACGCACGTCGTCTCTTCGATGGAGGTCGAGAACCGGACCTCGCGCTCGAGCAGGAACCGTCGACCGGTGGGCCAGCCGCCCGCTTCCCACGACAGCAGCGCTTCACCGCCCTGACTCCGCGTCCATGACCATGCCGTCTCCGTGTTGGAGCAGCCACCTCGCGATGGCCCAACCCACCTGCAGGTATCCGAGGTCGGCCGGGTCCAGGACTTCGCCCTGAATGAACGCTCCGAACTGGGCGCGGTGGAGACGCTCGACGGCGTCGTCGGACGGACCGATGGTGGTGTGCTCGCGCGCCAGGCCTGCGGCGGTCTCGAGGCCCGTGAAGTGCGACGCGTCGGTGGTTCGGTCGCGGTACACCCACGTGAACGTCTCGGGCACGTCGAGCACCGGGCACCACTCGGGCCAGTCGACGGGCGAGTCGTCATGAGCCAACCGGCTCAGTGGTGACGACGACAGCACGAAGAGTCCGACCCGGCCGGGCCCACCACCAGTGCTGACGCGCCCACGGAGTGGAGCGCACGGCAGCGCTCCGCTCCTTCGCGATGACGTAGCCGCGCGCAGGTCGCCGAAGCGACGAGGCTTCGATGGGCTCGAGGTTCAGGAAGGCGTTGCGCACGCCAAGGACCGTCTGCTCGCCAGCTCGGACGAAGGTGTGCGGCGGCCCGACGTGACAGAGCTGGCCTCTCACACCGCCGTGCTTCTTCCAGAGCGCTTCGAACCGGTCAGTCAGCGCGACGTTGAAGCCTGCCGAGCTGCGGACCGTGGTGACGCGCTCGGTGAAGGCGGCCGCGTTCTCGGGACGCAGCGCCGCTGGCGTGTGCAGTTTCTCGGGGTTCACCGGCGAGGCGTGAAAATCGGCATGAGGGCCCGGCTCCACAGCTCGCCGAGCAATCGGGCTTCGGTGGGCTGCTCGAAGGTTCCGGAGAAGTGCTCGAGGAATCGCTCGGGGAGTTCCTCGAAGAGCGCGTCGGGCGAAAGTGAGCTCGACCGAAGCTCGCACTCCCAGCCCAGGAGAAACGACGTGAAGCGCTCATCCGAGAGTGAGGCTTCTTTCGCAGGTGGTTCGCCGAACAGACGCTTCAAGAAGCTCACGTGACGACCTCGCTGCCAATCATGCGGCGTGAGTGGGCTGAGGTGGCCGTACTTTTGAACAGACCGGTCGTGACACTCATTCGAACCGTCGGTGAAGGCATTCCACCGACACTGTCGGTCGCTGTTCGTGACGAAATGAACCTTCCTCGACTCGAGGCCCACCTCTAGGCTCGCGCGTTCATGTCGTCGCGACGTTCCCCCGCTGCAGGCCCGACGATGGTGTTGTTGCTGCTGCTCGGGGCGGCGGCTCCGGCGCTGGCGCAGGAGCGTGGTTTTCGACTCCACCGCTACGACGGCACCTCGGCCGGCAGCTGGCAGTTCCTCGTGGAGCGCCCCTGGTACTCGGGCCTTCGGTTCGGCGCCGTCGGCGTCACCGCAGACTTCTCGCGCAACACGCTCGTGCCCCGGCTGGCCACGGGCCGTGGAGACATCGCGCCCATCATCGAGAACGCGCTCCTGGGCCACGTCGACCTCGCCGGCTCGTTGTTCGACCGCGTGGTGCTCAGCGGCACGCTGCCCGTCACCTTCCTCGAGACCGGCCGCACCGAGCCCGTCAGCCAGGTCGGCCCGCTGCAAGGCGTTGGCGTGGGCGACCCTCGCGTCGGTGTGATGGTGCGTGTCGCAGGCCAGGCTGACGTCGACCCGTTCTCGTTGCACCTCGGCGCCGACCTGTGGATGCCCATCGGCACGTCGTCGACGCATCAAGGCGACACCGGCTTTCGGCTTCGGCCACGCGTGGTGATGGCCGGCGCGTTTGGCGTCGC
This sequence comes from Myxococcales bacterium, assembly GCA_030681895.1. Classification (GTDB taxonomy): domain Bacteria; phylum Myxococcota; class Myxococcia; order Myxococcales; family Myxococcaceae; genus Xiheimicrobium. The sequence continues at coordinate 8,326 of JAUXRI010000163.1, read as the reverse complement.
GCGCTGGTCGTTCGAAGGTGGCTTTCTCTTCCGGCAGTACGCGTCGTTCGGGCCTCCAGCGCTCGGCATGACGGCCGCGTCGGAGGCGCAGGGAGGCCTCGCGCTCGGCGTGTCTCTGTTCAACGACTCGCTCTTCATCGGGCCCGAGTCTCAGTTCGCGATGCAGGTCGTCGGTGAGAACGCGCTCTCGCTCAACGGGATGAACCTCGAGGTGCTCGGCGGCGCGCACCTGCTCATCGCTGACACGATTCTGCTCGGCGTCGCGGGTGGCACTGCGTTCTTCGGCGCCTCGGGCACGCCCGACCTTCGCGCCATCGCCCGGCTCTCGTGGGCTCCGAGAAAGAGCAGCAGCGTCGCCGTCGTCGAGCCGCCGCCCATCGATGAGACTGCCTGCCCAGAGAACACCAGACGAACGCCGGCTGGCTGTGTGGCGGGTGACGGAAGGCTGATGATGGCAGGGCCGGCGGGGCCCGGTGGCGACTCGGACGACGATGGCATTCCCGATGGCGCCGACCGCTGCCCGTTCGAGCCCGAGACGAAGAACGGCGTTCGCGACCTCGATGGGTGTCCGGAGTCAGCGATGGCGCCCGACGCTGCGCTGGCTCGGGTGCTCGCGCCGCAAGTCAACCGCGCGCCAGAATCGGTGCTCGCCGTTCCGCCTCCGAGCTCACGCGTCGACGGGGGTGTCGCTGGGACGAACGCTCCGACGCCGAGCCTCGACGCTGGCCTCTCTGCGACGAGTTCTCAGGGCATTCGTGTCGACGGTGGAGTGACTCCGGGTGTTGCATTCGTCACCGCTGACTCCGATGGAGACGGCGTTCCCGACGACGCCGATCGCTGCCCGGTTCAGAAGGAAGACCTCGACGGGTTCGAAGACGAAGACGGCTGCCCCGAGCTCGACGACGACGACGACGGCCTCGCCGACGTGGTCGACCGGTGCCCCTCGGAGGCCGAGACCACGAACGGGTTCGAAGACGATGACGGCTGCCCCGACCTCGCGCCAGACGCCGACAAGGATGGCATCGCCGACGTCGCGGACCGCTGCCCATTCGAGCCAGAGACGCTCGACGGTGTTCGAGACGACGACGGGTGCCCTGAGTTCCAGGCGGCAGAGCACGTGGCGCTCTCGCGAATTCTGTCGGCGACGCCTGCGAACGTGCTCGCGCCTTCGACCAACCCCGACGCAGGGCCCGTCGTTGCTCCGCCGCTCGACAGTGACGGCGATGGGGTCGACGACGACGCTGACCGCTGCCCGGTGACGAAAGAAGACCGCGACGGCTTCGAAGACGAAGACGGCTGTCCCGAGGCCGACGACGACGACGACGGCGTGGCCGACGCGAAGGACCGCTGCCCGCAGGACGCCGAGACCATCAACGGCACGAAGGATGACGACGGCTGTCCCGACGAGGTGTCCGACGTCGATGGCGATGGCGTCGGGTACGACGACGACCGCTGCCCGCTCGAGCCGGGGAACTCCGACGACGGCTGCCCGCACCTGCCGCTTCCCGAGCTCGCGTTGGCCGGGTTCTTCGAGGCGCCGACGACGAATGCGCCTCCGTCGTCCACTGAACCCGTGAAGGCGGCCGAGGGAGACCTCGACAAAGACGGCACCAGCGACGAGCTCGACCGCTGCCCACTCAGCGCCGAAGACGTCGACGGCTTCGAAGACGAAGACGGCTGTCCCGAGCCCGACAACGACCACGACGGCATCGCCGACGCGAAGGACAAGTGCCCGTTCGAGGCCGAGACCATCAACGGGAAGAACGACGTCGATGGCTGCCCTGACACCGGCGTCGGCGCGGTCACGCTCCAGGAGGACAAGGTCGTCATCAACGGCGTCATCGGCTTCAAGACGGCGTCGGCGACGTTGCAGCCTGCGGCGCTCCCGCTGCTCAAGCAGGTCGCGAGCACGTTGCTGGCCGCGTCGACCATCTCGCTCGAGATTCAGGGCCACACCGACGACGTCGGCAACGCGGCCGCAAACATCAAGCTGTCGAAGCGGCGCGCCGAGGCGATTCGCGCCGTGCTCGTGAAGAGCGGCGTCGCCGCCAAGCGCCTCATCGCGACGGGCTTCGGGCCCACGCGGCCGCGCGCCACCAACAAGACTGCTGCCGGTCGCGAGCAGAACCGCAGAGTCGAGTTCCTGATTCTTGGAGAAGCGAAATGAAGACGCATGGACTCCTCGTGCTGTTGGGTGCGCTCGTCGCGACGTCAGCGAGCGCGGCTGATCGGTGTGGCGGTGTGAAGCTCGAGGCTGGCTACATTCGCCTCGGCAAGCCGGTGACGGAAGCGTGGGTGAAGACGCCCGAAGGGCAGGGCTGCCTCGCCGACCTCGCGAAGGAGGTCGAACGGTATCGTCTCGTGCGCGCAGTGACGGTCGCGGCCATCGTGCCCGACGCGGAGCGCGCGAACGGCAAGGGGCTCGCCAGCGCGAAGGCCATCGCCGCGGCGCTGGTGGAAGCGGGGCTCCCGAAGGCGCGCGTGTTCGCCCTGGCGCCGGCGCCGCAGCGCAACGACTCGATGGGCATCTCGTTGCGGTACGTGGAGCGCGCGCCTGATGAAGTCGTCGCGCGGGTGGCTGCGACGTCGGGCCCGGCGTTCCTCGGCGCCGAGGAGAACTCGCTGAAGCCCGCCGAGCCCGGCATGCCCGTGCTGGTGAACGAGCTGGTGAAGACGGGCCCCAACGCGAAGGTGACGATTCACCTCAAAGACGGCAGCGGCATCGAGGTGAAGCCCGAGTCCCTCATCAAGATGGCGGTGCTCTCGCTCCCGTCAGGCGGAGACCGGCAGGTGAAGGTCGACGTGCTGACCGGAGGCATCGTCGCCGACGTGCGCAAGGCGTCGCAGGGTTCGCGCTTCGAGGCGTCGACGCGCGTCGCGGTCGCGTCGGTGCGAGGCACGCAGTTCCGCTTCGGCGTGGAAGAGAACGGAGGAGCGCGGCTCGAGACGCTCGAAGGCCTGGTGGCCATCTCGCCCGCGAACGATCCGACCGCGAAGCCCGTCGAGGTGCCAGCGGGCAAGGGCACCGTGATGTCGGCGGATGGAAAGACGTCGCCGCCCACCGCGTTGCCCGAAGCGCCTCAAGTCATCGGCCCGCAGAAGGGCACGCTCAACGCCGACGCCCGCTTCGAGTGGCAAGGCGGCTCCGAGGCCGCGAGCTACGTGGTCGAGGTCGCGCGCGACGCAGACTTCGTCGTCGACCTCACCAGCACCACCGTCAGCGCCACCACCGTCTCGTGGCCGACGCCGCTGGCGAAGGGCAAGTGGTTCTGGCGCGTGACCGGCGTCGACGCGAAGGGCTTCTCGGGCGCGTCGTCGAAGGTCTACGCGTTCACGGTGGCCAAATAATGGCCCAGCGTCGCGTCGACCTCGCAGGCCTCTCGTTCTTCGTCGGCGCGGGGGCCCTGTGGCTCGCGCGCGATGAGGCGGCGTGGGCTGCGACGACGCGACTGCCGGGCTTTGGCTTTCCGTTGCTGTCGTTGCTGGTGCACGCGCTCGCGGTGCTGTTCGCTGCGGTGGCGATCTACCGGCTCCGCGAAGTGCTCGGGGCGCTCGTCGCGTCGATTCTGGCGCGGGTCGATGCCGTCGAAGATCGCCTCGAGACGTTGCCGCCGCGTCGCGCACGCGCGTTTCGTGCCGTTGGTGTCGGCGTCGTGGTGGCGGCGCTCATCATTCCCGTCTTCGGCTGGGCTCGCATCGACGACTACCTGGAGACCCGCGCGCTCGATCTTTTCTTCAAGCTCCGCTTCCCCGAGCGCTCACAGGCCGAGCTGGCCACCGGTCGCGCACTGCCCTCGGCAGTACGTCAGGAAGACGTCGTTGTCGTGGCCGTCGATGACGAGAGCATCACGCGGCTGGGCTGGCCGATGCCGCGCTTCAACTACGCACGCCTCATCGATGTCGTGTCGGCTGCGAAGCCTGCGAGCCTCACCTTCGACGTCTCGCTCGTCGACCCGTCACGAGAGCACCCGGAGTGGGATACGGCCGTGGGCGACGCCGTTCGCCGCTCGAGCAACGTCACGTTCACCTTCACCATCGCGCGGCTCACCGGTGAGTCGCGGCCCACGATGTCGGAGCCCGCGCTGCGTGCGCTCGATGCGAACTCGATTCCCTGGCACGACTCGGCCGCGTCGCTGCCCGAGTACACCGACCTCGTTGGTGGTGACGCGGCGCCGAACCCGGTCGTCGACCCGGTCGCGCGGTCGGCCCACGCCATCGCGATGGCGAACGTGCTGCTCGATGGTGGAGACGACGTGCTCCGTCACTCGCTGCTCGTCGCGCGGCTTCGTGACCGGCTGTTGCCATCGTTGTCGTTGCGAATCGCGGCGCAGCACCTCGGCGTTCCGTTGTCGGCGATTCGGATCGTCCCGGGCTCGCATGTCGACCTCGGTGGCAAACGACGCATTCCCATCGACCGGCTCGGCCGCACGCGCGTTCGGTACCAGGGCCGCCATGACACGCGTGGTGACGGTCCAGTGGCCTACGTGCCGCTCTGGTCGCTGGTGCGCGCCGACTCGACGCTGACGCTGACGGGCAACCCGCTCGGAGAGGACCAACGCTTCAAGCTCGACGACCAGACGAAGGTGACGCGCGACGGCCTCGTGGTACCGCTGTCGTCCATCGACCCCGCGCAGCTCGCCGCAGGCGCCGTGCTTCGTGGCACCGCGCGCTACTCGCCAGACCCGGGCCGCATTCTCGAGCTGGAGTTCACGAGCGGAAGCCCCGCGCTCGCAGCGCCCGACTTCGAGATGGTCGACGAGCAGACGCTGAAGTTCGCCACCACCATCGCGACCACCAGGAGCAACGGCGGAGACCCGTCGTCGCTCACCGGCAAACACGTCTTCGTCGGCTCGACGGCGCTGGCGGCGGCCGACCTGCGCACCACGCCGCTGGGTGAACTCCCCGGCGTCGAGCACCACGCGACGATGCTGGCGAACCTGCTGCGCGACGACTTCTTCCATCAGGCTCCGGGCTGGGTGAACGCGTTGGTGGTCGTCCTCGCGGCGCTCGTCGCGGCGGCGGTGGGCGTGTCGCTCTCGACGGGCGCCGGTTTGCTCCTCAACGCGCTGTTGGTGCTCACGCTGCTCACGACGTCCTTCCTGCTCTCGTCGTCGGGCCTGCACGTGCCGGCCGTCAGCCCGTCGCTCGCGGTGGTGGGCAGCTCGGTGCTCTGCCTCATCATGGGTGGGCGCGCGGCACGTCGGGCGCACGCGAAGTCCGAGAGCGAGCGCGAGTTCGTCCGGCAGACGTTCGGGCGCTACCTCACCGAGCAGGTGGTGCAGGCCCTGCTCGACTCTCCCGACGGCCTTCGCCTCGGTGGCCAGCGCGGCTTCGTCACCATCATGATGACCGACCTGCGTGGCTTCACGAGCATGTGCGGCTCGATGGAGCCGGAGGACGTCGTCAAGCTGCTCAACCACTACCTCGAGTCGATGACGCGCATCATCGCGCGCTACGGCGGCACCATCGACGAGTTCATCGGTGACGCGATTCTCGTGGTGTTCGGTGCGCCGCTGCCGCTTCAGGACACCGAGAAGCGCGCCGTGGCCTGCGCCATCGAGATGCTCAACGCGATGCCGGAGATCAACCGGTGGAACGCGTCGCACGAGCTGCCCGAGGTCGAGATGGGCATCGGCGTGCACAGCGGAGAAGTGGTGCTCGGGAACATCGGCTCGGAGCTGCGCGCGAAGTACGGCATCGTCGGCGCGACCATCAACCTCACCTCACGCGTCGAGTCGTTCACCGTCGGCGGGCAGGTGCTCATCTCGGAGCAGACCCGCGAGCGGTGCGGCGACGCGCTCACCCTCGGCACCTCGCAGGTCGTCTCGCCCAAGGGCGTGAAGGGCACCATGACGATTCACGAAGCGCTGGCGGTCGGTGCGCCGTTCGACGTGAAGCTGCAGACGGCGACCGAGGAGCTCGTGACTCCGAAGACGCCCATCGAGCTCCGCTACGCCACCATCAAGTCCAAGCAGGTCGGCGAGCTGACCCACGTCGCGCACGTCGAGGCGCTCTCGGAGCTCGGCCTCGAGCTCAAAGTCGACGAGGACCTGCCGACGCTGAGCGATCTGCAACTACGAGTCGTCGAGGGAGGCGCGCTGCGAAACGGCGACCTCTACGGCAAGGTGCTCAAGACGAACGTGCGGCCGAACGTGGTGTACCTGCGGCTGACGTCGGTGGCTCCGGAGCTGAAGGCCTTGCTCGAAGCAGCGCGCGGCGGCGCGGCTCCGGTGGCTCCAGTCATCGCCGAGTCTGTGTTGGTGACGTCATGAGAGTCGTCTTCCTCCTGCTGCTCACGACGGGCTGTCAGCTCATCACGCAGCGGCCTGCCGACTGCGCCGATGGCCGGCTCAACGGCCGAGAGACCGATCTCGACTGTGGTGGTGGTGTCTGCGCGGGCTGCGCGACGAACGGGCTCTGTCTCGCCGACGGCGACTGCTCGAGCTCGGTGTGCGTTCTCAATCGCTGCGCGGCGCCCTCGTGTGATGACGGCGTTCAGAACGGCTCCGAGACCGAGGTCGATTGCGGCGGCGCGTGCTCTCCATGTTCTTCCTGTGTCGATGGCGGATGCGCCACGGCGTCGTGCACGAATCAGCAGCGCGACGGGCTCGAGACCGACGTCGACTGTGGCGGCGGGTGCCCGACGTGCGCGATGGGACAGACCTGCAGCCGAACGACCGACTGCGCGACGGGTGAGTGTGTCGACGGCCGGTGTGGAACTCGCTGCGCGGCGCCGCTCCTCTTCTGCAACGGCGTGTGCGTCGACCCTCGAACCGACCGCGCGAACTGCGGTCTGTGCGGCACCACCTGCGCGGCCGACCGCTTCTGCTCCAACAGCCAGTGCACGCTGGTCTGTCTCGGCGGCACGCAGCTGTGCGCCGGCGCGTGTGTCGACCCGGCCTCCAACCCGGCTCACTGCGGCGCGTGCAACATGCCGTGCGTGTCCGGCTCGGTCTGCGTCGGCGGTGGGTGCCTGCCTCCGTGCCCGCTGGGACAGGAGTCGTGCGGCGGCCGGTGCGTGTCGACGCAACGAGATCCACAGCACTGCGGTGGCTGCAACATGCCGTGCGCGCCGGGCGCATCGTGCGTCGGCGGAATGTGCGTCACGGCGTGTCAATCACCGCTGCTCTCGTGCAACGGCGGCGCGCTCTGTGTCGACCCGCGCTTCGACCCGGACCACTGCGGCATGTGTGGCCAGCCGTGTCCGCCGCCGCCTCACGCCGCCCCTGCCTGCGCGAACACGACCTGCATCATCGGAGCGTGTCAGCCGGGCTTCGAAGACTGTAACGGGACCATTCCGGATGGCTGCGAAGCCGAGCTGTTGGTCTCTCCACTCCACTGCGGCGGCTGCAATCGACCGTGCGCAGCGCAGGAGTCGTGCACCGGTGGCCAGTGTTGCGGGCCTCTACCCATGGGCCAGTACCAGCTGACCTGCACTGGCTGTCAGGCCTGCAACGGGCAGCTGAGCTGCATGTGTGAAGACACGATGATGATTCCGCGCCCTGCGCAGATTCCGCTCGACCCACCGTGTCCTGGTGGCTTTCACAACTGCAACGGGAACCTCCAATGCTCCGCCTGCTGACGCTCGTGTTGGTCATCATCGCGGGCTGCAGCACGAGGCCGGCGGCGCTGTGTGATGACGCGCGGAAGAACGGCCAGGAGAGCGACGTCGACTGTGGCGGGCCCGACTGTGCGCCGTGTGCGAAAGGCGCGGCGTGCCTCACCAACGAAGACTGCGCCACGGCGCGCTGCGCGAAGCGGGTCTGCGTCGTGTCGTCCTGTCTCGACGGCGTGAAGGGCGGCGACGAGTCTGATGTCGACTGTGGCGGCGCGTGTGGAGGCTGTGCGGAGTCGGCCACATGCGCAGCGCCGACCGATTGCCTGAGCGGCGGCTGCGACTCGGGACGTTGTGCGGCGCCGAGCTGCACCGACGGGCGGAAGAACGGGCTTGAGACGGGCGTCGATTGTGGCGGCGCGTCGTGCGGCCCGTGCGCGAGCGGCGGCGCGTGTGCTCGCAACACCGATTGTTCGGCTGGAGTCTGCGTTGACGGCATGTGCACCAGCGCGTGTGCGATGCCGCTCATCTCGTGTGGAGCCAGCTGCGTCGACCCACGTCACGACCGCGCCAACTGCGGAGCGTGCGGCATGGCCTGTCCTCCCGGGCTCGCGTGCCTCGCGGGGACGTGCGGTGTCACCTGTCCCTCGGGCACCAGTGCGTGCGGACCGTTCTGCGTCGACACCCAGAGAGACGTCTTGAATTGCGGCACGTGCGGCATGGTCTGCGCTCCGGGGAGCCGCTGTGTCTCGGGCGCCTGTGCCCCGGGCT
>JAUXRI010000149.1 GCA_030681895.1 Myxococcales bacterium | reverse complement strand
GCATCATGGGCACGCCCTTCACCCAGCGCGTCGCCGATCGGGCTCGTTGTCTCAACCGCGCCCCCAGGCTCGACGCGGGCGCCGATCGACGCGTGAACGAGAAAGAGACCGTCATGCTCACCGCCGACGTGATGGATCCCGATGGCGACGTCGTGCAGCTCGAGTGGGCCCAGGTCTCGGGGCCGACCGTCGCGTTGATGGGCGCTCAGTTCGTCGCGCCAGACGTCTCGCAAGACACCGCGCTCGAGTTCGAGGTGACGGCGCGCGATGGAATGTTCGAGTCGAAGGATCGCGTGACGCTGACGGTGCGCTCGGTGAACACGCCGCCGCGCGTGATGGCGGGCGGGCCCTCGCTGGTGCGCGCGGGCCAGGAGATCGTGCTCACGGCGACGGCGGTCGACGATGACGGCGACATGCTCGAGACGACCTTCGTGCAGACGCGAGGCCCGCTCGCGAAGAGCCTCGGCGGTGGGAAGTTCCTCGCGCCACAGGTGAAGGAGCCCGACCGGCTGTACTTCGAGATCCTCGTCTCTGATGGCCAGGCGACCGCGATCGCGACCGCTGAAGTGGGGCTGGAGCCGTCGGCGTGCGGGTGCACCAGCGCACCGATGAACGGGCTGCTCTTCGTCGCCGCCGGGCTGGGCTTCATCCGTCGGCGTCGCACGCCGAATGGACAGGCGCGGGCGGTTCAGGCTGCGAGCCCTGTCGAAGGGGACTAGGAGCGGCGACCTATGACGCCTCCACGCCCGCCGATTCACCCCGCCATCGTTCCCGTTCAGGCCGCGTACAACGCCGATCTCATCGAAGAGGTCGCGCGCGCGGTGGCCGAGAACGACGTCGTGGTGGTCGGCGTCTCGGGCCTGCAGCCGGGCAAGAAGGCGAAGCGCATTCTCGACGAGCAGAAGATCGCGTACCGCTACCTCGAGTACGGCAGCTACTTCGCGGGCTGGCGCCGTCGCCTCGCGCTCAAGATGTGGCTGAACTGGTCGACGTTTCCGCTGGTGTTCATCAAGGGTGTCTTCATCGGTGGCGCGAGCGACCTGAATCGACTGGTGACGTCCGGTGAGCTGACGCGAATGATGACTGAACCGCGCAAGAGCTGACGAGGTAGCATCGGCGCTCATGGCCGACGCGCTTCGATACCGGGCGATTCGCAAGATCGCCGACGGAGGCTCGGCCGAGGTCTTTCTCGGAGAGCAGGTGGGCGCGGCCGGGTTTCGTCGCGACGTGGTGCTCAAGCGCATTCACCCGCGGCTGTGGGTGAACGAGCAGTTCCGCCAGATGCTGCTCGACGAGGCGCACCTCGCGATGAGCCTCACGCACCCGAACCTGGTGCAGGTGCTCGACGTCGGAGAGTCGACTGGCCACTCGTTCCTGGTGCTCGAGCTGGTCGACGGGTGGACGCTGGGTCAGGTCGCGAGGCGTGGCTACGACGCGGGCCTGCCGATTCCCGTCGAGCTCAGCTGCTACATCGCCGCCGAGATCTGCCGCGGGCTCGAGTACGCGCACCTGCGAAAACGCGACGGCAAGCCGCTCGAGATCGTCCACCGCGACATCTGCCCGAACAACGTCTTGGTCTCGATGCACGCGGAAGTGAAGGTGACCGACTTCGGCATCGCGCGCGCGTCGTCACGCAGCGACACCACCAGCAGCGGCATGATTCGCGGCAAGCCGATGTACATGTCGCCCG
>JAUXRI010000143.1 GCA_030681895.1 Myxococcales bacterium | reverse complement strand
ACCTTGTCGTCAGGGATCTTGAACTTGGTCTCGCACTGCTCGCACTTGACGATCATGGGTGCCGACCGGAACCGGCCTCGCAACTATACGTCATTCAAGGTGCTTGCCCCCTTCCTTGCTCGGGTGCTAGGCGCGTTTCGCACTGCGTCAGATTTTCCGGGGAAGCCGATGAGCGAAGCCGAGCAGACCGCGCGCGAGCCGAAGGTCATCAAGCGGTACACCAACCGCAAGCTCTACGACACCGTGGAGAGCCGGTACGTCACGCTCGACGAAATCGCTGACATGGTGAAGCAGGGCGTCGAGGTGCAGATCGTCGACAACCGCACCAAGGAAGACCTGACCTCGGTCACCCTTGCGCAGATCGTCTTCGAAGAAGAGAAGAAGAAGAACCAGATGCCCCTGTCGGTGCTGCGCGAGATCATTCGCCGCCCGCAGGACTCGCTCAACGAGATCACCGCCACGGTCACCCAGCGGGTCGCGACGTTCCGTGAAGAAGCCACCAACCGCCTCGACAAACTGCTTGGCCGTGAAGCCGAGGCCGAGCCGCTCACCCCGGCCGCGCTGCTGACCCAGTCACAGAAGGTCGTCGAGGCGTGGCAGGCGAAGATCGACGAGCGCGTGAAGCACGCCATCGAGAACGTGCTGGGCAACCTGCCGGCGCTCGGGCGAGATCTCAACACGCTGGTGCAGCGCATCGAGCAGATGGAGAAGCGCATCTCTGAGATCGAAGAGGCGCGCCGCTCCGACGAGCCACGACGCGACGAGCCCCGCCGCGGTCGCGAGCGCTGACTACTTCGCTGCGGCTGTCTTCCCAGCCCGGTCCACCGCTTCGGCGATCGTCTGCAGCATGGTCGCGCCGCGGCTCCAGGGCGCGTACTCCCAGATCGTCTTCCCGTGGCTCTGCGCCTCGTCGATGGTGACGCTCAGGGCGAGCGGCTCGGCGGTGCGCTTCGGGAAGTACTCCTTGAGCTTGGCGAGCACCTCATCGGCGAGCTGCGTCTTCCGATAGAGCGTCGGCACCACCAGCGTGATCCGCAGCGTCTCGTGCTGGAAGTTCGTCTTCACGTCGGCGACCGTGTCCACCATCTCGGCGCAGCCATCGAGCGCGAGGTAGGTCGTCGAGACGGGCACCACGACCTCCTCCGCGGCCACCAGAATGTTGGTCGTGGTGAGGCCGAGCGAGGGCGGCGCGTCGAAGATGATGAAGTCGTAGCGATCGAGCGCGGGCGCGAGCCGGGTGGCGAGGCGGCGGGCGCGTTGGGGATCAGGGCCGGCGACGGTCGGGAACTCGGCCATCTCCTTCCACGAGGGCACGAGCATCAGGTTCGCGGTCGCCGTCGGGAGCGTGACGTCGTCGAGCGAGACGTTCGGGTCGGTCAGCAGGTGAAAGACGTTCTTCGCGAGCCCGCGCGGGTCGATGCCCAGCGACTTGCCGGCGTGCCCCTGGGTGTCGAGGTCGACCAGCAGCACGCGCTTCTTCTTCTTCTCGGCCAGATACGCCGCGACGTTCACTGCAAGGGTCGTCTTGCAGGTGCCGCCCTTCTCGTTGATGAACGCGACGCGCCGCGCGGGCATCAGCTGCGTCACTTCTTCTTCTGATCGACGAGCACGTCGACCTTCGACTCGAGCTGCGAGAGCAGGCCCTCGAGGTCGTCGATCTTCTCGCGCAGGGTGTCGAGATCGCCGGTCGACGGCAGGTTCATCGCCGAGAGCGCCGTCTTGATCGACTTGTCCATCGTGCCCTTCGCCGAGAGCGCCCTCGAGACGAGCGTCTGCACGCCGGCGACGAACTTCTCGTTCGACATCAGCTGCTGCACGAGCTTGCCGATGCGCTCTTCGCCTGTGGCGACGAGCTTCTTCATCATGGGGTTGTCTTTCAGCATGGCCGTGAGGCTTTTCCGCGCGGCGCGACAAGTCAACGAATGCCTGATGCTCCGCCGCCCGCAGGTTGATAGAGCCGCAAGGAAGGAACGACCGTCGTGAACCCCGCTCTCACCGACAAGCGACTGTTGATCGTCACGGGCAAGGGTGGCGTTGGGAAGACGACGATCGCGGCCGCCCTGGCCCTCGAGAGCGCGCGGTCGGGGAAACGCACTCTGGTGTGCGAGGTGAACACGAAGGAGCGCATCACCCAGCTGCTCGGCAAACCCGAAGTTGGTCCCGAGGTGACGTCGCTCGAGGAGAACCTGTGGGCCGTCAACGTGCGCCCCGAAGAGGCGATGAAGGAGTACGCGCTGATGGTGCTCAAGTTCGAGAGCATCTACAGCGCCGTCTTCGAGAACCGCGTGGTGCGTTACTTCCTGCGCTTCATCCCCTCGCTGCAGGAGCTGGTGCTGCTGGGGAAAATCCTTTTTCACCTCAAAGAGAAGCGGGCCGACGGCTCGTTCCGCTTCGATCGGATCGTCGTCGACGCGCCCGCGACCGGCCACGCCATCACCTTTCTGTCGGTGCCGCAGGTCATCGTCGACACGGTGCCGCCGGGCGCGATGTCGACGGACGCAGCGTGGATGAGGGATCTCCTCGTCGACGCGAAGACGACGGCGGTGGTGCTGGTGTCGTTGCCCGAGGAGCTGCCGGTCAACGAGACGATCGAGCTGCACCAGGCCTTGAAAGATCGCGTGAAGCTGACGCCGCGGCTGGTCGTGCTCAACGGGTTCATCCCCACGCGCTTCACCGACGCAGAGCTCGAGGCGCCGTCGACGACGCTCGTCCACGACACCATGCGCGCCCATCAGGCCCGCTCGAAGCTCTCGATCGTCTCGCAGAAGACGCTGGAGAAGCTCGGCCTTCCGGTGGTTCCCGTGCCTCGCATCTTCGGCACCGAGTTCGGCCGTGCGGCGATCGAGCAGGTCGTCACGAAGCTGTCTGGAGCAGACTCGTGAGCAGCCCCATCCGCGACGCGATGGCGACCTCCGACGTGCTCATCACCGTGGGCTCGGGTGGCGTCGGCAAGACGACGATCGCCGCGACGCTGGCGCTCCGTGCGGCCATGGAGGGCACCGGCTCGATGGTCTGCACCATCGACCCCGCCAAGCGCCTGGCGAACGCGCTCGGGCTCGAGGCCCTGGGCAACAAGGAAGCCCGCATTCCCGACGAGACGTTCGGCGCGGCTGGCCTGCTCCCGCGGGCGCCGATGTACGCGATGATGCTCGACATCAAGCGCAGCTGGGACGACCTCGTCGAGCGCCGCGCTCCGCCGGACAAACGAGAGAAGATCCTCAACAACCGTTTCTACCAGGCGCTCTCCACCGCCCTCGCGGGCTCGCAGGAATACATCGCGATGGAGAAGATGTGGGAGCTGCACGAGCAGGCGAAGTACCCGCTGCTCGTCGTCGACACCCCGCCGACGGCCCACGCGCTCGACTTCCTCGACGCGCCGAACCGCATTCTCGACTTTCTCGACAACGACGCGGCCAAGTGGCTGCTCACGCCTGCGCTGGCCGCGGGCAAGTTCGGGCTCAAGCTCTTCAACCTCGGCGGCAGCTACGTCGCCAAGACGATCGCCCGCTTCACCGGCACCGAGACCCTGCAGCAGCTCGCCGACTTCATGCTCAACATCACGAGCCTGACCGACAGCTTCCGCGAGCGCGCGCACCAGACCCGCAGTCTGCTCCAGGCGCCATCGACCGCCTTCGTGCTCGTCACCGGGCCGATGCCCGAGCGGGTCGATGAGGCCGTCTACTTCCACACGCTCTTGCAGCAGAACAAGATGCGGGTCGCGGCGGTCGTAGTGAATCGAATTCATGCACCCGTGCCCGACGCGCTGTGGGACGAGGTCGCGCGAATGGGCGGGCCCCTGCAGGCCCGGCTGGAGCAGACGCTCAAAGAGAACGACCTGCTGGCGACCCAGGACGCCAGAGGAATCGAGCGGTTGCGTGAGCTGTGTGCGCCAACGCCGCTCGTGCTGGTGCCGCGGTTCGAGCTCGACGTGCACGACCTGAAGGCCGTGTGGGAGACGAGCCGATACCTGTGGGGTGAAGCGCAGGTCGATGCGGCGAAGACCACGCGTTAGAGTCGGGAACCCCGCCTCCTTCGCCGCTGTCCTTGAAACCCATGCGACTCTCTTCGCTGTTGCTCCCGACGGCCCTGATGTTGGTGAGCACGGGCTGTGCGCACCTCAAATCGCCTTCGACGATTCAGCAGGTGCGGTTCGACGATGTCGTCATCACTGGCGATCTCGAGCTCGACAAGCTCAACGACGAGGAGCTCTTCGCCGCCGGCACCAGCTTCTACGCCGCGGAGGACTGGGCGCAGGCGGCTCGCTACTTCTCGCGCATCTGTGACTTCCACCCGAACAGCAAGCACCGCCGCCTCGCGCTCTACAACGCGGGGCTCTCGTTCGAGAAACTGAAGGCCTGGGACGAGGCGTACGCGAAGTTTCTCGAGCTTTCGGATCCTGCGAAGGGAACCGGCGACACGCTCGATGCTGCGTTCCGCGTGGCCGAGGTGCTGTACCACATGGAGCGTTTCCCCGACGCGGTCGAGGTCTTGCGCGTGCTCGGCGATCGCACCGATCTCTCCGTCGACAAGCGCATCGAGGCACGAACGCAGCAGGGCATCTGCGAGCTCGAGAGCAACGAGCTGGACGCGGCCGAGAAGACGCTGCGCTCGGTGCTCACCATGTACTCGGAGCACCCCGACAAGGATCTCATCGACGAGTATTTCCCGGGCCAGGCGCAGTTCTTCGTCGGAGAGATCTTCCGCCTTCGTTACGAGTCGATCATCCTCGACGCGAACAAGAGCACCGAGAAGCTCGCCGAAGACCTCGAGTACAAGTCGGAGCTGTTGCTGTCGGCGCAGGGCCACTACCTGCGCGCGATTCGCCTCGGCAACGGGTACTGGGCCACGGCAGCCGGTCAGCGCATCGGGCAGCTCTACGAGAACCTGTACGAGCACATGACGCACGCTCCGGCGCCTGCAGACCTCGCGTCGGAAGAGCAGGACGTGTACCGGAGCGAGCTGCGGAAGAAGATCAGAGTGCTCATCGCGAAGGCGATCACGGTGTACGAGCGCACGCTCGAAGCCGCGGAGCGCATCGGGTCGCAGAGCCCGTTCGTGGAAGAGACGCGGGCGAGCCTCAAGCGCATGAAGGAGCTGCTGCTCGCCGAGGCGAAGGCCGAAGAAGAAGCCCCGCCGCCGCCTCCTCCACCCCCGCCCGCAGAGACCAAGGGCAAGACCAAGCCGCACAGCTGAAGGTTCGACGCTAAGCTCGCTGCGGCGTGGAGCCCATCTACACGGCCGAGCAGCTCGCCGAGGTGAAGGCGTACCACCAGCCCCGGTACCTGTTTTCGTTCATCGATTTTGCGCTGACGCCGCTGGTGTTGCTGGTGATGGTGCGGTGGGCAACGAGACCGCTGTGGCGGGTGAGCGAGCGGGCGGGAGCGAGGATCGAACGTCTCGGGCTGAAGCTCCCGACGAAGCTGTGGAATGGATCCGGGTGGGCCGCAGCGTTGGTCTTCGCCCTGCTCTTCTTCGGCGCGTACAGCGTTCCCGACATCCCCATCGAGATCTGGTTTGGGTACTTCCACGAACACGATCACGGTCTGTCGCGCGCGAGCCCGGCCGTCTTCATCGTCGACTCGCTGAAGGGCAAGTTGTTGTTCGTCGGCGCGGTGGGTTCGCTCGTCTTCGGGCTCTTCGGGCTCGCGCGGCGTACGCGGCACTGGTGGTGGCTGCTCGGCGTGACGGCGTCGCTGTTGATGCTGATCTCGACCGCGCTCGACCCCTATCGGGGCCGCATCTACGTCGAGCAGACGCCGCTCCCGGCTGGAGCACTCAGAGACCGCATCACCGCGCTGATGGCAAAGGCGAACATCGATTTCCGTGACGTGCTCGTCGAGCACACCGCGTCACGGACCGTGCGGCTGCAGGCGTACTTCGCTGGCACCGGGCCCACGCGGACGATCGTGCTGAACGATTCGTTGATCGCGACGCTGACTGAAGACGAGGTGCTCGCGGCCGTCGCGCACGAGTCGGGCCACGTGAACGAGCCGCGATGGCCCGGACGCGTGGCTTCGTCGTTCGTGCTGATCGGGTTTCTGTTCCTCGTCGAGTTGGTATTCCGTCGTTCAGCGGCGAAGCAGTGGTTCGGAATCTCGGAGCGCGCCGACGTGCGAACGCTCCCGGTCATCGTCCTGGTGTTCACGTTCGGCCTGATGCTGGGGAACCCGATCAGCGGCGCCGTCAGTCGAGAGCGCGAGTACGCGGCCGATCGGTACGGCCTGGCGCTGACGGGCGACGTGCCCGCGTTTCGGTCGATGCTCGTGAAGGCTGCGCGCACGAACAAGATGGATCCTGATCCACCGCGCTGGGCGGTGCTTCGCGGCATGTCTCACCCTCCGATTGGAGAACGGGTCGACGCCATCGGTCGTTGATGCTGTGAGCCGTGCGCGGCGCCCCCGAACTTACCGCCGCCCAACACCTGCCGCGCACGGCTCCCCTGCCCCGCCCTCACGCCGCCCGAGAGGTCGCCAGAATCGACTTCGCCCGCGCGACCAGCTCAGCGTTCTCTGCGCGCGTGTCCTTCACGACTGCGCGCAGCGCCTCCAACCCCGCCCCATCCCCCCGCTTCAGCTTCAGCAGCCCCAGCCGCATCCACGCCTCGATGTTGCGACCGTCTCGGCTGGTGGCCTGGGTGAACGCCTGCACCGCGTCGTCGATGAGCTCCTGCTTCTCGTACACGGTGCCGAGCGCGAACCAGTAGCCAGCGCTGCGCGGGTTCAGGGTGACGAGGCCTTCGAGGATGACGCGCGCTTCGTCGACACGGCCATCGCGCGCCATCTCGAGTCCCTGCTCTGCCCACTCGACGCCTTGATCGAAAGTGATGCCGTACGTCTGCGCGAAGGTGGGGCCGTTGCCGTCGAGACCGATGAGGTTCTTGAGTTCGATTCGCATGGTCGTGGCCTCGGTCAGCGCATGTTGCGGATGGCCGAGCTGGCCATCTCGTTGAACATCTTGGACATGTTCGACTGCATCTCCTGCTGCTGTTTCAACATCTGCATGAGGGCGGAGAGGCCGGCCTGAAACTTCGCGATCTCCGCGTTGATGATTGAAATCGCGCCTTGGTCACCGCGCGCGGCAGCGTCCGCGAGATCAGTCTGCAGGGCATCCAGCTTGTTCTGGCAGTGCTGAAGTCCGTCCTGCATACGCCCCTCACCGGTCGTAGCGGTTGACACGAAATCGGGGACCTTGTTCGAGTTTGCGAGCGCCTTTGCTCGGAATTCAGCACCCGTTTGAGCTGGCTGTTTGGAATCGGTCGAAGCAGCTCCGCCTGACTCTGATGTGTTCGTTCCGTTCGTGTTGTTCGTTCCTGTTGAGCTGTTCGTGCTGCTCGTCGGGTTCTGGTTTGAGGCCGGTGGCGGAACCGGTTCACCCGGCACGGGCAGCTCTGGACGAATCTGCGCTCGAAGGTCGGAAATCTTGCCCTCCAACGACCCCAGCACCGTGTTGATCGAGTCCTTGGTGACGCCCCCCTCACCCTTTCGGAGACCAAGCGCTGCGAGATCGGCGTCCGACTGCGAGAGGAGCCAGCGAGCCGCAGCCTTGATCTCGGGAGAGAGCGTTGCGCTGTTCGTGTAGTCGTTCAGCTCAGCCCTCGTAAACGAAGCGCTGAGGTCCCATACGTTCGCCAGCGCCGAGAGATGGCTCTTCGCTGTCTCCGCCTTCCCGATCTGCGCATTCAGGTCGCGGTTCGACTCCTTGATCGACGCGTTCTGCTTGATGATGTCTTCGCGCTCCTTCGCCTTACGCTCGAACTCGAGCTGGGCGGGCGTGGGCGGCGTTCCATGCCCCTGCTCAGTCGCGCTCGGCTTGATGGTGCTCGGCAGCGACTCCAGCAACGGTTCGGCCTTCTTCTTCACACTGTCAGGCACAACGAGGTTCTTGTTGGGGCTCTCGCTGCCGACGTGAGCGCTCTGCAGGTGCCCTGTCAGCTTCGGGTTGTCCAACCCAACGCCGCTCGAATTCAATCCGTTCGGCGCAGTGATTCCGTTCAGTCCAGCCATGGTGTCCTCGTTTGGGGGGGCGGCTTGATTGCCGGTGTCGGGCGCTTGTGCAGCGCGCAGGCCAGCAAGACTCCCGAGCCGATTCAGTCGCTTAGGCGGCCGGGTCCGACTCACGAGACGCTCGGCTGAGAAGCCGGTCTTCGCGGCGAGACGCTCGGCCAGTTCGAGCTCGCAACCAGCCGTTTCACCTCACTCATCCACTTGGCACTCGGCTCGCTCTGGCCACCTCCATCTCATCTTCCCTGGAGGCAGCACCATGACCGTCGGAGCCATTCAGTCCTCATCCCCTGTCGTCCCGCAGCAGGACTCGACCACAGTCCCCAGCCGCTCGAACGCGCAGTCGGACGCCGCGATCAACTCAGTCACCTCACACCTGGGCGCCGCCGCGCTCGACGCGATGGCGAAGCCCGACTTCTTCCAGTCACTCGCTGCCGATGCTCCGAAGCTGCTCCTCGGTCTCATTCCCGTCGTCGGCCCGATCATCAACCTCGTGCAGATCTTCTCGAAGGTCGCCGAGTACTCCGGCACGGCGACTCCGGCGCAGAACGCTCCGGTCACTCCCAACAAGGCCGCTCTTCCGCAGTCGACGAAGAAGAAGGAAGACGACAACGAACTGCGTGAATCGGTCAGCGAGCACGTTGGCGTCGAGCACACCGAGCGCGGCCGCTTCGGCGACGCGCGCAATGGCGGCAGCGGGAGCGTGACCGCTCGTGCCGACGCTGGCGTCCGAGCTGATGCCGTCGCAACGGTCGGTCCAGATGGCGCTCGAGCCGCTGGAGGCGTTCGCGCCGAAGCCGGCGTCGCGGCGAATGCGCGCGGCGAGCTGCACGGCGATGCGGGGCGAGTGGCTGGTGAAGCGAACGCCTACCTGCGCGCCCACGCCGAGGCGAAGGGCGAAGCACAGGTCGGGCCTGCAGGCCTGACGGCGCGAGCTGGAGCTTCGAGCGGCGCTGAAGCCGGCGCCGACGCGCAGGTCTGCGCCGAGACCGCTCCGATCGTGAAGTTCGGCGGCTACGACTTGAAGGCAGGCGCGAACGCCGCCGGCTACGCGACGAGCGGCACCGGCGCGAGCTGCAGCGCCGAAGCGACCGCCACGTTCAACCCGCCCGAGATCGTCGGCCAGGTCGGCGCTCGCGCCTTCGCCGGTGCGCGCGCCGGAGCTCAGGCAAGCCTCGGAACCGGTCCCTTCAAGCTCGACGTCGGCATCGACGCTCGAGCGGGAGCCGGCGTCGAGTACGGCCTCGACTTCAGCTTCAAGGACGGGAAGCTCAGCATGAAGGGCTTCGCCGGCATCGCCGCAGCCGTCGGCCTCGGAACCAACTTCAACCTCTCCATCGACTTCAACGAGCTCGGTTCGATGGTCGCCGGCATCTTCGGACAGGTCGCGATGGATGCTCCGAAAGGCAGCCCCGGCCAGGCGGCCGCAGCCGGCATCGCCGACTTCGTGAACTTCGCGACGCCGTTCGCCGCGAAGGCCGCAGAGAAGTACTCGAGCGTCGACCTCCTCAACGGCGAGGGCGCTGACAAGACGGAGCGCAGCGGCACGGCGAAGCGCGACGACCCCGAGCTCGACAGCCTGAGCCAGAAGGAACGCGACGCCATTCAGGAAGCCGACCTCGATCGAGGCCAGCAACAGCTCGACCAGAACCTGAAGAATCTGGGGAGCGGCTCGCGCTCCGGCCTCGACCGCCGCCTCGTCTGACACTCACTTCCAGGGAACCACGACCATGAACGCCATGAACGCACTGATGTCCCAGGCCGAGACGTACCTCACCCAGCGTGACGTCGACCGCGCCGTCGCGATCGTCACCGAGGCCAAGAAGCTCGAGCCCGTGTCGCTGGAGCCCGACGTGATGATGGCCAGCATCGCGCTGCACCTGGGCAAGCTGAACGAGTCGAAGACCATCCTCGACGGCGTGATTCAGCGACTCCCGAAACACGCCCGCGCGCGCATGCTCCGTGGCCTCGTCCACGAAGCGCAGGAAGAGTTCGCCGAAGCGCTGGAGTCGTTCGAGCTCGCGACCCGCTTCGCGCCCGACTCGATGCCGTCGTGGTTCAATCGCGGCCGGCTGATGTTGAAGCGGGACCGCGTCGCCGAGGCTGCGATCGCGTTCGAGAAGGCCGCGGAGCTGGCGCCAGACAACGTCGCGGTGCTCGCGGCCTGGGCACAGTCGCTCGCGAAGCTCGGCCACGCGCGTCGCGCAGCGAACGTCTACCTTCGCTGCATCGAGCAGAACGTCGCCAACCCGTTCTTCCTCATCGAGCTGGCCGATCTGCTGGTCAACGCCGGCGAACGCCCGCTCGCTGAAGAAGTCCTCGCTGCGGGCTCGCGCACGTACGAGAGCCAGGGGCTGTTCGAGTCGAAGCTCGCCGTGCTCGCGCTCCAGCGTTCGGAGCCCGAAGTGGCCTCACGTCACGCACGTGAAGCAGTTCGCCGTCAGCCGGACTGCGTCGAGTTCCTCCTGGCGCTCACGAACCTCGAGATCATGCGACTCAAGCTCGACGAGGCGCGCACTGCGGCAGAACGGGTGCTGAAGCTCGAGCCGACCAACTGGACTGCCAACCATCAGCTCGGGATCATCTTCGAAGCGTGCAAGCTGAAAGAAAAGGCGATGTCGTTCTACCGGCGCGCCGCTGAGCTTGCGCCCAACGAATGGGCGCCGCGAAACAACCTCGCGGTGCTCTTGATGGAGGCCGGCACCGTCAGCTCGAAGCAGGAGGCCCGGACGTTGCTGGAGGAGGCCGTGAAGCAAGGAGTGCCCTCGGCAACGGCCCTCTTCAACCTCGCGCTGGCGCAACACGGCGCGGGCCAGAAGCCGCAGGCCCGAGCGACCGCGAAACGAGCGGCGACGCTGGTCGTGCGAGGGCGAATCACCTTGCCCGCTCATGATCTCGCAGCTGCGCTCGCCTGACGGGATTCATCGCCAGCCCGGCACCTCAGGCTAAGGTCGCCCTCGCGTGCGTGCGATGGGCCTCGATGTCGGGACGAAGACGGTCGGTGTCGCGGTGGCCGACGAGCTCGGCTTCACCGCGCAGCCCATCACGGTCGTGCGTCGCTCGAACCTGAAGGCCGACCTCGCGGAGCTGATTCGCCTGGCCGCGGATCGCTCCGTCGACCGGTTCGTCCTCGGACTCCCACTCAACATGGATGGCTCCGAGGGCCCACGCGCGTTGGCGACACGGAAGTTCGGCGACGCGCTCGCGAAAGCGTCGAGCCTGCTCATCATCTACCAGGACGAACGGCTCACCACGGTCGCCGCCGAGCGCTCACTTCTCGAGGCCGATGTCTCTCGGCAGAAGCGCCGCGAGGTGATCGACCAGGTCGCGGCTTCCCTCATCTTGCAGGGCTGGCTCGACGCGCAGCCAAGGAGTTCGGAGCCGTGAAGAAGGTCCTCATCGGGTTGGTGGTCGTCCTCGTGCTCGGAGCCCTCGGCGCCGCTGGCGCGTGGTACTTCCTCGAGCAGCGCCTCACCACGTTCGCGCAGACGCAGTTCGGGAACACGGCGCCGGTGGTCGTCGAGATCCCTCCAGGCACCAACCCCAAAGGGGTCTCGACGCTCCTCGCGAAGGCCGGCGTCGTCAGCGACGGCGACCTGCTCTACGGCTGGCTGCGACGCGAGAAGCTGGGTCCGAAGCTCAAGGCTGGCGAGTACGAGTTCGTCGGTCCGCTCACGCCTCCGCAGGCGATCGAGAAGATCATCAAGGGAGAGGTGAAGGTCTACCGCTTCACCATTCCCGAAGGGCTGCGCTGGGACGAGATTCTGCCCCTGATCGCGAACAGCGAGCTCAAGCTCGATCTCGAGAAGCTCAAAGCGCTCGTCGCCGACAAGGCCTTCCTCAAGCGTGCGGGCGTTCCGGCGCAGGTCGTCGAAGGCTTCCTGTTCCCGGACACGTACACGTTCCCGAAAAGCGTCTCGGAAGAGCAGGTGCTGCGAAAGATGATCGAAAATACGCTCGAGGCAGTGAAGAAGTCGCCTCGAAAGGCAGGCGTCGAACTCGACCTGCTCCAGACCGTCACCCTCGCGTCCATCATCGAGAAGGAGACCGGTGCCGTCGAGGAACGCCCACGGATCTCGTGCGTTTTCCACAACCGGCTCAACCACCCTGAAGGCGAAACCAAGGGCAAGCTCGAGACCGACCCCACGGTCATCTACGCAAAGATGCTCCGCACCGGCACGTACTCGAAGAACATCACGCGCGAAGACCTGCTCACGCCGCACCCGTACAACACCTACAAGATCAAAGGCCTTCCTCCAGGGCCCATTGCGAACCCCGGAGGTGCTGCCATCGCCGCGGCCCTCAGTCCTCTGGAGTGCCCCGACCTTTTTTTCGTCTCGAAGAACGACGGCACCCACGTCTTCTGCCCTGACTACGCGTGCCACAACGCGCAGGTGCAGAAGTGGCAGGTCGAGTTCCACCACAAGAAGTGACTACGGAGCGCGCTCGAGCAGCGTGATCGGCCCGGAGCGCACGACTTCACGCCACGAGCCGCCATCGAACGCCGTCGTCATCACGCCACCGTCGAACAGCACGAGCCACCGAGCCCCAGGGACAGCGAACGCCTCGAACGTCGGAGCGCGACGCCGGGCCACCTGTCGAAATGGCAGGCCCGACTCGAAGGCGAGCTGAATGTCATCGAAGCCGCGCGGGTCGATGTCCACCGCGACGATGTCAGCCGGCGCTGAGCGCGTGCGGAGCTGTTTCGCAACCACCCGAAGATCGTCGCCGTTCAACGACAGCGCGCTCACCGCTCTGAAGGAGTTCGCCCACCGCCACGGTGTGCGCGCGGCCACCTCGACCAGCGGAACCCAGGTCAGCAGAATCGGGACACACGCCCACGCCGCCCACCTGGACCGCGACTCGAGGCCAGCGAGCCCTGCGCCGATGAACACGACGAACAGCGACAGCTCCTTCATCGTGAAGCGCGACAGCGGAACGAAGGACTCGAGCACCGCGCCTCGAAGCGACAACAGCAGCGTGGGCACCAGCACCAGGAGCATCAACCAGCGCGCGGCGCCACTGCGGGCTCTCGTGAGGGCGACGCCGCCGATGACGGTGACGATGGGCGTGAACGTCGCGACCGCCGTCAGCGGCCAGAAGCCCAGCACGATGAGGCGATAGTCACGCTCGCCCCAGAGCGCGGCCTCAGAACGAAACCACTCGCGGTGGTAGTCGTCGATGACGCGAATCGGAGACAGCAGATCTCCGGTATCGACGAGGTGCCCCAGAAGCCACGCGACGGGAAATGACGCCGCGATGGCGCCGAAGACGAACGCTCTCCCGAAGGACCGACCTCGCCACCAGACGACGAGCGCCAACAGCGGCACCCACAGCCACACGTCGTAACGAACTGCTGCGCCTCCCGTCAGCGCCAGGGCACCCGCGAACAGCACCTCGCGTTCGCCCGTGTCGACGGCGCGCGCGACCGCCGCGACGGCCACCAGCACGAACAGCCCGCTCAACGCTTCACTCGCGGAGGTCGTCGAAGCCTGAATGTGCAGCGGCCACAACGAGAAGACGACGACGCTCCACCACGCGGCGCGATCCGAGAAGAGACGCCGGGCCAGGGCGAACAGGGGCCACGCCGAGAGAGTTCCGACGACGAGGCTGAGCAGCCGACCGGCCAGGTGCTCGCTGCCCGTCAGCCACTCGACGAGGGCGACCAGCACGAGGTGGAGCGGCCCGTACTGCAGACAGCCCTGAGACGACGCGCCGATGAGGTGGGGATGTTCGAGCCACGCGTGCGCGAGCCAGCTGCGAACGACGGCATCACCAGCGACGTTCTCGGCGAACGGAAAGACGATGAGCCGAGGCAGCGCGGTGAGCGCGAGGACCAGCAGCGTGGTGCGCCGACTCATCGCCGCTGCATCCATCACGTCGCGGGGAAGCGCGCCATCGTCGCCTTGAGCGTCCGAAGCGCAGCGCGCACGTGTTCGCTTCGGTCTGCAGGGCTCGGGGCGCCACCGGGGTGGCGATCGTCCGAAGCGCCGGCGCGTTCGGCGTGCTCGACGCGCTTGTTCACCCGGACTTCGAGGGTGCGCGCCTGCGCGGGAGAGCGCGTGTGGACGATGTGCCCCCACTCCACCAGGCCCCGGTACACGTCGACCGCGTCGAGCAGGCCGACGTCGTTCACCTCGGTGAGCCGCTGCGTCGCGTCGGCGATCAACGACTCGGCCTCACCGAGCCGGCCCCGGAGCGACTCCACCGCCGCGAGCCCGGCCAACGCGAGCCCCGCGTACCGTGACTCCTGCACCTCTTCGAGCACCTCGAGAGCGTTGGTGTAGTGCGCCGCCGCGAGGGGCAACTCGATCAACTCCTGATGCATCGCCCCGAGAGAGACGAGCACGATGCCTTCGTGCCGACGCGCGCCGACCTCACGGAGGATCTTCAGCGCCTGCTCGTACTCGGCGAGCGCCGGCCCCGGCTGGCCTTGATCGCGAAACAGATCGCCCAGGTTGATGTGCGAGATGCCCTCGGAGCGCCGGTTGCCCAGTTCCCGGTGAATCGCGAGCGCCTGGCTGTAGTTCGCGCGCGCCTGCTTCAGCAGGCCCATCGCCTGCTGGGTGACGCCCATGTTCGCGAGTGAGATGCCCTCGTAACGGCGATCACCGACCGCGCGATGAATCTCGATCGCCCGTTCGTACGACTCGAGCGCTTCGTTCTCGAGGCCGAGCTCGTTGAGCAGCGTTCCCTGCGTCGACAGACACCGGCCTTCCATTCGGCGATCGCCCGACCTCTTGAGCAGCGTGAGGCCTCTGGCGAAGTGACGGCGGCTCTCGGCGCGTTGCCCGAGCAGGCGATAGATGACGCCCAGGAACGACTCGATGCGGCCTTCGCGGGCGAGATCGCCGAGGTCGCGCGACAGCCGCCACGCCTCTTCGAAGTCGAGCAACGCTTCGCTGGGTTTGCCTCGTGCAAGGCGGGCTTTGGCGCGAGCCTCGAGCCCTTCTGAGCGTCGCTTGGCGTCATCGCCACAACGCTCGAGCGCCGCGTCCAGCATCGGCAGGTGCGGCTTGAAGGGACCACGCAACGAGAGCAAGGGATCGAGCGCGAGCACGGCGTGGAGCGACGTCGACGACGGCGCCCGCTCTTCGAGCCCACGCGCGTAGACGGCGAGCAGGTTTTCGCGCTCGAGGTCGAGCATCGACAACTGCGTGGCGCTCGACTCGGCGCCGTTGGCGAGCTCGAGGCCCAGCGCGAGGAAGAACTTCGTGTGCCGTCGCGCCGCATCACGCTCGGCGCCCTGCATCGCCGCGAGCTTCTCGCGCGCGTACTCACGAATGCTCTCGTACAGACCGAACCGCGTCTGGGCCTCGTCGCCGAGAGGGAAGTAGGCGCGCACCAATGACTTCGAGCGAAGGGTCATGAGCACGCTCAACGTCGACGCAGACGGATCGACGTGAGCCAGAGAGACGACGGCCTCGGCAGCATCGGTGGTGAAGCCGCCCGAGAACACCGAGAGCTGCGCCAGCATCGACTGCTCCGCGGGGCCGAGCGCGGTCCACGACCAGTCGATGGCGCCACGCAGCGTGGCCTGGCGATCGGTCACGCCCTTCTTCCCGACGAGGAGTTCGAAGCGCCGCGGCAGGCGCTGCACCAACTGCGACGGGCTCAACAGCGACATGCGCGCGGCGGCCAGCTCGATCGCGAGCGGCATTCCGTCGAGCTGCCTGACGATCTCGGCGATGGCGTCTTCTTCGGCTGGCGTCGGGTCCCACGCTGGGCGAACGGCACGCGAACGCTCGATGAACAGCTCCACCGCCTCGGCCGACCGAACCGCTTCCTGCGGCTTCGGGGTGCGGAGCGGCGGCACCTCGTAGACCGTCTCGTGAGGCACTCGCAGCAGCTCGCGCGACGAAGCGACGAAGCGCGCGTTGGGCGCAGCGCGCATCCACTTCTCCACCGTCTCTTTCGCGAACCCGACGACCTGCTCGAAGTTGTCGAGCACCAGCAAGGTCTCGCCCTTCGACGCGACGACGTGGCCGAGCTGCGCGACGGCGTCTCCTGGCGCGAGGGGCACGTCGAGCCCACGCGACATCGCAGCGCAGATGCCGTCGACGTCGCGCGCTTCGGTGAGATCGATGAACCACACGCCACCGCGCGCACGGCCGCGGTCGTCCTGACTCTGGAAGTGGTTGACCAGCTGCGTGCCGAACTGGAGCGACAGCCGCGTCTTCCCCGTTCCGCCCGGCCCGAGCAACGTGACGAGCCGGGTGCCCTGCCGGAAGAGCTGGTGCAGGTCCGCCAGCTCGGCGACTCGGCCGACGAAGCTGGTGGCCTGAGGGCCGATGTTGGTGGGCCGCTGCGAGAGCTGGCCGAGCAGGCGCTTGGTCTCTTCGATGCGCTCGCTCGACACGTTCGCGCGAAGGCGCTCGGCTTTGGTGAGCGGGCTTTGCGAGACGATGGCCTTCTCGACCGACTCGTCCTCCCCGTCGATGACCGTCTGCTCTTCGCTCGGCATCAGGTTCTGCGCTGGCGCCGAGTCGACGTGCAGCTCGAAGAGGCCCGAGTCATCGAGCCCGGGGATGTCGTC
>JAUXRI010000138.1 GCA_030681895.1 Myxococcales bacterium | reverse complement strand
GTTCTGCGGCCCTTCGACCACCTCCTGCCTGGTGCAGCCGTCGGGGCCCTGCGACGCCGGAGTCGACGCAGGTTCGACGGTCGACGCAGGTCCGTCAGTCGATGCAGGTCCGTCAGTCGATGCAGGTCCGTCAGTCGACGCAGGTCCGTCGGTCGACGCAGGCAGCATCGACGCGGGCGTGAGCCCCCGAGACTTGCGCGTCGGCTGTGGTTGCACTGGCTCGTCCGGACCGGTCGCTGTTGGCCTGTTGGTCGCCGCCCTCTTGAAGCGGCGCCGACGCTCGCGGCGGTGAAACGCGTTCACGGCCTGGCACCCGCAGAGGAAGCCGCCGACCGACACAAAGCTGGAGTGATAGAGCAGGCCGCATGACGTCCCTCGTGCTGTCGGCGATAACGAGTTCGATGCTGCTGGCCAGCGAGCCCCCGGTGGCGCGCGAGCCAGAGCGGTTCAACGTGTTGGGTGAACGCACCCTGTTCGAGCCGCCGCTGGCGCACCCGCGGTCTCCGGAGTTCTCGCTCGTCGTCATCCTCACTCCCGGCTCGGACCGGGTGACCGGCGTGATGGGGTCGCGAATTCCCTTCCTGAACTTCCACAGCGGAGCCCTTCACCTCCAGGTCGGGTTCGACGCCGGCGTGTGGACGGACCTGCGCATGGTGAGCAACGTCTTCGGCTTCCCGCTGACGGCGGTCGACTACCTGTTCGGTGTGCCCTTCATGGCCTCGTACGGGCCGTTCTCGGCCTCGCTCGAGCTGAGCCACATCTCGGCGCACCTGGGCGACGGCGTGCTGATGCCGCGCGACGCCATCAAGTACACGCGTGAGTTCGCCCGGCTCCTCGTCGCCTGGGCGGTCACCACGCACCAGGTGGCGTTGCGCGTCTACGCGGGCGGGCAGGTGCTGCTCCACACGATCCCCGCGGTGCCCATCGGTGGTGGCGAGGTCGGCGTCGAAGCCCGCGGCGAGTGGTGGTCGGCGGTGCAGCCCTACGTCGCGGTGACCGGCATGTACCAGGGAGACACCGGCACGTTCGACGTCGGCAGTCAGCTCGGCGTGTACCTCGCCAGCGTCAGCTCACGTTCGTTCCAGTTCAGAGTGGCGCTCGCGGGCTACTGGGGCAGCGATCGGCGTGGGCAGTTCCTCGGAGAGTCCATCTCTCGCATCACCGCCGGCATCTACGGGCGCTACTGATCAGCCATTCCCGCGCCGGGAGCCAGACTCACGACGGGTCGACGAGGTGGTGCTGCAACGCGAAGCGGGTCAGCTCGACGTTCGTCTTCAGCCCCAGCTTCTCGCCCAGGCGCGCGCGATAGGTGGCGATGGTCTTCTCCGAGAGGTGGAGGTCGACAGCGATCTGCCGCAACGAGTGGCCCTGCGCGATGAGCCTGATGACCTCGAGCTCGCGGTGCGACAGGCGTGAGACCGGGTTGGCGTCATCGCTGACGACCGCCTCCGCGAGCTCCTCGGCCAGCGCACGTGAGACGTACCTCCGGCCAGCCAGCACGTGCTGCACCGCGCTCACCAGCTCGGTCGCCGCCGTCGCCTTGGTGACGTACCCGCGCGCTCCCAGCTTGAGCGCGGTCGCCGCGAAGCCGCTCTCGGGGTACCCGCTGAGGATGAGCACCGGCAACGTCGAGGCGACCTGTTCGAGCAGCTCGAAGCCACTGCGGCCAGGCAGGTTGAGGTCGAGCACCACCAGCGAGAACGTCTGGCGCGCGATGAACTCCAGCGCTTCGGCCACCGTCGACGCCTCCGAGAGCTCGACGCCGGGCAGCTCACCGCGCAGCAGGGCCGCGAGCCCACGGCGGACGATTTCGTGATCATCGACCAACAACACCCGGTGGCTCGTCGTCACGAGTGCGCCTCGATGGTGAGCCTGACGACGGTGCCTCCGCTGGCTCGGCGCTGAACGTCGAGCCGGCCGCCCACCTGCCGAGCCCGCTCGTCCATGCCGAGCAACCCCAGACTCAGGCGCGGCCCCGACTCGAAGCCCACGCCGTCGTCTTCGATCTCGAGCACGAGCGCCCCGTCGCGTTTCCCCAGACCCACCCTCACCTCGTTCGCTCTGGCGTGGCGGGCGACGTTGGTGAGCGCCTCCTGTGCGATGCGGAAGGCGTGCGTGGCCACCGGAGGCTCGACGGTGAGCTCGTCGATGGCAGACGTGCACGCGATGCCGCTGCGCCTGGAAAACGCCGCCACCTCGTCCCTCAGCGCAGCCGACAACCCCAACGCGCCGAGCGCGGCAGGCCTCAACGCCTGGCTGATGCGCTGTACGTCGAGCACCGTCTCATCGGCGAGCTGAGACGCCTCGACCACGATGTCGACCAGGTCGCCAGGCGCCGATTTCCAGTCGGACACGACGCGTTCGACGGCGCGCAGCTGCAGCTTGAGCGCAGTGAGTCGCTGACCGAGGTCGTCGTGAAGGTCGCGCGCGAGCCGCGCCTGCTCTTCTTCCCGCAGGCGCATCGACTGGGTCGTCAGCGCGCGCAACGCGGTGCGCAGCGCGAGCTCGTCAGTCACGTCGCGCGCGAGCATGGCCACGGCATCGAGGCGGCCCGACGAATCGGGCAGCGGCACGTGGGTCGCCTCGTAGGTTCGCCCGTTGTAGCGGTGCGAGGCGACCACCGCGCCTCTGGTTCGTCTGGCCTCGGCCTGCGCTTCGACGAGGGGACCGAGCAGGTCGTCGGCGCTGCTGGCTGCGAGGACATCGGCCAGCGTGGTTTGCCTCGCAACTGCTGTCCTCGGGGTGGCCCCGCCTGCGCGGGAGCGGGCCTCGGCGTTGATGAGCTGCAGCCGGCCTGCTCCGTCGAAGACGACGACGCTGATGGGCACGGTCTCGAGAAAGGTGTCGAGCATGGCGCGCACCTCGAGGCGATTGAGGCCGGCTTCGATGGCGAGGCCGATTCGTCGCAAGCCCGCTTCCCACGCGGGGGTGAAGCTCCGTGCGCCACCGCCGCTCACCACGAGCGCACCGATGGAGGGACGGCCGAGCTCGACGTTCATCACCGAGCCCACACCGGCGAGGCCGCCGTCGACACCCGCGGCGCCTATCGACAGCGGCTCCGCTCCGACCGTCAACCGCACGAGGGCCGAGCGCACGCCCAGGGCGCCCGTCACCGTCTCGCAGATGCTCTGCCCGAGGCTGGTGGTGCTGTCGGCCGTGCGCGCGAGATCTTCGCAGCGCTGAACCAGCCGCGTGAGTTCCTGCTGCTCCTCGACGTTCCGCTCGAGGGCTTCACGCGCCGCGTGGACGCGATGGACGAGCAACGCCAGGAGCGCCGAGGTGAGCCCGACGAAGAGCAGCCCCTTGAGCAGCTGAAGCGATTCCAGCGTCGCCTGATCATCCGAGAGCACGTCCACGACACCGTCAGTCGCCAGGATCCACACCGTGGCGCCGACGGCGTAGAGCAGCGGTGCAGACCAGCGCCGGAGCCAACGCAAGGGACCGGGCATCAGCTCACTCGGCTCCCGAAGGCCTTCAGCCTGGCCTCGTCCAGGTGCCGTCGGTCGGCCGGCGAGAGGCACAGCCCGACGGTGAGAGTTTGCTCCATGAGCTGATTCTACACGGCCTCATGAGCGCTCGGTGCCTCTCGCCTCGGGGCACTCCAACCGTCGCGACGTCAGGGCACCGCTCGCTGCACGAAGACCCGGCCGTTCTCCGCGAACGAGACGTACGGGCGACCGTCCCGGTCGAAGGCGACGTGGGGGTGCTCCGGCGCGCCGCCAGTCGTGTCGAGGCCCGGAATGGCCAGCTCAACGAAGCCGGTCATCGTGAGCCGCATGAGGCGCAGCTTCGACTGCGCTGCGAGGCCGGGCAGCACGCGGGCACCCGAGCGCAGCGCGAAGGCCTGCGTCGCTTCGTGCCACACCAGCGTGAGGCGCGCGGTGGGCTCTGCCGAGAGGGAGTTCACCGACATCGAGAGCGACAGCGGAATCAGGCCCGGGGTCTGGGTGATTCCCGGGAGCCGGGCCCAGACGCCGCTCTCGAGCCGGTACACCTCGAGCTGATCAGCCGGAGTGATCAGCGCCACGACCGGGACTCCCGTTCCGTCGATGACGACGTCGAGCACCCGCCGCCCCGTGGTGCGAACGGTGTGCGGCACCGCGACCACCGACGCGGGAAACGCTGGCAAGGTCGTCCACGTGCCAGCCTGCAGTCGGCGCACCACCACCTGCGGCTCGGCCGTCACCAACACCGTCTGCAGATCCTTCACGGCGAGCGCGAGGTCGGTGAGCCCGGGGAGCGCTGGCAACGCCGCGCTGTCGTCGACCCACGTCGTGCCACTGAAGTGACCGAGCCAGGCGCCGGTGGAGCTGCCCGTCGCCGCCCACACCGTGCCGTCGAGGTGCCCGTCGGCGTCGAAGGGGCCGCGGGCGTTGGTGGGCCCACCGGCCGAGGCGCTGCCCACGAAGAGCCGCCCCGCCGCCGCCCTGGTGACGGACACGACGCGCGCGGTTGCGGCCTGGCCCACTGTCACCACTCGCACGCTGTCTGCCGTCTCACGCGTGACGGCGCCGAAGCCACCATCGAAGCTCACGAGCGAAGGGCCGAAGTCATTGGACCCGGTGGTGAGCACGAAGCGCCCGTTGGTGGTGCCCGCGACCTGCGGCCACTCTTCATCGAGGGTCTGCGGTCTCGGCTCGGGCGCGACCCCGAAGGACTCGAGGCCGGGGCTCGGGCCGGGAATCAGGAGCGTCCAGCTCGCGCGCTCGGTCGCCGTGCCAGCGCTCGCCACCGCGCTCAAACTCGCCGCCGTCGCCGGTACCCCGCCATCACAGCGCACCGTCATCAGGCGATTGCGGCCGGTGCTCGGCACGTTCACCACGCACGCCGGCGGAGCGCCCGTCACCACCAGCGTCGGCTCGCCGCTCGAGGAAGACGTCGTCACCTGCCACGTCAACACCTCGCCCAGCGTGAGGACTCGGCGGTCGGAGAAACCCGGCAGCAGCTCGACGTACGAGCTGAGCGGAGTGGTCGGGGTGACCGCGAGCTCGGCGCCGCCCCAGACGTCGCGCTTCGACACGGCGTAGAGGCGCGCGAGCGTCGGCGTCGAGCTCTTCGCACGCACCTGCACGGTGACGTTCATCGGCCCGGTGAGCATCACCGGCGTGGTGGGCAAGATGACGTCGAGCTCGAACGGCGCCTCGGCCACCAGCGTCACGGGCCCAGAGAAGCCACCCAGCGGCGCGAGGTGCACCTCGGCGGTCGCCGTCGAGCCCAGCGGCACCGGCGCGTCGGGGCCGAACACGGTGAGCGACACTTCCCGCTCCATCGCGGGGACGACGTTGATGACGCTGTCGCGCTCGCCACGGGTCGCGGTGCCCTGCGCCACGAGCCGCAGCGGAATCGACATCGGCCCCACGCTCGCCGAGACCGAGAGGCGCGCGGTCAACTGGTTCACCGTGGGCGGCAGCGTGGCAGGGAAGGTGAGCGTCACGCCGGGCGGCAACGGGTCAGCGGTGAGCGTGACCGTCTCGCCGAAGCGGTCGCCGGTGAGGCTCATCAGCACGCGCACGTCTTCGCCAGGCCGCACGGTGATGACCGAGAGGCCGAGCTCGAGCACGCCGCCTCCGATGGGGCCGGCATCGACCGCAGGAAGCAGCGTTGGCTTCCGCCTGCTGAGGAAGCCCTCGTGGTTGACACGCCTGAGCGAGATGCCCTCGAGAAACCCGCCGACGATCTGGCTCGCGTTGCCGATGAGCACCTCGCCGCTGAACGCCACGCTCCCGTCGAGGACTTCGGCGAAGCGGTTCTGGTCGTTGTGGGCGAGCTCCGCACTGAACGGCACAGGGCCGCCCACGTAGCCGCCGTCGCGCGCGCGTGACAGCAGCACGCCCTGGTCGTTCGAGACCCCGTCTCCGAGATCGCCCACCACCTGCGCGCACACCGTCGGGCCGACGTCGCTCGGCGGCGAGAGGCGCACGAAGACGTCTTGAAAGTACCAGCGCCCCACCGAGCCCTCGACCGACCACGGCGCAATCTCGACGTCGTCACCGGTGCGAAAAGGCACGAAGTCGCCGTCGGTCTGCCGCCCGAGCTCGAGCGGCGAGAACCGCGAGGGGTAGTCTTCGGAGCGAAACGCGCAGCGCGTCGGTGACTGCGGCGCCTCGAGTTGCGGGGCCTCACACGACGAGGCGAGCGCGACGACGAAGATGAAGAAGGGCTTCGTCATCAGAGAAACCCCAACAAGAGCTGGACGCCGAGGTTGAGCGCTCCGACGGCCTTCGGGAGCTCGACTGGCCCATTCACCGTGAGCCGGTGGTAGCCAACCTCGAGCCGCAACGAGCTGGTGATGGGCAGAATGGGCCCTTCGCTGCTCGTCACCGTCACCAGACCTGTCTTCGGGTCGCGCGTGGAGCCGAACAGCAGCCCCCAGAACGACGACGGTCCGAACATGCTCAGGTTGATGCGTGCGGCGAAGCGCGGCCCCCATGCGTCACCTACGAAGCCGCCCTCGCAGTCCCGCAAGAACGTGCCGCAAGAGCCCAGCAACGCGAACTTGCCTCCGAAGAGCGCCCCGGCTCCGACGTCGAAGCTCACCACGCCCGGTGAGACGCTGAAGTACGCCATCAGGCCGTGCAGCTGCGAGCCGCCACTGAACGCGCCTTGCCAGTTCACCCGGTCCCACCGGTGTTGGTACTCGAGCGTGCCACCGAGGCCGTTGACGTACAGGTTGGCGCCGACCTGTGCGCTCCAGCTGAGCGCGCTCCCCGACGCGAGCCCCTCGACGAAGGTGAAGCTCGCTGAGGGCATGACGCCGGCGTAGGCGCCGACCGCGACGCTGCCTCGATCACCCCCGGAGTTCTCGACCAGCGCCGTGCGGCCCGCGGCCGTCAGGGCGCCGGCACCCAACGCACAGCCACTGCTCCACGCTGCCACCACCGCGACGACGAGACCTCGCACGAGCCCAATCGTCTCACTCGCGCAGCCATCTCGCCAGCTTCCACGGCGGCTGCGAGGCCCGCTGGCGCCTCAGTCGCCGTGACGAGGGTCGACGCCGGTGACCCACGCTGTCCCGCTGGAGGCGCGGTTGCGTCAGCTGGTTGGCACCGGGACGGAGTTTTACGGCTCGCGGCGTCAGCGGCGTCGACGACTGACCAACAGCGTCGCGAGCGCAAAGGCGAAAGAGCCGGCGGTCGAGCTGCAGCCACACCCTGGCGTTGGCCCCTGCTCGACCACGCCGCCGTCCGCGGACACCACTCCTGCGTCACCGCCCGCCGTGCCGCCATCCACTGGAGCCTGCGGCTCGACCCACGAGACGTCGAGGGCGAGCGACGGAATCACCACACACTGACCACCGGGCACCGGCCGATCGTTGGCGAAGTCCCACCGCACGAAGCGCACGTTCGTGACCGCACCGGCGAGTCTCCCCGCGTCGGACTGATCAGCTTGCGAGACCGAGACCTCACCTGACTGCGCGAAGAACTCTTCGAAGCAGGTACCTCGGGTGCAGCGGCGGCCGTACGTCACGCAGAGCTCGCAGGTCGAGTACCGGTCGGCGCTGGTGATGGAGCGCATCGCGGGCAGGCCAAGCCCACTGAAGAACGCGGCCTCGAGCGAGAGGGACTGCATGCCTCCGTCCGAGAGCGCGGGCTCCTGGGTGAAGAGGCGCGCGAACGAGCGCTGGGTGACCCGGTCGTAGCCACCGCGCGTGGCGACAGAGGGAAACACCGAGAGCACCTGACACCCACCGTCGGGTTCGACGAAGCCACCATCACCCGGTGCGCCGGCGTCGCGCATGCAGGGTCTCTTGGCAGTCGAGAGCGGCATCGGCGTGGGCCCTGCGAGCACGAAGTCGTTCGCGTTGTCGTCACGCTCGACACAGCCGTCGTCGCGCCGCTGGAGCGACATCGTCGACGAAGGCTGCTGCGCGCGCGCCCGCTCGAAGCACGTCGCGCTCGGGCCGTAGCCGACGAGGTCGACGATGAGCGCGGTGGAGGGGCACACGCCGTTCATCACGGTGCCCGCAGAGACGAGCATCACCTTCCCGCCCGAGATGCCGACGGGGGCGGTGCCGGTGGCGTCGACCTGCGGCAAGGGCGCGCCTGCAGGGCCCGCGGCACCCAGGCGCACGAGATACGACTCGCCCGCCTCGATGGAGCCCGACAGCGGCACCACGTTCCAGGTGGCGCTCGTCTCGGTGGCGAGCTGCAACGTCCACCCGTCGACGGTGACGCCGGCGCTGCCGCGGTTGAAGAGCTCGACGAAGTCGGAGTCGAAGGTCGCGTTCGTCGAACCGCCCCCGCCGTAGACCTCGCTGATCACCACGTTCGACGACAGCGCCTGCTGCAGCTGCGACGGCTGATCCGTGACGCCACAGCCAGCCAACACGAGGAGCAGCGCGAACGAACGCATCGAGCCCCACGCTACTCCTCGCGAACGAGCTGTCGACCTCGCTGCCGCCTACTTGATCGGCCGCTTCAGCTTCGGGTCCGCGATCGTCTTCCACGACTGCCGCAGCTGTTGGTACTCGGTCCCACACCGCGCCGCGCGTTCGGCGGGGAGCAGGCCCTTCGCCACCAGGTTCACCTGCTGGAACGGACTCGCGCCGAAGAGCCAGCACGCGATGTTGTAGAAGCGCTGCGCGTCGAGGCTGTGTTCGTCCCAGAACTTGAGCTTCCCCTTCGGGTTCTGCTCGCTGAGCGCGAGGAAGAACGTCGCACCCGCCAGCGCCGCCTTCTCACCGCGCTCGCCCTGCTCGAGCAGCAGCAGCGTCGCGAACTGGTCCACCGCGTCTTCTTCTTTCCCCGTCACGGGCAGCCCCAGCTCGTGCGTCAGCGCGTGGCCGAACTCGTGGAAGAAGACGAAGAACACCGCGCCGCGAATCAGGTCTTTCGCCTGCTCGGGTGACTGCGCCACCTTCGAGTAGAGCTGGTCGAAGAGCTGCACGAGCTCGAAGCAGAAGTGAATGTTGCCCGTCTTCGGCTCATAGAAGGCGTTGGGCTCACCGCAGTCGCGGAAGAAGACCGTGATGTCGCGCGGCAGCTCGACGAGCCCGTTCACCGTCGCGACCGCTTCCTTGAGCAGGCCCTCGTCGCTCACGAAGCGCAGATACTCCCGGTACCCGGCCGGCTTGTTGATGGGCAGCGCGTACAGCAGCGTCGCCTTGCCCTTCTTGAAGAGCTGCTCCGGCGGCGTCAGCACGACCGGCTTCTGCTCTGCCTTGTTCATCAGGTCGCTGATGCGCTTCGCCTCCTTCAGCATCTCTTCCTTCGAGCGCTGAGGGGGCTGCTGAGCCAGGACGACTGAGGAGACGAGGACCGACATCACGAGAAGCGTGCGCATGGGGACGCGCTCTAGCACCTGCCAACACCGCTCGCCTTTTCAGCAAGCGACCTCAGCGCAGGCCATATGCTCAGCGCATGCGACGATGGCTGGCTGTCTCGGGAGGACTGCTCGCCGCGTTCGTAGTGCTTGTCTGGTGGATGAGCTCGCGCGCCGAAGAGGAAACGATCGCGCCGCCTCGCGCGGTGACGCCAGCCGTTCCAGGCAGCTCGAACACGCCTGACGACCGCCTCGGTGCTCGCGGGGCCGGCACCACCGCCACGGGTGTCGCCGACGTCACCACTCCACGTCGACCCGATGATGACAGCGCCACGCTCGCTGCCCTGGTCGACGCAGGACTCTCACGAGCCGACGGCGGCGACGACGCGCAGGCTCGCGCTGCGGTGGAAGCGTGGCTCGCGCGAAACGCAGCGTTGGCGGAGAAGACGGTCGACGCGTTCTGCGACTTCTCGAAGCGGCTGGCGAAGACGCCCGGCCTCGAGCCACCGACCCGCGAACGCGACGCCGCGGCATTTCTCGCAGGCCGCGCCGACTGGGAGAGCGGGCACACCGGCCTGCTCCACCTGCCCGCGTCGCTCACCGACCGCATGAAACAGCCGCCAGGCGCGTGGATGAGGTTCGGCCCTGCCGACTACGCCGGCCTCGACTTCTCGTGGATGCGCGAGCTGCTCGCCTTCGACCACTGGACGCTGATGAGCGTGGGCCCGCTCCGCGACGGCCGCGACGTGCCTGCCTTCGAGCAGCTCATCCCCAACTTCGTGACGATGCAGCAGTGGGCGAAGCTGCGCCTGGTGAAGGGGCTGCACGAGCACGCGCTCGCTCAGGCCAGCGTCGAGGTGCGCCACCTCGCGAGCGTCTGCGGCGCCACGAGCACCCTCATCGGCGAGATGATTCGCCTGTCGATTCTGCTCTTCGAGCGCGAGTTCTTCGAGGCGAACGGGCTGCCGCTGCTCGACGGCACCATCACGCCTCAGACGAAGCAGGACGCGCGCGCCGCGGGCTTCGCTGCGCACCAGTTCCTGCTGACGGGCGTGCCGACGGCGGTGAAGCAGAAGGCCCTCGCGTGCTCCCCGATGCGGTGCACGGCGATGGTCGAAGCCGCCGCCCTGCTCTCGGGCCTTCGCGGCGCGGTGCCTCGGGTTCGCGACGACCTCGACTGGCTGAAGGCGCAAAAGCCCTGCGAGCCCGCGCTGTTCGAGCGCCTCGCCACCAGTCCTCTGCTCAGCTCACTGCCGACGGTCGACGCCCTGGAGCACGACGGGCTCGAGCGGGTGCTGCGTGAGATGGTCGACGGCGGCAGCTTCTGACGGCAGCAGCGTGCCCATCCACCGGTCCCACGCGCTGAAGTAGAGCCCGTAGTTGCCGCGCACGACGACGTGATGCTGGTTGTGCATCGTCGCGAAGTTGAGCCACTTGAGCACCGGGTGCCGCTGCCACGACAGCGGGTACGGCTCGACGCCGCAGTGCCCGATGACGTTGATGCCGATGGCCAGGAACGAGAACACCAGCCACACCAGCGACGGCACGGGCACGAAGCGCACGAGCGGAATCGCCCACGCCACCTGCACCACCGCGTCGAGCGCGCCGAACGAGAGCGCCGCGAATGGAGACGGGTTGCGCGACTGGTGATGCAGGCCGTGGAGGAACCGGAAGACGCGCGGGTGATGAGCCAGTCTGTGCGCCCAGTAGAAGTACGTGTCGTGCACGAGCAGCAACGCCGCGAGCCACGCTGAGAACTCGAGCACCGCACCGGCGCCGCGCGCCTCGAGCTTCACGACAGGCAGGCCCGCGTACACGACGCCGAAGAGGGTGCCGAAGATGAGGGCCGTTCGCAGTGACGTGAGCACCTCACGCCGCACGTCCTCGCGCGTGAAGTCGGCCTGCTGGAGCCGCCGCTCCCGAGTCATCGGGTTGCCGCGCCAGGTCCAGAAGAAGAGCCAGGCTGCTCCGGCCGCGAGCAGGTAGCGCGTCGCGTGCAGCGTCACCAACGCCACCGTCATGGGCAGTACGTGCGTGGTGTCGAACGTCACGAAAGAGACGCTACTGCACCGCGTGCCAGTCGAGGGTGGCGTTCCCGACGTGAAAGACGTCGCCGTCGGTCAATCTCCAGCAGCGCGCCTGCTCATCCGTCGCGCGGTGCCAGACGCCGTTCGAGCTGCCGCAGTCGATGAGGTGTGGGACGCCGTCGATGCTCAGCACCACCGCGTGCACGCGCGACACGTAGCTGTCTGGGATGACGACCTCGCAGCGTTCGTCTCGGCCGATGAGCACCCCGCGCTTCGCCATGGCCTCGTCGACGGGCATCGCGAAGACACCGGATGAGAGGCGCAAGGTGAGCACGCCGACCGACGGCTCCGGGCGCTTCTTGAGCCACGCCCACCTGCCGACTTCGGGTGCAGGCGGCACTTCGTCGAACGCACGCCATGCGTCGTCGCCCATCGCAGGCAACGCGCAGGTGAGCCCCGTGGGGACACAGAAGAACGAGAGCTGCGCCGTGCGCAGCAACAGCGGCCGTTCGGACTCGGTCGCGTGTTGTGGCCCGAGCACCGTGTGCACCCCGCCCGGCGTCTCGAGGTCGAGCGACGAGAAGCGCACCCGGCCTTCGACGAGTCGCACCACGAAGAGCACGTGCCGCAACGAGAGCGCGCCGTCGCGGGTGATGGGCAGGTCGACGACGTGGTGCCGCCCCAGCGTGCCCGCGCGCGGCGCGTCGGTCGCCGAGAGCCACAGCCTGCCGACGAGGCCGACGTCGGTGTGGAGCGCGAAGACGAACAGGCCCGGCCGCCGCTCCTCGTGGCAGGCGTTGCGAATGAGCCGGTGTGACTGAAGGTAGAGCTGCTGCGGAGACGCGCTGCTCAGGCTGCGGCCAGCGACGAAGGTGTCGTGCCGCGCCTGCTCCATCGGGGCGACCGAATCCATCACCCGGACGATGCGGGTGTGACTCATGGCGCGCTCCTGCCGGTCACTGATGGGCAGGGGTGATCAGCAACGGTGCAGTCGGTGCTCCGAAGTGGCTCGAACATGGTGGCTCCCGGGTGTTCCAGAGAGCCAGTCCACGGGCTGTGCCAGCGGTCAGCGCGAGCCCTTCGCTTCGACCGAACGGCCCAGTCACTTCGGTGGAGTGTGCTCGACCGGCTCAACAACCAGGCACACCTGCGCCCACGGCATCACCCTTGCGTTGCTCCCCTCCATGCCAAACTCCAACCTCCCGACGCTTCGTCCAGGTGGTCGTATTGCTGTCCCACTGCTGCTCGCCATCGGCGGCGTGCCCATCGGCCTCGTGCTGGTGATCTGGTTCCTCTTCTTCAGAGGCTGACCGCTACTGCCGGCACGACGCGTCGAGCGACGCGTTGCGCGAGCACCCTGAGGGGTCGAGTGGCGCCTCGCGCTCGCATCGGCCCTGACAGGAGAAGTTGCACGCCGACATGCACCGCATGAACGCGCCGCTGCAGCGATCGACCGCCGCGGCCGTCGGGCAGGAGTACCCAGCCCCGTTGATGCAGCACGACGCCGACGACGAGCTCGCCGGCTGCGGCACCGGGGCGTCTTGCACGGTGACGCTCACGTTCGGCATGAGCGCCCCACCAATCGAGATGGTCGTGCCCGGCGCGGTCACCGTCGTCGACTGAACGGGCACCGGCTGCGGCATCACCACCACCGTCGGAGGCGGCATCATCACCTGCCGGCTCGCCACCGCGACGCTCCACAGCTGATCGGCGCGCGCCTTCGCCTTCTCGAAGCGGGCCTGCGCCTCAGGCTCGGGCACCTTGTCGGGCAGGCTCATCACGAGGATGAAGTCATCGTGGTTCGCGCTGTCCTGCCACGAGAGCATCACGCCATCTTCGAGGTTCGCGACCGCGCCGTTGGGCCCGCGGAAGGCCTCGAGCCCCTGCCCCTGACACGCCGCGATGAGCGCTGGCACCATCGCCTGGCCCTCGGCCGGTGAGAGCGGCAGCTGGTACACGCGCATCGTCACGCAGCTGGCGAGGCTGAGGCTGAGGCTGAGGAGCGCGACGCCGACCGTGTTTCGACTCATGTGGATTCCCTTTCGGCCTGCCTCACGCACGTTTGCGGAGCTCGTCGATGGCGGCGTCGAAGGAGCGGCGGTCGGGGTAGCTCTTGATGAGGTCGCCCACGATGACGTTCGCGAGGTTCGCGCCCACGCGGATAGCGCTCGAGCTGTGCAGCAGATGAAACGCCCTGATGTGTTGGCGATGAAACCGCAGCCACTCCGTCCATTGTTGGCGGAAGCCGCTCTCGTAGTCGGTGAGGGCCTCGGCATCGTTCATCACGCAGAGGCCGCCCGACGAAGCCATCGCCAGCCTCGTGAGCTTCAAAAGCACGGGCGGAGCCAGCACGGTCTGGCCTACCCCCACGTACCGGTTCACCACGATGTGGCGAGCCGGAAAGGACATCTCGATAGAGCCCTCTGCCGTGGAGAAGCGCACTCCCCCCGATGCGATTGCCTCTTCCTTCACCATCGTGCGTGCGGTCTAGCCGAGCCTCCCGAGGGCTGCACCTTCACTTTCGGCGAATTCGAATGCCGTGGGCGTCGGCGCGCTCGATGCCTCCCGAGTCGAGGTTGGTGATGGGGATGACCTTGTCGAGCGAGCCCCAGCGGCCGTTCTGCGTCAGCCGCACGACGCCCAGGCCGGGCAGCGCACCCGTCGACGAGTGGGGGTCTCCAGAGAGCGGGTTCGGCCCTCGCAACGAGACGAAGTGCACCTTGCCGTTCGGCGAGAGCGCCGCGAGGTCAGGCGAGGGGTCGCTCGTCGCGGGGTGCGCCAGCGGCACGGTGTTCACGTGGGCGCCCGAGTGGCCGTCGAACACCTCGGCCACGTTCGAGCCGCGGTCGTACATCCACACGTAGCGCTCGTGCTTCGACACCGCGACGCCGTGCGCGTCACGGTGATGCGCCTCGTCGTTGTAGATGAGCTGCACGGCGGGCGTGTTGGGCGGGTTCGACGGCAGGAAGCCCGTGCGCGGCAGGCGGTACACCGAGAACTGGTCGAGGTTGCTCGGCGTGGCGCCGCCGGCGTTGAAGTAGACCCAGCCGCGGGCCTCGATGAGCCCACAGCCATTGCCGGCGATGTTCGCGCGGTCGTACTCGGCCACGATGCTGATGGGCGTGGTGTACGGGTTCACCAGCAGCATGCCGCCGCCGCGGAGCGTGACGAACGCGGGCACGCCGGGTGACGCGGTGAACGGACAGATGGGCGCGTTGTCAGGGCGGAGCACCGGGTCCTGGCAGGGGAAGCCGTTCGGCGTGGTGCAGGTCGCCAGGTTGAGTGACGCGGTGGGCTCGTAGATGAACGTGTTGGTCGCGTAGTTGGTGGCGATTCGTTCGAAGAGCTTTCCGTTCTGGTTGGCGACGAGCATGTAGCGGTCGTCGTTGGTCGGCCACACGGCGTGCGCCTGCCGCGCCCCACCCGCGCCCGCCTGCATTCGAATGCAGTCCAGCGGCGCCCGCGTGCGCGCGTCGAAGAAGATGACGTGGCCCGACGCGACGAAGGACAACGCGCCGTGCGTGTCGCGCGAGTTGAAGACCACCATGTGCGGCCGCACCGGGTACGCGCCGGTCTTCGCGAAGCAGAGGTCAGCGGTGGCGCCGCCGAGGTCGATGACGGCCTGGGGCGCGGTGCTCGCCTGCTCGTCGTCATCATCGCCGTCGCAGTCGTCGTCGCCGTCGCGGGCGACCTTCTTGCCGTCGTAGATGAGAATTCGGCCACCGTAGGCTTTGCCGAACGAGTTCGATTGGTCGACCAGCCAGACCTCGTACCCTCGAGCCCATGCAGCCGAACCGACGAGACTCAGCATCACCACCAGCGACAAACCCTGACGGATCGTGCGCTCCCCTTGTTTGACCGGCGGGGCGGAGCGTACCCACCGTCATCAGGGGCGCGCGAGGTGAGCCCGGGAAGGCAGTTCGACGCTCATGTGCGGACATGAGGTCCTTTGCCGAGGCTCGCGCTGATCATCACACGCACACGAAGTTGACGAGCGCATCAGGCTCGGTCAGCCCCGCGTCGCTCAGGGCTTCGGCGCGCCTTTGAGCTCGAACAGCTGCTTCTTCTCCTGCTCGACGGCGACGCGAAGCCCCACGAGCTCGGCGCGCACGAGCCTGCCGGCGCCCCAGTCTTCGGTGCCGCCGCCGAACGCGAGCGTCTCGCCCGCGGCCTTCTCCTGCACCTTGGGA
The DNA here is from genome assembly GCA_030681895.1 of Myxococcales bacterium. Classification (GTDB taxonomy): domain Bacteria; phylum Myxococcota; class Myxococcia; order Myxococcales; family Myxococcaceae; genus Xiheimicrobium. The sequence goes on along the minus strand of JAUXRI010000138.1, from coordinate 51,940 downwards.
ATCTTCTTCAGCTTCTTGTCGACCTCTCCCTTGCCGAACGTGAAGACGACGCGCGCGGTGAGCCCCAGCGCGTTGGTCTGCATGAAGGTCTTCGCCTCGCTCATCGACTTGATGGGCAGCGAGAACGCGACCGGCGGCGCGAGCCACATGTTCTGCACCAGGTCCGAGCCTTCCTTCGCGGCCGAGGCGTCGGGTGAGCCGGCCTTCGCGTTCGTCCACGCGATGGCGACCCGGCCGGCCGCGTCGGTGCAGTCGACGGTGCCCAGCACCTCGATGGGCAGCACGCCCGCGACGGCGTCGTGCGGCTTGAGCACCACCTGCTGCGGCGCGCGCAGGCGGAACATGAACTGCTTGCCCTGCAGCGCCTTCGCGACGTCGGCGCGGCGCGCGGCGTTGGCCTTCTTCTCTTCGGGCGTGTCGCCGGGCGCTTCTCCCGGGAAGAGGGCCCAGAGGCCCTCGGGACACGCACCGTCGGGCACGAGGCGCTCACTCGAGCCGTCGTCGTAGGGCGGGTCGAGCTTCACCGTGTCGACCGGAGCGACGAGCTTCTCGTCCTGCTTCGCGGCCTTCTGCGCTTCCTGTTTCGTCTTCAGCTCGGCCAGCTGCTTCTCCGCGCGCGCGGCCCGGTCTTCAGGGCACCCGACGAGGAAACACGAGGTGAGGAGACACACCGTCAAGGCGCTGCGGCTCGGCGCCGAGGGCGTCGGAAAGGAGCTCGTCATGGGCGCGGACCGTACACCCGACCTGAACGAGGCGCAGCGCGCACGACGCTGCGTTCGTTTCCGCCACGCGCTCACGTGGGCGAACGCTCAGTAGGGATGGAGCGTCAGCGTCGTGCCGTTCTGCCCAGCCATGCCCGGAGACGTGCCGCCCGGGCCTGCCGAGCCGAGGAAGTTCGTGGTGACCTGCGTGGTGTTGATGATCGACGTGGGGGAGTACGCGATGCCGATGGTGGGCCCGCCCGTGCCGCCAGCGCCGTGCCCGCCGCCGCCGCCGTCACCACCATCGCCGCCCCTGCCGCCAATCCACGACCAGCCCTGTGCCTGATAGGTATGCACCGACGTTGCGCCGCTGGTGGCCTGGCCCGGGTTCCCGCCCCGCCCGCCATTGCCACCGCCCCCGCCACCGTTGACTCGCACCGTGACCTGCCGCGTCGTCACCTGCGCCTGATGCAGGTGAAGGCCGATAGACCCACCGCCCGAACGACCCGCGCCACCGCCCGCCCCTCCGCAACCTCCGGCGCCACCGCCACCACCGGAGCTGCCGTAGGTGAAGCACCAACAGAAGAACCCGATGAGGGGGTCGTTCACGCACCCGCCACCACCGCCGCCACCACCGCCGCCGCCAAAACCAGCCGTTCCGCTCAGACCGCCGCCGCTTGCGGGTGCCAGGTAGCCAGCGATTGAGAACGAGCCGAGCGCTGGCCCTGGCATTCCGTTCGCGCCGCCGCTTCCCGGGGAACCGTTGGTGCCGTTCTGCGCAGGAGAGGACCGCGGCATCGTGTACGAGGCGGATGAGTTGCCGTTCCCCGGCACGCCGGTGCCGCCGCCGCTGGTCAGCCCTTGAGCGGAGAGACCGTTGGTTCCGAGCGCGATGCTCCCTGACTGCTCCTTGCCGGGAAGGCCGCCCGAGCCGCCCGCACGACTGCAGGTGCTCGAACCACCGGCACCTCGGCCCGGCTGGGTGCACGACGCGGGGCACTGCAGATCGCTGTCGTTGATGCAGCCGACGACCCCTCGTCCCGCAGGCAGCCCGTCATCTCCGGGGCTCCCGGGCGTGCCGTCGCTTCCACGAGCGCCGTTTCCGGCCTGGAGCTGCACCAGCTCGAGCCGCACGCCAGTCGAGTTGATGATGCGCCCGCCGTATGACGAGTTGCCATTGCCGTTCGCCGCCACGCCCGTCGCGTTGTCCGAGCGGAACTGGACGAACTGCACCATCACGCCCGCGTCCACCGCGACGCCAGCATCGGCGATGACGAGCGCGGGGTTGCCGCCGGCCACCACCGTGGTGTTCGTCGAGGCACGCGTCCACCGCAGGGCGGTCGGCTGGTAGCCACCCGCGATGTTCTTGCCTGCGAGGTTGGTGATGACGAGCGGCCCGGTGAAGGCGCCCGACGACACGTAGACGTCGCGCTTGTTCTGCGAGACGGCCTTGCGAATGCCCTCGTCGATGGTGAGCACCGGGTCTTCGCGCGTGCCCGGGTTGGTGTCGTCACCGGTGAGCGAGACGAAGACGCCGTTGGTGACTTCTCCGTCCATGCCGTCGCAGTTCGCGTCGACGAAGGCCACGTCGGGCAGGTCGACCGCGCTGGTGAAGGTGCACTGGTACTCGCAGCCGTTGTTCGCGTCGGTGTCGAGGTCGAAGAAGCCGGGGTTGCAGGTGAAGTTGCACTGGCCCGCCGCGCAGGAAGAGGTCGCGTTGGTGGCGACGCAGCGGCGGCCGCACATGCCGCAGTGGTTCACGCTCGTCTGCTTGTTCTCTTCGCAGCCGTCGGTGAGCCGGCCGTTGCAGTCGTCGAAGGGCGCGGTGCACTGGCCAATCTCGCACTGGCCTGCGAGGCACCGCGGCGTCGCGTTGGCCACCATGCAGGCGTTCCCGCAGCGGCCGCAGTTGGCGACGTCGCTCTGCAGGCTGATGCCGTTGTCGGGCGTGCCGTCGCAGTCGTCGTCGAGGCCATTGCAGAGCTCGGCGCCCGCATCGGCCGGGGTACAGACGAAGGTGCCGCCGTCGGCGCACGAGGGCACGGTGCGCTGACACTGGCCGAGCCCGCAGGTGACGGTGGGGAGCCCTTCATCGGTCTGCCCGTCGCAGTCGTCGTCCTTCGCGTTGCAGGTCTCGGCGAGGGGCGTGACGGCCGAGCACATCGTGTAGCCCATCACGCCGTCGCAGGTGCGTGAGCCCGAGCAGGTGCCGAAGCCGTTCTGGTTCATGCACGAGATGGTCTGGCCCTGGTTGGCGGCGGTGCACTCGCAGCTGGCGGAGCTCGGCGTGCACTGCTGCGCCTTCGCCCGGCCGTCGCTCCCGACGCCGTTGAGGCAGCGGTACGAGGTGGGGCACGTCTGGTCGAACGCGCAGTCGCGGCCACACACGTTCTCGCCGTTCACCACGATGCACTTGTCCGACGGGTACGGGCAGTCGGTGTCGAGCTGGCACGCCTGGCAGAGGCCTCCGCGGTCGGCCACGCACGCGTAGCGCAGCGGCGTCAGCTGGGTGCAGACCTCTTGCGACTTGCAGCCATCGGCGCACTTGCGGCGGCAGACCGGCTGCGTCGCTGGCGCGCCTTCGCACAGGCCCGTCGCGCACTCCTCGTCGCGCTGGCACTCCTCGGTCTCCTGCTTGAGCGTCATCTGCGCGGGCGGCTCGCGGCTGCAGGTACACCCGGCGACGCTGAGGCCAAGCATCAGGGCGATGACGAAAGTGCGGCTGAACATGTCGAGGACTCCAGAGGCGTCGGCCCGGTCGTGAAGAGAAGAGGTTCCTCCACCGAGCGGGGCCCCGGCCATCGCACATCTGCCTTCATCACGACAAGTCTTCGGCTTCAGAGCCATTCGACGCGACTGGAAATGAAGCTGGAGATCGATTCCTTCTGCGGCTCGTTGAACCGGCTCCAACCCCTCGGAGCCCACGATGACACGACTGACCCGCGCTGCCCTGCTCTCTGCCGCTCTCGCGTTCCCTGCTTTTGCCGTCGAGCCCGGCGCGCCCCAGCCTCCCGCCGAGGTGAAGGTGGATCAGGATCAGCGTCCCCGGCTCGACGTCGTCTTCGTCCTCGATACGACGAGCTCGATGTCGGGGCTCATCGAGGGCGCCAAGCAGAAGATCTGGTCGCTCGCCTCGCGCATGGCCTCGGGGAAGCCGACGCCGCGCATCCGGGTGGGCCTGGTGGCCTTCCGCGACGTGGGCGACAGCTACGTCACCAAGCGCTTCGACCTCACCGAAGACCTCGACGCGATGTACTCGAACTTGCGCGGGCTGAGCGCCGGGGGTGGCGGTGACACGCCGGAGCACGTCGGCCGTGGCCTGGGCGAAGCCGTCAAGCTCATGCCGTGGACGGACGACCGCCGCGCCGCGAAGCTCATCTTCCTCGTCGGTGACGCGCCCGCGCAGCGCTATCAGGACGGCTGGGACGTGACGGACTGGACGAAGAAGGCCATCGCGAAGGGCATCGTGGTGAACACCATTCGGTGCGGCACCGACGCCTCGACGGCGAGGGAGTTCGCGCAGCTGGCGAAGCTCGCCGACGGCACCTTCGTCAGCCTCGACCAGAGCGGCGGCATGGTGGCGACCGCGACGCCCTTCGATGACGAGCTCGCGAAGATGAACGACACGCTGGCGACGAAGACGCTCGTCGGAGGCTCCGCCGCGGCCCAGACGGAAGGCCGGGCGAAGCTGGGTGAGCTCCGCGCCCTCGCGCCGTCGGTCGCGGCAGACCGGCTCAGCTACAACTCGAAGGCCGCTCCGCGGGGCGCCTCGTTCGCCGGAGAGCTCAACGGCGGCATCGACCTGACCAGCGCACCCGAGAAGCTCGCGACGCTGAAGGAGGCCGACCTGCCGCCCGAGGTGCGCGCCATCGAGAAGGACAAACGCGAGACGTGGGTGCGCGCGCAGGCCGAAGAGAAGAAGGCCCTCGAGCGGCGCGTGACCGAGGTGTCGAAGCAGCGCGACGCGTGGCTGTCGAAGAACGCGAAGAAGACCATCAGCTTCGACGACGAGGTGATGGGCGCGGTGAAGGGCCAGGCTGCGGCGGCCGGCGTCGCGTACGAGTGAAGGACACTCGAGCCTCCGCTCCGTGCCCATGTACCGGAGCGCAGTGCCTTCCGAAGCGGAGCGACTTCAGGAGCGCTGTGACTCCCGAAGCGCAGCAACTTCCCCGCCGGTTCAGCTCTCTCTATGGCTCAGCGTCGGCTCGTGAAGTTCCGCCTCTATTGACGTAGGCCTCGACGAAACGCTCAGGTGGTCGGCGGTGCGGTCAGCACTCGTCACGAAGTTCGGTCAACGCGAACCTCGAGGGAGCTCTGGCTTGAACCGATGTGAGTTCGCTCGCAGGTGAGACGGCCGAGGAGCCCCGACCGTCTCGACTGACTCGTCAGCGGAAGACGCCGTTGGGTGAATTCACGCCGGCGTCCGACTGCGACCAGCGCAGCGTCGCGCGCTGCACGCCACCGTCGCTCGGCGCCCAGAGGAAGTTCGCCTTCGAGAGGTAGCAGCTGTGCCGGCCGAACGACTCGTCCGACTTGCTCTTCACCATCGAGAACTCGGGGAACGGGCAGACGTAGCTCTGGTAGTTGCCGGCGATGGCGCTCTCGGTGTCTTCGGTGACGCAGCCGCGCTCGTAGTTCAGCGACGTGTAGGGGTTGGTCATCGTCGCCGGCCCGTACGGACGGTAGCCGACCGCCGCGAAGCCGACCGCGTTGGGCGCCGCGTTCGTGGTGCACGTCACCTTCGGCTGTGACGTCTGCAGGCCCGTGCCCGGGCGCGAGCGGCAGGTGCTCTCGTCGGCGCCACACGTCCCCGCGACGCAGGTGTTGAACACGAGGCCGCCGAGGCCGCCGTCGAACGCCGTGGGCGAGACGTAGATGCCGCCGAGACCCGTGTTCGTCACGTTGACGCACTTGAACTGGCTGTGGTGACCGAACCCGCGCCAGCGCCGGTCGAACGGCATGCTGTTGGCGAGGCTGCACCGGCCGAAGTCGCGGAAGAAGGTCAGCTTCGGGTCCGTCGGGCCGACCTGCGTCGCACTGGGGAACCCAGGCAGCGGGCACGAGCCCGTCTCTGCAGGGCAGGTGAAGCGCGCGAAGTCGAAGCCAGCCGCCGTCGGCCCTGACGTCATCGAGGCGTTGTAGTCGCGGTCGCGACGGCGCTCACACGCGCGCCAGTAGCGGCTGCCACCATCGATGGCGAGGCTGAAGCCGTCGGTCACGCCGCCATCGGACAAGCTCGTCGCCGTGGGGTCGTACCGCAGCGGGAAGGACGGGTCGCAGCGCGAGCGCTCCTGAATGACGAGCGCGCCGTACTGGCTCCCCGTGCTCGAGGGCTCGAAGAAGCCGGTGTAGAGCTCCAGGAAGTACGCAAACTGCTTCAGGCGCTCCTGGTCGTCGGGCACCGCGCCCGTCGGCTGCACCTCGAGCAGGTCGCTGGTGCCGTCGTTGTTGAAGTCGCCGGTCGTCGAGACGCAGCCCTTGGTGAGGGCGTTGAGCTCTTTCGCGACGAGCTTGCGGCCGCCGGTCCCGTAGTTGGGTGACGTCATCGAGACGCTCAACACGCCGTCGACGTCGTTGCGCTCGGTCTCGAGCAGGCGAATCGGCGCGATGGTGGTGGGGCACGCCGACGCACCAGCGCCGGGAATGCGGGGGCCGGCGTCGGCCGCCACGGGCGCAGCGCCACCGTCAGCGAGCCGCTCGAACGGCAGGTGGAGCGTCATGCTGCTCGCGCACGAGTGGACCTCGGCGGTGAGGCCGCCTTCTTCGACCAGCTTGATGCGGTCGACTCTCCGAATCGTGCAGCGCGCGTTGGCCTTGAGGGCAGCGTTGTTCCCGATGGCGGCGTTGTCGGCGTCTTCGCGCACCCAGCCGTCGTTGTCGGCGTCGCAGAGGGTGGCCAGGCCGGTGCCGCCAGCGGGCTGGAAGTAGCCGTCGGCCGTCTCACACACACAGCGGCCGTCAGGCACGCCGTTGGGGGCAGACTGGAAGGGCCAGTAATTGCCGGTGTAGCCAGAGCCGACGCCAGAGGGACAGGACGCGGGCGTGGTGCACGCAGCGCAGGCACTCCCGGGCGTGTTGTCGGGCTTCGCCTGGCCCGCAGGGCACGGGCGCATCTCGCACCTCGGCGAGCCAGTCGAGATGTCGCAGTACTGGCCGAGCACGCACGTCACCGTGCCACAGCGCGACGAGGGCACGCAGACACCCTGGGGGCTCTCAGTGAAGCCGGTGCTGCAGGCGCCGCAGGTGCCGACGCTGTTCGCCTCGTTGCAGTCGCGGTTGTCAGCCGCGCAGGCCATGCCGACCCCGCCAGCGCAGGTCTCGTTCGCGCAGCCCGTCGAGGTGCACGCGTCGCAGCGCATCTTCGCGGTGTTGAACTTGAAGTTCGGCTCACACTGGCCGGCCACGCACACCGCGTCCATGTTCGCCGACTGGGTGCACAGCTGGTTGGGGGCGCAGGTGCCGCCGTCCATCTTGAGCTGGTTGCACGAGACGCCGCTGCGGCACTGCATGCTCGACATCTCGCAGACCAGCCCGCCGGAGCACGTCGAGGTCGAGCTGCACGCGCAGCCCACGATGTCGGTGCTGCACGTCTGGCAGCGGCTGGTGCTGTCGCAGTAGGCGTTCGCGTTGCAGACCGGGCCCTGAGTTCGGCACGGGCAGCCGGGTGCACCGGCGACGCAGGTGTCCGGCACGCAGGTGCCGTTGCTGCAGCTCAGGCCAGCGCTACACATGTCGCCAGCGCCGCACGCGCAGCCGTTCTGCCCGGCGGGGCACGTCTCGCACGCGCCCGACGCGCAGCGCAGGCCCATGTCGCAGGTGTTGTTGGCGCGGCAGACGCAGCTCGCGGCGCCGCGCTGGCACGAGACGCACGCGCCGTTGACGCACTCGCCTGACGAGCACGCGCCGGCTTCGCAGCCACAGCCCACGGTGCCGGGCGTGCAGGCCGAGCCACCGCCCGTGCCGCCTCCCGAGTCCATGGGACCGACCGGCTGGGGGCACCCGGCCAGAGCGAGACAGCACACGAAGCCCAACGCGGGCAGGCGGAGGTTGAACATGGTCTTGGAGCTCCCGATGCTGCCGGTCAGAACGTGGTGAAGTCTGAGTAGTAGATGAGCACTCGAATGTCAGTCAGCGACTGAAGGTCGAGGTCCTGGTTCACGACCTCGTCGCGCTGGTTGACGATGAGTTCCCACAGCGTGTTGACGAGCGGGCGGTCGCGGAAGCGGTAGCTCCGGTAGACCTCGGGGTCGTACACCTTCGAGCCGAGCAGCGACGCGTTGACGACGCCCGTGCGCTCGGGGAACACGTAGTAGTCGGTCGAGTCGCTGACGTTGCGCACCACGCCGGTGCCCGACATGCGCAGGTACACCCGCGCCACCGAGTCGCCCATCTTCGAGCCCTGCAGGTCGATCTCGACGTGGCGCACCTTGTGGTTGCGCGTCAGCGGCGAGAGCGAGCGCACCTCGGTCGAGAACGGCAGCGTCAGGTAGCCGCGCGCGTCGAGCAGCTTCACGTCCTTCAGGCGCTCCCGCATCATCGTGATGCGCTCGGCCTCGGTGAGCGGCGTGCCCGTCGTCTTGAGGTACGGAATCTTCAAGATGTCGTCGCGCAGCGACAACGCCATCACGCGCACGTCGGGGTTGCCGAACTCCTCTTCGAACGTGTTGAAGGCGTTCTCGAGCTCGAGCAGGTAGTTCTCGAGGTTGTACTGGCCGGCCGTCACCATGCGGATGAGGAAGAGCTGCTCCTTCCGCGCGTACGACTGGCTCGTGTAGTACTCGTACACGCGCGTGAGCCGGTAGGCCGTGGCGAGCGCGTCACGGAAGCTGACGTCGGCGTTGATGATGGCGTCGTTCTGGTAGATGCGAACGTTCGGGTCGTTCTGCGCCTCCTGCAGGTTGATGCTGAGCTGTTCCGCCTCTTCCTGCTGCGCCTGGAGCCGCTGCGACTGCGAGAACAACCGCGTCACTTCGCTCACCGCCAGCCGCATGCCGTACTCGGCCCGCAGCGCTTCGATCTGAATCTCGAAGGTGTTGTTGGTGAGGTCGGCGATCTTCGCCACGCTGTCGATGGTGGCCGACTGGCAGGGCTGGTTGGCGATGATGCGCATGGTATCGCGCTCGTACTGGCGCTGGTCGGCCTCGGCCTTCGCGATGACGAGGTCGGTCGCGAGCTGGCTGCCCGCAGCGGCGACGCCGAGCGCAGCCACGGTGACGCCCATCGCGGCCGAGCTGGCGCACTGAATCTCGCAGTCGGCGACCTGAATGCCGCTCGTCACCGCGCTCACCACGCCCTGGGCGAACGCCATGTAGGCGCGGTTCTTCGCGACCGTCTCGGCGACTGTCGCCTGCTTCTCGGCGACGTTGAACTGCAGGTCGGCCACGGTGGTGTTGAGCGCGCACTGCGAGGAGACGCGAGTGCGCTCGATGTCGATGTCGTTGAGGATGTTCTCGTTGCGCAGCAGCACGCCCTTGAGCTTGAGCGTCGAGTCCTTCACGTTGCCCATGGCGTTGTGCAGGTCGCCGCTGCCCATGCGGCCGCACGGGTCACCCATCTGCGTGGTGACGTCGTTGAGCGGCGCGTACTTGCGAATCGCCGGGTAGATGCGCCCATCACTGCCCGTGAACGTGCCGCAGATGTTCGCGAGCTGGTTTTCGTAGTTGTTGCGAATGCCCGTGAGATCCGACTGGAACTGGGCCGCGTCGACGCGCCCCTGCTTGCCGGCCGACAACGCGACCTGCTCGCGCGTCTTGGCGAGGTCGAGGCGCTGGCGGCTCAGCGTGAGCAACGTCTCGAAGGCGTTGGCCGAGCTGACCGACGAGCCATCGATGGCGGGGAACGGAATGTAGTCCGGCGCGTAGCCGAAGAAGTTCTGCTCGTCGGTGATCTGCTGGTACATCTCGCGCATGTCGAGGAGCGCCATGCGGTAGTTCCGCTGCGCCTTCTCGACGGTGACGCGAATCTGCGGAATCGAGGCCGACGACGAGGCCGCGGCGATGTCGAGCATCTGGCGGCTGATGAGCGCGCTCTCGAGGTAGGTCGCGACGTAGCCGCGCTCCACGGTGCGGCGGGCGAGGTCGGGCCGGTTGAAGTTCTGGTAGCGCCGCGCAATCTCGCCGAGCGCGCGCGACTTCTGGGTGGCCGCGCGAATGAGGCGCTCGAGGTAGCTCGTCACCATCTCAGGCGTGATGAAGTTCGCGTCGACGCCGGTGCGGGTGAGCGCGACCTTCATGTTGGGCCCCAGCATGTAGAGGCGGTCGAGGGCGAGCTGGTAGTACTGCGTCGCCTGATAGAGCCGGTACATCTCGGCGCCGGCCACGCCGGTCAGGTCGATGCCGTTGGGCTCGAAGGCCGAGCCCTTGAAGCTCGCGCCACCCGTTGCGGCGAGGTCGAACCGCGACGCGTACGCGGCCGTCAGCGCCTCATCACCCTGCATCACCAGCAACTCGGCGTAGAGGCGCTCGAAGCCCGAGTACGAGTTGGTGAACTCGGAGAAGTTCTGGCGCAGGAAGCGGTACAGCTCGTCGCGCAGCGCGGCGTCCGACGTTCCCAGGCCGGTGACGAACGTCTCGTCGGTGTAGAGGTTGATGAGGCAGTCGATGCGCGCGCGCGCCTCTTCAATCTGCGCCGGGTCGTAGCAGTACGGCACCTGGTCCGAGTTGGGGATGCACTGCACCGGTGCGAAGCCCAGCGTGCCACCTGAGCTCGAGCGGAAGCGCGTCTTGTACCGGAAGGCCGCGTCGATGAGCGAGCGCAGCGGCAGGAAGGTGCGCGCCGTGGTCATCTGGCCCTTCAGGTAGAACGTCTTGTTCGCGCGAAGGTCGTTGCGGTTGTCGTCGCAGAAGACGGGGCGCAGGCTGCCGACGAGGTTGCACTCGGCCAGCGGGTTCTCTTCGACGAGCACGTTGGCGTTGAGGCGCCACAGGTTGAGCGTCTGCTGGCAGGTGCCGCGCCCGTCGGCGCCCGGGTTCTGGCACTGCTCGTCGGCGATCAGCGCATCGGTGCGGGCACCCGCGTTGAAGAAGATGACCTTGCTGCCGAGCGGGCAGGCAATCTTGACCGGGGTGGCGCCCTTGTCGTTCTTGCCGCCGTTGAACATGCCGGTGTCTTCACAGAAGTAGTGAATGCGGTTGTTGGCGTCATTCGACGCGATGGCCGTGAAGCCCGCGTTGCCGACGCTGCCACGCAGGAACGTTCGCACCGCGCTCGCCTTGTCCGTCGAGGTGAGCGTGGCGGGGAGGCCGGCCGACGTCAGCAGCGCCGCGTCGCACTGGGCTCCAGAAGGAATCGGGGCGTTGCGCACCGGCATCGTGGCGGGGCCGCGCAGGCCGATGAACGAGTCAGCCGTGAGGTTCGCCTGCGCGCGCTTGAGCAGCATGTACCCGTACGCAGCGGTGGGGGCCTGGCCGTCGATGAAGCTGTCGAAGCTCTCTTCGAAGAGGACGAAGAGCTCCGACTGGTTGATGAGCGCGCCGTCGAGGAAGCGCAGGGTGCGGCGGCGCGGGCGGCCGTCAGGCACCGGGTTGCCGCCGGCGAGGCTCTGGTTCAACGGGCCGTTCTTCGAGCTCGCCATCTTGTTGAAGGGCAGCTCTTCGTCACGGCACTCGGCGCGCAGCCGGGCGCGGCCCGAGGTGTCGGTGGTGTCGGCCACCGTGCCCACCGTGAAGCCGGGCACGAGCCAGGGCACCTGGTTGGCGACGAAGCCCGTCGCGCAGGTGCCGGTGGGCAGGTAGCGGCCGCCGATGTCCGAGATGAGCTGGTTCGAGCCGCCGGTCGCGTTCTCCTTGAGGAAGACCAGGCAGTCGGTGCCGCCGGTGCCCGTGGCGCATGACGTCGGGTCGGCCGGGCTCGCCTTGAACTCGAACTTGATGGCGGGGTTGCCCGGGTAGTGCAGCGCCATGGCTGACTCGACGCGGCCCTCGAAGCTCGCCGGGCTGGTGCCCGACACCTGCAGGTTGAGCGCGACGGGCAGCTCGCTCACCCCTGACGGAATCGGCGCGGCGTTGATGTTGGGGACGTAGACGGTCAACCCCAGGCCCGGCGGCGCGTTCGGGGAAGCATAGGGGTAGCACGCAGCCGTCTGACCGTTGCCCATTCGACACAGGTCGGCGACACGACCGAACTTCCACGACTCGGTGCGCGTCGCGGTGAGCACGGCGAGGAACTCCTGCCAGCCCACGAGCTGACCCGAGCGCAGCGCCCCCCACCGGCGGATGAGGCCGTTCTCGACGTTGGTGACGTCGGCCTTGTTGGTGCGGCCAATCCACTGGTCGAGGTTCGTCTTGTTGAAGGTGCCGAAGTAATACATCGAGCCCGTCCACTGGCCGTCCGGGCGCTCGACGTACGAGAGGCTCAGCTGGGTGCGCGAGTCCTTCGTCGACACCTCGATGGCGCCTTCCCAGCGAACCGCCTGCACGCCGCCCGCGTTCTCGACGCGCACCACCGGGCAGGGCGCCAGTGCTCCGGCGTCGAGCGAACGGGTGGTGTCGGCGCAGTTGGGAATCAGCCGCAGCGCGACGGTGGGCGTCTGCGCGACGGCCGCTCCAGGCACGCCGAGCTTGAGCCACCACAACGGGCACTCGTTCTTGACCGGGTCGCAGTCGCGGAAGTTGCCGCTGGTGTCGATGGGAGCGTCGACGCGCGTCACGTTGCCCATCGAGTCGGTGATGGAGTGCCACAGCTTGCGAATCGTCACGTCCTGCGTCGTCGAGGACTTCGGCAGCACCTGGAAGGTGCCGGCGCTCTGCACGTTCGACAACTCGAGGCGCTCGACGGGCAGCTCGAGGCCACCCGACGGCGTCGCGGTCTGCGCCATCGACGACGACGACGTGCGGCCGACCGGCATGCAGAAGCCGTTCTCACCGTCGTTGGCGGTGCAGGCAAAGCCGGTGCTGCACGAGGCCGAGCCGCGCGAGACCGAACATGACGGCCGGCACGCCTTGCGCACGCAGCCCAGGCCCGAGGAGCAATCGGCGTTGGCGCTGCAGTTCGAGTAGCAGCCGCCCGCGAGACACACCTGGAAGAAGGGGCACTCGAGGTCGCTGGCGCAGCTGGGCTTGGTCTCGCCGGGCGACAGACAGCTGCCGTTGGTGCACGTCTTCCCGGGCAGACAGCCGGCGATGACGTCGTCGGTCGAGCACTGCACCTCGCCGCCGTCGAGCAGGTCGAGGCTGTCACGGCACGGGGTGAAACACTGGGGCGAGGCCGGGGGCAGCTGCGCGGCGCTCAGGCACTGGCCGGTGTTGCAGACGAGGCCCGAGTTGCAGCCGTTGCCCGAGGTGCACTGACAGCCCGCACTGCCGGCGGTGCAGAAGACGCAGGTCTGCGTGGACGAGTCGCAGCGGTTGCCGCGGTTGCAGCGCCCGTTCGCGAGGCACGCGCCGCCTTCGAAGCCGGTCGAGTCGACGCAGACGGCGTTCTCGAGACAGGTGAAGCCGACGTCGCACGCGCCCGCGAGGCAGGTGCAGTCTTTCGTGCCTGGCGCGCAGCCTGCGGCGATGCAGAAGCCTGCGGTGCACGCGTCTCCGGCGCCGTTGCATTGGTCGCCGGCGCGGCAGACACAGCCGCGATCGCCTGCGACGCACGTCATCGCCTCACACATGTCGCCCATGCAGACGAGCTGCTCACCGCGCGGGTTCTTCGCGCACCGGTTGTCGACCGCGCAGGCGCAGCCCTGGGTGCCGACGACGCACTCCTCACCCTGGCCGCCATCGGGGCCGGGCATCGGCGCGGGACAACCCAGCGCGATGGACAAACCAAGCCCGGCGAGGAGAACGCGCACGGTGGAGTTCATGGAGACCTTTCAGGAGAGGCGGAAAACTCTGTCAGAGACAGTCGGCTGACGTCTAGCGAGGAAGGGTGGCGCGGCTTACCGAATCGTTACCGTGGCGTTGGCCAGCTTCTGGCCGGCCGAGTCGACGCAGCTGACCTTCGACACGGTGATGCCGGTCGCAGGCCCGGTGATGGCGACGCCGATGGACTCGGCGGGCAGGCGCGCGTCGGCAGGGGCGACGAAGGAAAACGCGACCTTCGGAGCCTCGCGAACGAAGGCCCCCTGGACGCCCTTGGCGAAGGTGACGTCGGCCACGGTGCTGCCGGCCGTTTCGGTGAGGAGCACCTCACAACCGCGGGCGTTGGCGTCGCTGACCTGCACGGCCACCGTGGTGGGCGAGACGCACTTGTTCATCTCGCCGCACAGCAGGCCGTCGTCACAGGCGCTGGCCTCTTTGCAGGCGCAGTCCTTCGTGCCGGGGGTGCACGGCTTGCCGCAGTCGCAGGCCGAGACGACGAGGGCCAGCGACAGGAGGAGGAGACGGATCAGGGAGGGTGCGGTCATGGGTCTGGGCCTGGTCACTTGGTGGGAGCCAGCGGCAGTGGCCTGTTCGGAACTTCGCGGGGCCTGGTGCCGTTGGAGGATTGTGGGTCTGCCTGCGGCGGCGGCGTCACGGTCGTCGTCACCGGCTGCGTGCTGTTCGGTGACTGAGGCTGGAAGCGCGGGTTCGAGCTCGAGACCAGCGTGGGCGCCGAGATGGTGACCTTGGCAGCAGCGTCTTTGGCCGCTTTCTTGTCTTCCTTCTTCTGCTTGTGCCGCAGGCTCTCGACCTTCGTGGTGGCGGCGTTGCCGCCGAGGGCCAGGGTCTGACCGATGGCGCCGGTGATGGCCGAGCCCATCGCGATGTTCTTCGCCTCCTGGGCGTTCGCGGTCGCGGCTTCTGCCGTGCCCTCTTTCGGCGCGTCGTCTGAGTCGGTGGCGCCAGCGGCGACCGACGCTGCGGCGCCTCCGAGAGAGACGAACGCCGAAAAAACGGTCAGAGCGATGCCCAGCGCCTTGTAGCGGCCCTTCGACGTCGAGCGGCTGGCCTTCGCGGCCTTGAGCTGCTCCTGCGTCTTGGGCGGCTTCGGCGCCTTGTCGCCCAGCCCGGCGGGGTCGGTGTAGTTCGAGAAGTTGTTCGAGACGTAGATGTACCCGCCCAGGCTCTCGCCGTACGAGTCGATGTTCTCTCCCGTCGACTCGAGGAACCGCGGGTCGACGCTCGTCCAGCGGCCAGTCGTGGGGTCGAGGTCGCGGAAGTCGTAGTGCACCAGGCCGGTGCTGCGAACGTGCTCACCACCGGCGAAGCCGTAGGCGTCGACCGAGCCGGTCGACCCGCGGAGCTCGCCGAAGGGGTAGAAGCTCTGCTCGGCCCGGGCGGCCCCGGTGAGGTCGGTGGCGGCGATGGTCGAGCGCAGCTGGTCGGCGTGCAGCCAGATGACGTCGTCGATCAGCAGCCGCCGGGCCGCTGACGCGAGGAGCGCAGGCACTGCCGACGGGGTCGGGCCACCCGTGAGCTGTACGGTGTTGAGTGACGCGGCCTGGGCCAACCACGCATCGGCGACGTCGATGACCCGGTCTCCCATCACGGTCTTCTGCGAGCCCGTGCCGGTCGCCGGAGCGAGGTCAGAGAGCACCAGCGGCGCCGTCGCGGGCGTCTGCACCCTCGCGACCCGAAGGTCTCCGAGCCGCACGTAGAGGTTGCCGATGCCATCGCGCACCTCGAAGTCAGACTCGGCGTAGAGCGTCGACAGGCCGCGCTCGACGCGCTTGACCCGCTCGACACCGCCGCCCCACGTGAACTCGGCCTGCGGCTGGTCGTCACGCGTCACGCGGGTGAGCCGGTTGAAGGCGTCTCGGGTGTGGGCGAGCCCGCCGCGGAGCGAGACGTTGCCTCGTTCATCGTACGAGAGCTCGAGGCTGCCGGCCTTCGCGACCGCGTTGGGCTTGAGCGCCGAGTAGGCGAAGCCGCCGACGTTGGCCTTGCTGGTGGCGCCGAGGCTCGAGGTGACCGAGGTGATGTTGTCGACGTCGTCGAAGGCGAAGGTCAGCACCTCGGGGTCGCCCGTCTGCCGGCCCAGCGACATCGAGCGAGGCCGGTCCCACGCGTCGTAGGTGGTGGTGGCCGAGTGGCGCGCGGCGTTCGGGCGCATCGAGGCCTCGGCGACCGTCAGCAGGTTGCCGACGCGGTCGCGCGTGTAGCCGAGATCGACCAGCGCGCTGCCGTCCTTGAGCGACGTCTTCAGCGACGTCAGCCGGCGGCGCTCGTCGTAGGCGTAGTCGGTGGCCACGCCGTTGGCGAAGGCCAGCCGCTTGAGGTTGCCGCGCTCGTCGTACTCGAGCGCGTCGACGTAGCCTGGAATACCGGTGAGGCGGCTCAGGCCGTCGTAGGTGCGCCTGACCTCGAGCCCCGACGGGTAGGTCGTCGAGATTTCCCGGTCGGCGCCATCGAAGCGGCGGCGGGTGACGAAGGCGACGCCGTCGACGCTGCGCTCGAGGTACAGCAGGTTGCCCCTGGGGTCGTACCCGCGACGCTCGGCGCCCGCGGGGTACTTCGTCTCGAGCAGCTGCGCGCCACCGTTGGTGCAGTCGGTGCAACCGGGGAGCACGTCGTACCTCCACGTCACCTTCGTGCCGGCCTCGTCGGCCTCGTCCCACTCGGCGATGAGGCGGTTGGCGCCGTCGTACTGCCTGCGCACGGCCTTGTTGCGGGCGTCGAGCGAGCGCACCTGGTTGCCGTTGGCGTCGTACTCGTACCGGGTGAGGCCGCCGTTCGGGTCAGTCACCGTCAGCAGCCGGTTGAGCGCGTCGTAGGTCTGCGTCTTGAGGGTGCCAGCGGGGTCGCGCACGCTCGCGATGCGGCCGAGCGCGTCGTACGTCATGCGCGTGGTGGGCTGCGGGCCCGAGACGGTGAGCGACCGCTGGAAGGACACCAGGCGGTTGAGGCCGTCGAACTCTTCGATGGTCGGCGTGTTGGCGAACGGGCTGGCCGAGTCGGTGTCGTTCTCGTCGAAGCGCTTGATGAGCAGCGGGCCGTACTCGGTGCGGCGAACGGAGCCATCGGGGCCCACCTCGGTCAGCTGGCGGCCGAGCGTGTCGAAGGTGAAGCGCGTGAAGGGCACGTTCGCCGGCGGCATCGGGTCGCAGGCGCCCGTCATGGAGACGAAGGGCTGGAAGCGACGCACCGGCACGCCGTTCTTGTCGAACTCGGTGAAGCCCGACACCTGCCAGCGGGTGGCGTCGAGCTTGGCGCGCGTCTGGTAGATGCGGCCCCTGCCATCGAGGCAGCGCGCTTCGATGACGTCGAGGCCGCTGGTGGCCGAGCTGCGGGTCTGAATGAGGAAGCGGGTGCTCGGGTCGCCGAGCTCGTAGACGAACTCCTGCGACGGGTTGGCGTCGGTGTCGCCCGACTCGAGCACGCGCACGGTGCGGTCGTGCTCGTCGAAGCGGTAGCGGGTCTGCAGTGGCGGAGACGCGGGCTGCCCGTTGACGACCGGGTACCAGGCCGACGCCTGCACCACGTTCTCGTAGCCGGGGTCCCACACGTAGTCGCGCTTGAGCGACTGCACGGCGCCACCCACGCGGACCTCGGTGGAGAGCTGGTTGAGGCCCGCCATCTCGAAGGTCGCGAGCGTTCGCTGCGTCATCGTCATCTGGGTCGAGCCCGCGGGCTCGATGCGCTCGACGATGTTCCCGTGGCTGTCGGACTTGAAGCGCTCGGTCACCACGTCGTTGGCGCCGGGCCCGGTGCGCTCGACGCTCCGGCTCAGGAAGCCACGGGTGAGCTGCCCGGCGGCCAGGCCTTCGAACTCCGGCCCGTCGAAGAAGAACGTCATCTCGGCCGTCGGCGTGTCGAGCACGGCGCCCTGGGTGGTGCGGCGGGGCTTGTTGACGAACCAGGCGCCCGAGGTGTTCGTGCCCGGCGTGATGAACTCGGCCGTCGAGAAGCGCTCGTCGCCAGAGCAGGTCATTCCACACGGGCGGCCGAAGGTGCCCGACGCGACGCAGGCATCACACGGCCGCGGCGCCGCGCTGGTGCCGTAGTGAATGACGCCGAGTTCCCGGGTGGCGGTGGTGTTGCCGTACCCGTCATACTCGTACTCGGAGCGCGTGGTGACGCTGTTGGCGACGTCGCGCTCGACGAGCGTGGTGTTGGTGGCGCGCTGGCAGACGAAGACGATGGCCGGCGTCGTCATGGGAATGTCGGCGACCGGGCAGCCTTCCCACAGCGAGGTGCTGTCGGTGAGGAGCACGAGCGACGCGCCCATGCCGGCGTACGCGCGGGAGCGGGACTTCGTGCCTGCGAGCTGCGGCACCGTCTTGCCGACGTCGTAGTCTTCGACGAAGAGGCCGGGCTCTTGCGCGTCGCGCGACATGTCGGACAGCACCTCACGCTCGACGCCTTCGTACCCGCGGAATTGCTTCTCGACGCCATCGTAGAAGCCCGAGTGGTAGCGGTAGGTCGTGATCTCCTTGAGGCCACCGGTGTCGCTGCCGGTGAGGGTGACGAAGCTCTCGGTGCGGGTGACGACGCTGTACGCGTTGGGCACGCGGTTGACCCACGTGGTCGACATCATCGCGGCGTCACGCACCTGCTCGACGACGCTGGTGCCGTAGCTGATGAGCTGCACGGCGCCGATGCCGTTGTCGATGCGGCTGATGAGGTTCGGCCGAACGGGGAAGAGCTCGAGGTACTGCACCTGGCCGTTCTGCTGAATCCACACCACGTCGTCCGAGCCGTTGCCGTTCATGTCGGCGTAGGCGACGGTGGTGGTGGGCGTGCGCGTCGGAATGCTGCCGCCCACGACGGTGGTGGAGGTGAGCGTCTGCACCGGGTCGAAGCGGTCACCGTTGCGGTTGAGCGCGATCCGCACTTCGTTGCCCGAGGCCACGACGACGTCGGCGAGCCCGTCGCCGTTGATGTCCTGCACCTCGGCCAGCGCGGCCTGAGAGGCGTCGAGGCCCGACAGCGTGATGGTGGCGAAGTTCGGCGACCACGTTCCGAAGCCGAAGTTGAGCTTGTACTGCACCTGCACGATGGCGCCCGAGGCGATGAGCTGCACGGGGTCCTGCAGGCCGTCGCCGTTCATGTCGGCCAGCTGCAGCGGGCTCTCGTCGAAGACGGCGCCGATGTTCTGCACCGACACCGGCACGAAGCCCGCGTCGGCGGTGTTGGCGAGCACCTCGGTGCCCGAGCCGCCGGGGAAGGTGCGCAGCCAGTCGATGCGGCGGTCGTTGTCGTAGTCGAAGAAGCGGACGTACTTCGGGTCGGCCTGGCCGACGTCGGTGTCTTCTTCGGGCGCGAACGACGACGGGAGCCCGGGGGTGGCGCTGCCCACGCAGAAGGCCGCGTCGACCCAGTCGCCCGAGCCATTGTTGCAGAGCACCGCGGGCACCTTGGCCTGGGTGATGTCGACGAAGCCGTCGCCGTTGACGTCGATGACCTGCACGCGCGCATCGCCGATGAGGAACGGGCTCGAGCCCATCGTCATCGCGCTCGGCCGCGCCGTCATGTTGAAGCTGGAGCGGCCTTCGCCGTCGAGCCGCGCCGTGTAGATGTTGTGACGGCCCTGCGTGTCGCTGAAGACGACGTCAGGCAGCGCGTCGCCGTTCATGTCGATGAGCGTCGCGCGGCCCGTCGAGAAGTCGACGTTGCCGAGGGTGCCCATGTCGCGAATGAAGGGCTTCTCGCACGTCGCGTCGCACGCGCCGCCGAGGGTCTTCGAGTACGCAAACCGGAAAACCACCGGGTACGCGGCCATGCCCCGGCCGGTGCGGGAGACGGCAGTGATGCGGCTGGCGCCTCCCGAGGTGGCCTCGCTCTCGTACGCGACGACGTAGGTGCGGACGAGCTCGGGGTTGGTGGTGCCCGAGAAGATGCGAATGTCCTTCAGGCGCTGCAGCAGCTTGAGCTCGAAGCCCGGGGTGCCGTTGCTGATGATGTCGTTGCGGCCTTCGTAGGTGAAGCGCACCGAGTGACGAGGCGAGGCGCCGTCGTAGAGGTAGTCCATGCGCTCGAGGAGCGGGTGGCCGCTCGAGTCCTTCGTCCAGGCCAGGCGCATCGCGTGACCGAACGGGTCGACGAGCTGGGTCATGTGCCAGCGCCAGACCCTGTTGGTCGTCGGCACGCGCACCTGCGACGTGAGCACGGCGGTGCCTGAGGAGTCGGCGCCGAAGGTGGCCACGCGCCCGTCGGGGTACTCGGCCGTCCAGAAGCCTGCTTCACCCGAGCCGCGCTGCTTCCACGTCCACCGCACGAAGCCGCCCTCGGTGCGCGCGCGGTAGGTGGCCTCGTCGCCAGCCTGTGCGACGCGGACGAGCTCGTCGCTGCCGTCGGCGACGAAGCGATCGTTCACGTCGTACTTCTGCAGGCCCTTCGACGTCATGCGCTCGATGGAGAAGGCGGGCATCGACCAGCCGATCCCGAGCGGGCCGGCGCCGCTGGCCGAGCTGTAGCTGAGCGCGACCTGCGGGGTGACTCCGGCGAAGCCCTGGGGCACGTCGATGGCCACGCGGTAGCGCATGGAACCCTGGTTGCCTTCGACCGCCGCGTTCTCGCCGACGCCGTCGATGCTTCCGGGCGCCCCAGGCAAGGTGACGCGCTCGTCAGAGACACCAGCAGCGCCTTGCGCGTGGGCGGTCACCGAAAGGAGCGAGAGGCCGAGGAGGCTCCCGAGCCCCGCACGGAAAACGACACCACTGCGCCTGATGGCGACCTGAGACTTCCGCATGACGTAAGACCTCCCCGGAGAGACCGCTGCGCTCTACGCGACCTGCGAGCGTTTAGAAAGTTTCACCGGAGTGTCTGGGGTGCCGAAGGCATTACGCCCCCCAGTGTGTGGGCTGGACCCACCACTGCTCGAACGCAACAGCACTGGAAAGACGGGCGCGCTGAAGTGGCACGGCTCGTGGTGTGATGGCCGGCCATGCCTTCCCTTCGCCTCTGGGTGGCGCTCGTCGTGTTGGCTCCGATGGCCGCGATTGCACAACAGCAATGCGCGGCGCCACCGGGTCCCCGACCTGCGCCGACCGATCTCGTCTCTGACACCCGCCTGCTGCGCCGCATCGCGCTCACACTGGAGGGAACGACGCCCGACTTCACCGAGCTCGAGGCCCTCACCTCGGCGCCATCGGCCGAAGCGCGGCAGACGCTGATCACCGAGGCCATCGATCGCCGCCTGCAGTCACCCGCCTTCTACGAGCAGATGGTCCGCTTCGGGCACGAGTGGATCAGCATCGGCAGCTACACCAAGGGCGCGCAGGGTGACGCGTACCAGGGCGACATGTCGGGCCACCTCTTCCGCTGCAACGGGGGCACGACGCACGCGGGCGCGTACTTCATCAACGACGACCCGGCCGCGAACATGCAGAACGTCTGCAAGAACCTCGACCGCGCCGGCGCCGCGACGACGCAGCCGACGCTCCAGGTCGAGCCGTGGTGGGCGCCAGGCACGATGGTGACGGTGGTGGGCGCAGCGACGTCGACGGCGACGACGGTGCCCGGGCCGATGAACACCACGCGAGACTGCGGGCAGGCGGGTGGCGGCTATTACGACCCTTCGATTCCTGCGGGCTGTGGCTGCGGTCCCAACCTGGTGTGGTGCGCGCCGCTCTCAGGCCTGAGCGGAGGCAGCCTTCACGACCTCAAGAACGCTCAGCGCCGTCACCCGTTCGAGGAGCCCGCGCGCCTGCTGGGCCACCTCGCGTGGCACGACCGCGACCTGTCGGACCTCGTGCTCGGGAATTACTCGGTGGGCACCAACTGGCTGCGTCATCTCTACGTTCGACATGGACGCCAGCACGGCAGCACGGCGAGCGACGCCAACGCGACGTGGTGGCAGCCAGGCGCCGACACCGGGCCGCGCGACCCGACGCATCCGATGGCGAATGATCCGCAGGCGTGGCGTGAGTTCGTGGTGGAGGACCTGAACCCGTTCTTCCTCTCGCTCACCAACAAGCAGCCCGGCGGAGGTCTCGGCCGCACCTTTCAGTTCGACCCGCGCACCACGACGGCGGCACCCGCGGGCCTCCCGTCGGCGGGCGTGCTGACGATGATGGGTCCAAACTCCTCGTGGCCTCGGGAGCGGGTGCGGGCCGCGCGCTTCCTCGAGGTGTTCGCGTGCTCGGCGTTCTCACCACCAGCCGCGGGCAGCACGTTTCCTCCGTACGTGAACGACCCGGCGACGGGCGGCACCTGTCTGCACTGCCACACCACGCTCGACCCGGCGGCCATCTTCTTCAAGCGGTGGGACTTCGACCCAGGCGCCTCGTACTACGTGCCCTGGCCCTTCCTCGGCGGCATCGGCCGTTACCGCATCTCCGCGGCGTGGCTGTCGGGGCGCTACCCGCACTCCCCTGCCGATGGCAGCCCCGGCTTCCGCTGGCGCACCGCCTTCGTGCCTGGGACGGTGATGACGCCGGTGACGCCTGAGCAGGTGGCCGCGAACCCCGAGGCCGTGCTGCTCGACACCATGCCGCAGTCGTACTCGCTGCTCGGAGACTCGGGTGACGGAACCATGGGCCCGCTGGGCTTCGGCAAGGTGCTGGTGCGCTCGGGAGCGTTCGACAAGTGCGCGGTGCGGAAGCTGTACGCGCGCGTGGTGGGCCGTGAGCTGCACCCTGCCGACGAAGGCCCGTACATCGACGCGCTCGTGAAGCAGTTCGTCGGCGACGGCCGCAAGGTGC
Source organism: Myxococcales bacterium (assembly GCA_030681895.1). Taxonomy (GTDB): domain Bacteria; phylum Myxococcota; class Myxococcia; order Myxococcales; family Myxococcaceae; genus Xiheimicrobium. The sequence continues at coordinate 29,743 of JAUXRI010000138.1, read as the reverse complement.
GCCCGTTCATCCGCTACCTCATGACGCAGACCGAGTTCCGGAGGGGGTTGTGATGCGCGCGTCCTTCCTCCTCGTCGCGGTGTTTGGAATTGCCTGCGCCGGCACCATCGGCAACCCCGGGCCCGGGCCAACGACCGAGTTCACGAGTGACGGTGGCGTGCTCGAAGACGGTGGCTGCGCGCCGGTGAACCGCAACGATGAAGTGCGCCTCGCGCTCGCGCCTGCCTGTGCTGGCTGTCACCTCGCCGGCTCGAAGCCCTACTGGGCCTCGCTCACGGCGTTCGAAGCGCTCGTCTACGATCCCAAATACGTCACGCGCGGCGACCCTGACTCGAGCCTGCTGGTGAAGCTGTTCAAGGCGAACGCGCCGGGCTCGTTCACGCAGATGCCTCCGGGAGAGACGTACGAGGCGATGGTGGCCCGCGGCGCGGCGACGATGACCATCGCCGACGTGGAGCAGTGGATTCGTGACTTGCCGCCGCAAGGCACCGTGTTCGCCGAGCCGATTCCGGAGCGCTTCACGCTTCGACGGCTGACGGCAGAAGAGATGGTGGTCTCGGCGATGTCGCAGCTGGGGCTGACGCTCGAGGACTACGTCGACACCTCGAACGCCGACTGGCGGACCAACGAGTACACGGTGCGTGGCGGCGGCTTCTTCATCTGGCCGAAGGACTGGGCGCCGGGCATCTCACGGCAATACGTGTCCGACTCGCGCACCGTCGAGCGCTACGAAGCGCTGGGCGGCATGGCGGCGCTCGACAACCGCGGCAAGGACATCAGCCTCGGGCCCGCAGCGGTGCAGACGCTCGTGCAGATGTCTCAGGCGTGGTGCAAACGCGCGATCGAGAAGCCGGGGAACACCGCGGTGCTCCGCCACGTCACGCTCGCCGACCGCAGCGCGACGAAGTCGGCGGAGATCAAACGAAACATCGCCGCGCTCCACCTGCGCATGTTGTCGGAGCCGGCGAGCGAGCAGACCATCGAGACGCTCTACACGCGCATCTACCTCGTGGCTGAGACGCAGAGCACCAAGGCCGCCTGGACTGCCGTGTGCGCGAGCTTCATGCGGCACCCGCTCTGGCTCAGCTACTGACGAAAGAGACTCCGACCGATGCCAAACACGTCACGACGTCAGTTGATGCAGTGGGCGCTCGGCGCCTCCCAGCTCGCGCTGTTGGAGCGGTTCAATCTGCTCGGCTCCTCACGCGCGCACGCGCAGACGGCCGCCGATCTGCCCAGCCGCCTCGTGGTGCTCTACGTGCCCGGAGGCTTCCGGCCGCAATACGCGTTCTGGCCCGGCACCGACGCGCAGGTCGAGACGAACGTGCCCGACCCGGGCGGCTTCGCGAGCGAGCCCATCTTCTTCCGCGCGAACAAGCTGGTCGATCTCGCACCGGGTGACGGCCGCTTCCCTGCCCTGCGCACGTGGGAGTCGTGGAATCCGGCGATGCCGCAGCAGCGTGACGGCACGTACACGCCGGCGATGTACGGCTACAAACACTGGGCGCTGCACGAGAACGTGGCCATCGCGCACGGCATCGACCAGGGCACGGCTGATCACAACAGCGCCTTCGTCGCGGCGATGTGCGGCGTGCCGAGCCCCGACTTCCGCGCACCGGCGCTGCACTCGGTGGTGGCCAACCACTTCTTCGCGGCGACGAAAGAGCGTCGTCCCCTGCCCTTCGTGAGCATCACCAGCGAGCGTGGAATGCCGCAGGCGACGGGGCTGCCGTCACACGCGGCGCCGGTGCGAGTGCCCAGCATCGAGGCGCTCAAGCCGCAGCTGTCGACGAAGGTGGCGGACAACCCGTGGTGGCAGGGGCTCGACGCGCGCACGGCCCGGCCCGAGACGTCGTGGGACGGCGTGCCCAACGGAAGCATGATTCAGACGACGGACCTCGAGGAGTACACGCTCGGCGTGCCGGGTCTCTACAAGGGCAAGTCGAACGCGAAGGTCGACACGTTCCTCGAGCAGCTCCACGGCTCGTTGCGGAGCGTCTCACGCGTGCTGGCCGCCGACGTGGTGACGGTGCTGGAGCGCACGAAGGGCATCGACGCGTTGACGACGAACCGCGCGCCGTACCTGTCGAGCTACCTGACGCCGTCGTTCAGCTACACGTTCGGGCTCGCGAACTTCCACATGACGGGCCTGGAGCCGCGCTTCGACATGGCGCTGCGGCTGCTCAAGGCCGACCTGACGAGCGCGGTGCACGTCTCGATGGGCCTCGACTTCGACACGCACAACGGCACGGGCCACGCGTTCTCGTGCGCGCACGGCCGCAACATGTTCGACCTGGTGGCGCGCTTCCTCGGAGAGCTGAAGAGCACGCCGCTCGCGGGCCGGCCGGGCAAGACGCTCCTCGATGACACGTTGGTGGTGATGATGAGTGAGTTCGGCCGCTCGTGGGCGACGAAGAGCGGCGCTGGCTACAACCTACCGGACGACCACCACCCGTTCACGTCGGTGATGTTCGCGGGCGGGAACGTGGCGAACAACCGCATGGTGGGCACCTACGACACGCGTGGGTTCGGGATGCCGACCGATATCGTCGAAGAGAACGAGCAGCCGAGCCGGCGCGTGCCGAGAGCGGCTGATGTGACGACGACGGCGCTGCGGATCATGGGCCTGGGGTTCCACGACTTCTTCATCCCCGGTGGGTTCGGAGAGATCGTCGGTCTGCGAAAGAACGCCACCTGAAGCCACGCCTCCTGAAGCCGATGCTCGTGCGGAGCTCTCGGCACGAGACTGGAAGCGCTTCCTCGAAATCCTCGACGACGAACGAAACGGCCGTGAACGTGCGGGGCGGCTGACAGTTGTGTAGAGATCGCCGCATGCCCTCTCCCGTGAACGGCGCAGGCCGGACCCCGACGATTCCGCAGACGACGCCCAGCTCGACCCCGAACGCTCCCGCTGCGACGACGCCTGCCCAGCCCGGATGGACGCCCGCGGTTCGCGACGGAAACGCCCGCACCACGCCTTCGCTGCTCAACGAGCGCTTCACCGGCGACGGTCAGCTCGGTGGCGTGCTCGCGGGCGGCGCGGCGCTCGGGCCTGGCGCGAAGGGCGACGGCGTGAAGAAGTTTCAGCAGGCGATGGCCGACATGTCGTTCGCCCAGCCAGGCAGCGCCGACGGCAGCTTCGGCCCGCAGACGCAGAAGGCCGTGCGGAACTTCCAGGTGAACGCGTCGAAGCTGTTCCCCGACGTGAAGCCGACGGGCCTCATCGACGCAGCGACGTTGCGGGCGCTCGATCAGCTCTCGCCGAAGGCCGGCCAGCAGGGCCAGGCGAAGAACATCCCCACGCCGTTCTACGACGGCAAGCCGGTGCGCGTGGTGGTGCTGAAGGACGAGCACCGCACGTTCCTCTTCGACAAGAACGGCAAGCTCGAGGGCATCTTCCAGAACGCGGTGGGCGCGAAGGCGACCTCGACCGACGAAGGCCTCAAGAAGGTGACGACGAAGCTCGATGAGCGCGCGTCGCTCGAGGTGGGACAGCGGCTGTGGGGTGGCCCGGTGTTCGGCCCGCGTATGCTCGACCTCTCGTGGGCTGACGGGAAACGGTCTGGCGAAGAGCTCCACGGCACCAGCGCGCCGAAGCAGCTCGGAGAAGACGTCAGCCACGGCTGCGTGCGCCACTCGAACACCGACATCGTGAAGCTCTACGACGCGCTGAAGGTCGGCGACGGCGTGGCCGTCGTGAGCGGTCTCAAAGACGCGCACCTGCGCTGACCTGTGCGCTGACCACTCACCAAAGATCCCGCGACATCGTCGGCCGTCGTGATCGCTTTTCCCGAGTCGACGACACCACCACCTCGACCCTTCGCGACGTGCCGGCGGTGTGCCGTTCGGGCTCCCGGTGCGTCTTCCTCTCCTTTCCCCGCCCCAGGTGTCTTCCATGCGTCGAGTCTTCGTCGTGCTGCTCAGCTCCATCGTCGCGGCCTGTGGCGTCGCCCCGACCGGTGTCGATGGAGGGACCGAGCCTGAGGACGGGGGCGCCAAGCCGAGCGACGCGGGGAGCTCGGCCGACGCAGGACCACCAGCCTGTGCGTTCAGCACGAATTACGTGAACACCAGCCCGAAGGTGAACGCGACGAGCACCTCGTCGTGGACGTGTACGGCGACCTCGCGCGTGATGACGGGCAACGGCATTCCCGACCACCCCGTCGTTGGCGGCAACTTCGCGACGCCCGTCGGCGCACAGAATCTGAACATCACCTTCTCGCTCGCGCCCACCATCACCGCACCGACCGGCAGAGCGCTCACCCGGACCGCCTCTGGCTACGTGCTCAACTCCGTAAAGCTCGACCCCGCGACCGACGGCACCTGCAGCAGCACCGCGACCTCGACGGCGATGGGTCAGGGCTGCGTCGCCATCATGGGTCGCGACCCCTGGCACCTCGAGGCGATGGGCGGCGCGTTCATGTTCGGCACGGACGAGAACAACGCGCACACGCAGCCCAACGGCCAGTACCACTACCACGGCATGCCCGAGGGCTACCTCACGCGGCAGGGCAGCGGTCAACGCGTGACGCTGGTGGGCTTCGCGATCGACGGCTTCCCCATCTACGCGCGTTACGGCTTCACCGTGGCGACCGACGCGAGCTCGGCCGTGCGCGTGATGACGCCGAGCTGGCAGAAGAAGGCGACGCCGAGCGCGGGCCGGCCGTCGATGACCATCTTCCCGATGGGCACGTTCACCGAGGACTACGAGTACGTCGCGGGATCCGGAGACCTCGACGAGTGCAACGGCCGCGTCGGCGTGACGCCAGAGTTCCCGAATGGCACGTACCACTACGTCATCACCGACGCGTTTCCGTTCATTCAGCGCTGCGTGAAGGGCACCGCGCCGTGAAGTCGATGGTGGCCGCCGCGCTGCTGATCAGCACGGCCGCGCTCGCGCACCTGATGCCCGCGCAGCAGGGCACACTGAACGTCGTGAACGACGCCGTCTTCGAGGTCGTCGCGTTCCCCGTCTCGGCGTTCGAGGGTGTCGATGACGATGGCGATGGGAGGTTGTCGGACGCCGAGGTCGCGACGCACGAGCACCAGCTGACGCAGGCGGTTTCGCACCACTATCGGCTCTTCGACGGAGACGTGGCCGGCGCGCTCGAGCTGGTGATGGTGCGCGCGGAACATGACGAGCGCTCCGACGACAGCACAGCCGGGAGCACCACCCTCATCGCCATGCTGAAGACCCGCTTCGCGTCACCGCCACGTCACTTGCGGCTTGAGACGACGCTGCTCGGCGCCGGCCACCAGCTCACCATCAAGGCGACGCGTGGTGCCGAGACCGAGGCCGCAGTGCTCACGCCGATGAAGACGGCGCATTCCTTCTTCCGCGCGCCGCTCGACGTGTTCCGCGACTCGATATCCACCGGCACCTCTCACATCGTGTTCGGCTTCGACCACCTGCTGTTCCTGCTCACCATCGTCGTCGCGGTACGTGGGTGGCGTTCGTGGCTGTCGGTGTTGACGGGCTTCACCGTGGCACACAGCCTGACGCTCACGGCGGCGCTGATGGGCTGGGTGTCGGCGCCAGGACGTTTCGTCGAGCCCGCCATCGCGGCCAGCATCGTCATGATGGCGGCGCTGAACCTGCGCGCGTCGAACACGAGCACGTCACATCGCGTGGCCATCGTCTTCGCGTGCGGGCTGCTGCACGGCCTGGGCTTCGCGTCGTCGATGTCGAACATGGGGCTCGACGGAGCGCACCGTGTCCTCAGCCTGCTGGGCTTCAACGTCGGCATCGAGCTCGGTCAGGCGGCGTTCGTGCTCGCGGTGCTGGGTCTCGGCGCACTGGCACGACTCGGAGGAGACGGCCTCGGACGACGGCTGCTCCCGGCCATGTCGGTGTCGGCGTGCGTCATCGGCGCGGTGTGGTTCGTCGAGCGCCTCGTCACCGGCTGATCACCCGGGCCGCGTGGCAATCACGTCGGCTCCGGCCCGTATCCGGTTGGCGCCCATCGACGGGCACCAAGGAGCTGCCGATGACCTCGAACAAGATGCCTGGCTGGTTGGTTGGACTCCTCGCAGTGCTGGGCGTCGCCATCCTCGGGCCACCGGTGCTCGTGCTGCTCTTCGTCGCCCTGGGCCTGGTGCTCAAGGTGGGCGTCGTCGCGTTGAAGGTGAGCGTGGTGGTGCTCGCCGTCGCTGCAGTGATGTTCGTGCTCCGCGCGATGTTCGGGAACAAGTCCGCTCCGCGCCTGGAGCGCAGCGCGCCGGTCGACTCGCTCGAAGCGATGGCGGCGCGCATCGAAGCCGAAGAGCTCGAGCGTCGTGAAGCCCTGGACCGTCAGCTCGCCGAGGCGATGCAGAGCCAGCGCTGAGTCGCGGGGGCCAAGCGCGTCGCCGGAGTGCATGACGCGCGGAGCCAGCACAGGGCCAACGCACGAGAGCGCAGCGGGGATTCAGGCTATTCCTCCAGACGCAGGCGATATGTCCGGGGCCGGTCGCCGTTGAGACCTTCGTGAACGCTTCGTGGTCCGACTCCATCGTGCAGCATGACCACACGGTGGTGGTCGCCCTGCTGTCGAAGGGCGTGCGGTTGGATGACGCCCGCGACCTCGCGCAGGAGAGCTGGACGCGCCTCATCTCGGCGGACCGGGCGGGGCGGCTCGAGCGCATCGAACTCCCTGGCCTCGCGATTCGCCAGGCGATGTTCCTGCTCTCGGAGCGGCGACGGCTCGGCAAGCGCCGGGTCGAGGTGCCCGAGGCCGAGGCGCACGAGCTGGCGGGAACAAGTCAGCCCGAGGCCATCATCGAGTCACGGCAGGCCCTCGCCATCGTCGCCGCAGAGTTGTCACGCGCCACGCCGCGCGCCCGCGAGGTGATGGAAGCGTCGCTGTCGAACGCCGCGCCGCACGCCGAACACGCGGCCGCCCTGGGCGTCTCGGTGCAGCGCTTCCGGCAGGTCCTGTGCATCATCAGGGCTCGGCTCCGCGCCGCGGTCGAGGAGGCCACCAGGTGAGCCACCCTTCCATCTTCGAGCTCTCACGTTTCATCGAGGCCGGCGCCGAGACCGACGCGTTCGAAGCACACGTGAGCGCGTGTGACACGTGCGCCTCGCAGCTGTCCCGGCTCGCCCATCGGTCGATGCTGTCGCAGGGGCTCTCTGCACACGTCGTGGTGCCTTCGCGCCGAGTGTCGCCTGCGCTCGCGGGCTTCGTCGCGTTGACGGCCTGCGTCGCTGCGTTGATTGCGCAGCCGTCACGCGCCGCGATGACTCCCGGCCCTTCTGGTTTCACGATGCTGGCGCCCGAGGGCGTGCACGGCACTCCGTTCACCACCGAGCCAGACTTCGCGCGGCTCGAGCGCACCGGGTTCGCCGACGCCGGGTTGAGCAGCCCCGCGCCGTGACGCGCTGACGCACCGTCGCATTCCCGAAAGCCCCTATGTCCCTCAACGCACTCATCGCGAGGCTGCGCGAGCTGCTTTCGCGCCGCTCGAGAGCGCCGCTGCGCCGGGTTGAACACCCCAGCGCCGTGACGTGCTGACGAACCGTCGTCCTCTTCCGAAAGCCACCTCATGTCCCTCAACGCACTCATCGCGCGGCTGCGCGAGCTGTCCGTCTTTCGTCTCGCGCTCATCATCGGCGCGCTCGTCGTGATGCCTCGGCTCGGCAGCGTCGGGCTGTGGGACCCGTGGGAGACGCACTACGCCGAGGTCGGTCGTCAGATGCTGGCGCGCGGAGACCTCGTGCACCCGTACTGGCAGAACGCGTGGTTCTTCTCGAAGCCGCCGCTGACGCCGTGGCTCGCGGCGATGGGGCTGTGGCTCTCGGGCGCGCAGCCGTGGGGCCAGCCCGGAGAAGGCGCGCTGCCCGCTGGCACGGAGTGGCTGATTCGCCTCCCCTTCGCGCTGCTGATGCTGCTGGCCGGAGCGTTCCTCGCCGACACCGTGGCTCGCAGCTCGACGCGTCGTGCAGGCGTGCTCACGGCCATCGTCTGGTGGAGCATGCCGCTCATCGATTTCATCGCGCGTCAGGCGATGACCGACGGCCCGTTCGTCGCCTCGCTCGTCATCGCGGTGTGCTGCGCAGCGCGCGCAGAGGGTGGCAATAGGAAATGGTGGGCGGGGTTCTTCACCGCGCTCGGCGTCGGCATGCTGGCGAAGGGCCTCGTGGCGCTGCTGCCGCTCGTCATCGTCGCGCTCTCGTGGGTGGCGCTCGAGGGCCGCGCCGCGCTGACCCGACTGCGGCGGGTGCCCTGGTGGAGCCCGCTCTTCCTGCTCGCGACGGCCGGGCCCTGGTACGGAGCGATGATTCGGTTCGACGGCCGTGATGACGAAGGCAAGACGTTCGTGCAGCGGTTCTTCATCGCCGATCATCTCGACCGCTTCGCCACGGGCGTTCACACCACGACCCCCGGCGGCACCTTCACGTACTTCGTGGAGCAGGGCGCGTGGGCCATCTACCCCTGGGTTGCGCTGGTGCCACTGGCGCTCCATGCGCTGGTTTCGATGCCGCGTGAAGGTGCGCGGTGGCGGCTCGCGGTGACGTGGTCGATCGCAGGCGCGCTCGTGTTCTCGCTCTTCACGCTCAGCGCCACGCGGTTTCATCACTACGTCTTGCCGATGGTGCCTCCGCTCGTGGTGTTGATCGCCCTCGGCGCCGACACCCTCTGGGACGACGCGCGCCGCTTCGCGCCTTCCCTGCTCGGAGGCCTCGTCGCCCTGGTGGTCGTGACGAAAGACCTCGTGGCCCGTCCGCGGCATCTGCTCGACCTCTTCACCTACAACCACGACCGTCCGTACCCGATGGAGTTGCTCGCGCAGCCCGTGTGGAGCGGCGCGCCGGCCTGGCTCACGTTCGGTCACGCCTTGATGTTGCTCGCGTGTCTCGCTGGCATCGGGGTGTTCGCCGCCATCGTGATGAACAACGGTCGGCGCGTGGTGCTCGCGACCGCGGCCATGGCGCTGACGTTCGCGCTGTTCGTGTCGTGGCAGCATTGGGAAGCGCTCGGCCGACACTGGACGCAGCGGCAGCTGGTCGATCTCTATCTGCAGACCCGCGCGCCCGGCGAGCCGCTCGCCGCGTTCCTGATGAACTGGAAAGGAGAGACCTTCTACACACGCAACGACGTGGTGCAGATCGGCTCCGCCGACCCGAGGGGCGCGCTCACGCTGCTGCTCTCGTCACATCGGCGCACGTTCGTGCTCGTCGAACACCACCGCTTCGAGACGCTTCGCAGTGTGTTGCCTCCGAACACGACGCTGGACGCCATCGCGCCACAGACGATGAACAAGTTCGTCCTCGCGGTCGCGCAGCGCGGGCCGTGACCGTCAGCCCCGCACGCGCGCGGTGAGCGCCTTGAGGAAGTTGCGCAGGAACTGATCGCCACACGGCCGGTAGTTCCGATGGTCGGGTTTGCGGAACAACGCGCTCAGCTCGGGGCGCGACACCTCGAACCCCGCCGACGTCAGCATCTCGACGAGGTCGTCTTCTTTGAGCTCGAAGGCGACGCGCAGCTTCTTGAGCACGGTGTTGTTGGTGACGTGCTTCTCGGGAGCGTGCGCCTGGCCCTCAGGCGCAGGACCGCGTCGGTGAATGATGAGCCCGTCGAGGAACTGGCCCATCGTCTTCGCGTCGCACAGCACGAAGCCGGGCTCGTCGTCACGCTTCAAGAACGCCGTGAGCTGCATCGGCGCGACGGCGCCACCACCGAGCCGGATGATCTCGGAGAGCGTCGACTCACCGACGTTCAACATGAACCGCACGCTCCGCAACACGTCATTGCTGATCATTGAACCGCTTGTACCGAAAGCCGACGGTTCAGGTGACGTTCACGAGCACGTAGCTGAAGTCCTTCTGGCTGCCGAGCGCGCCCCAGAAGGTGTTGAAGCGGCCCTCGTCCATCGTCTGGCAGCCCTGCGAGCCGGTGTCGGTCGACCAGGCGCGGTGAATGAACATCGCCTGCCCGCCCCACTCGCCGTTGTACGACTTCTCGTTCTTCTCGAAGCGGTAGTCGCGGTCGGCGTCGCGCTGCGCGTAGGGGTTGCCATACGGCTGCAGGTGGTTGCCGAACTTCGCGCTCGAGGCCTTGTGGTAGCGAATCGTCTGGTTGTCAGCGAGGCGACCGACGGGCTTGCTGCTCTCGTTCGCGGGAATCGACCAGCGGCGGTTGGGCTCGGTGTTCGCGCGCAGCTCCTGAACGTGGCTGCCGGTGCGGTCCTTCCACATCACCACGATGCGGTCGTCGTACGTGCCGCGGAACGGCTGGTTCGCGGTCATCGGCGTGTCTTCGCGGAGGCTCAAGATGACGCGCTTGCCTGCGGCGAGGTCCTTCTTCGCCTGCGCGTCGCCGAACTTGCCGATGTATCGCTCGTAGAGGTCGAACCGCTTCTCGGTCGAGAGCCCTGAGGTGTCGGGGACGCCCTTGCCCGTCAACGGCGGAGGCTCGTGCGGAGGAGGAGGCGGCGGTGGCGGCGTCGAGGCCTTGAGGTTGAGCTTCTGCCCCACCGAGATGACGTTGAGGTTCTTCACCTGCGGGTTGAGCTTCGCGAGCTGCGCGACCGTGAGCTGGTGGCTCGCCGCGATGCCGCCAAAGGTGTCTCCGGCCTTCACCGTGTACGTCGGCTTCGGAGGAACGACCTCACGCGCGAGCACCAGCTTCTGGCCCACGCTGATCTGGTTCAGGTTCTTCACCTGTGGGTTCAGCTTCGCGAGCTGCGGCGTGGTGAGGTGGTGGCTCGCCGCGATGCCGCTGAAGGTGTCGCCAGAGCGCACGGTGTAGGTCGTGGGCTTCGCCTTCGGCGCGGCGGTGAACGTCGAGGCGGCGCGGTCGACGCCCTTGCGGGCCGGAGGCGACGGCGCTGCAGGACGCGGCGCGGGAACGACTGGGGCAGCGGCTGGGGTGATTGCGAGAGCCATGTGCGATTGTCGCCCACCGGCGTTCGCGGTCGCTGAGAAGACACGTCAAGACTCGATACTTTTGGTGAGAATATGTCGTGATTAAATGTGTTTATGACGGCCCTGAGGGAGTCGGTCGTGAAGGGCGTGCGAAGCCTCGAGGGGCCAGGTCAGTCGGAATGGGCATTGCGCGGCGCTCGCTCGCAGGCGCGCACTTCCGGGAACACGTCTCGTCCGGGACTCCAGTGAGCACGCGGTTGACGTGAAAATGCGTCAACTTCGACGCGCCCCGCGTCGCGCGCGAGACGTGCTCGGAGAAGCGCTCTCGCTCCGCGCTCATCCAGGCGCGGCGACTCGCTGACTGCGTTGGTCCGCGATGGTTGCGCAGCGTGCCGAGTCGCTTGCGAACCTCGCCGGAACGCGCAGCACGCACCACCGACATCCTTTTCGAGAACGTCAAAACCAGCGCCGCGCGCACCAGAGCGACGTGCTCGTCGTGCACATCAACTGCGCTTGGACGAGCACGAGCGTCGCCAGCACCGAAGGGAACGAGCTCGAACCGGTGAAGCATCACCATCGCCACGAAGGAGCTGGTCGAGCCGGCCGAGAATAGTGGCGCTCCGCCGCATCAAGGGTGTGGCCGTGGAGTGGGTGCACAAGGGCGCGTGAGCCCGCCCCGACACGATCGACTACCCTCCAGTTCATGCCGTCTCGTTTCATGAGTTCGATCAGCTTGTGTGCGGCGTTGGCATGCGTCGCATGCACCTCCGCGGGAACGCCGACTCCCGACGCCGCAACCGCCGACAGCGGCCTCGAGGACGCTGGCTCAGCACCAGAGGCAGACGCCGGGACTGCCGATGCCGGAGCACTGGATGCCGGACCCACCGATGCGGGGCGGCACGGTGCGTGGGTCGCTCGCATCGACATGCGGACCGGTGCAGTTCTGGACCCCGGCGGCATTCGGCTCACCCAGACCGAGGTCTCGGAGCTCCGGGTCGTCTCCACGGCGTCGAGTCACTTCGTTCTCTGGGCGCAGCAGGGCGCTGACGGAGGACCCAGTGTCGTGCTCCGAAGGCTCTCACCCGATGGCACGCTGCTCGATCCGGGACCGCGGCTCGTTCTCGACGGCATCGCGGGCATGAGGGCCGCAGCCGGTGAACGCGATGTGATCGTGATCTGGAACGCCGGAGACGGTCAGCGCCTCCTTCGCGCGCTGCATCTTGATGAAACCGGTGCTCCAGCTGCGGCACCTGTTGAGATCGGTCCGCCAGCCACTCGTTATTCCGCGGTGACGGCTGGAGACCATGGCTTCGTGGTCACCCGCGGTTGGTACGAAGAGCCGGGCTTCATGTCCCGAGGCCGCTACCGGCTGGTCGCGCATTGGCTCGACACAACCGGCACCCTCACTCAAACAACTCCGATTGAACTCGAGCCGGAGTTCTACGATTGGCGGACCTACGCCAGCTACGACGGCACGGCGTATCGCGTTGTGTTTGCCTCGACCGATGCAGGACTCGACCTGAGGCACCGAAGACTCGAAGCAGATGGCGGGACCGGCATCACCAGCACCATCTCCCCCGTGCCAACCGAGTTCCTGGCGTGCACACGGGGCACGTGCCTGATCTCGAGCGTGCCCGACACCAGCGGCGCGGGCGATGGAGGCTTCACCCGTGGCGCCATTCGCACGAGGCTGATCGGCCCTTCTGGAGAACCGCTCGCATCGACCGACCTCTTGCCCGGGCTCTGTCCTGCCGGGGCCTGCTCCGAGCCGTACGCCGCGGCCGCGACTGACTCCTTCATGGTTGCCGTTGGCCTCTCCACAGATCGCGAACAGGACCTCGTCTTCGTTCGCCTCTCCGCCGATGGCGGCGTGCTCGACCCACAACCGAGACGGATTGGTGCTGGACTCTGGCTGCGGGGAACCGTGTCTCTCTCGTGTCGTGCTCAGCACTGCACGATCGCATGGCAAGAGCGCTGACCGGCCTCGCCCTCAGGCTCCGAGAACCCGCCCACTGCAGTGCTCACCAAGCTTCGATGCACGCGAGTGGAGCGTGCGTGCTCCCTGCGCATTGGGCCCTGAAGGTGTCGATCGGCCCGAACGCGTCTCGGAACCGCCCCGAATCTCTCCACTCCTCGCTGGCACTGCCTGTGAAGAAGCCTCGGGCATGGGTTCCCTTTCAATCACCGTTGCGCTCGTCCTCGCCTCGCTCCCGCAGCAGCTCGACCCCGTCACCGTCGGCGCGCACGGCGTCCTCACGACGCTCGAAGCCAGCACCACGACGGGGTGGCAACTCGCGGCGGAAGTCGAGCAGCAGGTCAGCACCCTGGCCGAGCGTGGACTGGATGGCGTGCTGCTCGAGCGTCACCTCGCAGACCCGTCGTTCGCCGCGAGCACGCACCGGGACGAGCTGACCCGACAGGTTCGACTCTCCGCTGAAACCCACGCGCGCCGCTTCCACGTCGCGTGGGACGTGCGCTGGCTCTCCGATGCTGACTGGGCTGCTCGCGTGAAAGAAGACCTCTCGTCGCTGCGAGTGTTCGAGTCGCCCGCGTACGTGCGTGAGAGCGGACGTCCCGTGGTGCTGCTGCGCGGGCTCGGCGCGAGCGACGCTCCGGGCACCGTGGCGGAGACGATGGACCTCATCGACTGGCTCAAGGACCGCGGCTTCTCGGTGGTCGCGACCGTTCCCTCGGGCTGGGCGACCGGCGAAGGCACGCGGCCCAACTTCCTCTCGGCGTTCGCGCGCGTCGACGCAGTGCAGGTCGAGGCCGGCACCATCGACGACGCCGTTCGCGCCGACCTCGCCTTCGCCACCCAGCTCGGGCTCGCCTACCAGCTCGTGCTCGACGCGCCGACCAACGCTCCCGACGCGCCAGCGGCAGAGCGCTTCTGGTCACAGGCCGTGGTCGCCCTTCAGGCCGGCGTGCCGGTCGTCATCGCCGGGCTCCCTGCGACGAACGGCACCGAGCCGGCCAACACCGTGCTCCTCACGAGCGCGGCCGCGCGTATGCTGCAGCGCCGCGAGGTCGCGCCACTCCCGGCGCTGCTCGCCACCGCCGCGCCGCTCGATGTCCCGGAGTCACGCTGATGCGCTCGCCCCTCTTCCTCGCCGCGCTGGTCCTCGCAGGCTGCCCGTCGTCATCCTCCTCGTCGAAGGTGACGCTCGGAGGCACCGAGGCCGACGCGGGCTCCGCAGGTGGTGAACGTTTCGCCCGCACCTTCACCAGCAAGGACGACTTCCGCGCGGGCACCTACAACGGCATCTCGGACGACGTGGCCGGCGACCTCACGATGGCGGTGGGCCAGTCACGCTTCGCGACGCCGTACATGTGGGTTCCCAACTCGTCCGAGAACTCCATCTCGGCCATCGACACCAAGACGTCGGCGCTCGTCGGCACCTGGCCGCTCGTCACCGACACCGGAGAGCCCTGCTACAACCCGTCGCGCACCACGGTGGACTTCAACTTCGACTGCTGGGTCGGCTGCCGCGGCACCAACTCGTACCTGCAGCAATACGGCGGAGAGCCGCTCGCGCAGGTCGACGTGAAGGTGATGAAGGTCTCGCTGAAGGACAAGAAGGTCATCAAGTCGGTCGTCGTCGGCCACGCTCCGCGCGCGCTCGCGCTCGACGCGAAGAACCACCTCTGGGTCGGCAACTCGGTCGACGACACCATGTGGGAAATCGATGGCGACACCGGCCAGTGTTACCGCGGTGAGCGCGCCGACTGTGAGAAGCCCGCGGTGCAGCTGGGCTGCGACTTCCCCTATGGCGCGGTCGTCGACCAGAAGCAGATGTTGTGGGTCGTCTGCCGTGGCTACGCAGGCCAGGACGGACGCGTCGCGAAGATCGACACCGCGACGGGTGCGGTGGTCGGCAAGTACGGGCCCTTCGGCACCGCGGTGCCCACGACCTTCGGAGAAGCGCGCGGCGGCTGCATTCAGCTCTACGGCATCAGCGTCGACCAGCTCGGCGACATCTGGGTCGGCGGCTTCACCTGCAACGACGTCATCAAGCTCTCGGGATCCACCGGCGCGCTGATGGGCGTGAAGAAGCTCGGCGGCACCACGACGCGCGGCGTGTCGGTCGACCTCGACGGCAACATCTGGGCGGCGAGCAGCAGCACCTCGACGGTCTCGAAGATCGAAGGCGCCACCGGAGCCCTCATCAAAGCCGTCGACGTGCCCAACGGCCCCATCGGCGTCGCGGTCGATGCGTACGGCCACCTGTGGGCGGTGAGCCAGAACGCGAACAACGTCACCAAGGTCAACGGCGTCGACAGCGCGAAGAAGACCACCATGGTCGGTCAGGGCCCGTACTCGTACAGCGACATGCTCGGCCTCTCGCTGCGCATGGTGACGCTCGGACGGCAGGCCGTCGCGACGTGGCGCGGCGTGGTGGACAGCGGCGACGACACGGCGCACTTCAACACCGTGAAGTGGTCGGTCGAGACGCCCACCAACACCACGTTCACCGTGCGAGTGCGCTGCGCGACGACGAAGGCCGGGCTCACCACGGCGGCGTTCGGGCGTGAGCTCACCGGAGCGGGCGTGGCGGTCGACAGCGGCGGTGGCAGCTGCACGCGCTCGGGCGCCCAGCGCTTCCTCGAGGCCGAGGCCCGCTTCAGCTCGGCCGGCACCAGCGCCAGCCCCGCGCTGCACGACCTGACGGCGTACTGGGTGAAGTGAGGCGCGGTTTGTGAGCACACTTCGACGCGTGTCGACGCCTCGGACAGCGCTCGGGCTGGTGTGGGCCATCGCGGCGTTCGCCTGCGCCGACGTCGAGCTCCGCAGCCTGCCAAGGCCTCGTGAAGTCATCGCGCTCAACGGCGAGTTCTGCACCGGCGAGCCGTACGACACTGCGCGCAACCTGCGGGTGCTCTTCGTCGTCGATTCGTCGAGCAGCATGCGCTTCAACGACCCGAACGACCTGCTCGTCGCCGCCATCGAGCACATCACCCAGCGCTACGCGAACCAGCCGAACATCACGTTCGCCATCATCCGCTGGGGCTCGTCGCGCGTGGTGCGAGAGAACCTCGACTACGAGCCCACCGGCTCTGACCCGCCGTTGTTCACGAACGACGCGCCGACGCTCGCGGCCATCTACACGCGCATGCGGCAGCCGCCGACCGTCAACCCGCTCAAGTACCTCGATGGCACGAACTTCCTCATGGCCCTCGGCGCGGCCGGTGACTACCTCGTCGCCGACATCGCGAAGAACCCGAACGAGACGCTGACCTCTCGCTACATCATCCAGTTCGTCACCGATGGAATGCCGCAGTCGGCGACCGATGATCCGCTCATCACGCGACGCACCATCCTCTCCGAGGTGGAGAACCTGGCGAGCCGTTACGCCGCGCGCACCGACGTGGTGTCGATCGCGCAAGACGTCGTCGCGCCGCCGGAGTTCCTCGGGCTGTTGCCGGCGATGGCGCGCGCTGGTGCCGGCACGTACACGCAACTGACCGGCCCGGGAGGACTCGACGCGACGTTCGACACCACGCTGAGCAACGGCTCGAACCTGGTCGAGTACCAGCTCGGCACCGCGTTCGCGTGGAACCGACAGTCGAGGGTGATGACGCTCGGCGGGGTCACCGGCGTCTATGTCGACAGCGATGGTGATGGGCTGGTCGACGCACAGGAGAACGAGCTCGGCACCAACTCGCGCGCCGAGGACAGCGATGGTGACGGGCTCACCGACCTGTTCGAGGTGCGCGCGAAGGGCGGGTACGATCCGACGGCGAAGAACGTCTACCAGCTCGGTCCAGACGGCGGCGCCGACCTCGATGGCGACGGCCTGAACACGTTCCAGGAGCTCCAGCTCGGCACCCTGCCCGACTCGCCTGACACCGATCGTGATGGCGTGCCTGACGATCTCGAGCTGGCCGCGGGCACCGACCCGGTCATCGCCGACGACACCGCCGACCCGGACAATGATCAGGTGATGAGCGCGAAGGAGATCTTCGAGCATACGGATCCCGCGTCGGTGGAGAATGCGGAGCTGCGCACGCAGACGGCCTACCGATGGAAGCCCGCGGAGCTGCTCCGCAACGAGCAGGGTGTTCGCTGCTACGGCTTCGACGTCGAGAACGTGGGGCTCGGCGCGTCGGCGGCGAGCGTGGACCTCGAGAATCGGAAGCGGCCTCCCGGCTTCAACGAGCTCGAGGTCGTCGTGCTGGCGCGCGCGGTGCTCGGCCTGGGCAGCGGCGTCGCGGCCGAGCGCATCTTCCCGGTGCGTATGTTCCGCACGCGCCGCTACGTCATCGCGGGAAAAGGCGGGAGCGTCGACCCACCGACGCAGTCGCTCCGTATTCACCCACGCGAGTTCTCGCGGTGAGGCCGCTGCTCGTCATCATCGGCTTCGTGGTGCTCGTCGGCTGCGGTCCGCCGGGGCGGCTCAACGGCACCATTCGCGACCGCGCGACGCTGGGCTTCGACGAGGTGCGTGCACAGTTTCTCGTCGACCGGCTGGCCATCAGCTATCGCGACGCGCGTGGAATTCAGGAGGTGGTGCGCCTGACGATGCCCTCGTCACTCGCCGTCAAAGGCGCCGAGCTCGACCTGACGATGAAGGGCATGGTGCTCGAGCACTTCGCGACGAGGGAAGACGCGGCCGGTCAGCTGGTGACGGAGCCACCCTTCCCGCCCGTGAAGTCGGGCTCGGTGAGCCTGTCGGAGGTGGGCACCGCGCGCGGCCAGCTCATCGTCGGCGAGTTTCACGTCATCTTCGTCGACTCGCTCGACACGCTGAACGGTGACTTCTCGGCGACCGTCGTCCCGCCGTGACGCATGGATTCCTCCCGGCGCCGTGGATCAAACGCATCGACCTGCAGACGGGCGAGGCGACGGCGCTGCCGCTCGACCCGGCGCAGCGTCTGGTGACCGCGCAGCACGTTCGCGAGGTGACTGACTGCTTCGAGTTCGATGGCGTGAGCTGGTTTCACGTCGGGCATCGATGGGCGCGACCGCCTGAGTTCGACGAGGGTGACGCTGAACGGGAAGACCCTGGTGAAGCCATCGTCGATCGTCGCTGGGCAATTCACGGCACCACCGCGTCGAGCCGAACCGCGCTCTTCACCTTCATGGAGTACCCCGAGGCACGTCACCCGCAGCTCGAGTCGTCGCTCAGCACCGAGGCGTCCGCGCTCTTCGTCTACGCAGATTGGCTCGAAGAACAGGGCGACCCGTACGCCGCCGCGCTCAACCCTCAGCTGCTGAAGGAGCGCGGGCCCGCGGGCCACTGGTTCCTCGAAGGGCTGGACCGCACTGGCCTCATCGAGTTCACGCTTCGCGACGCGCTGGTGCGTGAGGTGATGTTGGGCAGCGTGCCTGACACGTTGCTCGCCGAGACGATGCACCGGCTCTGTCACCTGCGCGCCTGTGTCGCGCTCGAGCACGTCTCGATGCAGCGCCCGAAGAACGCTCCGCGGTGGCTGAGCGCAGGCGCCGACGCGACCTCTGAGCTCTGGCGCCAGTGTCGATGGCCGGCCTCGTTGAGGCGGGTGACGGTGAGTGGCGAGAAGTCAGCCACCGAAGCGCTGGAGAAAGTCCTGCGCCGCACGAATCCCCACGTGAGCGTCGGCAGCGCTTGAACGCGCGGAGCGTTCCGCGTCTATGGTGTGCGTTCTTCCCCCGCCCTCTGAATTGGAGTCGTGATGTCTGAGATCGAACTCGCCGTCCTTCGTGCGCGCCTCGCAGACCTCGAGAAGGCCCAGGACCGGCGACGGCTCGGCAGCTGGGCAGCGCTGGTCGGCGTCGTCGCCCTCGCTGGAGGCACCGCGTGGTCGGCGAGCGGCAATTGCCCCAACGGCATGCAGTACTGCTTCACCGCCGACGCGCCGGCGCTCGCATCAGAGGTGAACTACAACTTCTCGCAATTGAGAGACCTGGGCTCCGCGTGGGTCTCTCACCCGGCGAACTCGATTCCGACGACGCAGATGCGCTCGGTGGTGACGTCGGTGTCAGTGCCGGCCGGCAGCTATGTCGTGTCGGCGAAGCTCTACGGCGTCTCGAGCTCGACGGCGGGGAACCACAACATGCTGTGCAGCCTCCTTTCCAGCGCAGGCGCGGGGAGCCTGGACTTCACGAACTCGTACGCCGCTCCAAATTCGTACAGCAACCTGTCCCTGCTGGGCTCGACCACGCTGGCCGCGCCGGGGACGCTCACGCTCGAGTGCTCGGCGGGCCCCGACGTGACCGGCGCGTACACGCTCTACGGCGTCACGCTCGTGGCCACTGCAGTCGCCGAGCTGCGGTAAAACCTCACCGCTTCGTCGCGACGACCTTCACGCCACCGAGCGGCCGCAACGTGATGACCGGCTCGGGCGCGAACGCCTGCCCCGGCACCAACGACAGGTGCATGCGCTGCAACACCGTCGCGAGCACCAGCTGCGCCTCGACCATCGCGAAGGTGTCTCCGATGCACTTGCGCTGGCCCATGCTGAACGGCAGGTACGCGCCCTTCGTCGGCGGCGGCGCGTCGGCAGCGAAGCGCTCGGGGTCGAACGCCTCGGGGTCTTTCCAGTACTTCGGGTGACGGTGCAGCGCGTAGGGGCAGATGAAGACGATGGCGCCTTTGGGGAACACCACGCCATCGACGACGTCGTCCTCCTCCACCCGGCGCGCGAGCGACCAGACCGGCGGGTACAGGCGCATCGACTCCTTCAACACCATCGCCGTGTACGTCAGCTTCGGCACGTCGCTCATCGTCGGCACGCGGCCGCCGAGCACCTCGTTCAGCTCCTTCATCAGCCGCTGCTCCACCGCCGGCGACTTGCCCAGGAGCATCACCGTCCACGCGAGCGCGTTCGCCGTCGTCTCGTGGCCCGCGAGGAAGATGGTCATCACCTCGTCGCGCAGCTGCTCGTCGCTCATGCCTTCGCCCGTCTCGGGGTCGCGCGCCTCCATCAGCATCGCCAGCAGGTCGTTCGTCGGCCCTTTGCCTTCACGGCGCGTGGCAATCATTCCCATCACCACCGAGTCGAGCTGGTGGAGCGCCTTCTTGAACGCGAGGTTGGTCGGTGTCGGCACCCACTCCGGGAAGCTGAACGGGTGGAGCGTGCGATGAATCAGGTGCTCCAGCGCGACGGTGATGGCCTGGCCGACTTCGCTCGCCGCTGACGTCACGTCGCTCGACAACAACGTCTCGCCGACCAGCCGCAGCGTCACGCGCATGAACGCATCGGCGACGTCGAACGTCTGCCCGGACTTCCACCCGTCGACCATGTCGGTCGCGGCGCGCGTCATCGTCTCGCCGAACGCGAAGAGCCGCTCCCGATGGAACGCCGGCTGCGCGATGCGGCGCTGCCGTTTCCAGAAGTCGCCTTCGCTGGTGACGAGCCCGTTGCCGAGCACCTTGCGCAGCATCTCGTAGCCGCGCGTCTGTTTGACGTAGTTGCGCGAGTTGGTGACGAGCACGTGCTCGACGAGCTGCGGCTCACTGATGAGGAACGCCTCGACGCCGAGCGGCAGCGGCATGCGCACCATCGGGCCGTAGTTGAGCGTGCCGCGCTCCATCACGCCGAGCGGGTCCTTCTGGAGCTCGGGCAACACGCCGACCAGCGGCAGGCCTCCGAGCGAGCGCAACGGGAGCGGAGGAGCAGCAGAAGGAGCGGGGGCTGGCGTCGCGTTCATGGCCGGAATAATATGAGTCCACGCTCACATATTCGACTCGCTTTCCCGGACACCGCCTTCCATGACTCCACAGCCTGCTGAATTCGCTCGGAAAGTGCCAAAACAAGACCGGGCCCAACACACGGTCGATTCCATTCTCCGAGCGACCGCTCACATTCTCAAGACGAAGGGCTTCGCGGCGTGCAGCACGAACGCGGTGGCGAAGAAGGCCGGCGTGTCGATCGGCTCGCTCTACCAATACTTCCCGTCGAAAGAGGCGCTGGTGGCCGCGTTGGCCGAGGAGCACGCGCGTGAAGGCTACGCGCTGTTGCTCGAGACGATTCGTGACTCGGCCGAGCAGCCCCGCTCGATTCAGGAGCTCGTTCGCAGCTACATCGGCGCGCTCGTGCGGTTGCACGCGAACGACCCCGAGCTCCATCGCGTGTTGATGGAGCAGGTGCCTGGCATTCGCAGCGGCGTGAAGGCGATGCAGCAGATGTCGAACATGTCGGCGGCGCTCGTACGGGCGTGGCTCGAAGCACACCGCGCGCAGTTCCGGCCGCTCGACGTCGAGGTCGCGACGTACGTGCTCGTCACCGCCGTCGAAGCCGTCACGCACCTGCGGCTCGTCGACCGGCCGGCGCAGCTCGACACCGAGACGCTCGTCGCAGAGCTGAGTGAATTGGTGCTCGGCTATCTCGGCCTGAACGAGAGCAGTCGCGCGCTCATCAGGCCCGCATGACTCGCTTCGCGCCTCGCACCATCAAGCGCTGACGACCCCTCGCGGCTACGCTCCCGCGCATGGCGACTCACCACCGGGCGTGCAACCTCTGCGAGGCGATGTGCGGGCTCCGCATCGAGACCGACGGGGCGCGCGTGACGTCGATTCGTGGCGATGAGGACGACCCGTTCAGCAAGGGCTACCTGTGCCCCAAGGCCACTGCGCTGAAGGACCTGCACGAAGACCCCGACCGCCTGAAGCAGCCGATGCGTCGCGAGGGCAGCCAGTGGAAGACCATCGGGTGGGACGAGGCGCTCGACGAGACTGCGACGCGGCTCCACGACGTACAAAAGCGCCACGGGCGAAACGCGGTCGCGACGTACCTGGGCAATCCAACCACTCACAACACCGGCGCCCTGCTCTTCGGGCCGTCGTTCCTTCGCGCGCTCGGCACGCGCAGCCGCTTCTCCGCGACGTCGGTCGACCAGCTACCGCACATGCTCGCCGCGCATTGGATGTTCGGACACCAGCTGCTGCTCCCGGTGCCTGACGTCGACCGCACCGACTTCTTCCTCGTGCTCGGCGCCAATCCACTCGCGTCGAACGGCAGCCTCATGACGGCGCCCGGCATGCGTCACCGCCTCGACGCGCTGAAGCAACGCGGAGGCACGCTCGTCGTCATCGATCCGCGGCGCTCGGAGACGGCCGTTCGCGCAGACCAGCACCACTTCATTCGTCCGGGCACCGATGCGCTCCTGCTGCTCGCGCTGCTGCATGAGGTGCTCGCGTCGCCGCTGAAGCCGCACGTGAAGGTCGACCAGCTCCACGGCCTCGACGAGGTGCGTGCGCTGGTGAAGCGCTTCACGCCCGAGTCGGTGAGCGGCGCGACGGGCCTGGCCGCAGAGACGATTCGTACGCTCGCGCAGCGCTTCGCCAACGCGCCCTCGGCGGTCTGCTACGGCCGCATCGGCACCTCGGTGCAGACGTTCGGCACGCTGTGCGCGTGGCTCATCACGGTGCTCAACGTCGTGACGGGCAACCTCGACCGGCCGGGAGGCGCGATGTTCCCGATGCCGCCGTTCGACCCACGCTGGTTGCCGCGGCCGATGTCTGTCGGACCCGGGAGCTATGGGCGCTGGCGCTCTCGCGTGCGTGGACTTCCAGAGGTAGGCGGCGAGCTGCCCGTCTCGGTGCTCGCGGAAGAGCTGCTCACGCCAGGCGAAGGACAGCTCCGCGCGCTCGTCACCTTCGCCGGCAACCCGGTGTTGTCGACGCCGAACGGCGCCCAGCTCGACCGCGCGCTCGCCGGCCTCGACTTCATGGTCTCCATCGACCCGTACCTGAACGAGACGACGCGACACGCGCACGTGATCCTGCCGCCGCCGTCGCCGCTCGAGCGCGTGCACTTCGACGTGGTGTTCCCGATGCTCGCGGTGAGGACCGTGGCGCGACACGCGGACGCGCTCTTCGACCCTGGCCCGACCGCGCGGCACGACTGGCAGATCCTCATCGGGCTCGGAAAGCGGCTCGACGCGCTCCGTGGTGCTGGCGTGCGGGCGTCTCTGACGTGGAGCGTGATGG
This sequence comes from Myxococcales bacterium, assembly GCA_030681895.1. GTDB lineage: Bacteria > Myxococcota > Myxococcia > Myxococcales > Myxococcaceae > Xiheimicrobium. Next base: position 6,985 of record JAUXRI010000138.1, on the reverse strand, counting down.
AGCGGCTTGGCCCGAAGAGGCTGCTCGACCTCGGCCTTCGGCTCGGCGCGCGTGGTGGCCGTGGAGGCCTGAGCCTGAAGAAGGTCGCCGCGCACGAACACGGGCTCGACCTCGGCGCGCTGGAGCCTGCGCTCCACCTGCGCCTGAAGACGAAGAGCGGGCGCATCGAGCTGTATCCGCGGCACCTCGCCGATGACGTCGCGCGGCTCGAGGCTGCTGCGCCGACCGAAGGCCTCGTGCTGATCAACCGTCGTCACACGCGCGACTGCAACTCGTGGCTGCACAACGTGCCGAGGCTGGTGAGCGGCGCCGACCGATGCACGCTGCTGATGAACCCGGCGGATGCGAGCGCACGAAGCCTCGAAGACGGCGCGCCAGTCACCGTGCGTTCACGGGTGGGCGAAGTGACGGTGGCGCTCCAGCTGAGCGACGAGCTGATGGCTGGGGTGGTGAGCCTGCCGCACGGCTACGGCCACGCGCGTGAAGGCATTCGGCTGCAGGTCGCCGCAGACCATGCTGGCGCGAGCGTGAACGACCTGAGTGACGACCAGCGCGTCGACGTGGTGAGTGGCAACGCGGCGCTCAGCGGCGTACCGGTGCAGGTCGTTGCCGCAGCTTCTCCCAGTACGCGTGCTCCCCGTTCTTGAACCACACGACGCCCGGCGCCACTGGCCAGAAGCGGTAGACGAACGGTGACGGCTCGGTCCGTTTGCCTCGGAAGCCAGCGCTGTTCGACTCGACGGCCCACGCGCCCGTCACGACGAATTGTCCGCGCTCGTTGACCGTCACGCCGGTGAGGCCCGTCGTCCAGGTGTGGTCCGGATGCGCGGCGTCGGAGGGCAGGTGTTTGCTCGTCACGCTGAGCTCGGCGTCGGTGAGTTCCACGACGTTCTGAAAGCCCTTTCCCTCCTCGAGCTCCTCCACCCACGAGCCGCGCAGCAGCGGCACGAAGTCCTTCTCCGTCACGGTGACGTACAGCCCCTCAAACACCTCGACAGGAATCGACACCTTCCGCGCCTCGAGGAAGCGCTGCACCGACACCATGATGTCGTGGAAGTGGTGGTCTTCGACCTCGTGCATGCCGGGCGCTGAGAGTTCGTCGCGGTCGAAGCCAATCTTCGTGATGAGGGCCTCGATGGCGATCTGCCGAATGCACGGGTTCTGATGCCGCGCCCACGGCACCAGGCTCAGCACGTCGGCGTCGGTCTTCACCGGCAGCTTGCCGGCCGTCGCGCGGAGCAGGTTGTAGGTCGGCGCTGGCTTGCCATCACACTGCGCCATGCCCATGCCGTTCTGTTCCGACAGGGTCTTCGGCTCCGGGAGCTTCTTCACGTAGCCACGGAACAGCTCATCGATCGTCACGGCTCGAGACCTCGCGGGTTGGGCGTGAACACTCGCCGCGGTCAGCAGCGCAAACACCAGGGTCAGCCGCCAGCAGCGCATCGAGGACCTCGAGGTCCGAAGTCTCGCACGCCGCAGCTCCGCCTTGCCGCTTCGATTCGATGGCTGCTCCTTCTACGACCCATTCGCCACGAACGTGGTTGGTGGCGCTGGTTGGTCGATGCGCTGATCGGGACTGCGATGGTGACCTACAACTGTCGAACCATGCTTCACTTGTGGCTCACACGTGATGGCCATGGCGCCTCGACCGACGCCTTCGCCGAGCTGGAGCCGTGCAGCAGTCGCTGTTCGAAACCACGTGCGCTGAGAGAAGGTTGACCGCGCATGGCTCGCTCTCGATTCACGGACACCACGCAGCAACTACCGCTCTCGGCGCTCCCTGCTTCGGCCATGCGCGCCGTCTTGAAACATGGCTACACCGCCGACGATCTCAAACGCGATGTGGTGTCAGGCTTTCTGGTTGGCGTCATCGCGTTGCCGCTCGCCATGGCGCTCTCCATCGCGGTGGGCGCGCCGCCCCAGCAGGGGCTCTACACGACGGTGGTCGCGGGGTTCATCGCGGCCCTCCTGGGCGGCTCGCGGCTCCAGGTCGTCGGCCCCACCGCAGCCTTCATCGTGGTCCTCGCGCCATTGCAGACGCGTTTCGGGTTGGGCGGTCTCTTCGTCGCCGGCCTGCTGGCTGGGTTCATCCTCATCGGCATTGCGCTGCTTCGCCTGGGAAAGCTGATCGAGTTCATCCCCTTCCCGGTGACGACTGGGTTCACCGCGGGAATCGCCTGCGTCATCGCGGTGCTGCAACTCAAAGACCTGCTCGGCCTGAAGCTGCTCACGACCCCAGAGCACTTCACGGACCGGCTGACAGCCATGTGGGCGGCGCGGTCGACGATGAACCCGACCGAGCTGCTGGTGGGCACCGTGACGCTGGCAATCCTGCTCATCCCACGAATTCCTTCGAAGTGGCTCTCGCTCCCCGCGTGGGTCCAGAGAGTGCCAGCGCCGCTCGTCGCGCTGCCTGCGGGCGCGCTGCTCGCCGTCCTGCTCTCTGAGTTTCACATCGGCGCCCACGTCGACACCATCGGCACTCGGTTCCAGAGCATCATCGACGGCGTCACCGTGACGGGAATTCCACGGGTGGCCCCGCACCTGCTCCTGCCATGGCAGGCCCCCGGCAGCGATGGCCTGCCCATTGGCCTGAGCCTGTCGACGCTCAGAGCGCTGCTGCCAACCGCGTTCACCATCGCCATGCTCGCGGCCATCGAGTCACTGCTCTCGGCTGTCGTCGCAGACGGCATGGCTCGAACGCGCCACGACCCGGACTCCGAGCTCCTGGCGCTCGGCATCGCCAATGTCGTGACACCCTTCTTCGGGGGAATTCCCGCGACGGGCGCCATTGCCAGAACGGCGTCGAACTATCGTTTTGGAGGCCGCTCGCCGGTCGCGTCGATGATGCATGCGGCGACCGTTCTGCTGGCCATCGTGGCACTGGCCCCCGCGCTCCAGTTCCTGCCGATGTCGAGCCTTGCGGCATTGCTCCTGCTCGTCGCGTGGAACATGAGCGAGCTCGAGCACTTCATTCACACGCTCAAAGTGGCCCCTCGCAGCGACGTGGCGGTCTTGCTGACCTGCTTCTTCCTCACCGTCGTCTTCGACATGGTCATCGCCGTCACCGCCGGCGTCCTCCTCGCCTCGCTGCTCTTCATGCGACGCATGTCGGTGACGACGCAGGGCAAGGTCATTCGCGAAGGCCTGCCAGGCACGCTGCCCGACGGCGTCATTCTGTACGACATCTCCGGTCCCCTGTTCTTCGGCGCAGCCGAGCGCGCGATGGGAGCCATTCGCGCCATCGGCGAACATGTGAAGGTCGTCATCTTCCGTCTCGAGCGGGTGACTCACGTCGACGTGACGGGGCTGGTCGCCCTCGAAACCGTGCTCGACGAACTCGGGCGCCATGGCATCAAGGTGATTCTCGTCGGGGTCCCGCCTGACGCCGTGAAGATGTTCTCGAAGGCTGGCCTGGTTCCCGTGGCCGGCAAACTCGCCATCTGCGGCACACTCGAATCGGCCTTCGAGCTCCTCGGCGCCAGGATTCATCGGTACCGCCGAACACATGCTGGGCCAATCAGGCTTCACCTGCTCAACCGTCACCGGCGGTCCGTTTCGAGAACGAACAGACCCGTCGAGTAGTGCGTCATCAACGACGGGCGTGGCTCGTGATGTTCGGGCAGTTGCCAACCACGGGCCCGGTTCGTCACAGTGCCGCCCGTGCGCTTCATTCACGTCAGCGACATTCACCACCAGCTCGACTGGAAGAAGCGCACGTGGTCGAGCAGCGGCCTGCAGGGCGCGCTGGGCCGCATCGAGCTGCATGGCTTCGGACGGCTGAAGCGCTTCTCCGAGGCGGCGACGCAGTGGGCCCGCATTCTCGAAGACATCGAGCTGCACGCGCCCGACCACGTGCTGCTCACCGGCGACCTCACCGCGATGGGCCACCCCGAAGAGCTCGAGGCGATGCACGCCACGCTGCGCCCGCTCCTCGAGGCGCGCCGGCTCACGCTCGTTCCCGGAAACCATGACCGCTACCTCGACGCCCGGGCCTTCGAGCGCGTCTTCTCGGCGCACCTCGCCTCCGACCTGCCCGAGTACGCCGACGCGCACGGCTACCCCTTCGTGAAGCTGCTCGGTGACGACGTCGCGCTCGTGGGCCTGGACAGCACGCGCGTCGCCGGCGTCATGCAGTACTTCGTCGGCCGCCTCGGCGCCGACCAGCTCGCGTCACTCGCCCGCGTGCTCGATGACCCGCGCCTCTCGGGAAGAACGGTGCACGTGCTCTCGCACCACGGCCCGCTCGCGAAAGATGGGCCCGCGCTGCTGAAGGTGCTCCATGGGCGCAGCGTCGTGCTGCACCACGGGCACTCGCACATCCGCTCGTGGCGGCCTGCGGAGAACGAACGCCCTCACCTCTTCGGTGGCGGGAGCTCGACCGAGCCGGGTCGCGAAGGCTTCTGGCTGGTCGACGTCGAGAACCACCGCACGCTCGAAGCCACCAGGCTCGTGCCGGGCCAACGCTGACATCACCCCACCGCGCGCGCGTCGGGCTCGGCGGGCAACGCGAAGCGCGCCAGCACCGAGTGGAGCGCGGCGACGGTGATGGGCTTGGCGAGCCCGTCATCCATTCCGGCGGCGAAGCACGCGCTCATCTCCTGCTCGAGCGCGCTGGCGGTGAGCGCGATGACGGGCGTGCGACGCAAGCTGGCGACCTTTTCGCGGCGCCTGAGCTCTCGGGTCGCCTGGTGGCCGTCCATCACCGGCATGTGCACGTCCATGAAGATGAGGTCGACGTGCTCCTTCGCCAGGAGACCGAGGGCCTGTTCGCCGTCGCCAGCGGTCACCACCGTGAGGCCGGCCTGCTCGAGGAGCGCTCTGGCGACCCGGCTGTTGATGGCGTTGTCGTCGACGACCAGCGCGCGGCCCGCGAAGCGACGTGGCGTCGTCGAGGCCTCGACCACCGCGGGCGTGCTGGCCTCTTTCAGAGGGACGACGAGCGAGAACGTGCTGCCCTTCCCCGGCTCGCTGTCGAGCTCGGTGGCGCCGCCCATCAGCTGGGCCAGCTGGTGACACATCGCCAGCCCGAGCCCCGTACCGCCATGGCCCCGCGCGGACTCGAGCTGGCCGAACGGCTTGAAGAGACGGTCGCGGTCGTGCAGCGCGATGCCTGGACCTGAGTCGGTGACCGAGAGGCGCAGCACGTGTTGCCCCGCGACGGGCGTCACTCTGGCCTTCACGAGCACCTGGCCTCGCGCGGTGAACTTCACGGCGTTGGCGATGAGGTTGTTCAACACCTGCGCGATGCGGACGCGGTCTCCGACGAGCCGGAGTTCCCGAGGCACCGACACCTCCACGCGGTAGTCGAGCCCTCGCAGCTGCGCCGCGCCAGCGTGCAAGGCACCAACCTCTTCGACCACCTGCGCGGCCGAAAAGGGCGCGTCACACAGCGACAGCTTGCCTTCCCGCATGCGCGCGAAATCGAGCAGGTCGTCGATGAGCACGCGCAGCAGGTGACCGCTCTGCTGAATCACGCCGAGGCCGTCTCGCACCGCCGGAGACATGCCTTCGCGCGCGCCGAGGAGCGCCTCGGTCATGCCCAACACGCCGTTGAGCGGCGTGCGAATCTCGTGGCTGACGTTGGCGAGGAAGCGGTCCTTGTCCTGGTTGGCGCGCTCGGCCGCCAGCTGCGCGGCGCGAAGGGACGCCATGGTCCTCAGGCGCACCGTCTCGAAGAGGAAGCCGATCACCACCACCACAGGAATGAAGACGATGGCGCGAAAGACCTGATGGTTGAGGTCGGGCCGCTCGTGCGACGGCACCACGCCGGTGACGAAGAGCGCGCCCGCACCGAGCGCCGCGGCGAGCGTGGCGCCGAGCCAGAAGAGCCCCGCCTTGCGCCCCGCGAAGAAGAGCAGCGTCATCGGCCCGAGCGCCAACCAGGCCAGGTACGACGGCTGCCCGAGCGCCAACGCGCTCCCGGCGAACATCAACACCTGCACCACTCCGTAGAACGTCGTCACCACCGACAACCGGCCGGTCTTCACCCAGAGCGCGAGCACGGCGGCACACACCACCGCGCCAGCTGCGGCACCACCCGCCTCTCGCGGCAGACCCGTGACGACGTTCACCACCGAGAGCACCAGGCTGAGGGACATTCCGCCGAGCAGGAGCATCAGCAGAAACACCACGCGGAGCCGGTGCGTTTCGTCACCGGGGGCTTCACGACCGAGGAGCGCGAGCGCTGACGCCCTGCTGGTGATCAACCCCCTGCTGATCCGGTGCACGCTTCAAGCCTAGCGATGCCTCGTCACCATGCCGACCCGAAATCGAGTGAGCCGATGTCGCACAGGTCGTCGACGACCCGCGAGCGCTGCAGGACTCAGGAGCGAATAGACGCCTCCGGAGCGACATGCGACCCTCGCGGGCTCCCTTTCGCCCTGCACGATGGACGTCCTTCCGCGCACCATTGACCGCTTTCGTCTCGAATCACGGCTCGGTGCCGGTGGCATGGGCGTGGTGTTCCGCGCGCTCGACGTGCCGGCCAATCAGCCCGTTGCCATCAAGCTGCTTCGACCGGAGTACCGGAACGCAGAGGCCGCCGAGCGCTTCGTTCGTGAGGTGAAGCACACCGCGAAGCTGGTGCACCCCAACGTGGTGAGGGTGCTGGACGTCGGCAAGACGACCGAGGGCGAGCTCTACTTCGTGATGGAGCTGCTCGAAGGAGACTCGCTCTCTGCGGTGCTGCGGCGCGAGGGTCAGCTCAGCGTGGAGCGAACGGTGCAGATGGCCGTGCAGGTCTGCGCTGCGCTCGACGCCGCCCACCGCGCGGGTCTCGTGCACCGCGACATCAAGCCAGCCAACCTCGTGCTCGTCCCCAGAGGCCAGGCGCCCGAGCTGGTGAAGGTGCTCGACTTCGGCATCGCGCGCTCGCTCGACGGAGAGACGCAGCTGACCGGCACCGGCCTCATCGTCGGCACCACCGAGTACCTGGCGCCGGTGCAGATTCTCGGACAGCACTACGACGGCCGCGCCGTCATGT
>JAUXRI010000137.1 GCA_030681895.1 Myxococcales bacterium | reverse complement strand
ATCCGCGATCACGTTGCACGGCACCAGGCCGCTCACGATGAGCGCGCCGACGACGGGGCTCGAGTACTTCGCGCCGCCCGTCGCGAACGGAATCATCGTGGTGGGAATCGCGTGCGTGCCGGGCCGGCCGAGGCTCCCGGTCAGGAAGACGATCAGCCGATGCAGGTAGCTCACCAGCGTCGAGTGGTGGTTCATCTGCACGCCGAGATCTTCGAAGCTGGACAGCGCCTTCGCCGCGCCGATGGCCCGCGCCGCCTGCCGCACCAGCGCTTCGTCGACGCCCGCGCGCGTGGAGCACTCGCTCACCGACACGCCACGCAGCACCGCCAGCACCTCGTCAGCGCCGTTGGTGTGCGCCGCGATGAAGGCCGAGTTCGTTAAATGCTCCTGCACCAACACGCCAAGAATGCCGGTCAGCAGCCACGCGTCTCCGCCGGGCCTGACCTGCAGATGGATGTCGGCCAGCTCCGCCGTCTCGGTGCGCCGCGGGTCGATCACGATCAACGTGCGCGCTGGATCGTTCGACAGCTCCTTCAACGTCACCCGCGCTTTGGGGATCGAGTGCGAATGCCACGGGTTCTTCCCGATGAAGAGCGCCACGTCGCAGTGCTCGAAGTCGGCGCGCGTCGCCGCCACGCCCACCATGCGATCGCCGACCCAGAACTCTCCGGTCTTCTCTTGCGCCAGCGCGCTGGAGCGCCACCGCGAGCCGAGCGCCCGTCGCGTCGCCGTCGCGTACGCCCCGGGCAGGTGATTCCCCTGGCCGCCGCCGCCGTAATAGAAGATCGCGTCGCCGCCGAACGTGTCGCGCACCGTCGAGAGCCGCGCCGCGACTTCGCGAATGGCAGTGTCCCAGTCGATTGGTTCGAACGTTCCATCCGCCCGCCGTCGCAGCGGCGTCGTCAGTCGATCTCTCCCGTGCTGGTAATGATCGAGCCGATGCGCCTTCTCGCACGCGTAGCCCTGTGACGACGGGTGTCGCTTGTCGCCGCGCAGCTTCACGAGGTGCCGGCCGTCGGCGCCGCCGAGCTCGACCTCGAGTCCACAGTTGCACTCACAGAGGATGCAGGCGGTCGGCTTCCAGTCGGTCATGGGGGCGCACCATACGCGTTACGGCCCCGGTCGACTCGCCACCCACCACAGCGCGTTCGTCTTGCTGTTCCCGTCATCCCACCCGGTCAGCGCGTTCACCTCGGCCCAGGCCGCGCTGCGATCGATGATCCCATGCGACATCTGCAGAAAGCCCCGCCACCCGGGAGCAGCTCCCATCGCCGCCTGATTCAGCTCGGGCCACGAGTCGTTTACCCACGACCGCGCCAACAACGTCTCGGCGATCGGCGTGAACGGCAGCATTTGAATTCCATACACGTACTCGGGGTTCGCACCGAAGAAGGTGCCGAAGAACGCGCGCGTCTGAAACAGAATGCCAACCATGCGCCGGGCCTTGAACGGATAGCCGTACTGCGGGCTCGCGCTCGCCATCTGCCAATACGTGTGCGCCGCGTCGATCTCGAGCGTCAGCATCAGCCGGCCGAGATCGCTCATGCGACGATCTCCCAGCGTCAGCCCGACCAGGTGCATCGCGTACCAGGCGTTCACCGCTTCTGACGTCGACTCCTGGTTCTGGCCGTCGGCGAACTCCGTCAACCCGGCTGCCCACGCGTGGCCGCGGAAGAAGTCCATCGCGCGGTGCCGGGGGAAGTACGGATCCATCGCGCTCGGATTCGCGATGTCGCGCACCATCGAGAGCAGACCCGCGCGATGTGCTGCCGCGAACGAGGGATCATTCCGCGCCATCACCGCCGCCGCGTACAGGTGGTAGCCCCAGTGAAAGTGGTGATCGTTGTAGTGGCCGGCGCCGAACTCCGCGTTGGGCGTCGCGAGTGAGTCGCGCGTCACGATGCCGCCCCACGTGGTGTCGAACTGGAGCGGGTTTCCATTCGTGCCATCGAGCCACGCTCCGACCAGCGGCCCGAGGCGGTTACGAACGGTGGCTGCCAGTGCGGGCTCGTTCACTTCCTCCGCGATCAACGCGAGTCGGGCGAGCCGCGAGAGGGCCTTCCCTCCGAAGTATGCGTCACTCGGTACACCGCTCGGCAGCGACGCCACGTCGGCAGCCAGCGCCGTCTTCACCGCGCCCTCGTACGTCGGCTCCAACGTGCGCGGCGCATTCCAATCAATCGTCGTCAGCGGAATCGTCATCGTCCACGTGGTGCCCGCGACGCCGCGGAGCAAGCCCGTGAGCGTGGGGTACTCGAGATCGACGAGCGCCGGCATCGCGAGCCGGCCGACATGATGGGGCAGGGCGTTCAACAGCATCGGGCCCGTGCCGGTCGACGTGTAGACGAAGCGGAGCGTCGCCACGTCGCACGAGACCGTTGCTTCGATTCGGCCCGCGCGAGGAATCGAGCCCGCGTGCGCGTCGAGGATCGTCGCGTCAGCCGGCCGCCGGAGCGAGGCCACCCGCAGCGTCCCCGTGAAGCCCGCCCGTGCCGTCATGGTGCCGCGATTCCAGTCGAAGGTGATCGCCGTCGAGGCGTACAGCAGCCACGTGCTGCCATCGCTGAGCCCGAGCTCGAAGCGGGTGCCCGTCGCGCTCCCGGGGTTCGTCATGCCGTTCACGCTCGAGACGGTGAATGTGCCCGGAAGAATGAACGGTCGCAGGCCCGTGTAGTCGGCCGTCACGTACGGCATGCCAAACACCATCGGCGCCGTCATCGTGCCGCCCGTCGCCCGCCACGTCATGGTGACCGAGAGTGGATCGTACGCCTCGAGCGCGTGCCCGGTGAACGACTGCAGCGAACTCAAGACCAACTGCTTCACGTCAGGCACGTCGACGGCGTTCGCGGTGTTCACCGGCGTGGCGAGGCCGATCGCCAGACCTTCAGGCACGGCCTTCAATTGGTACGGGAGGAAGTCGACGCGGTTCTGGCCTGGCCCGAGCACGAAGTTCTGCCACGCCGCGTTCGTCGGTCGCGGCGCCGGGAGCGTTCCCCAGAAGGCAGACGGCAGCTGTTGCCCCGTGCGCGTGGGGTAGGCCGGCATGGCGGTCGAGAAGGGCGTGTCGAGATCGAGCGGCACCGGCGTGCAGTCACGGCCCGCGTCGACCGGCCCCGCATCCGGGGCTCCCGCGTCGGCGATTCCCGCATCGGCGCCGGCGTCGACGATCGTCGTGCCTCCGCCCGCTGCGCCGCCTCCTGCCGAGCCACCCCCCGCTGAACCGCCAGCGCTCCCTGCGTCGACGGGCGACATCGCCGGCCCACACCCGACGCACACGAACACCAGCCCCACCCAGGCACTTCGACTCATGAGTTCTCCAGACGTTCAGGGCGCCGGGCGTAGGACGGGCTTCGGCTTTCGATCGACCGTGTACAGGCCCCAGTGTTTCTCGGGCTCATCGGGGTGGTCGGAGCCCTTCCACGGCTCATCGAACGCTTCGAACACGAAGGTCAGGATTCCGCGCTTCATGCTCCACGCGGTCAGCGCCTCGATGTACTGCTTTTGAAACGCCTCGTTCGCGTTCTCGACGGGAATGCCCCGGCCGCTCGAGCGCGTCGCCCAGCCCGCCTCGGTGATGACGACTTTCTTCCCGGGGTGCTTCTTCGCGACGCTGTCGAAGTTCTCTTCAGTGAAGCTCAGGGCGGTGTCCATGCCCTTCTGCTCCCACTCCGGGTACGTGTGCAGCGAGATGAAGTCGACCTCGGCGACCAGCGGCGCCAGGAACGACTGCCACGGCACGTAGTTCTCGCAGAACGTCACCGGCTGCTTCACGCCAGCCTTCAGCGTGCGGACGTATTGGATGACGTGCTCGACCGGCACGAGGTGATCGGTCCACTCCACCGTCGCTTCATTCCCCGCCGACACCGACGAGACGATGTCGGGGTACTTATTGGCGAGCATGATCGCCTTGGCGAGCTGCACCTGGTTCTCGCGCCGGTTTCGCACCAGCACGTCTTCTTCGTACACGCCGCCCCAGGGACACTTCGGGTTGCTGGCCTCGGCCGCGAGGTACGCGCCGATCATCACCTTGAACGGCAGCTTGTGTTTCTGAATCAGCGCCAGCGTCATCTGCACGTGCGGGCTGCAGTCGTACATGCGCAGGTGACGAAAGCGCGGCGCGAGCAGGCGTAGATCTTCGAGCACCTGCGCCTCGGTCGGGTACTTCCGCGTCGCCGGGCTCTGGCCCTCGCGGTAGCCCGAGTAGCAGATGGCCTCGACGCGCTCGAGCTGTGGCCACGGTCCCCGCGTCTTCATCGAGTCAGCGCCAGCCATGTTTTGGTCGACCTTCCGTGTCCCAGAAGCCCCAGTGCGGACCGCAGCCACCCTCGGGCCCGGCCTTCCACGCCTCGTCGAGGGCCGAGAAATAGAAGAGCTCGAGGCCTGCGGAGTTCGTCCACGCGAAGGTGTTGAGCGCGTAGAGCAGGGCGTTGCGCTCCGAGGGAATCGCGGCGCCGACGGGAGTGCCGTCACTCGGCCAGCCGGTCTCGCTGATGATGATCTGCTTGCCGGCGGCGACGCGCTCCACGCGGCTGACCATCTCTTTCATGTACGCGATGGAGTTCTCGAGGCTGCACTCTTCCCAGAACGGGTAGCAGTTGATGAGCAACACATCACACGCCGCGACGAGCTTCGGGTGTTCGCAGAACAGGTAGTAGGCGTCGACGTAGCCGACCTTCACGCCTGGCACGGCGGCCTTCACGTGGCCGATGGCCGAGAGCAGCGCGCCCTCGTCGAGATCCTCGCGGAGCAGCACTTCATTGCCGACGGCCGCGATGTCGACGTGGCCTGCACGGCACAGCTCGATCAGCCCGGCCAGCTCGCGCGCGTTCGTCTCGGCGTCGTCGCCAACCCACGCACCCACCATCGTCTTCAGTCCCATCGACTTCGCGATTGCCGGCACGTGCTCATTGCCGTCGGTGCACGAGAAGCTGCGAATCCACTTCGTGTACGGGCGGATGAGCTCGAGCCGCTGGCGGATCTGCGCGGGGCTCAGCTGCGTCTTCAGGTCCGGACCCTGGCCATCGAGGTACGCGCTGAATGACAGTCCGTGCAGCTTCGACGTCAGCGAGTCACCGAGCCGCTTCGCCAGCTCCGAGGTGCTCAGGTCCGTGAAGAGCAGACGCTCCTCAGGCGGGAGCGCGGCATCCATCACCCGGTTCTTGCGTGGGGCCGACATGGTCAGCGCAGCTCCTTCGAGGCAATCGTCACCACCACCTCGCGGACCTCACCGGCCCGTCCCAGGATCGCGCGGCTCGCGCTCGGTGGCAGGGCGTCGGTATCGGTCAGCTCAGAGACGCCGCTGCTCCAGTGCACCTCGACGCCGTGCCTGGCGCCGAGACGGTAGGTGACGGGCACCTGGCACACCGTGAAGCCGAGCTCGCCTGCCTGCAGCTGTGTCTGCTGCTCCGCGCCTGTGAGATCGAACCAACTGAACGTCGCCGGCGCGCTGAGCAGCTCGGTCTTCGTCAGCAGGGTGGGGTGGAAGTGGAGCACGCCCTGCCGCACCTCGACGCCGAGCTCTCCCAGGCGTGTGAGGATCTCTTCCTTCACCGACCCCGTCATGCCCGGCTGCTGCGCACCTGCGTGTCGCGGCGTGTGCGAGTACGGATCGCTCGGGAACGCGCCGAACTGCCGCGGAGACTTGTTGAAGCCGAGGCCGTGCCGCACGCGGGCGTAGGCCTGGGAGAGCTGCTCCACGAGCTGAGGCGGCGCGTTCGTGCGTCGGGCCGAGAAGCAGACCTCCTGCACCGCGAGGAGCAGCTTCGAGACCATGTGCCAATAGATGCAGCCCAGGCCCTCGTAGCCGTACATGGTACCGGAGCGGCCCGTGAAGCCCTTGAGCTCGAACACCCGCTCGAAGATCTCGACGATCCGCTCGCGGCCTGGATCGACCAGCTTCGAGAAGCGCTCGTCACCCGCCAGCGCGCTCAGCGTGTCGCGCACGTCGTCGACGGTCTTCAGGTGCCCTGCGAAGCGCACGTCTCCTCGAAGGTCCTTCGCGACCAGCCGGTGATCGCCACGCTCGACGAGCGCCTGGAGCAGTGGACTGGACGCCACCTCTGCGGCGGTCGGCCGGTTCTTCTCGAGGAAGCCGGGCAGCGTGCGCTCCGGGTAGAGCAGAAAGCTCTCCTGGTCGGCCCGGAACAGCTTGCTGGCGAAGAGCGCGTCGATCACCTCGAGCGACTCCTTCGCCGTCAACAGCCCGGAGCTGATGATCGCGACCTGTCCCTCGAGCATCTCGTAGAGCGGCTCGACCTTCGCGGCGCCGTCGGAGAGCGCGAGCAGGTTGTACGAGTGGTACAGCCCATCTGCCCTGCGGTTGGCGCGAAGCGAGTGCTCGACGAAGCGGAGCGCGGTGCGGCACAGCGCGGCGGCCTCGCCCACCTCGACACTGGCGGACTCCCCGAGGCCCTTTGCGTACAGCCGGTCGCGGTACCGCTGGAAGGCAGACTGCAATTCGTCGAGGAGCGCTCGTCGCTGCGGGTCCGTCACGGTAGGCCGCGCGAGGAGCTCGACGTGCTTCTCGAAGGTGCGGCGCGTCTGGCTGAACCACGTGCGCACGGCCTCCGACACCTCGGCCTCTGTCTCGGCGCTGCGCTCGAAGAGCTCCGCCAGGAACACGAGGTGCCGCCGCAGCTGCGCCATCGTCACCATCGACAACCCGTTGCCGACCAGCGCGTTGTTCGCGTCGTTCCACTCGGGGCGCTGCGTGTTCATCCAGATGCCGCCGTCGAGCACCAGGTTGCAGAGCTTCGACAGCACCGGCACCAACAACTTCTCGAACAGCGTCGCGCGCACGAGCGAGCCGTCGCGGGCGTGGAGCAGCTTGCCGTCTCCACCGACCGTCGCCACTCGCGTCGTGGCGCCCTTGTCGGCCTCGTGATCGAAGCGGATGGTCGAGCGTGGGTTGCGCGCGATGTCGGCCGCCGAGGTGAGTCGGTACGGCACGTCGGCCCAGGTGAACCAGCGCTGGGCGAGGAGCTGCTCCAGGCGGCCCGGGTGGGTGACCGAGAGCTGCTCGAGCAGCCGGCCCAGGTAGACGATCTGATGATCGCCCCAGTAGCCGATGGTCGCCCAGGGGTTGCCTTCTTCCGGCACCTCCCAGTCGATGCCGGCGCGACTCAGGCGGTACGGGTTGAAGCCATCGGCCGTGGACGCGTTCACGAACGTCGCGATCACGTTCTCGAGGAACTCGGGGTGGCTCGTGCAGAGCGCTTCCCAGTTCTGGAAGATGTCGCGCCAGTTGCCCTGGTAGTCGACGGCAGCGCTGCCGTCGGGGTTCTTTACGCGAATGGCGAAGGTGTTCCACGGCCGGCTCGGGTCGCCATGCCGTCGGCTGAAGGTGAGCGGCAGGTACTCGTGCGCGAGGCGAATGAGATCGAGCTCGCCGGTCGAGCGTGCCCACTCCCGCAGCGCCGTGATGTCGATGGTGCCCGACTTCGCGGAGAGCTGAGCGCGTTTGCCCAGAGCGTGGTTTCGCTCCGAGACGAAGGCGGCGAAGTCGCGCCACTCGACGCCGTGGCCCGCGACGAAGACGCCACCGCGCATGTTGTTGAAGAGCACGTTGGCCGAGTGATGCGCGACGACGCGAGGCTCTCCGGTCTGCTGCAGGCCGTCGGCGCTCCCGACGTTCCGGCGAACCGCGAGGCTGCCACGGGCGATGTCGGCTTCGAGCTCGGCGTCGAGCCCCTCGGGACGAGAGAGCCGTGCGCGCAGGGCCTCGACCTTCACGTGATCGCGCTCGACGTCAGCGACCAGCCGCCACGTCTTTGTCTCTTTCGGCGCGAGGTGGAGGGTGGTCGTCACGAGGTACGCAGCCCGACGCCCGGTGAGCGTCGTCTCGGCGGTGAGCGGCTCGCCACGTCGCATCGCGCCGCGCTGATCGGTCGAGAGCAATACGTCGAAGGAGGACAGGCCTGTGCAGAACAGCGTGGTCGCACGCAACGACTCGGCCGCGACCGGCTGATCGATGATCGCCGCCTGCAGCGCGATGACGCCGAGCCGGGTCTGCGCATCGACGTCAGCCCGGGTGTACGCGTTGACGAGGCAGCTCGACGACTGCTGGAGCGCGGGCTCGACGCCCGCAGGCATGAGATCGATCACTCCGTCCATCACCGTGAGCGAGACAGGCTCGGTCTTCACGTTCTCGAGGCTGACCGTGCGCACGAAGCCGAAGGCCTCGCTCGTCGACCACCGCGCGCGAAAGACGAGCCCGAGGCCGTGGTGCGTCTCTTCGAACAGCACCTGCGTCCCGGCCGTGCTCTTGGCGAGCATGCGGCGCACCTGGGGGTCGTCGTTCTCGGTGCGAAACGGCTCCCACACGATGGGGCCGCTCGGCGTCTGGACCCGAATCGTCGTCGCCGGGCCGGTGTGCGGATGACAGGTGTGGAGCTTGTCGTCAGTGACGTACGGGAACAGCGCGCCCGCAGGCGAGCGTCGGCCCGCGGTGAGCCCACCTCGACTCGAGACGAACAACCAATGGTCCGACGCGCTGACGACGCTCATCAGGAACGGTGGCAGCTGGTCGACGTCTCGAATGACGACGAAGTGCTCACCGCCGATCGAGAGGAACTCGGTGTCTGACGGTGTTTCCGGTAGCTGAAGGGCGTGGGTGTGGGTCACAATGCGCTCGGCCGTCGCTTCGAAGCGTGCGCTGACGGGACTTCATCTTTGTTCGCAGCCCGAACAGAGTCAACGGGCCCGTGACGCGCTGTCCCAGCATCCCGCGCCATTCCTTGACGTTCGGGTCGGCTTCGATGTTTGTTCGATTGGCGAACGAAGCGGCACGGAGGCGGCGGCGAATGGCGAAAGCGCATCAGAAGTCGGACGCCTCGGGCGTTCGGCTGCACAACATCACCCTGGTCCTGCGCACGGTGCAGGCCGAGGTGCAGATCTCCCAGGCGGACCTGGCCCGCCGGCTGGGGCTGGCGCGCTCCACGGTGCTCGCGATCGTCGATGATCTTCTCGAGCTCGGCCTCCTCAAGGAGCAGGGCCACGGGGTGTCGGCCGGTGGTCGCCGCCCGATGATCCTCACGCTCGACGACGCCGCGTACCATCTGGTCGGCGTCGACATCGGCGCGAAGCACGTGACCGTCGTGGTCATGAACCTCAAGGCCGAGGTGCTCGCGCGGCAGCACCGCGAGTTCCCCACGCGTGAGGACCCCAAGGGCACCCTGGCTCTCGTCGAAGAGCTGATCGGCCGCGTGTTGTCCGAGTCGCGCGCGGGTCGCCGCCAGGTGGTGGGCATCGGCGTCGGCGTTCCCAGCCCTGTCGATCTGCGCACGCCCGGCCACGTCTCGCCCGTCGTCATGCCGAGCTGGACCGGCGTCGACATCGCGGCGCGGTTGCAGGCGCGCTTCGAGGTGCCAGTGCGGGTCGAGAACGACGCGAACCTGGGCGCGCTGTGGGAGGCGCGGTGGGATCACGGCGTCAACCTCGACAACCTCGCGTACATCAAGGTCGCGACCGGTATCGGCGCGGGGCTCGTCGTCGATGGCCGCATCTACCGTGGCTCGCGTGGCGTCGCGGGTGAGCTCGGTCACCTGCCGATCGACTCGTCGGGTCCGCTCTGTGTCTGCGGCATGCGCGGCTGTCTCAACACGCTCGTCGGCACCGACAACCTGCTGGCCAGGGCCCGCGCTGCCACGAAGGGTCGAAAGAAGTTCACGAAGCTCGACGAGCTGATCGACGCCGCGCTTGCGGGTGACGCCGTCGCGATCGGCACGTTCGAGTACGCGGGCCGCCAGCTCGGCATCGGCATGGCGATGCTGCTCAACCTGTTCAACCCGGCGTTGGTCGTGGTGGGCGGTGACATCGTGCGCGTGGGCGATCTGCTGCTCGGGCCGCTGCGCGAGACGGTCTCGAAGAACTGCTTCTCCGAGAACTTCTCGCACGTGCACATCGTGGCGAGCCGCCTGGGCGAGTCCGCCACGGCGCGCGGAGCGGCGACCATCATCTTCGACGAGGCCATCGAGTCTCCGGCCACGTTCTTCGAGGGCGCCACGCGCTCACTTGGTCTCGCCAGTTGATCGTCTCACGAGTGGTTCAAGGAGGTCGTGTGAGGGCTCTCATTCGTCTCGTCGTCGTCGCGGGCCTGTCCGCGTGCGGTCCCAAAGACGGCCCGCTGGTCAGTCCTCCGCCCGCGTGGGAACTCGCGTGGTCCGATGAGTTCGACGGCGCAGGCGGCACGACGCCCGACGCGACGAAGTGGGTGCTCGAGACCGGCACCGGCGCGAACAACGACGGCTGGGGCAACAACGAACTGCAGACGTACACCGCGCGCCCCGAGAACGTGTCGCTCGACGGCAACGGCAACCTCGTCATCACCGCGAGGCGAGAGCGCTTCGGCACCCGCGACTACACCTCGGCGCGCATCACCACGCAGGGCCTCTTCACGAAGAAGTACGGCCGGCTCGAGGCGCGCATCAAGGTGCCGGCGGCGAAGGGCCTGTGGCCTGCGTTCTGGGCGCTCGGCGCCGACATCAAAGAAGTGTCGTGGCCCGAGTGCGGAGAGATCGACGTGCTCGAGGTGCGCGGCCACCAGCCAGCGACCGTCATCAGCTCACTGCACGGTCCTCAGTATTTCGGGGGCGGCGCCATCAGCAAGAAGTTCACCCTCACCGACAGCACCTTCGCGGATGACTTCCACGTCTTCCGCGCCGAGTGGGATCCGTCGCGCATCTCGTTCTCGGTCGACGATCAGATCTTCCAGACGGTGACGGCGCACTCGGTGCTCGGCGGCGGTCGCAGCTGGGTGTTCGACTCTCCGTTCTTCGCGATCCTGAACCTCGCGGTCGGCGGCACCTTCCTCACGCCCACCGGCCAGCCCGACGCGAACACCGTGTTCCCGCAGACACTCACCGTCGACTACGTGCGCTCGTACACGCGGGTTCAGGAGCCATGAGTCGCCTCGCGGCGCTCGCGCTCGTCGTCCTCACCGCCTGCCAGACCCAGCGCACCGAGCCACCTCGTGGGGTGCTGACGCTCACGGCGTCACAGTCTCAGGCGACGTGGATTCGAAACTTCAACCCGCTCATGCCGGGCTCGCGCTGGCCCTCGGCGGCAGGCATCTACGAGCCGCTCGCGGTCTACAACTCGGTCAAGGGCGAGTGGGTGCCGTGGCTCGCGACGGCCTGGGAGTGGCGCGACGAAGGCCTCACGCTCTCGTTCACCATTCGTGACGGCGTGAAGTGGTCTGACGGGAAGCCGTTCGGCCCTGACGACGTCGTCTTCACCTTCGAGCTGCTCAAGAAGTTCCCCGCGCTCGATCAGAAGTCGGTGTGGAGCTTCCTCGAGGGCGTGCGGACCGGCGCTCCGGGTGAGGTGCTGTTCACCTTCAAGCGCGTCTACGTGCCGGCGCTCGCGTGGATCGCGCATCAGCCTGTGGTGCCGAAGCATGCGTGGAGCGCCGTCGACGATCCCATCGCGTTCACCAACCCGACGCCCATCGCGACCGGGCCGTTCACCGAGGTGCGGCTGTTTCAGAACCAGGTCTACGAGCTGGGCAAGAACCCGAACTACTGGCAGCCGGGAAAGCCGGGCTTCGACGCGATTCGTCTGCCCGCGTTCCCTGGAAACGATCAAGCCAACCTCGCGCTCGTCGACGGTGAGCTCGACTGGGCCGCGAACTACGTGCCCGCCGTGGAGCGCGTCTTCGTGCGCAAGGATCCGAAGAACCACCACTACTGGTACCCGTCGCTCGGCAGCACCGTGTTCCTCTACGCGAACACCACGCGCGCACCGTTCGGCTCGGTCTCGGTGCGGAAGGCGCTGAGCCTGGCGATCGATCGCACGTTGATCGTCGACGTCGCGATGTCGCGGTACACGACGCCGGCTGACGCGACCGCGCTCTCTGCGGCGTATGACAAGTGGAGAGATCCCGGAGCCGTCGCGAAGGGAACCTGGGTGCGCTTCGACGCGGCCGAGGCCGAGCGGCTACTCGATGAAGCGGGCCTCAAGCGCGACTCGAAGGGGCAGCGCACGTTGCCCGATGGGAAGAAGCTGTCGGTGTCGATCGCCGTGGTGAACGGCTGGTCTGACTGGGTGCGCGCGGCGCAGGTGATCTCTCGCGGCCTCAAGAAGGTCGGCGTCGACGCGTCGGTGCGGCTGTTCGACGAGGGCACGTGGTTTCAGCGGCTGCAGCAGGGTGACTTCGATCTCGCGGTTGGCTGGTCGATCGAAGGCGTCGCGCCCTACGAGTTCTATCGCTGGCTGATGAGCTCGCAGACGGTGTTGCCGCTGGGCTCGCCGGCTCCGGGCAACTGGCACCGGTACGGCAGTGAAGCGGCGGCGCCCGTGTTCGCCGAGATCGAGCGCACGACCGACCCGGCACGAGAGCGCGAGCTCGAGGTGCGGCTGCAGGAGATCTTCGTCGACGAGGCGCCAGCGATTCCGCTCTTCCCGAACCCGTCGTGGGGCGAGTTCAACTCGCGACGCTTCGAGGGTTTCCCCGACGCGGCGAACCCGTGGGCGGCGCTGTCTCCGAACAAGATGCCTGATGCGTTGCTGATCCTGACGGCCGTGAAGACTCGCGCAGAGGGGGCCCCATGAAGTTCCTGCTGAAGCGGCTGGGGTTCTACGGACTGGCCGCGTTCTTCGCCGTCACGCTCAACTTCCTGCTGCCGCGCCTGATGCCTGGTGACGCTGCCGGCGCCTTGTTCGCGCGCTTCCAGGGCCGGCTGTCACCAGAGGCGCTGGACGCGCTTCGACGGGCCATCGGCATCAGCGACGGGCCGCTCTACGAGCAGTACTGGCACTACCTGCGAGATCTCGCGCACGGAGACTTCGGCATCTCGATCGCCCAGTTCCCCGCGCCGGTCATCGACGTGGTGTGGACGGGCCTGGGCTGGACGGTGCTGGTGGCCGGCTCGGCATTGTTGATTGGCTTCTTGATCGGCACCGCGCTCGGTGTGCTCGCAGGCTGGCGGCGTGGCGGCGTCATCGACTCGGTGCTCCCGCCGTCGCTCGCGTTCATCGGCGCGTTTCCGTACTTCTGGCTCGCGATGGGGTTGTTGTTCCTCTTCGGGTTCGAGTGGCGCTGGGTGCCGCTGCGGCACGCGTACTCCGACGGCGCGACGCCTGAGTTCACCCTCACCTTCATTGCCGATGTGATTCGTCACGCGGCGCTGCCGGTCTTCACGGTGGTGCTCGCGACCCTCGGTGGATGGATGATGGGCATGCGCAGCGCGATGGTGGCGGTGCTCGGCACCGAGTACCTGGCGCTCGGCCGCGCGAAGGGCCTGTCGACCTTGCGGCTCGCGTGGAAGTACGCCGCTCGTAACGCGCTGCTCCCGAACGTCACGAGCCTCGGCATGTCCCTGGGCTTCGTGCTCGGCGGCTCGCTGCTCACCGAGGTCGTCTTCTCGTACCCCGGGCTCGGCTTCTTGATGGTGCAGGCCGTGCGCTCGCAGGACTTCCCGGTGATGCAGGGGCTGTTCATCATGATCACGTTCGCGGTGCTGACGGCGAACGCGCTCGTCGACGTGCTGACGACGCTCATCGATCCACGCACGCGAAGCAGGGAGGCCTGACATGGCGGCCGCATCTTCCAGGTCTGGATCCGTCGGGTTCTCGGTGCTCGGCCTCCTCAAGACGAACGGACGCGCGCAGCTGGGCCTCGGCATTCTCGGGCTCTTCGTCGTGGTCGGGGTCATCGGTCCGCTCTTCATCGACGACGCTGGCAACTACGTCGCGATTCCGTACCTCGAGCCGTCGTTCGCGCATCTGTTTGGCACGACAGGGCAGGGGCAGGACGTGTTGGCGCAGACCATCGTGGGAACGCGCGCGTCACTGTTCAATGGGCTGATCGTCGGCATCGCGGTGGTGATGCTGGGCGCCGCGGTCGGCGTGACTGCTGGCTACTTCGGAGGGTGGATCGACGACGCGTTGTCACTCGCCGTGAACGTGCTCCTCGTGGTGCCGTCGTTGCCGCTCGCGATCGTGATCGCCGCCTATCTGCCGCCTGGTCCCTTCACCGTCGGCATCGTGCTCATCGGCACCGGCTGGGCGTGGAACGCGCGCGTGCTTCGGGTGCAGACGCTCTCGTTGCGTGAGCGCGACTACGTCCTCGCGGCGCGCGTCGCCGGTGAGCCGCACTGGAGGATCATCTTTGTCGAGATGCTCCCGAACATGGGGCCGATCCTCCTCACTCAACTCGTCGGCGCCACCACGTACGCCATCGGCGCGCAGGTCGGGCTCGAGTTCCTGGGTCTCGGAGACGTCGGCGCGGTGACGTGGGGCTCCAACCTGTACTGGGCGAGCAACGATCAGGCGCTCCTCACCGGCGCGTGGTGGACGTTCGTTCCGACGGGCACCTGCATCGCGCTGGTCGGCTTCGCGCTGTCGCTGCTGAACACCTCGGTCGACGAGGCGACGAACCCTGCGCTGCGGGTCGAGCGTTCGTGGCGCGTGTACCTGAAGAAGATGGGCGTGCTCCCGGGCATGGTGACGCCGGTGGTGCGGCCGTGAGCGAACCCGTGTTGGACGTGAAGCACCTGAGCGTCGACTACGTGTCGGCGAAGGGCCTGGTGCACGTCGTCGATGACGTCTCGCTCGAATTGCGGCGCGGGGAAGTGCACGGGCTGGTCGGTGAGTCGGGCTGCGGCAAGTCGACGCTCGCGAGATCGCTGCTGCGGGTGTTGGGGCCTCCCGCGATCGTCAGCGGCGGCTCGGTGATGCTCGAAGGCAAAGATCTGATGACGATGAGCGCGCACGAGCTCGATCAAGTGCGCTGGGTGCGAATGGCGATCGTGTTCCAGGGCGCCATCGACGCGCTCAACCCGGTGCTGCGCATTCAGGAGCAGCTCATCGACGCGCTGACGGCGCATGGCGTGCGTGATGGTCTCGAGGATCGCGCGAAGAAGCTGGTCGATCGCGTGTCGTTGCCCAGACGTGTTTTGACGGCGTTTCCGCACGAACTCTCAGGAGGCATGCGCCAGCGCGTGGTGATCGCCATGGCGCTCGCGCTGGGCCCGAAGGTGCTGTTGATGGACGAGCCGACGACCGCGCTCGACGTGGTGGTGCAGGCCGAGATCCTTGATGAGCTCGATCGGCTTCGCAAAGACATGGGCTTTGCGGTGCTGCTCGTGTCGCACGATCTGCCGCTCATGCTGGAGCGCTGCGATCGCATCAGCGTCATGTACGCCGGGCGCATCATCGAGTCGGGGCCGGTGACGGCGTTTCGGGATGGCGGCTCGTCGAGTCATCCGTACGCGAAGCACCTGCTCGGGCACCCGTACGCGCAGCACCTGCTGCACTCGTTCCCGCGGCTCGATGGGCCTCGCACCATTGCTCGTGCGCTCGAGGGCAGCCCGCCGAGCCTCTTCTCACCGCCGTCGGGGTGCCGTTTCCACCCGCGGTGCCCGATGGTGATGCCGATCTGCAAGGTGGAGCAGCCGAAGCTCACCCAGCGCGGCGTCGATCACGTGGCTGCGTGCCACCTGGCGCAACCGGCGGCCGAGGAGTCACCCGCCGCGCTCCCGTCCTGAGCGTTCGAGGCCGCGGGGCCTGGTCGCAGTTCGTCTTCGACGTCGTCTCGCAACCGCATCCCGCTGCGCCCCCAATGGCCCGCTGCCCGTTCGAGGACGTCGCGTCTTGTGTCTGAGACCAACGTGAACGCGTTGCTCTTGGCGCTGGCGACGGAGCGCTGTCGAACTCGACGCCTGACGACTGAGCCTCAACGTCGGTGCAGACGCGTGGGGTCTTGATCTCGGTCCACCAGGTGTTGCCGCCCGACGTTGGTCGTCCGCCCCGTGTCGTCACCAGTGTCGACACCAACGTCAGTCTCGTTGCGCTCGGCCTTCCCGAGACTCGACGCTGCGGCATGCATCCCCCCCATGGCGAGCCGATGTGCTGGGCGATGGCTTCAGGAACGCAGCGCACAGCGCATGTGCAGCTCGACGAGTGTGCAGTTCGCTGCACACCACGGCGGGGAACGAGCTGGTCCCCGGCTTGCACAACGTCGGGGCATGTCGCCTGAAGAACACCTCCTGGTCCTCAGCAGTCTGTCGCCGCTCGACCTCTCCGAGCAGAAACGGTTCAAGCACCTCGCCGTGCAGCCCGGCCTCGACTGGGCGCTCGTGGGCGAGCTCGCCGAGCTGAACAAGGTCGAGCCGCGGCTGACCTCGGTGCTCAAGTTCCATGGGGTGTGGGACGTCGTGCCGCGCCAGGTCGCCGACAGGCTTGCGCAGGTTGCGCAGACCGTCGCTGAGACCAACCGCAAGCGCGTCGCGCGCGCCGAGCAGCTCTTCGCCGCCTTCCACGAGGCGCGCATCGAGTTCTGCGTGCTCAAGGGCGTGCTCTTCGCCGAGACGCTCTACGGCGACCCGCTCTACAAACGCATGAACGACATCGACATGCTGGTGCACCCGCCTGACGTGCCGCGCATCGTCGAGATCTACGCGCGCCTCGGCTACTTCTCGATCGGCGAGCGCGTGGCCAACCGGCCGGAGCTGAACCAGAAGGTCTCGCACCACCTGCCGCCCTACGTGAATCGCGAGCTCGACTGCATTCTCGGCACGCAGTGGGCCCTCAAGTCGCCGCGCGCGGGGCTCAACATCGACTCGCCCGCGATGTGGAGCCGCATCGAGGCGCACGACTACCGCGGTCACCCGATTCACAAGCTCTCGAGTCGCGACAACCTCTTCCACGTCTGCGTTCACCTCGGTGTCTTCAAGTCGGGGCTGCGCGACCTGATGGATATCGCCAATCTCATTCGGCAGGAGTCGGGTCGCATCGACTGGCCCGCGTTCATCGACGACGTTCGGCGCGCGCGGGCCGAGTCGCACGTGGTGCACGCCCTGACGCTCGTGCATTGCCTGGACCCGCGGCCCGAGACCGCGGCGGCGCTCGACGCGCTGCGCCCGAACGCGAGCGGCTTCTACCTCGAGGCGGCGAAGAAGAAGGCACGCGCGCCGAGCGTGCTGTTGCGCACCTGCAGTGCGCACCTCTCGACGGTCGAGAAGCACGTGAGCGAGTTCAACGTAGCCAACTACTTCCCCGAGAAGTCGCGCCGCTTCCTCGACTTCTGGCAGTCGGTGCTGCTCGCCCCGCGTGCAGAGTGCGGCCGGGTCACCTTCACGCCTGAGCCCACGGGGGTTCGCGCCGTGATGGCCCGCGTCGCCGCTCCCGCGCAGATCTTCCGCGCCATCGGCGCCGAGGTCGGGAACGGCCTGGTGGCAGCGCTGATGATCAAGAGCGTGATCGATCTCGGCACGTCGTTCGCGAAGTGGCCCTTCACGTCGCAGCACGAGACCAATCTCGCGGCGTACGCGCACTCGCTGGGCCTGACCGTTGCAGACCTCGAGCGCATCAAGGATTCGATCCATTGAGCCGGGAGCCGAACATGAAGATCATCTGTGTGAGCGGAGCAGACGGGTGCGGCAAGTCGACGCTGCTGACGAGCCTGGCCGAGGCGTTGCCCGGCGCGAGCGTGGTCTCCATCTGGGACCTGATGCGCGACCCGCGCGCGCGGCCGCTCTACGCGACCAAGGAGCAGATCCAGACCTTCCTCGGCGCGCTCGAAGAGGAGAGCCGCGCGCTCTTCATGCTGAGCTACCTCCGCGCCGCGATGGACCGCGCGGCCCCCGGCGTCGTCCTGGTCGACGCGTACTGGTACAAATACCTCGCAAACGAACTCGCCCTGGGCGCTGCCCCCGCCCGCCTGTTGCCGCTCACCGCGCTGTTCGAGAAGCCGATGCTGACGATTCATCTCGAGCTCGCCCCGGCCATCGCCGCAGCTCGCAAGCAGGGAGTGTTTTCGGCCTACGAGTGCGGCCTGCAGACGCCGACCGCCGAGCGCTTCATCGAGTTCCAGTCGCGCACCGGGCCGCTCCAGAGGGAGTTGGTGGAGCGCGACTCGCGGCAGGTGGTGCGGCTCGATGGCGCCGCGCCGGCCAGCGCCATCTTCGAGCGTGCGCTCGCGTGCATTCACGAGGCGCTGGCATCGCAGAACG
Organism: Myxococcales bacterium; assembly: GCA_030681895.1. Lineage (GTDB taxonomy): Bacteria > Myxococcota > Myxococcia > Myxococcales > Myxococcaceae > Xiheimicrobium. Next base: position 32,201 of record JAUXRI010000137.1, on the reverse strand, counting down.
GCGTGAGCGCGTAGGCACATGAACGCCCCCCGAAGGCTCCTCAACGAGCTCTACCCGCTCGGCTTCTTCGGGCTGCTGTTCACCAACACGCTCTTCAACCAGTGGGTCGTCTACTCGCACGCGCCGCCGGGCACCGGGGCCGGGCCGCGCGGCGTCGGAGCGGTGATGCTGCTGGGCTATGTGCTGCAGGGCCTCGCGAACCCGCTGTTGGGCCTCGCAGGAGATCGCCTGCGCGCCACCTTCGGCAGCCGTCGCCCGCTCTCGCTCGTCGCGGCGCCGCTGATGCTGGGCGTCTTCTCGGTGCTGTGGGGTGAGACCGCGCCGGTGGTGTTGGTGCTCGCGTACTGCCTGCTCTTCACCACTGTGATGCAGCCGTACCTCGCGCTGTTGCCCAGCATCGCCGGCACGCCGAAGCTGCGCCTGCGCATGACGCTCACCGGCTCGTTCTTCGGGCTCGCAGCGTCGGGCGCGGCGCTGCTCGCCGGGCCTCTACTCGTGCAGCGCTTTGGCTTCAGCGCGCTGGCCACCGCCGGCGCCTCGGTCTTCGTCGTCACGTTGCTCGTTCCGCTGCTGTTGGTGCGCGAGGCGCCGGTGAACGAAGCCGACGTTCGCGGCAAGGGCAGCCCGGCCGACTTCTTCGAGGTGCTGCGAGTTCCCGCAGTGCGCCGCTTCGTGCTGGGCAGTCTGCTGCTCACGGCCACCCTGATGGCGCTGGTGGTCTCGGGCCCGTACGTCGCCGGAGCGGTGCTGCACCAGCCGCAGTCGGCGACCGCGGTGCTCAACGGGTTCCTCGTGGTGGGCATGCTCGTGTCGGTCGCGCTCCTCGGAAAGCTCGGAAAGCGCTTCGAGCCGCTGACGTTGATGCGCGCGGGCGCGAAGGTCGGCGTGGCGGTGCTCGCGTTGCTCGGGACGGTGACGTTCCTCGAACCGTCGATGGCGACCTGGGCCGCCTGCGCCCTCGGCTTCTTCGTGCTGGGCTACCTCGCGCTCTCGGTGCTCGCCCTCCCTTCGCTGGTGGTGGCGAGGTTGTCTGACGAAGACGGCAGGGGCCGGGAGGGCGTCTTCTTCGGGTTGAGCGGCGTGGCGACGGGCTTCGGCAACGCGGTCGGTGCGTTCGCAGCGTCGAGTCTGCTCCCGCTCGCGCGCGACGCGGGCGATGCGACGGGGCTGCAGGCGACCATCGCCGTCTCGGCCGTGCTGGCCATCGCGTCGGTCCTCGTGCTCCCGCGGCGAGTCGGAGTCTCCACGTGAAGACCGGGGCGACGCTGCGGCGGCACGGCCTGTCCGCTCGGGACTCGGGTGATGCGAGTCGCCTGCGCGCGACCACCGCGTCGGCCTTCGGGCTGCGCGCCCGCGAGGGAGCGACCCGATGAAGACCTGGCTCCACGCATGGCTGTCAGTGTCCGTCCTCCGGCCGTGGAGGGTGATGCTCGCGTGTCTCGCCTTCGCGGCGTTGAGTGGCGTGCTCGCCCTGGGGCTCGAGTTTCACGGCGACTTCGCGGAGCTGCTCCCGGAAGACACCGAGGAGGTGCGTGATCTTCGCTTCGTCGAGGCGCGCGCGGGCGGCGTGGGCTACCTCGTCGTGCAGGTCACTGGTGGCGACCCCGAGACGCGCAAGCGCTTCGCGCACGAGTGGGCCACCGCGATGCAGGCCGAACCCGACGTCACCCGCTACGTCGAGTACCACTTCGACGTCGACTTCTTCCGCACCCGCGGGCTCCTGTTGTTGCCAGCCCAGGAGCTCGACTCGCTCCGCACCGATCTCTCGGCGCGCATCACGTGGGAACGGCAGCGCGCCAACCCGCTCTTCGTCGACGTGAGTGATGAGCCGCCACCTGCGACCCTGGCGGAGATCGAAGCGCGCTACACGCCGCCGCTCTCTCACGGCGAGGACCTCGAGTCGAAGGACGGCTCGGAGCTGTACCTGTACCTGAAGCCCCGCGGCGGCGTGACCGACCTCCACTTCAGCCGGCGCATGCTGGCCACCGCGCGACGGATCACCGAGGCCACGCTGCTGCACACGCCGGGCCTCGAGGTGCGCTTCACCGGCTCGTACGTCATTCGCGTCGAAGAAGACGATCGCATGAAGACCGACCTCGCCGCGGCATCGAGCCTCTCGGGCCTGCTCGCGCTGGGCATCATCTTGCTCGCGACGCGGCGGCTCAGCTCGTTGCTCGTGGTGCTCGCGCCGGTCGCGGCCGGCATCGTCTTCACCATCGCCATCGCGCGCCTCACCATCGGGCATCTCAACCCCATCACCGGGTTCCTGGCGGCGGTGCTGCTGGGCCTGGGCATCGAGTACGGGGTGCACCTCACCATGCGCTACCGCGAGGAGCGCGCGCGGCTCGACGTGGCCGGGGCTCTCGAGGCCGCGGTGATGGGCACGTTCAACGGCGCGCTCACCTCGGCGTTCACCAACGCCGCGGCGTTCTTCGTGTTGGTGTTCGCGCAGTTCTCGGCGTTCCGGCAGTTCGGCTTCCTCGCCTCGGTGGGCGTGCTGGCGACCCTGGTGTCGACCTACGCCATGGGCCCTGCGGTGCTGGTGCTCTCGGAACGGCTGCGCTTCGGCGCGATGGAACGAGCCCAGGGAGAGGTCGAGACCGCGCGGACCGGGTGGCAGCCTCCGTCGGGCGCGCTCTGGGCCCTCGTGGTGGCCATCGTGTCGTTCGCGAGCTGGTCACTCTTCGTGGCGCGCGACGTGGGCTTCGAGACGAACCTGCTCGCGCTGCGTGGGAAGTCTCCGGCGACGGAGCTGAACGTGCACATCAACGGGCAGCTCGGGCTGATCATGAATCCCGCGTTGCTCCACGTGGAGACGCTCGAACAGGCCCGCGCCGTGCGCCGCATCGTTGACGAGCGACGAGGCACCACGACTGCCATCGAACGCGCGGCCTCGCTGGATGACTTCGTGCCGCACGACGTCGAGGCGCGCCTCGCCGCCGTCGCGAGGCTGCGTGGGCTGTTCGACGGGCTCCCTGAGCGAATGAAGAGAGGCGAGAGTGGAAAGAAGGTGGCGCGAGTGCGCGCGATGCTCGACGCGAAGCCGTGGACCGTTGACGAGCTGCCAGCAGAGCTCCAACACCGCTTCATGACGCAGACGGGTGGCGGCAGCCTGGTGCTGCTGTATCCGCACGACCCGTGCTTCGACACGCGAGAGCTCGAGCGGTGGGCTGATGCGCTCAACGCGGTCGTCGTCGCCGCGCGCGAAGAGGGCATCCCCGCGCGCGTGCTCGACGCGAACCGGCTGTCAGCGCGCATCGTGCGGCTGGTGCGCGGTGACGGCCCGCCGGTGATGTTCGGCGCGGCGGCCGCGGTGTTTCTGATGATCTGGCTCAGCCTGCGCCGGCTGCGCGACGCGGTGCTCGTCGCGGTGCCGCTCGCCCTGGGGATGGTCTGCCTCATCGGCGTGATGCGACTGACCGGGCTGAGCCTGAACCTCTTCAACATCGTGCTGTTGCCGAACCTGCTGTCGATCGCCGTCGACAACTCGGTGCACCTCTTTCATCGGTACCGTGAGGAGGGCCCGGGCTCACTCGGGCACGTCGTGCGCACCACCGGGCTCGCGGCGCTGGTGGCGACCTTGTCGAACGCGGGGGGCTACGGCGCGCTGGTGATCGCCAACCACGGGGGCCTGCGATCGATCGGCTGGCTCGCGATCGCCGGCGTCGGGTGTGCCTTCGTCGGCACGACGATCCTCTTCCCCAGTCTGCTCGTGCTCCTGGAACGTCGCCGGCGGTGAACGGCGTCCGGCTGCAGACGTCAGGCCCGCTACCCGACGAAGTGGAGCAGCCGAAGCTCACCCAGCGCGGCGTCGATCACGTGCCCGCGTGCCACCTGGCGCAACCGGCGGCCGAGGAGTCACCCGCCGCGCTCCCGTCCTGAGCGTTCGCGGGGCGTGGTTTGAGTGCGTCTGCGCCGCGCCCACACCAAAGCCAGAGCAACGAACCCGAGTGATGGCATCGACGTCGTCTCGCAGCCGCAGCCAGGCGCCCCCTTCAGTGGCCCCGGCGCGAGCGGCAGGGAGCCGGCATCGCGTCGCGAGGGCTCGCCGCCCCCTCCGTCGAAGCAGGGCTCTGCGGGTGGGCAGAGGGCTGCCCCCGTGCAGCGCCGTGGAGCGCACTCGTTCTCGTTGCCACCGCACACCTGCATCAACTCTCCTCGGATCGCCCCGCACTCGCCGTCGAATTGGCCACCTGCGGCGATGCTGCACGCCAGACAGTCGGCGCCTCCGAGACAGGCAGACCGACAGCAGACGCCATCCGCACAGAATCCGCTGCGACATTGCAGGCCGCTCCCACATCTCGCGCCGAGTTCACGCAGCGGCTCGTACTGAACGAGGCCGCCGTTCGTCGCCCACCCGAAGAAGTCGCCGGAGTGCTCGTTCGTCCACTCGCTCCGCCCGGCCGGGCCGTCAACCTCGTCCCAGCTGACGCCCGCCCACTCAACGGCCCGCTGCCCGTTCGAGGCGACGAGGACGTCGCGTCTCGCGTCTGACAGCAAGGTGAACGAGCCCCCGTCCGGAAAAGGGTGCGGCGCCGCGGTCATCAGTTGTCCGGTCGACGGGTTCCAGTGCTTCACGTCGGCTCCCACCAGCAGCAGGGTCGTCTGGGCGCCTGCGGCGAGCTTCAGGTCGGGAGCGGGGAGCGGGCGAGGTGCTCGCAGGCCTGCGTCTGAAGGCCACTCGACAACGGACGAGGCGCCCTCGAGCTCGAGCCAGAGCGAATTCGTGGCCCGCTCCAGAGCCATCGCCGAGACACGTGGAAGGGTCACGATCGCTCGCCACGCCACACCATCGTCGAACCAGGCCGTCGACCCGCCATCGACGGGCACCAGCGCGAGTAACCCGCTGCGGTGCGCGGCGAGTGAAGGGGTCGGGAACCGCAGGTGCTCCGTCCGCCTCCAACCACGGGGCCACGGCGTCCAGATGCCTCCGCCCGCGAAGGTCAACCAGACGTAGCCGTCGAAGACGAGTGGTCCGCGGCTCTCGACGGAATTCAGCGACCGCCACGAGCTCGAGAGCGCCAGCGTGTCGTTCAGCGTGACCTGTCCATTTGCTCCTCCGAAGGTGACGACGCCGAGCGTCGGGTGGCCAGCGATGGCCATGCGGTACCAGTCGGCCGGTGCGTCCTGCAGTCGGGACCAGCCAGTCGCGTCGAGCGCCCAGGTGTCACGAAAGAAGCGCATCGGGCTCGTCGCCGGTCCGATCGGGTTCCACCCGCCAGTGGTGACGAGACGCCGGCCGACGGGATCCCACGCGAAGCCCATGGACGCCCGTGCCGGTGGAGGGTTCAAGAGCGGCAGCTGCCTCCAGCGAATCCCGTTCCACGACCATGCATCGTTGTACGCGGGCGAACCGCCTCCCCAGCCTCCGAAGAGGACGACCTCGCCCCGCAATTCATCGAAGGCCATGCCGTGAGCGTCACGCGCGCCCGGGCCGAGTGGTGGGAGCCGCTGCGTCCAGCTCGTGCCATCCCATTCCCACGTGTCTCTGAACTCCATTCCGCCGACGCTGGGCCCGTACAACCCGCCGAAGAGCACCGCTCGCTGTCTCAACGGATCCCACGCGAATCCGTGGGACCAGCGCGCGGGTGGGCGATTCGTCGTGGTGCGCTCGGTCCAGCCTCCATCGATGAACTCCCACGTGTCGTCGAGGAAGGTCACCTCACCTGATCCACCGAACAGCACCATCGAACGCCGCACTGAGTCCCACACCATCGCGCCCCGCACGCGGCCCGGCGGGGAGGGGATCGCGAGGTCTTTCCACCCTGCGTCCGGCTCCCATGCCCAGGTTCCAGCGCTGAAGCTGCCCCCGACGCGAATCAGTTGTTGGCGGTCAGGGTGCCACGCCATGGAAGCGCCCCACGTCCCAAAGGCCGCCGACTCCCCGGGCGGCCCGTCGACGAGCACTCGCGTCAGCGCGACCTCGAGGCGTACCGATGCGGGTGGCACCAGCGTGTCGATCGAGAACGTCGAGCCGTTCCATCGCAGGTCACCGAGGCCCGAGAGTCGGAAGACCGGGCGGCTCTGAAACCAGACCTCCAGCGCGTCGGGCGTCGAGACGGTGGTGGCGCGCTGGTCGAGCGTGAGGTCCAAGGCGAGCCGAGTGTCGTTCACGCGAAGCTCGACGGCCGACGTGGAGATCGTCGTGACGACGAGGTCGCTCGACCGCACCGCAGAGGGGAACGTCAGAATGCCGGCGTCGAGTTCTCCGGCGATTGAGGCTGCGCCGCCGACTCGCGCTTGGAGCCTGCCGTCGAGGCGGGCCGAGTCCATGAAGACGAAGGGCTCGTTGGCTCGTTCTGGCGCGTGAAGGTCGAGGACGCGTCTGCGAACCTCGAGCAGCGAGGACTCCGGAGTCCGAAAGCCTGCGTCGCCCCGGTCGAACTGCCCAACGACGACGTGGAGGAACACCAGGGCCTGGATGATGTGCTGGTCCTTTCTCGATGAACCGACGCGGAGCAGAGCAGGGAGTCCGCAAGCGGTCGAGAGCAGAGAGGACGGGCTGGTGATGAACGCGTTCCAGCGTCTATACTTTTCGTATCATGACGACGGCCAAGGTCTTCAAGCACGGCAACAGCCAGGCAGTTCGCCTTCCCAAGGAGTTCCGCGTCGAGGGAGACGAAGTCGAGGTCTCCAGAGTCGGGCGAGTGATCATTTTGCGCCCGAAGAAGATCTCCTACGAAGACGCGATGGCGGCTGTCAGTCGTTTCCAAGGCACCCTGCGCCGGGGACAGGACGCCGACCAGGAGCGCGACTGGCGATGATCTGGCTGCTCGACACCAACACCCTCATCTATTTCGCCAATCGCTCGAAGGGCTACGAAGGCATCGCGCGCAGACTCTCAGGAAGATCTCCTGGCGAAGTGAGGATGTCGTCGGTCACCCTGTCGGAGCTCGAATATGGCGTCGAAAACAGTCGCTATCGAGACGAGAACCGTGCCGCGCTCGACGACCTGGTCTCGCTGATCGCCGTCGACGACTATCCACAGTCTGCGGCTCGCCACTTTGCGGAACTCAAGGCCGCGCTCAAGGCGAAGGGCAAGGCGACGAAGCCCTACGATCTTCTCATCGGCGCTCATGCCCGCGCGCTCGACGCCACACTCGTCACCAACGACACCGATGACTTTCGTTACATGCCGGGATTGAGACTGGTGAACTGGCTTCGGCGGTGAGGCCCCGGCCGTCGTGGTGACGGCGTCAGTCCAGGTACACGTCGTCGACCAGCAGCGACTCACCCGTCCGCGCCGTGCCGCCGGTCTGATCGTTCCCGATCGTGAACGGCGATCGCACGCGCGACAGATCGAGCCCGCGGAAGTCAGCGAGGGGAATCGACAGGCTGTGCCACGCGCCGTCGTTCGCCCAGCCGTAGTCGTTCGCCTTCACCTGCACGGTGATCTCGGCGTTCCCGGGAGCGGGGCCGAAGTACAGCACCCGCACCGCGATGATCGCGAGGCCAGGGTCCGACGAACGCAGGCTCACGTGCAGCGTCGTCCACCCGGTGAGGTTGGTCGGCGCGTTCCAGAACAACCCGCCGCCCCAGAAGCTGGTGCCGTTGAAGTCGAGCTGGTCCGACTGCAGCCCCTCGACGCGATCATCCGAAGGCTGCGTCGCGTAGCTGTTGCTGAAGATGAAGTAGCTGTCGATGGGGAGCCGGTCAGACGCGCCGCCCTCGTAGAAGACGCCGAACGCCGCCCGCCGCGCGCCCGTGACGTACGGGAACGGCCCGGGCCGCAGTTCCGGAACGCCGCCATCACCGAACAGATTCGCCAGGATCGAGTAGTCCGGCACGCCGGGATCAGGACGACACGCAGAGCTCGCGAGCAGCACCACGATGAGAAGAGGAGTGCGCATGATCATCGGCCTCCGTCGGGCGCCACGTAGTCGGTGGTGCGAATGACTGCCGCCTGCCCACCATCGGGGTTCTGCACCAACGCATACCCGCGCATCGGAGACCCCAGCGCCACCGCGCCCTGGTACGCGAGCAGATCGACCGAGAAGAACGTCACGCCGTCAGCGAGGTAGCTCACCGAGTGCGGGAAGAAGTCGAGTGAGGCGCGGTAGCCCGCGATGGCCATATTGCGCACCTGCTGCTGGGTGACCGAGTCGTCGAAGGCTCCGCTCTGGGCGATCTCGCCGAGCATCTGCGCCGTGTAGAACTGGTTCTCGCCGGTGGGCTCGACCGTGAGCGCGGTCGCGAACGCGTAGAAGGTCGGGACGCCGCCGATGGTGCCGAGCAGCTGCCACTTGGTGCCGACGCCGCCGTCAGGCTGGAACGTCAGGTTCGCGCGCGAGAGCCGGAACGGGTTGGCCGGGTCATTCAACACCGAGGTGCTCGGGTAGACGCCCTCGGTGAAGGTGACCGGCTTGAACTGAAGACCGGTGACGTTGGTGCCGAAGCGGTACTCCGCTGGCGGGCCGCACGAGACGAGCGCGAGGACGACGAGGACACGGAGTCGTTCAGAGGCTGAAGCGAACATAGGTCTTCACCTCCCATTCATTGCCGACGATGGCTTGAGTGAGATCGTAGCGGGGTGAGTTCACATCGAGGACGCGGTACTTGCCGGCGACTCCGAACTTCGTCTGCAGTGGCGCGAACCAGCGAGGCGTCTGCGCCGTCCACGCGATGTCGAGCATGCTCTGCACGCGGAAGGTGAGGTTGAAGTCGCGGTGGTAGTCGTAGGGCCCGAAGTCGTTGAGCTTGAAGGCTCCGGTGACGACGAGCCGCGAGTAGTCGAGCCGCGCTTCGATGCCGGCCCTGGTGACGAGCCGCGTGGAGTTGCCGTTCGCCTGTGCCGTGCCGCCCCAGAGCGCTCCGGTGAGGTGCGCGTCGCCTGCGTTCGCCACGAAGCGGCCCCACACCTCGACGAGATCCTGCGCGGGCACCGAGTTGGGGAACGCGAAGACCTGGCCGGTCCCGAGCACGCCGATCGCCGCGTCCTGCACCGTGGGCTGATGCCGGTAGATGACGTCGAGGCTCGCCGCGAACGGAGCGTTCTCTTTCTGCGGGTTGTCCCACGCGAAGAACCAGCTCGCCGGCGTCGGGTCGAACACCAGCATCAGCTCGGCCGCCAGCGTCTCGCGGTTCGAGCGCACCCAGAACGGATCGGACAGTTGGTTCCGCGCGCCGCTGCCCAGGTACAGGTTGCCCGTCTTCGGATCGTAGACGTCACCGACCGCAGCGCCGGGGCCGACGAGCGGCTTCTGGTACAGCACGTTCGGCGCGAGCTGGAAACTGGGCCCGAGCTGAAACACCGCGCCCGCGATGCCGTGGTAGTGATTTCCCTGACCGGTCTCTTTGAGGCGAAAGCCGGCGAGGGTGATCGTCTGATCCGTCTGGCTGTCGGCGACGAGGCCGCGGTAGCCCGCCTGCGCGTAGAAGTTCGCGACGCCGCCGCTGTACGTGACCTTCGCTTTGGCGCCGAGCGTGTCGTACCAGCGCACCGTGTCGTCGAGCAGCCAGTAGCCGGAGTTGAAGTACGACTCCCTTCCGGCCGGTGTCGGCACCGTGTTGGTGAACGCGCGCCCGATACGATCGTAGCCAGCGATGATGCCGCCCGCTTCGAGCTTCCAGCCGCCTGACTTCCACCCGGCATAGAGCGTCGTCTTCGCGGTCTGCGGCACCGGGAGCGCCGAGCTGGCCGCGACCGAGCTGCGCTGCGCGATGTCTTGCTGGTGCATGACGGCGAGCTCGACGGGACCGAACTTGCGATCGTACTTGCCGATCACCGTCGGGTTGGCGCCCCAGTAGATCTGCTCGCCGAACGCGATCTTCAGGCCCTCGAGCGCTTTGTGGCCCGAGAACACGACGCCGTTGGGCGCGTCGGCGTTGTAGAGGTCGATCGACGGCTGGTAGTTCGCCTCGGGGTAGAGCGCGAAGAAGTCTCCCTCGTAGCCCCAGTGGTAGTGGCCCTTGCGGAAGAAGCCGACGACGTCGAACCACGACTCCTTCCACTCGAGCTCGGCCTGGTAGATCTTCGTCGTCAGCGCACCGCGCCGCTCGAAGAAGATCTCGTCGATGGGGTTGGTCGCGACGTTGCCGAGGAAGTTCATGACGATCTTCCCGCGCACGTTGGCGGTCGGCTGCACCTCGACGCCGAGGTAGACCGATTGGGTGTGATCGAAGCGCGTCGCAGCCCGGACGGGGTCGTTGAGCCGGGTGCCACCGGTGACGAAGGTCGAGAGCTCGAACACCGCGTCTGACAGGTGCACCATGCCTGCGAGGGCCTGCAGCGCGCTCGAGCCGCCGATGGCGCGGTCTGCAGCGGCGTCTCGTGCGGCGGCGCGAAGATCGATCGCGTCCCAGTGCTGCTGAATGTGGGTCGCCGTCACGCCTTCCTGGAACGGGTCGAGCGAGAAGCCACGCTGGAGCGCGAAGTACGCCGCGCGCGGATGCAGCGGGATCACCTCGCCGGGGCCTGAGGGATCCTTCGCGACGATCCCCCACCACTCCTCGTTCATGTTGTTGTCGCCCTCGACGAAGTCTTCCTTGTAGCCACCGTTCGCCCACGAGGCGTTCGTGTCGTGCTGCTCGAGCTGCGCGTCTTGCAGGTACTTCCACCAGCCGTCCGCCCACTGGAACGTGAAGCCGCCGATGGCGTTGCCGGCGAGGCCCTTGCCCGAGGTCTGCAGATCGATCTCTCGCCATTGATCTCGCAGCACGCTCGCCTGGGTCAGCTCGTCTTCGCGAGCCTCCTTCTGGTTCCACGCGTCGGCGCCGAACTCGGTGAACACGAACGGCACGCCGAGCTTCTCGCGCACCACCTGAAAGAGCGTGCCTGCCGAGCGCCCGCGGTAGACGTTGGCGCCCATCACGTCGAGGCCTTTGCAGTACTTCGCGATGAGATCGATGAACTGCAGATCGCCGTTCGCCATCGCGATGGGGTGCGCAGTGTCCTTCTTCTTGATGTCGGCGATCACGTCGCCGAACAGGCTGTAGAGCGATTCGGCGCGCGCGTCCTGCTTCTGGGCGACGGGCAGGTTGGCGATCGCGGCGCTCTCCCACTCGAGGCCGTAGTTGTTCTCGTTGCCGAGCAGCCACATCAACAGGCCGGGCGTGTCCTTGAAGCCGTCGACGAGGGCGCCGATCTCGGCCCGCAAGACCTCACGCGTGCGCGGATCCGAGTAGTCGGTGATCGGGTGCCACACGTTGTCGATGGTCATGCCGTAGCGGCCGACCGTGTGGTTGAGCACCGTGTAGATGCCGTGCGTCTCGTAGATGTACCGGATCCACTTCGCGGGAATGCCCGAGTAGACGCGAATGACGTTCACGCGCCCGGCCTTGAGCAGGCTCATCTCGTGATCGAGCGCCGCTTTGATCTCGGCCTCGGGCCGCTCCCAGAGCGAGTAGTTGTAGTTCGTGCCGACGGGCGAATAGTCCCAGTTCACGCCGCGCAGCATCAGCGGCTTCCCGTCGACCTCGAGCCGTGAGCCGTTCTCGTCGTTGACGACCTGAATTCGTCGCGCCTCGTCTGCAGACGCCGAAGCGCCGAGCACCAGCGCGATCAGCAGCGTTACTCTCATGTCGCCCTCCCCGGGAGGCGGTTGTCTCGCAGCACCTGGCTCAGCCAGCGGCCGCTGTCCTTGATGGTTCGTTTCTGGGTCGCGAAGTCGACGTGCACGAGGCCGAAGCGCATGCGGTAGCCGAACGCCCACTCGAAGTTGTCGAGCAGCGACCACGCGAAGTAGCCCTCGAGTGGAACGCCTGAGTCGATGGCGTCACAGCACGCGTTGACGTGGCCCTCGAGGTACGCGCGGCGTGGCTCGTCGTGGACGTCTCCATCGGGCCCGGGCTCCATGGCGTACGCCGCGCCGTTCTCGGTCACGAAGATGCGCTTCGCTCCGTACTCGCGGTGCACGCGCTGCAGCGAGGCGGTCAGCCCTTCCGGGTAGACCTCCCAGCCCATGTCGGTGCGGCTCGACGCGAGCGGCTCGGGGATCAGGCGCGGGCGGTTCTCGCTCTCGGGAATCGCGGAGGAGCGGACGATCGCGCGTGAGTAGTAGTTGATGCCGAGGAAGTCGGTCGGCGTGGCGATCGTTTCGAGGTCGCCGGGCTGAACGAAGTCGAAGTTCGAGGAGTGCCCTGCAGCCGTGTACTCGTCCTTCTTGTCGGCCGGGTAGCCGCGCCCATGGAGCGGGTCGAGGTACCAGCGGTTGAACTCTCCATCGAACGCGCGCGCAGCGGTCTGATCGGCCGCGCTGTCCGACGCAGGCATCGACGGAGAGAGGATCACCACGATGCCAGCACGCGAAGCAGGCGAGTTGGCGTGAATGATCGGCACCGCGCGGCCATGCGCGAGCAACACGTGGTGCGCCGCGCGCAGGCCGAGCTTCCAGTCCTTCAGGCCCGGCGCCTGAACGCCGTGCACGTGGCCCAGCACTGCGACGCACCACGGCTCGTTGATCGTGACCCAGTCCTTCACGCGATCGCCGAGCCGTCGGGTGACGACGTCGGTGTAGTGCTCGAACGCGCCGACGATCTCGCGAGACGCCCAGCCGCCCTTGTCCTGGAGCACCTGCGGCAGATCCCAATGGTAGAGCGTGAGCATCGGGCGCAGGCCCTTGCTGAGGAGCCCGTCGACGAGGCGTTCGTAGAAGTCGAGGCCCTTCGGGTTCGTCGCGCCGACGCCATCGGGGAGCACGCGCGGCCATGCGACCGAGAAGCGATACGCGTTCAGCCCGAGCTCGCGCATCAGCCCGACATCTTCAGGCCAGCGGTGAAAGTGATCGCACGCGACCGCGCCGTCGGTGCCATCGGCGATCGCTCCGGGCTGGCGACAGTACCGGTCCCAGATCGACTCGCCTCGGCCGTCTTCGGTCGTCGCGCCCTCGATCTGAAACGACGACGTCGCCGCGCCCCAGAGGAACGACGGCGGCAGGCGACGGCCTTCAGACATGCGCGGTGTCCCGGTTGAAGCAGCGCACGCGCCGGCCTTCAGAGAGCGACTCGAGCTTCGGCATCGTGTCCTTGCACTGGCTGGTCGACTCGGGGCACCGCGACCGGAACGGACAGCCGCCACCACCGGCCGGGCTGGGCAGCATCGGGTGCGTCTCTTTCACCACGCGGGGGACGCCGCGGGGCAGGGCGGCGAGGAGCGCCTGGGTGTACGGGTGTGAGGGCGAGGTGAGCAGCGTGTCGGACGGGCCGTCTTCGACGATGCGGCCAGAGAAGAGGACGATCACGCGATCACACAGCAGGCGCGCGGTCGCGAGGTCGTGCGTGATCAACAGCAGCGCGATGCGGCTGTCCTTCACCAGCCCCTGCAACACGCCCAGCACGCCCATGCGCACCGACGCGTCGAGCATCGAGGTCGGCTCGTCGGCCATCAACACCCTCGGCTCGACCGCCAACGCGCGGGCGATCGCGACGCGCTGACGCTGACCGCCAGAGAGCTCCGTCGGGTACGCGTCGAGGAAGTCGGCGGCGGGCTGCAGGCCGACCATCGTGAGCAATTCGAGGGCGCGCGCTTCGAGCTTTTCCTTCGGCACGCGTTGATGTCGCAGCAGCGGGCGCTCGAGGTGGTGACGAATGGGGTGAATCGGGTTCAGCGAGGCGAACGGGTCCTGAAAGATCATCTGCAGCTGAGAGCGGTAGGCCAGCGAGGGGCCGCGCGGCTCACGCTCCAGCATGTTCACGCCGTCGAGCTTGATCTCTCCGCCGTCGGGCTCGACCAGACGAGAGAGCAGCTTGGCGATGGTGCTCTTCCCGCTCCCGCTCTCGCCGACGAGGGCGACTGCTTCTCCTGCCGAGACGTCGAAGGAGACGTCGTCGACCACCCGGCGGCCGCCGTAGTCCTTCATCAAGCCGCGAACCTGGAGGAGGGGTTGGGTCGGGTCGGTCATGGCGCGGCGCGGAGCTTTGTGCGGAGCCCGAACAAAGGCAACCGCGGTTTTGAGGCGCGACCGTGACGCGGCGCGGCGTCCGTGGCTACCGTGAGCGAGCGTCGACGCAGAGTGTCAGAGCGTGCGCGGGGCCGCTTCGTGGTGGTTGACGACGCCGTTGGGTCTCAATAGTTTGTTTGCACGCAAAACAAAGTCTGCGTGTCCTCGGCCGACAGAGGACCTTTGCCTTCAGCCGTGACACCCCAGTTCACCAGTCCTTGAAACGGAGACCGCGCATGACGCATCGCCAATCACCCCCTCGAAAGACGCCTCTCGCCCTCGTGGCGCTCATCGCCGGAGCCATGGCTCTGGTTGGTTGTGATCCCAGCAGCGGCACTGACGCCGGCATGGGCGGAGGCACGGCAGGTGGACGGACGACTGGCGGAGGCAGCGCTGGTGGCTCGACCGCCGGCGGATCGGCAGCCGGTGGCAGCGCAGGTGGAACGGCTGGCGGCAGCACCGCAGGAGGCAGCACCGCTGGTGGATCCGGTGGCGGTACGGTCGACGCTGGGACGCCTGACTGCGCCCACTCGGTGCCTACGAGCGTCGCTGGCTTCACGACGATCAACTTCAGCGCGGTCGGCACGACGCTGACGGGCTTCGCCGGCGCTGAGGACTCGCAGATCGTCGGCGACCCTGAGTGCGGCGCCGCGTCGTTGAACAAGGTGATGCAGGTCGGCCGTGGGCCGGCCTCGCTGGTCTACGCAGGTACGACCGTCGCGACGCTCGCCGGCAGCCAGGTGCCGCGGGTCGTCTTCTCGGCCGGCAACACGATCATGACCATGCGCACCCGCTCGGCGGTCGCAGGCATCAAGGTTCGCCTGAAGGTCGAAGATGCAGCCGTCACGGCAAACTCGGTCGAGGCGGAAGCCACCACGACCGTCGCGAACGCGTGGGAGACCCTCACGTTCGATTTCTCGAGGCAGGTAACGGGCACGCCCGCGCTCAACTTCGCCTTCACGTACAACAAGCTCACCGTCTTCTTCGACTTCGGCACGGCCGGCTCGATGGCGAACGCGCGCACGTACTACGCCGATGACATCGCGTTCATCGGTGGCGGCATGACGCCGGACGCTGGCTCGGGTGGTGGTTCTGCAGGCGGCGGGTCGGCGGCTGGTGGTTCAGCGGCTGGTGGTTCAGCGGCTGGTGGTTCAGCGGCTGGTGGTTCAGCGGCAGGCGGCTCAGCGGCTGGTGGTTCAGCGGCAGGCGGCTCAGCGGCAGGCGGCTCGGCGGCAGGCGGCTCAGCGGCTGGTGGTTCAGCGGCAGGCGGCTCAGCGGCTGGTGGTTCAGCGGCAGGCGGCTCAGCGGCAGGCGGCTCAGCGGCAGGCGGCTCAGCGGCAGGCGGCTCAGCGGCAGGCGGTTCAGCGGCAGGCGGTTCAGCCGCAGGTGGCTCAGCGGCAGGCGGCACGGCCGGCGGCGGGGTCGCTCCGTTCGCGGTCTTCGTCGACGACTACCGGGCCGGTGCCTCGTTCGTGGACTTCAGCGGCTCGGTCAACGCCGTCACCCGCGACACGACGAACCTCAACAACGGCCGCGCGTCCTTGAGGGTCGTCGGTCCCACCACCAGCTACACCGGTGGCGCCATCGTCTCGTCCACGCCGGTCGATCTGCGCGCGTACAACGTCATCACGTTCTGGGCGAAGGCCTCGACGAGCACGACGGTTCCCAACATCGGCTTCGGTGACACTGCGGGCCCGACGAGCGGTCCGTTGATCGCCGAGTTCCACACGACCGTCATCGGCACCGCGTGGGCGAAGTACACCTTCCCGATTCCCAACCCGACGGCGATGGCTGCCAACACCGGCCTGTTCTTCTTCGCCGGTGGCATCAGCTCGCCCGCGACGGTGTGGTTCAACGACGTTCAGTTCGAGTCGCTCGGCACTGCGGCGTACGCGACGGCAGTCGGCTCGGTGACGAACGTGTCCGTCAACTGGCCGGGAGCGCGGAACGTGCCGATCGGCACGCCGTACCAGCTCGACTTCAACCCCAACACGGTCTTCTGGACGACGCCGACGGCGTACCGCGTGGGTTGGAACTACTTCTCGCTGCGCTCCAGCAACCCTGGCGTGGCGACGGTCAACGCCGACGGCATCATCACCGCGGCCGACGCGGGCATGGCGACCATCAGCGCCAACCCGTTCGGAGGCTTCACGGTGCCGGGCAGCGTGACGGTCACCGTTCCGGGTGGCAGCGGGCCGACTTCGCCGGCCACTCCGGCGGCAGACCCGGGCGCCCGTGCGGCGAACCAGGTCGTCTCGCTCTACACGAGCAGCGCCATCTACGCGACGAAGCCCATCGACACCTTCGGCACCTCGTGGAGCAACAACGGCGGTGGCCCGTTCCTCACGGACTACACGATCCCCACCACCACGCGCGTCGTGAAGCGGTACGCGACGCTCAACTACGTCGGCTGGGAGTCGCTCAACCCGAACACGCACATCAACGTGCCGGGCACGTGGACCCTCCACATGAGCGTGTGGACGGCGAACGCCACCACGTTCTCGGTGAAGCTGGTGACGTTCAACGCGGCAGGTGGCGGCAACACGGGCGGGACGAACGGCGCCGAGTTCCAGTTCAACTTCTCGGGCCTGACGCAGGGCACCTGGAACGAGCTGAACGTGCCGCTGAGCGCGTTCACCGGCGTCGACACCACGCACATCGGTCAGATCATCATCGCGAACAACACGCCGGCCCTCGAGTCGGGCACGTTCTTCCTGGACAACATCTACTTCTTCCAGTGACGAACGCGCGAAAGCGCTGACGTCGAGAATGGCTCCCTTCGCTCACGCGGGGGGAGCCGTTTTCGTTTCTGCGTGGTGGAGCCGGGTCAGTCGATCTCGACGTACAGCCGATCGATCGCACCGGTCGCTTTGCTCACCTGCACCTCGGTGTAGAGCCCCATCAAGCTGCCCTCCCAGGTGTAGTGCGTCGGCGTCTCTTTCTTCGTCGCGCCCGACTGGGCTCCCGGAGCCAGCTCGACGTTCAAGTAGTGCCCCACGCCCGCGCGCATCAGCTGCTTGAACGCCTGCTGATCGGCCGGCGTGCGCCACTCGAGAATGGCCGTGCGAAACACTGCTCCATCGGGGTGATTCGAGAACAACACGTCATTGAGGTGAGCGAACATCGCCGTCGCGGCGCGGCCCTGCGCTTCACCCCAGTTGCGCACCTTGCCTGGCTGCGGTCCCGGCGGGGTGACGAAGGGCTTCGCGTTCTCCACCAGCGTCTTGATCGTCGCCGATGACGGCAGCCAACTGCCCTGGTCGGGGTTCGACTTCACGAACGCCTCGAGCGACTTCGCCAGCGCGACGGGGTTTCTCTGGGCCAGCTCCTTCGCCGAGTTCACGCCTGCGTTCTCGAACAGGTCGGCGGTCGCTTTCCCGACGCCCTTCACGTTGAGCAGGTCTGCGCGATTGACCGCCTCGCGCACCGCCGACGGAGAGAGCCCGGCCTTCTTCGCCAGCGCACGTTCGGCCGACGTCGAGCTCGCCGCCTCGAGGAGCTCCTTCGTGTTGTCGATGCCCACGCGCTTGAGCGCAGCGGCTTCAGCAGACGACAGGCTCTTCACTGACGAGAGGGGCAGGGCGCGGAGGGTCGGCATGGCTGTGGACCGTACGCGCTGGTAAGTCCCCACGCCATGCACCGCTTCACTCGAAACACCTCCGCGCTGTTGATCATCGACGTGCAGGAGCGACTGATCGCCGCGATGAACCCCGCCCGCGTCGAGCGGCTCGTCAACCGGACGATCGCCGCCATCGAAGGCGCCAAGGCGCTCGGTCTGCCCATCATCGTCACGGAGCAGTACCCGAAAGGCCTCGGCCCCACGATGAAGGCGGTCTCGGAGCGCATCCCCGACTTCAAACCTGTCGAGAAGCTGCAGTTCTCGGCCTGGCTCCCGGAAGTGAAGGACCACCTCGGCGCGCGCTCCAGCGTGCTCGTGCTGGGCGCCGAGACGCACGTCTGTGTCTTTCAGACCGTGCGCGCGCTGTCGGAGGCCGGGCTGACGCCGTACCTCGCCGCCGATGCCGTGCTCTCGCGCAACGAGACCGACGAGCGAGTTGGCCTCGAGCTCTGTCGCGCCTCTGGTGCCGTCATCACCACCGTCGAGACTGCGCTCTTCGACGCCCTCGTCCGTGCGGGTGGCCCCGAGTTCAAGGCGGTGTCGGCGGCCGTGAAGTGATCGACGTCTGCGCGTCGAGCGACGTGCCCGAGAAGGGCAAACACGTGGTGACGGTCGGAGCGCGCTCCATCGCCCTGGTGCGCGTCGAGGGCCGCGTCTACGGCGTCGACAACCACTGCCCGCACCGTGACGGAGAGCTCGGCCGCGGCGATCTCGACGGCTTTCATCTCTTCTGTCCGCTCCACGCGTGGGTCTTCGACGTGCGCGACGGGCGTGGCTTCTTCCCGAAAGGCGCCGAGGTCGCGTGCTTCGAGGTGAAAGAAGAGTCCGGCCGCGTCTTCGTCGCGACCACCGGAGTCAAGCCGAGCCAGACGGATCGCTGGCCCTGAAGCGCCTTCCCGGCCCGAGCGCCGGTGCGGGTCAATGAGCGCAGCCTGCCGACATGCTCCCTGCACTTACAGCGGAATAATCTATCCCCAGCGTTCCGCGCCGTGCAGGATCCAACCCGCCTTTCGGTGCGGGCCGGCTTCGCGACGCGCGGCTGCAGTGAGGCGACTCCATTCGAGGCGGGAGCGGGACGATGACTCGTAACAGTGCATGGGGCCGAGCAGGTCTGTGGCTTGGTCTTTCTCTCGTGGGCGGCTGCACGTGCGGAGAGCCCATTCCCGACGCGCTCAACTCGGGGCTCGACTTCATTCAAGGCACGCCGACGTTCGCGAACTACGCCGACGACGTGACGGGTTGGCAAGTCACCACCGACGAGGCCGTGCAGCTCTTCGGCGTCGAAGCCGTCTGTGTGCCGGGCCCCGGTGCCTGTCAGCCGAACGAGCTCGCGCGTGCGTGGCTCGACGACGTCAACGACACGCTCAAGCATGGCCACTCCGAGGGACTTGCGCTCGTCACGCTCGCGTTCCACCTCGGAAAACTCGCTCCGAGCGACTTCGGCGCCGAGACGGTCGCGGGCTTGAGCCTCAACACCCCCGCCCTCAAGGGAGAGATCGCCCGCCTGGCCGCGACCCAGAAGATCCCGTCGGTGCTCTCGCGTGACCAGTCCTTCCAGGCGAAAGACGTGATGCCCTTCCTCGCCAGGGCGCTCAAGCCGGGGCAAGCGGAGGCGTGGCGTCTGGCCGTGGTGATGAAGGACGAGGCTGGCTTTCGCGCCGGCCACGCGCTGGTTCCTTTCGGGTTCTTCAAGGGCCCGATCGAGGGCCAGTTCTTCATTCGGGTCTACGACAGCAACTGGCCGGGCTCCGAGCGCCGCGTCTTCGTCGACACGAAGGCGAACCTCTGGACCTACGAGGGCTCGCAGAACGCAGCCTCGCCGCGCTCGTACGTGGGCAACGCCGCGAACGGCAACCTGCTCTATTTCTCTCCGTTCACCGCGCGCGAGGGCCCGTTCGAGGCGCCCTTCGCAACGTCGGCGCGCACGCTCGTCGTTTCTGCCAGCGGCTCGGGCGTGAAGCTGAAGGACCAGGGCGGCGCCGAGGTGGGCGTGTCTGCCGACGGCACCGTCATCGAGAACGGCGGCGCGGTGCGGCCGGCCTTCGCGCAGTCGCGCTGCGTGCTCTGCCCGGGCCCCGCAGAGATCGTCAACTACACGCTCAACCCCGATGCCGGCATGTCGGGCAAGCAGACCATCAGCCTCGAGAACTTCGGCAACACCTCGCCCGACGGCGGCACCGTCAACGTCACGGGCGCAGGCGTCTCGGCCACGCTGACGGGCGTGCGCACCGAGACCACCGGCGCGCTCATCGAGGTCGAGGGCAGGTCGGTGACGTACTCCTCGAGCCAGAGCACGACGCCCACCACCGTCTCGGTCACCGTCGCTGGGCCCAACGGCACCAGCACCACCGTCACCGTGGCGCTCTCGGGCAGCCCGTTGGGGACCGTCACGATCGACGCGAGCAACCCCGACAACATCACCGTCACCACACGCAACCAGCAGGGCGACACCATTCAGGGAACGGTGACCGTCACCAGCACCGCGGCCGACGGCACGAAGAAGACGACCAGCGCCGCTGTCGAGATCGCCCAGGGCAAGACCTCGACCGCGAACGTTCAACCGAGCACCGGCACTTCCACCGTCAACCCGGTTCCAGGCACCGCGTGTGACAACGGTCGACTCGACCAACGCGATGCGGGGACGATGTTCACCGAGACCGACGTCGATTGCGGCGGCCTGTGCCCCAGGTGCGCCGACCGCCGGAGGTGCCAGCGTCCGGCCGACTGTCAGTCAGGGGTGTGCTTCGCAGGGCTCTGCCAGTCGCCGACCTGCCAGGATCGCGTGCGCAACGGCGCCGAGACCGACATCGACTGCGGTGGCTCGTGCTTCCGCTCCTGCCGAATCGGTCAAGCCTGCGGGTCTGCCATCGAGTGCGCCATCACCGCGGGCCTCGGGCCGACCTGCCTCGCCGACCCGGACGGGGGCGTGAAGCGCTGCCAACAGCTCGATCGCCGCTCGTTGCTCGTCACCGGCCTGGGTCCTGACTCGCAGTTCAACCTCAACGGCACCACCATCGACGAGCAGGTGTACCCCGACTGGCGCGTCACCGGGAGCGCGGCGACTCAAACCAGCGTGCCCTTCGAGGCTGCGCGGTACACGCTCCGGCTCGGGTCCGAGCTGCCCGCGCCGTTCCAGAACAACGTCTCGTGCCGGCTGGTGAACCCGACGAACGACCCGGGCCTGCTCGCGCAAGGCGGGCAGGGCGATGGTGGGCAACCGTCACTCGTCTGCACCCGGCAGCGCACGTCGCTGGTGGCGAACCTGCGCGGCTGCGCCGGGCTCTCGGTGCCGTTCTCGGCGGCGCTCGACAGCACGGGGAGCTCGTACAACACGCTCCTGAGCGGCAACGGCACCAACGTCGCCGGCGCCGGCAGCGTGACCGTCGGCAGCTTCCAGTCGACCGCCACCATGAGTGGGTTGTTCCGCGGCTCGGTGCGCTACGGCACGGGGCCCGGTGGCGTGGCGGTGCGGCAGAGTTGTCCCGAGTACTCGCGCTCCTTCAACGCCAACAACCGCACCTTCGTCGAGGCGACCTACGACTGCGTCTGCGATCAGGGAGACTTTCGCGGTCCCACGTCCACGGGCAACCCCTGCACAGGCGCCGAGGCCGCACCCGGAGGGCTGATCGTCGGGACCGGGCGCACGCTGACGGGCAACACGGCGCTCAACAGCCGCAACGACTTCGTCTTCCTCTCTGACGCGGGCTGCGGCGGGAACCTGGACGTCACCCAGAGCGGCAGCGACAAGGTCTACCGAGTCACGGTGCCCGCTGGCGCCGACCTCACCGCGCGCACCTTCAACACCTTCGACCTGGCGCTCTTCCCCAGCCTCTCGGCCTGCGGCACCAACAGCGCGACGGCGTCGACGACGGGCACCACGGGCGCCCAGTGCTCCACGCAGAGCTCGGCCGGCCTCGGGCTGCGGCACTACAACCCCGGTCCCGCCGCGCAAGACGTCTACGTCGTGCTCGATGGCCGCTCTCGCGGCAGCCAGGGCCCGTACGAGCTGTCGATGACGATGTTGCCGCACTCCACGACGGTGAACGGCAGCCCCTGCGCGGCCGCGACGCCCGTCTCACTCGACGGCGGCGTCGTCTCGGTGACCGGGCAGATCGGCCTCACCAACAACTTCGTCTTCGCCGCTGACAGCACGGGGTGTTCGGCATCGACCGAGGCGCAGCTGTCGCCGCGAGACTCTGCGTACCGCTTCGACGTGCCGGCCCTCACGCGCGTCGTCGTGCAGTTCAGCAGCGGGGCCTGTGAGGTCGTCGCGAACTTCGTCAAAGGCACCGCGTGCGGCATGAACGGCGCGTCGGCGTCGGTGTCGGGCACCACGGGCATCAGCTGCACGTCCGGCAGCAACCCCTTCAGCTGCCTCTATTCCCTCGCGTACGAGAACCGCACGACAGGCGTCCAGCAGGCCATCCTCGTCGTCGAGTCGGGCGACACCACAAGGGGCGCCAGCTTCGCCTTCAGCGCGCGCACCTCGGCGGTGCAGGTGACGCAGTACCAGACGGTCGCGGGGCCAGCCATCGACGGCAACCCCTGTGAGGGCGCCCAGGTGCGCGCCGGCTCCCTCTCGTACCGGGACGACGTGTTCACGCAGCGAAACGACTTCTACGTGCCGAGCTCGACGACGTGCACCACCACCAGCCTCAACGGCGCGACGCCCTCGCCGTCGGGGCCCGACACCGTCATCGGCTACGAGCTGTTGCCCTCTCACGAGCTCGCGATCACGGCCGAGGCGTACCGGCCGTACCAGCAACCGCCGACGTTCTTCCTGCGCGCGGTGGTGAGCGAAGCGGCGTGCGGCACGAACGCGTCCACCTTCGTCGATGCCGGCACTACCGGCCTGGTGTGCAGCGCGAGCATTCCGGCGCGGCAGGGCTACCAATTCTACGAACAACAGCTGCGCTACACGAACTCCACGGCGGCGACGCAGGCCGTCTACGTCGTGCTCGACGCCGTCGACCCGCTGCCTGCGGGCATCCGGTACGAGGTGGTGGCCCGCATCTTCCCGCCTGACGCAGGCACGGACGGCGGGGTCGTCGACGCGGGCTCCATCGATGCCGGGCCTCGTGATGCTGGGCCGCCTGATGCCGGTGCACTTGACGCCGGAGCACCCGACGCCGGACCGCCTGACGCAGGACCGCCAGACGCTGGAGCGCCAGACGCAGGTCCGCCCGACGCCGGAGCACCAGACGCTGGTCCGCCCGACGCCGGCGGCCCCGCCTCGTGCTCGACGGACTCTCAGTGCGTCTCGAACAACTGCTACTGCGCGAGCGAGCCCGGCAACTGCCTCGGCGCGGGCAGCTGCGTTCCAGGCCGGGTGATCATCAGCACCGCGACGACCGACGGCGTGACGCCCTCGGGATCCTTCACGGTGCCCGCAGGCTGCACGCAGGTGTTCCTCTCGGCCTGGGGCTCGGGCGGTGGAGAGGCGCAAGAGATGATCCCCGGCATGACGCGCAACTCGGGCGGGCCGGGCGGCTACCTCTCGGGGCTCCTCACCGTCGCACCCGGTGACGTCTTCACCGTCTGGGTGGGCCGCGGCGGGCAGAACAGCTCCGGCATCATCGGCGACGAGGGCATTGGCTCGTACGTGGGCGTCGCTGCCAACGGAGGCGCCGTCGAGGTGGGCACCACTGCCGGTGGAGGTGGCGGCCTCACCAGCGTGCGGCAGACGGGCAGCGTGATGCGCAGCTTCAGCGTGCCGGCGGGCGGCGGCGCGGGGTTGATGGCCGTCGGTCAGCCGGCAGGTGGCACGGGCGCAGGCTCGGGCATGACTCGTTCGGGCGGCGACGCACAGTCGGGCACCGAAGGTGGTGGTGGCGGGGCAGGTGAGAACGGTGGCCTCGGCGCGCAGGGCTTCCAGGGCGCGGGCGACCCTGGCGCGTACGGCACCTTGCCGGCGGGCTTCACCTCGCAGAACGGCATGACCTCGATGATTCCCGGAATGGCGGCCACGCCCGCACAGACCGGCACCAGCAACTACGCGCTGTGCCCCTCGGGCACGGGCAATGGACAAGGTGGAAACGGCTGCGTCGTCGTGAGGTGCACCACACCATGAAGACTCCTCGATTCGTTCGCGCGGCCGTCGCCGTCGTCTCCTTCACGCTCCTCGCCTGCGAGGGGGAGCAAGCATCGGTGTCGAGCGCCGTTGGCGAGACGTGCCCGGCCGATCAGATCTTGTGGACGTTCGACTCCACTGCGTCCGGGCCGAACAACGCCTGGAGCCAGGCCGTGAAGCCTGACGCTGGCGCGGTGGTCGTCAGACGCAACGTCGTCACCAACGTCAGTAAGTTCATCTGCCGCTTCGCCAAGCGCGGACCCGACGGGTTGATCAACCGAATCGACCTCGCGGGCAACGACTTCATTCGCGCGAGCACGAACTGCCGCGACCTCACCAGCTGCGTCTTGACGACCGATTGCATCAGCGACTCCGTCCGCCTGCTCAACCCGACCCTCACTGCGCAGATGGAGGCTGAGCAGATCGGCACCGATCTGGTGTGGGAGTGCTCCGACGGAAGGGCCTACGGCTCCGCCAGCGACAAACGCCTGGCCATCATCTCCTGCCCCCGGTTCCAGGCGCCGGCGGCTGCGCAGGCGGCCCGCACGGCCTGCGTCCCGCGCGTGTGCAATGGCTCGCTCCGGCGCGACGAGAACATGAACTGCGTCCCCGACATGACCCGGACGGTCATTCGGGAGTCACAACTTCGGGTGATGCCGCTGACGGTGACGCCGCGCTTCATGCCCTTCGAGACCCGCAGCACGGGCTCCGCGACGCTGCACGAGTACACGGGCCGCAGCATCGATGGCGCCGCGCTCGACCGACGGCTCGACAACGATCAGGTCTACAGGGTTCGAGGCGGGCTCCAGTACGTGGGCGTCACCCCGCCGACGCAGGCCCGCGCGGCGCTGTGGCTCAGCGAGGTGCACGATGACGGCATCTCCTCTGGGCCCACGGCCCGGGCGCCGTCAGAGTCGTTCCGCTGCCTGGTGAAGACGTTCGACGTCGGGGTGCGGACGGCCGATGGCGGCACCGTCGACCCCACCCTCCACACCGCCACGTTCGAGAGCGATCTCGTCATTCCGCCCGACTGCTTCAACGAGGCCATCGCCTACGAGCAGCAGGAGCCCACCATTCCGCTCACGGCCTTCGTCTACGCGCGCAAGCACGTCGCCGAGCTGCGGTTCCACCTCTCGTTCGATCTCGAAGACACCACCCACTACATCCCGAAGGGCAAGACGCAGGCGGACTCGTGCAGCGCCGACCCGCTCGAGTTCTTCTACGTGAAGGCGAAGGACAGCTACGACTTCCGCGCGTACTACCGGCAGCGCGAGGTGCCGCCGACGGACTTCTTCCGCGAGCAGCCGCGACCGAACGCCGAGCCCGTCTTGCGCAGCAGCTACACCGGCTTCTTCGAGGGGAAAGATGACATCTTGTTCCCAGCCGACCGCATCGAGATGGGCCTCTCTGACGTGCGCGTCGACCGGCCCGAGGTGACGATTCGGGTGAACTCGACGGCGGCGCAGAGCATCTCGGTCGGCGCCGACTGGTACATCGCGCTCGACCGGATCGGCGCCTTCGCCCAGGTGCTCGCCCGCAACTTCCGTCCCACCATGCGCGCGTACCTGGTGCCGCGCAGCGTGACCGGCGCGTACGTCGCGCCCGACTCGACCGAAGGGTTCCCCACCATCGGCGCCATCGAGCTGCCGGGCGCGGGTGCCGATGGGCGGCCCGGCGTCGGTCCACTGGGCGTCACCGTGAACGGCCGCTTCGTCGTCGACAC
This sequence comes from Myxococcales bacterium, assembly GCA_030681895.1. GTDB lineage: Bacteria > Myxococcota > Myxococcia > Myxococcales > Myxococcaceae > Xiheimicrobium. The sequence goes on along the minus strand of JAUXRI010000137.1, from coordinate 6,912 downwards.
GGCGCTCAAGCAGAAGTTCCTCTCGCCCACCTCGATGCTCTACGTCGAGGACGGCCAGCGCACCTTCGAGGTGCTCGCGTGCTTCGAGGCCAGAGCGGGCGACTTCTGGATCACGCCCGAGTTCTGGCGCACCGACGTCAACTACGACTTCGGCTTCCTGGGCGTCCGCGCGGGCAACGACGCCGACACCGCGCGGGCGTTTCGGCCCACGGGCTTCCCGAGCCCCGGCCGCGCCTGCCGGTGGTCGAAGGTTCCGCTCGTCGTCACCATCGACAAGGCCATCGGCGCCGTGCAGCCCATCGGAGATGAGCTCTGGCAGGGCCAGGCCAACAACCAGTCGGGCGGCAACACGTCGGTGAAGCAGTCGAACGACAACGACGTCGACCGCACCTGCCAGATGATGGCCAACGGCCGGCAGCGCTGCGAGCAAGGCAGCGGCGGCGGCCAGCGTGGCCAGGGCGACTACGGCAACAGCTACTACGCCACCTCGACGTCGAGCGTGTACGCGCCAGGCAGCCTGCGCATGGTGAACGGCATGCCCGACGACGACTCCGAGTCGGCCGGCGGTGCCGAGGTGCTCGGGTACCAGGTGCTCGACCCCGAGGCCGACGAAGACACCGAGCAGTGGATGTCGGACCCCATCAACAAGAAGCAGAAGGTGTCGCTCACCATCACGCCGCCGTGGGACGCCATCTGGTCGGCGATTCAGCAAGCCAACCAGGGCAACACCAACCCCGAGTGGGTGGTGGGCCGCTACGCGGGCCTCATGGGGCTCGGCGTCGGCTGGGGCTACAAGCAGCCCGTCGGCAGCTTTGGCCTCGTGACGTTCACCGTGTCGGTGGGCTTCTCGCTGGCGCTGGTGACGAGCGTCACGCACTCCACCGAGCCCGACGGCGCTTACGCCTGCGTGGTGCCCGCGCCCACCGACGGCAGCACGCCAAGGCCCTGCGTGCAGCGCAGCGACCAGGACCGCGGCTTTGCCGACGCCGTGAAGGACTGCGGCGCACGGGGCGCCCGGCTGGCCGAGCTGAGCAGCATCGACGAGAGCGCGCTGCTGCAGACGTTGCTGTCAGGCGCAGGCGCGCCCAGCACGGCCATGTGGGTCGGCGCGCAGCAGTTCGACGAATACAACCCTTCGCTCTGCGCCTTCAGCTGGGTGGAGAGCACCTGCAGGTCCAGGCACAAGACGGGCTACCGCTGGCTGTCGAACGACGACACCTTCGCGTCTTCGACGGGCGGAGCCGCGGGCACCATCGACCCCTCGCGCATCTTCTTCAGCGGCGGCGTGCGCGGCGGGCTTCTGCCTCGCGCGCCCAGCCGTGCCGCAGTGCTCGTCGACCGCCAGGGCGCTCTGTCATCAGAGCCCATCGCCACCGCGCGCCCGTACGCCTGCATCTACGACGCAGCCAAAGACGACGTCTCCATCACCCTCTCGGCGGCCGTCGAGCTGGGCTTCGCGGCGGGCATGGGGCTCGAGTGGTGTTACCCGAACGACGAGCTGGGCATCTGCCTCGCGGGCACGCTCAACTTCGTCGCGATGAAGGTGGCGCCGACCGTCGAGACGACGATGCATCACCTCACCGACCACTCGAACCGAAAGGCCCGGCGCGACAACACCAACCTCTTCGCCGAGTGGAGCATCACGCTGCTGGAGGGCGCCATCGAGTTCAAGGTGAAGGCGCTCATCTTCGAGTTCAGCGTGACGCTGGTGGAGTTCGCCGGCTTCAAGATCGCCGAGGGCAGGCTGTACGACTTCAATTTCCCGTCCATGGAGCGCTTCCGATGAAGAACATTCGTTGGGGCCTCGTGGGCACGGCCGTGGTGGTGGTGACGGCGGTCGCGGTGCTGATCACGCGCCGGCCCGTCCAGGCGCCCGTCAGCGCCGCGCCGGTGGCGGCTTCGTCTCCTGCAGGGCGACAGGCGGCGGTCGCGTCAGCCCGGGTCGGCTGTCATTTCGAGGCGGGACAGCGCGTTGACGTCGCGCTCACCGTGCAGACTGGCGTCGAGCTGGCGAACGCTCCGGCGCCGTTGCCGCGTGGGGCCATGCTCGCCGAAGCGCTCACCACGTCGGTGCAGCTCGAGGTGCTCGAGGCCGACGGGGCGCGCGCAGTGCTCGTGGGTGCCTTCTCCGATGTCGAGGTGACGGGCCACACGCCGGCCCGCGCGTACACCGGGCCGTTCCTCGTCGAGGTGGACGCGGCCTGCGAGCTCACGCGCTTTGCCCACCACCAGTCGACCCGGCCTCCCGAGGCGCGGCTGCAGCAGGCGGCGCTGTGGGAGCTGGGCTGGCGCTGGACGGCTGGCGACGAGGCGCTCGCCCGACACAACGCGCGCGGTAGCTACGACGCGAAGGCGACGACGACGAAAGTAGGCGGCGAGGTGCTGGCGCAGCGGAGAATCGGCTCGTACGGCCGGCTGTGGCTGGGCGGCGAGGCCACGCACGTGACGAGCTTCGGCTCGGCGACGGTGGCGGGCGGCGACTGGTTCGATCACCTCGAGGCCGACGAGACGCTCTCGTCCACCAGCGGCACGACTCGAACCCGGGTGCGCGCGACGGCCGCTCGCGGCACGGGCGCTCTGGCGCAGCTCGATCACGACGTGACGCACTACCAGTGGGCCGACCTGCTCTCGAAGCCGATGGCCCGGAGAGAGGCGCTCCCCGTCACGCCGACCGACCGCGCGCTGCGGGCCGAGCTGCAGGACAAGTCGGCCGCCGAGGTGGTGCAACTGGCGCAAGGCCTCTTCGCGAAGAACCAGAACCTTCCAGCCTCGTGGCCTCCGCTGCGGGCCTTCCTCGAGGCGCGGCCCGAGAAGACGCCCGAGGTGGTGGCCGAGCTGAAGCAGGGCAAGGTGACCGAAGACGGCCTCAACACGTTCTTCATCGCCTTCGGCAATGCACGCACGTCCGACGCCCGCGACGCGCTGCTGGGCATGATGCGTGACACGAAGGCGCCACCGGCGATTCGCGCGCGGGCCATGTTCTCGCTCGTCGACCGGGCCGACGTCGGGCCACCCCTCGCCACGGAGTTCCGCGCGGCGTCGCAGGCGCTCGAGAGCGATCCGAACGGCTCGGCGCGCTTCGTCGCCACCGAGTCGCTCCTGGCGTTGTCGACGATGGCTGGCCTGCACGAAGACTCCGAGGTGCGCGGCGTCGCGGTCGACGCAGTGCGGGAGCGGCTCACGCCAGACTCCGACCGCCGCACCCAGGCCACGGCGCTCAAGGCGCTGGCGAACCTGGGCGACCCGGCGCTCCTGCCCGAGGCCGTGCCGTACACCTTCTCGAAGGAGGAGCGTGTGCGCAGGGCGGCGGCGAAGGTGGTGCGGCGCATGAACCCCGTCGACACCGAGTCCTTCAGCGTCGACTGGCTGCGCCATGAGCCGTCGCTGCTCGTGAAGAAAGACGTCTTCGTCACCCTGGAGGCGCAGCACTTCGACGCGAAGGCCTCGGCGGGGCGGCAGCTCTCACGGGTGTTGGTAAACGAGCTGCGAAACGAGGAGCACGGCGTCATCGCGCGCAAGGCGCTGCTGCGGCTGGTCGGCGCCTCGAGCCTGTCGCAGGAGCCGGACGTGCGCGCCTTGCTCAAGGCCCAGGCGAAACGAGCGCTGGCACGCCGCGACGGTCTGGCTTCAGACGCGCTGGGTCTGCTGACGCCCGAGGAGATTCGAGAGGTGGCCCCGTGAAGCGCGTCGTCGTGGTGTGTGTCGCGGTGTTGTCGTGCGCGCCGCCGTTTCAGGAGCCGGCGGTGCTCGACCGTGATCTGGGCGGGCAGGGCGACCCGCCGAAGCGCGTAGCGCCGCAGTACGTGCCCGACGCAGGCGAGTTCGTCTTCCCCGACGCTGGCTGCTGCGCCGTGCGCTTCGCCTACCCGGCCGGGAACGAGCTGGCGGCCGAGCTCTTCGGCTTCACCTCTCCGTTTCGTCCCTCGGTGCCGTTGGTGCGAGACGCTGGGGTCTGGGAGGCCTTCGTCTGCATGCCTCGCGCGACGATTCAGTACGGGTACCGGCTCTACGTGCCGAGCGACGTCGCAGACGCCGATGCTGGCCTCTTCGAGTTCGTCAGCTTCAACCCCAACGCACCGACGCTGCGGTCGCGGGAGTTCGGGCTGTTGAACGAGTTTCAGGGCGCTGACGCGGGCAGCTGCGCCGAGCTCTCCACGACGCAATATGGAGATACGACGGTGATCGACGCGGGCCCGGTGTCGGTGCCCTTCGACGCGGGGAGCGAAGAGCCAGACGCGGGTGCAGACGGCGGGAGTTAGGACGCTTCGTCGCTGGCCCTGACGCTCGCGAGCGTCATTCCCGGCACCTTCGCGAACGTCTTCATCAACACCCGCAGAAACTCGCGCACCCGCGCCGGCGTGTACTTCGCGGTGGGGACTACGGCGCTCACGTCGAGCGAACTCGGCGGTGCGTTCGGGAGCACGACGACGAGCTTCTTTCGGCGCAGCTCGTCTGCGACCAGCCACCGCGTCACCAGCCCGATGCCGAGCTCTCCCACGAGCGCCTGCTTCAGGGTGATGGCGTTGTTCGAGAGGAACGACGGTGGCACCTCGACCGTCACCGGGCCGTCGCTGGTCGAGAGCGTCAGCTCGTTTCCCGTGGGAAGTCCGCTGAACCGAACGCAGCGATGGTCGGCGAGCTCGTGCGGGCGCTTCGGAACGCCGTGCTTCTTGAGGTAGCCGGGCGCCGCCACGAGCAGCCGCTCCATCGTCCCGAGGCGCCGGCGAACGATCGACGCGTCGCTGATGGTGCCGAGCCGGATCGAGAGGTCGGCGCCTTCGGCCACGAGATCGACGAACCCATCGAGCAGCGTCAGCTCACACCCCACGTGCGGAAACTCGCGCTGAAACGCGACGGCCGCCGGGCCGAGGAACAGCTCGCCCAGCACCACCGGACCGTGGAGCTTGAGCGTCCCGCGTGGAACGGCACCTTCCGTCACCTCGGCGTGCGCTTCGTCGAGCACCGCGAGCGCCTGGCGACACCGCTCGTAGTACTGCCGCCCGGCGTCGGTGAGGGTCAGGGTTCGTGTGCTCCTCAGCAGGAGCCGAACGCCGAGCGACTCCTCCATCGCCGAGATCGCCTTGCTCACCGCCGGCTGGCCGACGCCGACGTCCTTCGCGGCCTTCGAGAGGCTGCCGCGCTCCACCACCTTGGTGAAGAGCTTCAGGCGCTGGAGTTGGTCCATGCCACTCATTCCACGCTGGAATGAACGATATGGCCAGCGTCGACGTTCTGCTCCACGGGTCACGCTCGTAGGTTGCCTCCCATCACCGAGCGCGGAACTTCTTCCGCCCGGCACGAGGAGAGACGTCATGAAGATCGCCGTTCTTGGGACTGGCATGGTGGGTGAGACGATTGGTTCGAAGCTGGTGGAGCTGGGCCACGACGTGCGCATGGGCTCGCGCACGGCCACCAACGAGAAGGCCGCGGCCTGGGCGAAGAAGGCTGGCGCGAAGGCCTCGGCTGGCACCTACGCAGACGCGGCCGCGTTCGGTGAGCTCGTCTTCAACTGCACCGCGGGCAACGGCTCGGTCGAAGCGCTCGCCATGGCCGGTGAAGCGAACATCGACGGGAAGGTGATCGTCGACATCGCCAACCCGCTCGACTTCTCGAAGGGCATGCCGCCGAGCCTCTTCGTCAGCAACACCGACTCGCTCGGCGAGCAGCTGCAGAAGCGGTTCCCGAAGACGCACATCGTGAAGGCGCTCAACACGATGAACTGCAGCATCATGGTGAACCCGCGCTCGCTCCCCGACACGCACACGACGTTCATTTCGGGCAACGACGCCGGCGCGAAGACGAAGGTGAAGGGCGTGCTCGCGCAGTTCGGCTGGAAGGACGAAGAGATGCTGGACCTCGGAGACATCACCACCGCGCGGGGCAGCGAGAGCATCCTGCCCGTCTGGTTGCGTATCTGGGGCGCGACGAAGAACGGCGCGTTCAACCTCAAGATCGTCGCCGCGAAGCCTTAGCTGACGAGGTGGCCAAGGCGCGCCGGTCGCGTTAACCCTCGCGCCATGCCGATCGCGGTCGTGACGGGTGCAGGCATCAGGGTGGGGCGCGCGATCGCGCTCGCCCTCGGTGCCAATGGGTTCGACGTCGTGCTCCACGTGAATCGTTCGCTCGAGCCGGCGCTCGAGGTCAAGGCGAAGCTCGAGGCGATGGGGCGGCGCGCGTTCGTCGAGCAGGCAGATCTCTCCGATGGCGACGCCGTGGCGAAGCTGGCGCAGCGCATTCGGGCCGATCACCCCGTCGTCGATCTGCTCGTCAACAGCGCCGCTGCCTACGCGCACGTCGACTTCGAACAGGTGACGCCAGGCCAGCTCGAGTACATGTGGAAGGTGAACGTCGCGGCGCCGTTCTTCCTCGTCCAGGGCCTGCTGCCGGCGCTGAAAGCCTCTCCCACCGCTGCCATCGTCAACATCACCGATATGGCCGTCACGCACGCGTACACGACGACGCATTTCTTCGCGCACTACCTCGCCGCGAAGGCCGCGCTCGATCAGCTGACCCGCTCATTGGCGCTCGAACTCGGGCCCGCGATTCGTGTCAACGCCGTCGCGCCCGGCCCCGTCGCGATGGCCGCCGAGACCACCGACACGCAGCGCGCCGACATCTTGAACCGCATTCCGCTTGGCCGCGAAGGCAGCCCGGACGACGTCGCCCGCGCCGTCGTTTTTCTCGCCACCGCCCCATACGTCACTGGCCAGACGCTCCGAGTCGACGGAGGCTTGAGCGTCGCATGACCTCTCCACTCGACCGGCTCTCCCTGCGCGGCATGCGGTTCGACTGCATCGTCGGCCTCTTCGACTTCGAGCGGAACACGCCGCAGCCCGTGGAACTCGACGTCACGCTCCACTTCGACACGCGCAACGCCGCCCGCTTCGGGAAGCTGTCGAGCACCGTCGACTA
>JAUXRI010000129.1 GCA_030681895.1 Myxococcales bacterium | reverse complement strand
AAGCGCAGCAGGTGGAAGCGCAGCAGGTGGAAGCGCAGCGGGCGGAAGCGCAGCAGGTGGAAGCGCAGCAGGTGGAAGCGCAGCAGGTGGAAGCGCAGCAGGTGGAAGCGCAATCCCGACCGAGTTCGTCGTCGTCCGCGTCGGTGACGGCAACGCCCCACTCACTACCGACGCCACCGCCGTCTTCCTCGAGCGGCGCGCCATCGCGACCGGAGCCCTGATCAGCACGCTCTCGCTCCCGACCGCGACCGCCGCGACCCACCTGCCCTTCACCCTCGTCGGCACCGCGAGCCCCGATGGGGCGCTGAGCCGCTCACCGGATGGCCGTCGCCTCGCGCTCCTCGGCTACCAGAGCGTGCCGGGCACGGCGTCGACCGCCATCAACGGCCTGCCGCGCGTCGTCGCGCTCGTCGATGCCGCTGACTTCGGTCCGTCACCGTCCATCGAGACCAACACCACCATCGGCACCGTGTACTCGGTGACGGCTCCACGCGGCGCCGTGGTGAACGGAACGAACGTGTGGCTCGCAGGCGGGACCAGCGGCGTCTTCCTCACCGCGCCTGGCTCCTCATCGGCTCCCGTGAACGTCGCGACCGTGCCCGGCAGCCTCCGCAGCATCGGCATCTTCAACGGAGACCTCTACGTCACGAGCGGGACCGCACCCGCGGGCCTCTACCAGATCGGCACCGGCCTCCCGCTCGTCAGCACGACCTCGACCCAGCTCGTCGCGACGGCCAGTCCCTACTCCTTCACGGTGTTCGACTTGAACCCGAGCGAGCCGGGCGTCGACACCATCTACCTGGTGGATGACTCGGGCGGCGGCGGCATCAAACGTTTCACGCGAACCGGCGGCGTCTGGGGCACGACAGCGTCCGCCACCCTCGGCCCACCCGTCCGCCAGGCCGCGTGCCTTCGCGACGGACCCGACATCGTCTGCGTCGCCTCGAGCAGCTCGACCCTCTACCGGCTGCGAGACGTCAACGCGGCGCTGCCCTCGAGCCAGTCGGCGCTCACCATCATCGGCGCCGCGTTCCCCAACACCGGCTTCCGCGGCATCACGTTCGCGCCGGCGCCGTGAGCCTCGACGGGAGCCGCACGCACGCGAGGCACCGCGGCTCCACGGCAACGGTCCCCTGACTCAACGCTTCGAAAGCACGAGGGACGTCGAGCGGTATGCCGGTTGCTCTGACGGGCCCCATGAACCTTCGTGTGGCCGCAGTCGTGGTGCTGGTGGTGAGTGGTGTCTCATGGGCTGAGGCGCCTCGGCCGGTCGAGGCTCCGTACTTCGAGGTGCTCGGCGGAGACCCGGCGCTCGACGCGTTGCCGCTGAAGGCGACGCAGGTCCACACGCGCATCGCCGGCGTCATCGCGCACGTCACCGTCACGCAGGTCTACGTGAACGAAGGCTCGCGAACCCTCAACGTCCGCTACGTCTTCCCCGGGTCGATGCGCGCGGCAGTGCACGGGCTGGTGATGCAGGTGGGCGACCGGCGCGTGCGCGCGCAGGTGAAGGAGAAGGCCGAAGCACAGCGCCAGTTCGATGAGGCAAAAGCACAGGGGAAGACGGCCACGCTCCTCACCGAGTCACGCCCGAACGTCTTCACCATGAACCTCGCGAACGTGCTGCCGAAAGACCGCCTCGAGGTGACACTCGAATACTCGGAGCTCCTCATCCCCGAGCGCGGGACGTACGAGTGGGTGTTCCCGACGGTGGTGGGCCCCCGGTACCTGAACGGCAGCGAGCAGAACGCCGGGTTCGCGAGCGCGCCGTACCAGCACGCGGGCGCGGTGCCCCACGCGACGTTCTCCCTCGACGCGACGCTCTCGGCGGGAATGCCGATTCAGTCGCTCACCAGCCCGAGCCACCGCCTGACGTCGACGTGGGAAGGCACGACCGCCGCGCGCTTCTCGCTCACGCCCGACCCCACCGCGGGCAACCGTGACGTGGTGGTGCGGTACTCGTTGCTCGGCGCCTCCACCGCGAGCGGGCTGCTCCTCTCGGAGGGCGCGGACGAGAACTTCTTCCTCCTCACCGTGCAGCCGCCTGCGCGAGTCGCCGTGAAGGACATTCCTCCCCGCGACTACCTCTTCGTCGTCGACACCTCGGGCTCGATGTACGGCTTCCCGCTCCAGACGACGAAGGCGCTGCTGCACGACCTCGTCTCGCAGCTGCGGCCCACCGACACGTTCAACGTCCTCTTCTTCTCTGGCGGGAGCCAGGTGTTGTCTCCGACGCCGCTCGCCGCGAACCCCGAGAACCTCACCCGGGCAGAGACGATGATCTCCAAGGCAAGCGCCGGTGGCGGCACCGAGCTGTTGCCCGCGCTGCAGCACGCCATGTCACTGCCGCGCCAACCGCTGACCTCTCGGAGCGTCATCGTCATCACCGATGGCTACGTCGGCTGCGAGCGCGAGGCGTTCTCGCTCATCCGCGAGAAGCTGAACCAGGCCAACCTGTTCGCCTTCGGCATCGGCAGCTCGGTCAACCGCGCGCTCATCGAGGGGCTCGCGCACGCCGGCCGTGGAGAGCCGTTCTTCGTGCTGAGCGAGAAGGAAGCGCACGACCAGGCCGAGCGGTTCCGCCGCTACGTGCAGACGCCGGTGCTGACGGGCGTGTCGGTACGCTTCGACGGCCTCGAGGCGTTCGACCTCGAGCCCGCAGTGCAGCCCGACGTCTTCGCGGAGAAGCCCATCGTCGTCATCGGAAAGTGGCGCGGCGACCGGAGCGGCACCATCACAGTCACGGGGAACTCGGCGAAAGGCCCGTGGTCGCATCGGTTCTCGCTGAGCGAGGTCGCGCCGAAGCCCGAGCACGAGGCGCTGAAGTGGCTGTGGGCCCGGGAGCGCGTGCGCGGCATCTCTGACTTCGCGGGCGGGGCCGTCACCGACGAGGAGCGCGCCACCGTCACGTCGCTCGGCCTCCGCTACGGGTTGCTGACGGCCTTCACCTCGTTCATCGCGGTGCTGGAGCAGGTCCGCACGACGGGGCCCGCGACCGACGTCGACCAGCCGCTGCCGATGCCCGCGGGCGTGTCGGACCTGGCCGTCGGCGACAGCATGGAGCGCGGCGATGAGCCCGAGCTGCTCCTGCTGGTGGTGGCGCTGGTCCTCGCGCTCGGCGTCACCGCGCTGCACCGCCGCCGGAGCCTGGGATGAACTGGTGGCTCCGTGCGCTGGTGGCGAGCGGCGTGGCCCTGGGCGTCAAGTTCACGCTCGCCGGCGCCGCGGTGGAAGACCTTCGCTGGCTGCTCGGACCGACCTCGTGGCTCACCTCGCTCATCACGGGGCATCGCTTCGTGTGGGAATCGGGCGTCGGTTTCCTCAGCACCACCGCGCACTTCTCCATCGTGTCCGCGTGCGCGGGTGTGACGTTCTTCTCGGTGGCGCTGGGGCTGTTGCTCTTTCACGCGCTGACGAAGCCACGCCTGGTGCCGTTCGCCCTCTGCGGCGCCTTCGTCGCGACGGTGCTGGCGAACACGGTTCGGCTGGTGGGCTGTGTCTGGCTCCACGTCGAGCACTGGCGCGTGGGAACGCTCTCCGAGCCGGAGCTGCATCGGCTCATCGGACTGGCGGTGTACACGGCGTCTCTGGTGATGCTGGCGCTGCTGGTGGGTGGGCGTTCTCGACACAGCGTGGCCGTCGCGCTCGGGTGGTACCTCGCCGTGACCCTGGGGCTTCCACTGCTCCATGGCGCGGCGGGGCCTGGCTACGGCGCGCATGCGCTGTGGTCGCTGGTGGTGGTGCTCCCGGCCGGTGCGCTGGCAATGCTCGCGCTCGGTCGTCCGGCCAGCGCCCACATCTCAGCGCGTGAGGCGCAGGCGTGAGCTACTTCACGTCGAGCTTCCAGATGGGCGTGTCGGCTTCGACCTTCCCGTCGCCGCTGAACTTCGTCTCGAGCAACACCGACTTCACCGGCGCGTCGACCTTCTGCACACCCGCGAAGTCGGCCCGCCTCTCGGTCACGAAGCAGCCCACGTGCTCGAAGCTCTCTGCGATCTT
>JAUXRI010000107.1 GCA_030681895.1 Myxococcales bacterium | reverse complement strand
CACTCGTCTCTGACGCTCCGGTTGATCGCCCTCGACGCCTTCCAGCCCTCGCTCGCCGACGTGAAGGCCGCGCGCGCCGTCGACGAGGCGTTCTCGTTTCGACACTCCGTCGCGCCATCGGGCGACTGCTCGTCCTTCGCGCCGCTCGGTCCGTACCTGGGCCTGAGGCTGCGGTGTGCCGCCGGGCAACGGTGCTTCGACTTCGACTTCTCGGCCGCGCCTGGTGAGCGATTCAACGGCCGTCGCGGAAACGATGTCGGGCACTGCGACGTCGCCGACGCGGCGGCGGGGTACGTGACGAGTCTGGTGACGACCGGGAAGCTCGTCGCGCCGTTGCCGCCCTCGGTGTCGGTGCTGCGCTGAGCGCCTTCGGAGCTCCGACGGAGTGCTACACAGCGCCAGCCGTGAAGCGCACCAAAGCCCAGCTGAAGGCCGAGCTCGTCGCCATCCTCGAGGCCACCCTCGCAGGGCTCGAGCGCGCGCACGCCGACGCCCGCGCAGGCGCCACGCACGAAGAGGCGAAGCCCGAGAACGACAAAGACACCCGCGCCCTCGAGCAGAGCTACCTCGCGCGTGGGCAGGCGATGCGCATCGAGACCTTGAAGGCCGGGCTGGCGAGCCTGACGCCGATGGCGCTGACGCCGACCGACACCGTGAAGCACGGCGCGCTGGTCGAGGCCGAAGACGATGATGGCGAAGCGTCGTTCTACTTCGTCGCTCCCGAAGGCGGCGGCACGAAGCTCCAGGGTGGCGTGCTGGTGGTGACGCCGCTCTCTCCGGTCGGCGCCGCGCTCATCGGGAAACGGGAAGGCGACGAGGTCGAGCTCCGCGTCGCGGGCAAGGCGCGACTGTTGACGATTCTTCGCGTGTCCTGACGACGTCGAGCGGCCGGGCGCGACCCAGCTCGGCGTTCGTGGAGCGAGGCGTGCTTCAGCCGCCGTCGCCCACAAGTCTGCATGCGCGGGACGCGTCACGAAGTGGAGCCCTCGCGAGCTTTGGACGAGTTCGGCAGCTCGACCCACCAGCATCGGGGCGAGGTGTCGCCTCACAGGCGACAGGTCCTCGAAACGAACCTCGCATGGCAACTTCCTCACATCGAGGTCGACAACTTCACATCACCTCGAGGAGCTGCCCGTGCCCAAGATTGCCCGCCCCAACCTTCCCCGTTCCAACAAGGCCCAGATCAACGCCCGGTTCGACGAGGCGAGGAAGCCATCCTCGGAAGCGGGCACCAAGGTGAGCGCAGCTGAGCTCAGAGACGCCGCACGAATCGCCGCCAGGGGCGGGACTTCGGGTGACGACAAGGTGGCCCTCCGGCGCAACTGGGAGAACGTCTACAGCGGCGCGGGGACCGACGCGACCGCGGCAGCGCAGAAGGAGTACGGGAAGCTGAATGCCCGTTTCTCTCTGGGCTACTACCGGTAGCAGGTTCCGCAGCGACGGCGTCAGCGCAGCCTCGCTCGATTCGACCGCCCACCGGGATCAGCAAGTCGCGCGGGCATCGAACACAACGATCCAGTCAGCTCTTCACGAGTGACGACGCCATCGCGTCGAGCACCGTGTCACCGAGCCCGAGCACGAGCGCGCGTGTGCCGTCGCGCAGCGCGACCGCCTCGGCACCGACGCCGACGGCTGGCTGCCCTCGTGGCCAGTACACGAAGAGCGTGCGGGACCCTTCGCGCTCGGAGAGTTGCACTTCGGTGACCGTCGACGCGCCGCGGTTGGTGCGAACGACGACCTGCCTGACTCGCGTGACGCGGTAGCCCTCGGCGGGCGCATCCGTCAGCAGGCGCCGCGAGCGGCGGAAGATGCTGCGGGCCACGAGCGCCAACGGCACGCCGACGACGAGGCCAACGTCGGCGAAGTACATCAGCTTGTCGACGAGCGTCGGACCCGACATCGTGACGATACCGACAATCACCAGCCAGATGCCGGCGAAGACCCACGACACCACGTGCAGTCCCTTCACGTACCCGCGCACGGCCTTCGGCGCGTCGTCGAGGGACCGCGGAGCGTGGCGCCGCGCCCAGGCGTGCACCTCAGCCGAGCCAGGCGAGACTGCTTCGACGCTCATGCGCGACCCTCAGCCTGGCGCTTCATCTCGACCTTCATACCGCGTCACGTAGCGCTGACGCGCGCTCAGGGAAGGCGGCAGCACTTCGCGTCGCCGAAGACCGTCGAACTCCTGCAGGCGACGATGGCCTGGTCCGGGTGACGGGCAGCACGGGAGCGGGCAAGTCGACGACCCTCGCCTCCACGCAGCAGCTGATCAGGGGTCGAGCGACGGGCAGTGCGGCGCCGAGAACCCACCGCTCAGGGTGCCGCCGTCGAACGTCGCGGTGAGCTGAAATGACACCAGGGTTCCGGGCTCGACCCATCGAGCGGTCGCGCGCGCGTCGATGGCCCGCTCGAGCGGAGCGCTCGTCACGGCTCCGCTGAAGTCGAGCAGCGACACCCGCAAGCCGTCTGCGAACGAGATGACCCCACCATCGGTCAGCGGCCGAAGGCCCGAGATGACCAACGTCCGCAGCGGCGTCGGAGACGTCATCGTCGGACACGCCGGGTCTCCACCCGCGTGCGCTTCCACATGCAACCGGCCGTCGAGCTCGACGCCATGCTGCGCGCGCTCGAACGACGCCAGACGTGCTCCAAACCGCGCGACCAGGTCGGTCGTCGCGCACGGCCCGGTGCAACCTGCGCCACCGCCTGCGCTCCCTCCAGCCGACCCATTCCCGCCTCCCGCGCCCGCCGTTCCACCAGCCGCGCCGCCTGCGCTGCCTCCGGCCGACGCGGTTCCGCCTCCCGTGCCGGCGCCGCCAGCCATCGGTGGAGAACACGCGCCACCGATGCCGTCGGGCAAAGCCAGGCACGTCAGCTGCGCGCTGCACCCGGCACAGGCCGACCCGCGGCTGCCGCACGCCGCCGTCGTCGTTCCGCTCCGACACACGTCCGTCAGGTCGCAGCAGCCCGACGCGCACGAACGCTCGTCACACTTCTTCGCCGAGCCGCACGAGACCGCCGAGAGGCCGACAACCACCACGAGAACCAGAGGAGCGCGACGCACGACCACGCCGCTACTACGCGTGCGAAGCCCGTCCAACACCGGCGCGCATCGTCACGTCAGCCGCTGCTCGAAGTCGAGCTGGTGTGAATAGGCCCGCGCCTGCGCCTTGCCCGCGTACGGGAGCACGAGGGGCAACATGCGGTCGCGCACCCAACGCCCCACCGCGCCGGGTGCCTTGCCGTTCGAGGTCTGCCGCGCGGCCTTCATGATGGCGTCGACTCTGGGGCGACGGAGCTGCTCGAAGCGTTGAAACGCGCGCGGCACGTCGGGCACGTCTCGCAGGCACTGCGCGAGCACGAGCGCGTCTTCGAACGCCATCGACGCGCCCTGCCCGGCGCTCGGCGACATCGCGTGGGCCGCGTCGCCCATCAGACACACGCGCCCGCGCGACCACGCCGGCATCGCGTCGAGTTCGTACAAGCCCCAGGGCCCCAACAGCGTCGGAGTGGCGTCGATGAGCTCTCGAATCCACGCCGGGTCGTCGTGATGCAGCTCGTACAGGCGTGCCCTGAGGCCCTCGTTCGTCACCGAGCCGACCTCTCCTGGCCCGTTGTGAAACCACCAGGTCTCGTTGGCCGCGGTCGTGAAGGCACCGAAGAAGCCTCGCACGCCGAACACCATCACGTTCACCCCCGGCTCGAACGGCAACGTCTTCACGCGGGCGAAGCCACCGACGTCGAGCAGGCCGCTGAAGCTGGGCTCTGGTGACGCTGGCAGCGCCGTCGTTCTCGTCGCAGAGCGCAGGCCATCGCAGCCGATGACGAAGTCGGCGTCGAACGAGGTGCCATCGTCGCACTCGAGCCGAACCTGTTCGCCCACGTCGGTGAGCTTCGTCACGCGCCGCCCGTACTCGATGGCGACGCCCTCCTTTGAAGCCGCCTCACTCAAGAGCGCGTGGAGTTCGCTGCGCCGGACCATGGTGAGCGGCCAGCCGAACTGACGCTCGTCGTCGCGCCGGTCGAAGCCCCCGAGCGAACGGCCGCCATGGTTGAGGAACTCGAAGGCCCGGCACACGTGCCCCTTCGCCCTCACCTCCGTCGCCAGGCCGAGCCCGGCGAGCGCGTGCAGGCCATTGGGCGCCACGCCAAGGAACGCTCCCTCTGCCAGCGCCGGCCCACTGCGGCCCTCGAGCACCCGCACGGAGAGGCCCAACCGGCGAAGCCACAACGCGAGGACTGGCCCGCCCACGCCCGCGCCGACGATGACTGCCGTTCGTTCGTTCATGGCGCCACCGTGCGCGCCAACGCCCTTCACGACCAGTGATGCATCGTGTACGCATTACTCAACCCCATGAACCTCTCGACCATCGACCTGAACCTGCTGTGGGTGTTGGCGGTGGTGCTCGAGGAGCAGAGCGTCGTGCGCGCCGCCGCGCGACTGGGGGTGACGTCGCCCGCCGTGAGCAACGCCCTCTCTCGACTGCGCGCCGTCGTTGGCGACCCGCTCTTCGTACGCCGGGGCCGGGGCCTCGCGCCCACGCCGCGCGCGCTCGAGCTCCGCCCTGCGTTGAAGCAGGCCTTCGACACCCTCGAGGCGTCGCTCGACACCCAGCGCTTCGAGCCGGCCACCTGTCAGCGCACCTTCACGCTGGCGCTCTCCGACGGCGACCAGTTGGCGACGCTGCCGGCCATCGTGCGGTCCTTCGTGGCGAAGCTCCCGCGCGCGAAGCTCTCCATCGTCAGCCTCGACACGCTGGTGTCGGGTGGTGGGCTCGCCAGCGAGCAGGTCGACTGCGCCATCAGCCCGCCCTTTCCCGGTGAAGGGCTGCATCGGACGATGCTGTTCGAAGAAGAAGGCGTCTACGTCGCGAAGCGGGGTCACCCGCGGCTCGACGGGCGCATCACGGCGGCGCAGTTCAACGCCGAGCGGCACGTCGACATTCACCTGTTGCTGGGGCGGCCCGGCGCAGGCAACCGCCTGGTGCAGGGCGTGCTCGAGAAGGCCGGGCTGCACCGCGAGGTCGCGATGACGGTGCCGACGTTCGGAGCCGCCGCCGCCATCGTCGCCTCATCGGAGCTCATCACCGGCATGCCGCGACGGGTTGCCGCTCAGCTCGCGCCCTCGTTTCCGCTTCAGGTGCTCCGCGGGCCTGCACCACCGCTCGTCTTCCCGATGTTCCTGCACTGGCACGAACGAACGCATCGCGACGAGGCGGCCAGGGCCTTCAGACAGGTGGTGGTCGACGCGGCTCGACTCCGCGCGCCACGGCGATAGAGAGAGCGCGTGTTGCTCCGCACCCTCCCCGTCCGATTGAGCCTCGGCTCCGAAGCGGCCACGACGGCCGTGGTCACCATCGCCGAGTGGACGATGCTCGAGCGCCTTCGCCGCGCAGTGATGCCGGCCGCGCTGTGTTGGTGCGTCGCGGGCCTGTTGCTCCCGATTCCGCTCGTGCACTTCGTGGCCCCGCCGCTGCTGCTCATCGCCGGGCCCGTCGTCTTCGTGTGGAAGTTCTTCACCCGCACGTCCTTCAAAGAGGTCGTGGGCGTGTGTCCGCGTTGCAAAGGCGAGGCGCGCACCATGTCGATGGGCGGCGGCGTGTCGGACGAGACGAACGTGTTCTGTGAAGGGTGTGGGAATCAGCTGACGCTTCGGGTGTCGAAGCCGACCTGACGCTCGGGCCGGTCACGCCTTCAACGCTGCCTTCTCATCTCGCAGGCCCTTCACCATCACCACCACCGTGCCGATGATGAGCGCCGGCAGGAAGCCGCGCACCACGATGAACTGCAGCACCGGCAGCGCCGGCGAGCGTTGCTCCGTCAGCACCAGCCACGCCACGTAGCCCACCTGCCCCGCCATCAGCGCCGCGCCGTTGAGCCGGGTGAGCTGGTAACCGGTGCGGAAGAACGGAAGACACAACATCGAGACGGCCAGCATCACCGGCACGTCGAGGGCCATCATCGCGGGCGAGATGGTGAGCGTGCCAAGCGAGGCCAGGCCGCTGAAGCCCAGCACCGAGCCGATGTTGAAGATGTTGCTGCCGACGACGTTGCCGATGGCGATGTCGCGCTCGCCTTTGATGGCCGCGGTCACCGACGTCGCCACCTCGGGCAACGAGGTTCCGGCCGCGACGATGGTGAGGCCAATCACCGCTTCGGAGACGCCCAGGAGCCGCGCCAGGCCCACCGCGCCTGTCACCATCACGTTCGAGCCGAAGACGAGGGCAACGAGGCCCACCACCAGCAGCGCGATGTTGAGGGGCAACTTCCCCGGCACGAGCGTCGCGTCCTTCGACTCGGCTCCGGCGCCCTGCCGTCGAGCCTCTCGCAACAGGAAGATGGTGTACCCGACGATGAGGCCCACCAGCAGCACCGAGTCGACGAGGTCGAGGCCTCCATCGAGCGTCAGCACGTACAGCAACATGCTCATGCCGATCATCACGGGCAGGTCCATGCGCACGAGCTGCTGGTGCACCACCAGCGGCGTGATGAGGGCCGAGAGCCCGAGGATGAAGAGCACGTTGAAGATGTTGCTGCCCACCACGTTGGCCACCGCGAGGTCGGACTGCCCTGCCAGGGCCGAGGTGATGCTGACGGCCAGCTCGGGCGCGCTGGTGCCGAACGCGACCACCGTCAGGCCGATGATGAGCGGCGGAATGCCAAAGCGGAGCGCGACCCGCGAGGCCCCCTTCACCAACCAGCTCGCGCCGAACGTGACGACGACGAGGCCGATGGCCAGTTGACCGAGGTTCAGCAGCATGCGCCCGCCGTGTCAGAGAGACAGTCCTCTGATCTGTACGCACGCCGCGGACCGAGCGCTCGTGCTTCGGGGCCGGAAGCGTCGGACCGTCGATCGGCTCACCGGTCCGTCGTGCCTCGGCATCGCGACTTTCGGACGTCGCGAGGTCGCGAATCATCCACGCGCATTGCCAATTCGACCTGCCTTCGTGCCTCGAGGCTTTGGAGGCCCGTCGCTGAGCGCGCTCCTACTGGCCGCAGAGGCCTGACCGACAGAACAAGCTGCCGGAGCAGTCGATGCCGCTGCTGCACGGGGCTCCCGCGCCGCCGTTGCCCATGCACACGCGCCCGCCGCTCCAGTCTTTGCAGAACTGACCGCTGCCGCAGTCGAGGCTCGAGCGACAGGTGCTGCCTCCGACGATGACGACGTTCGTCTGCGAGCGCTGCATCGCCTGAAGCCTCAACGCCGCGGCCGTCTCCTGCTGCGCGGCTGCGGCCTGACGCTGCGCTGCGACCGACTCCCGCTGCACGCCCAGCTGCTCCGCGTGGTGACGCTCGGTCTGCGCGAGCTGCTGCTGCGCCGCGAGGTACTGCATGCACGAGGCCTTCGTCGCCGGGTCGCTCTCGACGATGACGGTGCGCTGGCACTGCTTCGTCATGGCGCGGGTGCGGGCGGCTTCGAGCTGCTGAGGCGACAACATCACCTCGATGGCGTTGGTCGCCGCTGGCTCACCCGGGCCCGCGAACTTCGCGCGCAGCGCCCGCCAGCCGGGGTTCTCGTTGGTGTCGATGACGTCGAAGGTGAGGCTGCCCTGCTCCGGCCCCGTCTCGGCGGCCTTGAGGAGCGCCGCGCGCCACAACTCGTCTCTCGAAAACGCGCCCTGACAAGTGACGTCGGTGATGCGCAGCGCAGTGAGCGCCACGGTACAGCTCGGCGCCGGCGGTGGACTCGACGAGCGCACGACGCGCCGCGCGGAAGGCTGACACGCGACGAGGACGAAGACCGAGAGGAGCAGGAGACGCGTCATGGGCACGCCGTGGCACAGCGGGTCTGTTGTTTGTCGCAGCTCTGTTTGCAGCTCGCCGCGAGTGAGGTGCCGCAGCGTGAGCGGACACACTGCGTGAAGGCGACAGTGCACGCCTTGCGACAGTCGGCGTTCGCGACGACGTCGGTGCCGGCCTTCGGTCCCGTGGGCAGCGGCGGCAGCGAAGCTGGAGGAGGAGGCGGCACGAGCGCCTCGTCTGCGGCGAGCGGAACGAGCGGCGGCCCCGGTGGAGGCGAAGGCGTCTGCGCGGCAGGAGGCGTCGTGCACAGCGAAGCGGGCGGCGTCCACATCGCCCACGTGCGCCCATCACACTTGAAGAGTCGCGGCGCCTGCGGTGTGCCGAAGTCGAAGAGGATGCCGACGAGCTCCTTCGTGCACGGCGGCGCCTGTTGCGCGGAGGCAGCGGCCGACAGGAACACAGACACGACGAGGGCGACGGCGCGCATGCGGCGCCTGTACAGGCGTGGCGAGGACATCGTCAATCAGTCCTCCCATCGCGGCCGCGGGCCTGAGTGTGAATCGCGTCGCAGGGCTGCATGCACACGATTGGGGGCTCGGCCTCGCTTCCGTCACGGGCCCGAACGAACTCAGAACGGAACGTTCACCTGCCCCGCCGAGCCCAACGAGTAGTTGTTGCCTTGACCGCACGTCACAGCGCCGTTGTTGACGTTGATGCGGCAGCAGAAGGGGTAGTTGGCGCCCGGCGCGCCGGCGACACACGAGAGCGAGTACCGACCCGTCGTCGTCGCGCTCAGGCCCGGGTAGTTGATGACCGAGGCCGACCAGGTCGTCCCATTCGCGCCGGTCGACAGGTTGCACGTCGTGTCTCCGGTGCTGACGTTGATGCGACAGCAGAAGGGGTTGCCCTGAGTGGCGCCGAGGTACGACGCCTCGCCACACGACAGCTGGAACCCGGGCTGTGACGTGACGTTGAGCGTGTTGATGGTCGCGGTCGTCGAGTTCACCGACGTCGCCGAGACGGAGCCCGTCGTGAGGCTGCCGGAGCTCAGCGCGCCGGTGGTGGTCAGCGACGCCGTCGAGATGGTGCCGCTCCCGGCCGCCCCCGGCGTGGTGCCCGACGGGACGCCGAGCGCGCCGACCTTCGTCTCGACCAGGCGGATCAGCTCGCGGTAGTTCTGGTTCACCACCGCCGCCTGCGCCGGCTCGTCGGGGCAGAACGGCGTCAACAACCCCGGCAACGTCTCACTGCACGACGAGCCGCTGGCGAACGAGACGCGTGAGCTGAGCCCCACGAGCACGAGCGCGCCGAGCACGCCCACCGACAACCAGCGGCGGCGACGCTCCAGCAGCGCCACCCGCGCGCGCAGTTCCTGCACTTCCGAGACGAGCACTTCGACCGACGCTGGAGCAGGCACCAGCGCGTCATACAGCGGATTCAGGCGAGCACGAGGGAAGTGGCGCACCGCCGCGCGACGGTGGAGGCTGCACGCACGATGTTGAGCGTGTGGACCTGGATGCACGTGCTGGCGGCGACCTCGTCTGTCGTCGTGGTGGCGCTCGCGTTGTCGAAGCACTCCAACGTGTCGTTCCGCGTGCCCCTCGTCGCGCTCGCCGTCGACCAGTTCATCTGGAACGGCGCCTCGGTCGCGGGCGAGCTGACGAGCGACCCGACGTACAAGTGGGTCGGTGCGGTGGTGACGCCCGTCTTCACCGCGCTCATCCTCCACTACGCGCTCGCCTTCACCGGCCGCCTGCGCACCTTCCGCGTCGCGCTCATCGTCGCCTACGCGCTGTACGCGGCCGAAGCGGTGTTGGTGCTGGTCGATTGGAAGACGTCGCTCGTCGACCTCGCGGGCGGCCTCGGCACGCACGCCATCATCGCGGCTTCGACCAGCGCGCCCATCGCCATCTTCGGCGCGTGGCTCATCCGCGCGCACCTTCGCGACGTGGTGAGTGAGTCGGAGCGGCTGCGCACCTGGCTCCTCGTGCTGGCGTTGCTCCTCGGCGTGCCGCTGATGCTGACCGACCTCTTCAACGACATGGGGCTGCCGGTGCCTCCGCTCGCCACGGCTGGCAGCACGGTGATGAACGGGCTGCTCATCGGCATCGCGTTGGGCGTCTCGCGGGCCTCGAGAAAGCAGCAGCTGGGTCAGGCGCTGCTGCTCGCGCTCTTCGTCGTCGTCGCGTTCCTCACCCTCTTCGATGCGCTGCGCGACCATCAGGGCGTGTTGGTGCTGGCGGTCGCGGCGCTCACGCTTTCCCTCGGCGCTGGTGGCCGCATCGCGTGGCAGGTGCTCATCCGACAGCGGGAAGGCCTCGAGCGCTTCGCCACGCTGGGGCGGTTCTCGGCGCAGATGGCGCACGATTTGAAGAACCCGCTCGCGGCGGCGCGCGGCGCGGCGGAGCTGCTCGAAGGTGAGCTCAAGACGCTGCAGAAGGAGGACTTGAGCCACTTCTCGGCGCTGCTCGTGCAACAGCTCGACCGGCTCACCTCCATCATCGACCGCTACCAGCGGCTCTCTCGCATGGAACTGGAGCGGCAGGACGTCGACGTCAACGAGCTCATCTCGCGCGTGCTGTCATTGCAGGGCTTCGCGAGCGCCAGCCACATGACCGTCTCGTCCACCCTCGCCGAGGACCTGCCAAAGGTGCCGCTCGACGCCGAGCTGGTGTCGTCCATCGTCGAGAACCTGGTGAAGAACGCGTTCGAGGCGATGCCGAACGGCGGCACCGTCACCGTGGCCACCGCGCGCGCCGGAGACCACCTCTCGCTCGCCGTCACCGACACCGGTGAAGGCATGGACCCGCGCACCAAGGAGCAGGCCTTCTCGCTCTTCTTCACCACCAAGGCCCAGGGCAGCGGCCTGGGGCTGGCGTTCGTGAAGCAGATTGCGCGCGCGCACGGCGGCGAGGTGCGGCTCGAGTCGAGAGAAGGCCACGGCACCCGCGTCGAGCTGCTGTTCCCGCTGACGGCCCGCTGAGCCGCCAGCGCCCCGGTGCGCCTTCGTAGTCGCCCAACGCAGACACGCCGCGCACTCGGAGCGAAAAGAGGAGCACACTGGCGAGGTGCGGAAGAAGGGATTGCTGGCACTGGTCGTGGTCGTCTTCGTGGCGATCGGCGCGTTGCTGCTCTGGGCCCCAGCAGCCGTGGTGTCGACTCCGACGGCTGACGATTCTCGGCGCCCGCCGCAGGCAGTTGATGTCTTGCGGCGGGCGGCTCCATCAGCTCCATCAGCTCCAGCTCAGTCCTCCAGAGGCCAGACCGTCGGGCTGTGGCTGATCGCAGCCGACACCGGTGAACCGATTGCCGGTGCCAGGGTGAGACAAACCCGACCCTGGTTGGAACTGACGTCCGATGCGCGGGGCGCCGTCATGCTCGACGAGGTCCAGGCGCTGGCAGAGGTGGAGATTTCTGCCCCCTTCATGAAGACCCGGTCAGGCACTTTCGGCGCCGCGGAAACCGTCGAGCTCTCGCGGTTACCTTTGGTGCACGGGCTGGTGCTCACGGGCCGCTCAACGCCGGTCGCTGGCGCGGTGGTGACGTCGATGACCGAGCCCTTCGCCCAGACCACCACCGATACAGCAGGCCAGTTCGAGCTGCGGGTCGCCGCGTACGGCCCGATCGCAGCGCGCAGCGGTGACATGCTCGGAACAAGCTCATTCCGGGAGAGCGAGGGTGACGATGATCGAGTCTTCATTCTGCTCTCCTCGAGCCCCGCGGTAGAGGGGCTGGTGGTCGACGGTGCTCAGCGACCGATCGAGGGAGCGGTCATCACCTTGTCCGCAGGGGCGATCGTCGAACGGCAGGTCACGGATGCCCACGGAAAGTGGAAGGTGCCGGCCTGGCAGGTGGAGGTCGACCTGAACGTCTCGAAGACCAGCTACCTCCCCTACAGCCGGAAGAGGCCGAGCCATCACCCCTGGGAAGTCCCCTTTCCTCGGGTGATCAGGCTGTGGCACCCGGCCACGCTGTCTGGCGTGCTGCGGACCCCAGAGGGAGCCACGGTCGACGGTGCGACGGTCACGTGTTCCGGCTCCACGCAGGTCGTGCTCTCGGGCCCGGAAGGACGATTCACCTTCGATGCGCTGCCGCCAGGGACCAGCACGCTCACCGCGATGCTCGGCTCACGGTCCGGCGAGAAGGAGGTCGAGCTGCTGGAAGGCGCCAGCACGCGCGCGGTGGTGGTGCTCCAACCTGAGCTGATCGACGTGCCCCTCGTGCTGGTGGACGAGCTCGGCCACGAGACGCCCTGCTTCGACGGCCTCGCGACGCCGATCCCTCCTCAGGAGTGGACGAGCGCCTACGACAGGGTGCGCGGCGTGCTGCCGCTGCGGCAGGGCCGGTTCCGGATCGAGGTGACAGCGGAGGATGGCTCGTCGGGGGACTCGGTCGTCGAGGTCGACCCTCGACCCGGCATGCCTGCGCTGAGGCTGATGGTGCACCACGAACCAGAGGCCGCGGTCGAAGCAGAGCCGCCGCCGCAGGTGCTGACCGTGCGGGTGAAGGACTCCGGCGGGGTGGGCGTGGGCGGCGCCATGGTCGACTGCGGAGGGACCCAGGGGCTCACCCGCGAGGACGGCTCCTTCCCTTGCCAGCTGTCGCCCTTCCTCAGCCGGCCGGTGCGGGTGACCGCGAAGAAGGCCCTGGCGAGCGGCATGGCTGCTGCGTTCGGTCAGGAGCGCGAGCTCGAGCTGATCGTCAGGCCGGCCCGCGTCATCCGCGGCAGCATCAGCGGGGCGCTTCGTCCGGGGGTGCGGCACCACCTCGAGATCAACTCTGTGTTCGAGCGCGCCGAGGTGCCTCTGACGGCCCGTGAGTTCGTCCTGACCGACAAGAGCCCGGTCCGTACCCTGCTGTGCGTGAACGACGAGCAGAACGAGCGCCGGGGATGCACCGTGGTGCACGATGAGCAGGAGGTCACCATTCCCGTCGGCCCTCCCGGGGCCTTCACCGTCACCATCCTCGACGAGAAGGGCGCGCCGCTTGAAACGCCCGTGCTCTACCTCAACCGCCAGACGGAGCTGCCTGCGGCTCCCCAGGGAGTGGCCACCGTCACCGCTGCGCCAGGCACCTACGTGCTGATCATCAATGCGAGGGGGACGACAGCCCGCGCTGAAGTGCTCGTCACCGTTCAGTCGGGTCAGACCACGCAGGTGGGGACACTGCAGTTGAAGTGAGCACGTGGCCGACCCGGCGTGTGCAGCACCTCGGGGGCGCTGAAGCCACGTGACGGAAATGCGGCGGCCGAACCAGGTCGTTACGTTACGAAGGTGATGGAGGACTTCTTCCACTCGGTGAGTGATGCCTTCGCGCGCAACCGCGAGTCGAGCACCGCCTTCGAGTGGGTGTTCCTCCTGCTCGCGCTCTCCGTCGTGGCGCTGCAGGTGATCAGCATCTTCCAGCGCCGGCGCAGCGTGCACCTCGAGGTCGAGACCCTGGCGCAGCAGCGCGGCATCACGAACGACGAGCTGGAGCTGGTATTCGAGCTCTCTCGCGTCGCGTCAGTGCCGCCGATGGACTTCCTGACCCACCCCGACGTCTTCGAGCGCGCCACGGTGGGCCCGCTGAACGGCACGGTCGAGACGACCGTGTCTGGCGACGCGCTGGCGACGACGGTGAGGAGAATTCGCCACGCGCTGCACTTCGACCGGCTGCCGTCCCACGCCCCGCTGCTGACGACGCGCGAGCTGTCGGTGGGCATGGCGCTCGATTGTGGCGAAGGCCACGGCCAGGTGGTCGAGGTGAGCGAGCGCTCGTTCACCGTCGGCTTCAGGCCTCCGCTCGCGCCAGTGTCGGGAGAGACGCTGACGCTCACGCTCCGCCATGCCCGTGAGGCGACGTACGAGCTTCGCTGCCGGGTGCTCCGCGGGCACAACACGAGCATCGACTTCGCGCACGACGAGATGCCGAAACGGGTCCAGCTGCGTGAGTACGTGCGGGTCGACCTCTACGCGCCGGTGACGCTCAAGGCGCTCTCCTGGCCCGGCCACGCCCTCGAGACCCGAGAGGCGAAGGCGACGCTGCGCGACCTGAGCGGCGGCGGAGCGCTGGTCGCCTCGGCCGTCTCTTTCCCCGCCGGCGTGCACCTGTCGCTGAGCTTCACTGCCGGCGGCGAGACGTTCAGCGCGCTCGGTGGCGTCGTGTTGTCGTCTTTGCCGTATGGAAACGCCGTGCAGCTGCGCGTCGAGTTCACCACCGTGACGCCGGCCCAGCGTGAACGGCTCTTCGCGGCGGTGGCGAAGGTGCAGCTCGAGCAGGCCGCGGCCACGCGCACGGCGTGACGAACTCCCGCCTTCCGCGTCGACAGCGGCCGTCCGCTGCACTCTGATGCACGCATGTCAGAGTCACAGGCCAGCGTGCTGGTGGTGGACGACGATGTCGCGGTCGGCAGTGTCCTCGCGGCGCTCCTCAAGCAGGACGGCTTCGAGGCCACCTTCGTGCCCAACGCCCAGGTCGCGCTCGCCACGCTCGAGAAGCGCCCGTTCGACCTCGTCATGTCCGACGTGCGCATGCCGGGGATGGATGGGTTTCAGCTCCTGGCGACCTTGAAGCGGCTGATGCCCGAGGTGCCGGTGGTGCTGCTGACGGCGCACGGCACCGTCTCGATGGCCGTCGACGCGATGAAGGCCGGCGCCGTCGACTTCGTGCTCAAGCCGTTCGCGAAAGACGAAGTGCTGTACTGCGCGCGCAAGGCGCTCGGCCTCTCGAAGGCGCCGCGTGAAGCTCCGCCCGTGCAGGAGTTCAGCGGCTCCGACGGCATGGTGGGCGCCTCGAAGGCCCTCGACGCCGCGAAGGAGCTCATCGGCCGCGCCGCGCAGAGCAGCGCCACCGTCCTCATCCTCGGCGAGACGGGCACCGGCAAGGAGCTCGCCGCGCGCGCGATTCACACCCGCTCCTCCCGCGCGAAGGAGCCCTTCGTGCGGCTCACCGGCGGCGCGATTCCCGACACGCTCTTCGAGTCGGAGCTGTTCGGCTACGAGAAGGGCGCCTTCACCGGGGCCGTCAACCGCAAGCCCGGCCGCGTCGAGCTCGCGAAGGGCGGCACGCTGTTCCTCGACGAGGTCGGCGAGCTGTCGATGCCGATTCAGGTGAAGCTGCTGCGCCTGCTGCAGGAGCGCGAGTTCGAGCGCGTGGGCGGCACCGAGACGCTGAAGGCCGACGTGCGTATCGTCGCCGCGACGCACCGCGGGCTCGAGCAGATGGTGAAGGACGGCACCTTTCGCGAAGACCTCTTCTACCGGCTCAACGTCATCCCCATCGTGTTGCCGCCGCTGCGAGACCGGTCGGAAGACGTCGACGCGCTGGCGATGTTCTTCGTCGCGAGCCTCGGCAAGACGCACGGGCGGCCGAACGCGAAGCTCTCACCCGACGCGTTGGCGTTGCTGCGTGGGCAGCCGTGGCCCGGCAACGTGCGCCAGCTGCAGAACTTCCTCGAGCGGCTGGTGGTGTTGTCGACTGGCGACGCGTTGGGCGTGACCGAGGTGCAGCGCGAGCTCGGCCGCGCAGGGGCACCCACGGCGCAGGCGCCTGCCGCTGCTGCTGGCACACCGTCATCGGGGACGTCGTCGCTCGACGACCGCCGGAAAGACGCCGAGCGCGGGGCCGTGCAGGACGCGCTCGACCAGTCGAAGGGCAACCGCGCGCTCGCCGCGAGGCTCCTGGGCGTCAGCCGGCGCACGCTCTATTACAAGCTCGAAGCGCTCGGGCTGAAGTGAGCCGATGCAGGTCGCTTGGTGGGCCACCTTGAAGCGGGTGACGCGGCTGGAGAGGATGCCGGCATGAGCGGGCTGACCGGCCGGGTCCCAGTCCTGTTGAACCCACAGCGCGTGGTGCTGCTGCCCGTCGACCCGTCTCGACCGTGCGGCGCGCGCATGAAGGGCTTCGGCCTGCTGCACCTGCTCGAGCACGCCGAGGCAACGTACGGCGCGGACGCGATGCGGAGCTGGGCCGAGGGGCTCCCCACGCCGCTGCAGGGCTTCGCGAACGTGAAGGGCCTCACCTCTATCGGGTGGCTGCCCATGGAGCTGTACTTCTCGGCCATCGAGCACCTGGTGAAGACGCAGCACCACGGTGACCTCCGCGCGGCCGCGGACATCGGCCACGTCATGGCGACGCGGGGCATCGGAGCGTTCTTTCGCGCGGCGATGAGCTTCGCGACGCCGCCCACCGTCGTCTCACTCGCCAGCCGCTTCTGGCGCACCTTCTTCGACGTGGGAGACCTCGTCATCGTGAACAAGACGGCGACCTCGGTGGAGGGGGAGCTGCGCGACTGGCCGCTGGTGTCGGAGGTCGTCTTCTCCGAGCTCGCCGGTTCGTTCATCGCGTGGCTCGAGGCGTCGAAGGCGAAGGACGTGCGCGTCTCCCGCTTGCTCGTCAGCGGGCCGTCGACCCTGTCACTGACGCTGAGCTGGAGCGCTCCGTGACGCTGCGCCTCGTCGCGATGGCCGACACCCACGGCGCGCACCACCGGCTCGAGGTGCCCGACGGCGACGTGTTGATTCACGCCGGAGACCTCACGCCGCGCGGCACCCGCCCTCAGCTGGAAGAGATGACGAGGTGGCTCCGCTCGTTGCCGCACCGGCACAAGGTCGTCATCGCGGGCAATCACGACTTCTTCGTGCAGGAGAAGCCGGCCGAGGCGCGCGCACTGTTCGAGGGCCTGACGTACCTGGAAGACGAAGCGGTCGTCATCGACGGCGTGCGCGTCTGGGGCAGCCCGTGGCAGCCGTGGTTTCACGACTGGGCCTTCAACCTGCGACGCGGGCCCGACATCGACGCGAAGTGGAAGTTGATTCCCGAGGGCGTCGACGTGCTGGTGACGCATGGGCCTCCCGCGGGCATGGGCGACAAGTGCTGGGACGGCCGACGCGTGGGCTGTGACGACCTGCTGCGCCACCTCGCGCGTGTGAAGCCGAAGGTGCACCTGTTCGGGCACATTCACGAAGACAAGGGCGAGTGGCTGCACGGAGCGACACGCGTCATCAACGTCACCACGTCGGACTGCGAGCTGCCGTGCACCGTCATCGACGTCGAGACGGCGTAGCGCGCTGCAGAAGCACGTGGCACGGTTCGGCGCATGAGCACTGAAGACGAACTGCGCGCAGAGCTGGAGAAGCTGAAGGCCGAGAACGAAGCGCTCAAGACCCGCGGCGCGAAGGGCGTCTCGATGAAGGTCTCCGAGAAGGGCGGCGTCAGCGTGTACGGCATGGGCCGCTTCCCCATCACGTT
Source organism: Myxococcales bacterium (assembly GCA_030681895.1). Lineage (GTDB taxonomy): Bacteria > Myxococcota > Myxococcia > Myxococcales > Myxococcaceae > Xiheimicrobium. The sequence goes on along the minus strand of JAUXRI010000107.1, from coordinate 77,192 downwards.
CTACCAGGAGCAGTGGATCAAGCTGCTCGACATGGCTGACGACATTCGCGCCTTCATCAAAGAGAACGAGCCGAAGCTGAAGAAGAAGGAGTGAGCCCGGCTGCACGCAAGTGGCTCCACGTCGCCGGCATGCAGGGCGCGTGGTTCGCTGCAGCGCTGCTGGCGAGCACGCCGTGGCACCTCGTCGGGGCGGCCGCCAACGCGCTCGTCTTCGCCATTCACGTCGCGGCGTCCGACGCGGTTCGCCGGGAGCTGGTGCGTGGCGCTGTCGCGCTGGCCCTGGGGCTGGGCCTCGAGCTGGTGAATCAACACGTCGGAGGCCTGCGCGCGATGCAGGCGACGGTGCTGCCTCCTGCGTGGTTGCTCTCGCTCTGGCCCGTCTTCGCCTGCGCGATGATGCGTGGGCACTCGTTGGAGTGGTTGCAGACGCGGTTGCCGCTCGCGGCCGTCATCGGGGCGGTGGTGGGCCCGCTGAGCTACGCGGGAGGCGGCCGGCTTGGCGCGCTCGAGCTCGACGGCTGGCGGAGTCTGGTCACCATCGGCGTGTGCTGGGCGGTGGCGATGCCGGCGCTGGCGCTGCTGGCGCGACGGCTCGAAGGTGAAGACGCACGACGCATCGTTGCGTGAAGCCCGCCCCCGGCCCCGGCCGCGCGTGATGTCAGCCCTGCACCCGGCTCTGACTGCGTCTTCTTCACGACGTGGTGGCAGATCGCCGAACGCCCGGAGTCGCCATCGGCGATGCGGACGCGGCTGCGTGACGCGACGGGCGCCGATGTCATGGCGTCGGTGTCAGGTGAACTCGACGCACGCCCCGACGTCCTCCGAACTCCCCCGAAAGCACGACGTGAGCCGCTGGCGCGCAATTGGCACTCGGCGCGCCGCAGACGCCGTTCTCGGGGAGGACACATCGAATGAAGAAGCTGATCGTGGTCGCGCTGGTCGCAGCAGGGTGCAGTCCCATGACGATGGGCGCCGATGGCGGCTCGTCGTCGGCTGGTGGTTCGGCGTCGGCGGGCGGAGCCGCTGGTGGTTCGTCGTCAGCGGGCGGAGCCGCTGGTGGTTCGTCGTCAGCGGGAGGCGCAGCTGGTGGCTCGTCATCAGCCCCGCTCCGGATTGGCTCGGTCGCCATCAGCCAGTCGACGCTCGAGGTGGCCGGGCAGTCGTTCCGCTCCGGCTTCGTGCTCGCGAACTTCTTCGAGATCCCTGCGGGCATCCCTGATTGCACCCGAACGACGGTCGGCTCGTGCACCATCTCGAACTGCGCGCGGGCGGCCGATGCAGGCATGCCTCCCGATGGTGGGCGCGTCGGCGCGGGCGTGGTGACCCTGAGCGGGCTGGCAGACGGAGGCGTGACGCTCATGCCCATGGAGCTGGGCTACCAGGCGTCGATCTCGGGCGCGGTCTTCATTCCGGGAGGGACCATCGGCGTGTCGACCACCGGCGCGACGGTGCCAGCGTTCACGGCGCAGGTGACCGCACCGTCGGGAGCCACGCTCACGGCGCCGATCTGCGCGCAGAGCACCTGCCCGGCGATCTCGAAGGCGGCGGGCCTCACGATGACCTGGAGCGGCGGCGCGGGCACGGTGGCCATCGAGCTGCTCGCCGGCTCGGAGCAGGTCACCTGTGAGTACCCGGCCGCAGCGGGCACCGCGACGATTCCTCCGGCGGTCTTCGCGTCGTTGCCTGCGGGCACGGCGTCGCTCTTCTTCAACACGGTGAACGCCACCACGATTCAGGCGGGTCCGTTCCCCGTGAAGGTGACCGCGAGCGAGTCGAAGCTCTTCCAGACGTCCATCGCTCCCTGAGCTTCGCGCTGGCCGTGGTGGCCCTCGCACGCACGCCAGCTCCGGGGTCGCCAACGCGCGCAACCTCGTCGTTGCGCGGCGTCGAGGCGGTCACTTCATGCCGACGAACAACGTCTGCACGTCATCGTCTTCATCCAGCTCCTCGAGAAACGCGTCGACCTCGGCGCGGTGCTCTGGCGCCACCGTCACCGGGTTCTTCGCCCGCCACACCAGCGCGGCCGACTTCACCTTCCAGTTGGCCGCCTCGAGCGCCTTGCGGACCGTGTCGAGGTCGGACGGCGCCGTGTAGAAATGGGTGACTCCTTCGTCTCCGGGCTCGAGATCCTGGGCGCCGGCTTCGATGGCGGCGGTCTCGGCGTCGGCGCCGGCAGGTCCGGTCGCGTCGATGGAGCCGAGGTGGTCGAAGTCCCACGTGACGGCGCCGGTGGCGGCAATCTGCCCGAGCCTGAAGGCGCCTCTGACGTTGGCCGCGGTGCGGGTGCGGTTGTCAGTGAGGCACTCGACGATGACGGGCACGCGGTGCGGGCCGAAGCCCTCGTACGTCACGCTCTCGTAGTTGACCGTCTCGTCGAGCAGCCCGGCGCCCTTCTTGATGACGCGCTCGAGCGTGTCCTTCGTCATGTTGACGCTCTTCGCGTACTCGACCGCGATGCGAAGGCGCGCGTTCGTCGAAGGGTCGGCGCCACCTTTCGCCGCGATGAGCACTTCCTTCGCGGCCTTGCTGATCAGCTTCGCCTTCGCCTTCGAGTTGGCCTCACGGCCCTTGTGCTTCCATTGAGCGCCCATGCGACAGCCGATTAGCGCGAACGCCGAGGTGAGGCACAGACTTCAGTGAGGCGCGCGGTTCTCGAGCTCGGTGATGCGCTGCTCGTGGTCGTCGCAGGCCCTCCTGCTGGAAGCGGACGTCAGAGGCTGCCTGAGACCTCGGTGTAGCTGATCATGAAGCCGTCGACCGTCTCGGCTGAGCTCCGGGCCAGGTAACAGTTCGCGGTGGTGCTCCCCGAGATGGGGCCGGCCGAGAGCCAGAGCGAATAGGACGTGCCAGGAGTGACCGTCGCGGTCCCCCCGATGGCCGGCAGGTCGATGAAGTCGCGCGACCCGCTCAGCCCGCCGTTGGTCCGCACGGCGCCCTTCCACAACACCAGCGACGCCTCCCCGGCGCCTCCTTTGTAGAGGTAGAGCGTGAGGGGAAGCGTGAAGGTCGCCGAGGCCAGGTAGGTGCAGACCAGCGCGTTGGAGTGCCGCAGCGCGACGCTCAGTCGGCCGCTGTTGCCGGGTCTGCTGGCAGACGGAATGCTGATGAGCTTCGAGCCGACCGCGTCGCCGAAGGCCCAACCTGCTTTGCTCGAGTCGATGCACGAGAGGTAGCAGGCGTAGGTGCCGAGACTGCCCCCGCAGAAGTTCCCCTGGCCGAATGCAAACACACCGCAGCCCGTGACGGCGGCCGTGTCGCAGGTGACCTCGCCTGTGGTGGTGCTCCACACGCACGAGCCAGGGCAGTTGAGCGACGAGCCTGTCCACACGCACGGCCCGAAAGGGCGTGAGCCGGCGATGGTCGCGGGGCCAGGCGCGCCGTTGCACACGTAGGTCGTGACGCCAGCACCGGTCGTGTAGCGGGCACCGCCATGCGTGCAGTTGAGACCGGGCGCTTCCGAGGCTCCGGTCACCGAACCGCCGGGCGGACCTTGAGGGCCGGGCGCTCCCACGGCGCCAGCGGATCCCTGCGGGCCGGTCAAGCCAATGGGTCCGATGGGTCCCACTGGGCCGACGGACCCGGCGATGCCCTGCAGCCCGGGCGGACCGATCGGTCCTGCAGGTCCCGGCGGCCCCGCATTGCCCTGCGCACCAGCCTGCCCGCTCGGGCCGACGAGGCCTTGAGGCCCGGCAGGGCCGACCGACCCGGCCGGCCCGGCGGAACCAACAGGCCCTGCGACGCCGGGGAGACCAGGCAAGCCGTTGCACACCACGACCAGTCCGCCGTCTTCGGTCGAGGCGAGCGCCGCGCCACCAGCGGGACAGCGTGGGTCACCGGCGTCGACCCTCGTCACGGCGACTGAGGCGCCTGCGGGGCCAGCGGGCCCGGTGACGATGCCTCCGTCGAGCACCAACACGCGGCCCTCGGGCCCCTGAGGACCAACGGGCCCTGCAGGGCCGACGGGACCGACCGCCCCGGCCGAACCCGCGACGCCTTCGGGGCCAGCAGGACCAACGGCGCCCGCGAGCCCGGTCAGCCCTTGAGGACCGGCAGGACCCTGTGGTCCCTCCGGCCCTTGTGGGCCTTGAGGCCCTTGACCCTCACTGTCGCTGCAGGCCACGAGTGCGAGAGCCACGACGACGAGAGCGAGATGGAGAAGGCGCATGAGAGGGACTCCTGGCGTGCGTGCGGTCACTGGGTGACGCGTATGCCAAACGCGCCGCGATTGCCGAGCGCGATGGTCGCAGGCGTTGAGCCGACGTCGTACTCCTCGACCATCAGGAAGTACGTGGTGCCCTGGACGACGGGAAGCGTGGTGCGCGTCTCTCCCTGCACGCCGTTGGCGTTCTGCATGGTGAGGCAGCTGCTCGCCGCACAGGCCGAGAACACGCCGAGATAGAAGCTCGTGCCGAGCTCGGGCTGGAGCTCGAAGGTGGCCATGCCAGTGGCAGTCGCGATGTAGCGATAGAAGACCTCGGCGCCCGCGCCGTTCTGTCCACTCAGGTCAGCGCAGACCGGCTGATCGAGCTGATTCGTCGCGCCGAGGAGCGTGCCGGCGTAGCTCGTGTTCGGCTGCAGGGCAGGCGACGACGCGCTGCAGAGGTCATTCGACACCGAGCCGACCCGCGCGTACTCGACCTCGAGCGCGAAGCTGGCCTCGGGGCGACCCTGAATGGCAGCGGCGGCCTGCAACGAGAGGAAGTGTCGGCCTGCGCCGAGGTGGTGGTTGAGGCTCGCGGTGAACGGATGCCCCGACGGGGAGCCCCCCATTCCCGTGCCACAGGCGATGACGCCGGCGTCGACGATCCCCGCGTCAGTGCACGAGTCGATGAACACCAGGAACGGGTCGAAGGACTCGTCGGTCAGCGGCCACGCGCGCGCGTGCACGTCCCAGACGGTGCCCGGCCCCGCGTCTGGCAGGTCCAATGAGAAGGTGCGGTCGATCTCTCCGAGGCAGGGGACTCCGTCATCGCGAACGAAGGCGACGTCGTCGTTCATTCCCAGGGTGTTTCCCTCGAGGAAGGCGCTCTGGCCGGTGAATGCCAGGGGAACGGGGTTGGCGCAGGTGTCTCCTGCGGCGCTGACCCGGGTCTGCCGCAGACACATCGAGAGCGAGAAGTCTCCGCTGGTGCCATCGAAGCCGTCGACCGCGACGATGTAGCTCCCTGCATCGAGGGCAGGCATGACGAGGTGGGTGACCTGGAGCGAAGGATGGGAAGGCAGACAGCCGCGCGGGTAGCCCGAGTTGAATTGGCAATTCGTATACACACCGATGACTGGTTTGAAGCCGGCGTCGAAGCTCAGGTTGGTCAAGTCGATGGTGAGCTCACCAGCCGTCGGAACGGTGATGCGGTAGTTCCGTTCGCCTGAGCCTGCGATGCCGAGCCCGCAAGTGGTCTGGGTGTCGAAGCCCGTGCGGGTGTCTCCGTAGACGAGCGCTGGCAGCGTGCCGACAAGGAGCGGGGTTGAGCAGAAGCCATCCATCGTGCCGGCGTCGTGCCGAATCGGGAGAACGACCGCACAGCCGATGTCGACGCCTCCGTCGGTCAGACCGCCCGCGGAGCCGCCAGCCGTCGAGCCACCCGCAGCACCACCAGCCGTCGACCCGCCCGCAGCGCCACCAGCCGTCGAGCCACCCGCAGCTCCACCAGCCGTCGAGCCACCCGCGGCACCGCCAGCCATGGAGCCACCCGCGGCACCGCCAGCCGTCGAGCCGCCCGCAGTCGAGCCGCCCGCAGTCGAGCCACCTCCAGCCGCGGACCCACCCGCGCGTCCGCCTCCGTTGGAGTTCGACTGCCCACCAGCGCTCCCGCCGCCCGTCATCTGCTGCATGCCCGACCCACAGTTGCAGGCCTGCACCGCCAGGCCCATCGCCGCGACCGCCAGAAGCCGAATCGTCGTCATCCGTATTCCCCCCCGGGAGAGCGCTAGACTACGAGTGGACCCTCGACCGACCGATTGGCAATTCACCTCGGCGTTGGAGCCACGTTCCGAAAATGCACTTTGAAGTGCGCGGCGCCTGGACGAAGGGAACTCCGGACTTCAGTGAGGCCCGCGGTTCTCGAGCTCGGTGATGCGCTTTTCGTGGTCGTCGACGCGCTTCTCGAAGCTCGCGCGCGCCTCGATGGCAGCCTTGATGCCCCGCGATTGCATGACCATCTGCTCACTGATGTCGCGGAGCACGGTCTCGACGACTTCGAAGCGCTGGTTCACCGCGTCGAAGCGTTCGTTCATCACCTCGAAGCGCTGCGCGTTGTCCTGATTCGAACGCTGCAGATCGTCTCGAATGCCTTGGAGAATCTTGATGGTGAGGTCGCTGTCGGTCATGCCCCGCAAGTATCACGCAGGTCTGACATCGAACGGAAGGGCCCCGCCGGAGAGCCCAAACGCCACGAGGTGCGGCTCCTCGATGGAAGTTCCGCACCTCGCGCACCAGCACCAGCCTGTTCGACTGATCAGTCCTTCTTGCGCAGTTTCATCTGCACGTCGCTCGACCAGTGGTTCGCGAACGCCTTCACGCACGTCGACAGGTAGCGGTCGTAGTTCGTCCACACCGTCTCACCGTTCGACATCACCTTGGTGCCCCAGCCCGACGCCATGATCTTCTCCTTGTTGGCGCGGAAGCGGCGCAGCCACTCGGCGGTCGTCTTGCCGTAGTCCTGGCGGCGGGTGTTGAGCTGTACGATCTCCCACGACTGGCCGCACGCCTCGACGAGCTCTTCCATGCGCGGGTTGAGGCCGCCGGGGAAGATGACGTCGGCGGTGAACTTGAGATCCTCGAGGTCCTTGCGAGTGCGCGGCACGCGGTCGCGCAGAATCGCCTGGAAGCCGAAGCACGCGCCGGGCTTCACCCACTGCGCGGCCTTGTTGAAGTACTCGCGGTAGATCTGAATCGCCTGGCCTTCCTTCTGCTGGGCCGGTGAGACGAGGTGATCGATCATCTCGATGCTGACGAGCCCGTCGTACAGCGCCGCCGGCTTGTAGTCGCGGTAGTCGACGCACCACACCTGCACGCCGGGCAGCTTGCGCGCGTTGATCTCTTCGAACTGCGCGCTCGACAACGTGATGCCGTGCGCGTTCTTCACCTTTCGCTCGAGCGCCAGGTACTCGAGGTTGGCGCCCCAGCCGCAGCCGATGTCGAGCACGAGCGAGTCGGGACCCACCTCGGCGAAGTCGGCGAGCCACTTGCTCTTGTTGCGCTGCGCCTGCTCCAGCGTGGTGTGCTCGGCGTCGTAGACGGCCGAGGTGTAGTGCATGCGCTCATCCAGCCAGAGCCGGAAGAACTCGTTCGAGATGTCGTAGCCGATTTCGACTTCAGCCTTCGTGGAGGTCATGTCGGAGGGTCCTTCGCCTTCGTGTGAGAACTTCGGGAGAGTGAAAAGTTACGCGACTGCTTCGCCGTTGAGCTCGCGCGTGAGGCGGTCGAGCTCTTCCTTGATGATGTCGGCCGACTTCAGCAGCTGCTCGGGCTTGTGCAGGGACGAGATGAAGAAGCGCAGGCGCGCCATGTCTTCTTCGACGGCCGGGTAGAGAATCGGCTGCACGTTGATGCCGCGCGTCTTGAGCGCGTCGGACAACTGCAGACACAGAATCGAGTTGCCGATGATGGCCGGCACGACGGCCGAGTCCTTCGACATGCCGGTGTTGATGCCGCGCGCCTTGAGCAGCTCGAGGAAGTACTTCGCGTTCTTCTGCAGCTGCTGCACGCGCTCCGGGTGGGCGAGCATCTGGTGCGTCGAGGCGAGCGCGGCGGCGGCGTTGGGCGGCGCGATGCCGACCGAGTAGACGAAGCCGGGCGTCGTGTACTTGAGGTACTCGACGAGGGCGTGGGAGCCCGCGATGTAGCCGCCGCATGAAGCAAACGACTTCGACAACGTGCCCATCCACATGTCGACGTCGGCGCGATTGACGTCGAAGTACTCGCCGACGCCCTTGCCCGTCTTGCCCACGACACCGGCGGAGTGCGCCTCGTCGACGAGCAGCATGGCCTTGTGCTTCTTCTTCACTTCGATGAACGCGGGCAGGTCGGGAATGTCACCGTCCATCGAGTAGGTGCCCTCGATGCAGATGACGACGCGACGGTAGTGCGGGCGCAGGCTGGTGAGCATGCGGTCGAGCGCGGCGAAGTCGTTGTGCGGGAACGGGCGGCGCTTCGCACCCGACAGCTTCGCGCCCTGGATGATGGAGTCGTGCGCGAGCGCGTCGTGGAGGATGAGGTCTCCCGAGCCCACCACGTGCCCGATGACGGTGACGTTCGTGGCGTGGCCCGACACGAGCACGATGCAGTCTTCGGTGCCGAAGAAGCCGGCGAGGGCCTTCTCGAGCTCGAGGGTCAGCGGCTTCTCACCCGACGCGACGCGGCTCGCCGACACCGAGGTGCCGTACTTCGCGATGGCGTCCTGCGCGGCCTTGGTCACGACCGGGTCGCCCGAGTTGCCGACGTAGTTGTACGAGGAGAAGTTGATCATCTCCTTGCCGTTGACGACGGTGGTGTCGCCGCAGAGCGCCTCGTGCACCGAGAAGTACGGGTTGCGCAGGCCGAACGCCTCGGCCATCTGCAGCCGCTCCTGGAGCGCCTCGTACTCGGGGAACTTCGCCGGATTCCACGACGACTCATCGAGCGCGAGCGCCGGAGCGTTCACCTCGTCAGCCGTCTCGACCTCCGCGGGCGCCTCAGCGAGTGCGACAGGCGCAGGCGGCTCGGCCTGGTACGTCACGGCAGCCACCGGAGCGGTACGCGGCGCCGACGCGCGGGGCACCTGGAACTGCGGGTCGCGCTTCTTGAACTCGGCCTTCGCGCCCGTCATGTACGCGAGCACCTTGCCGGCGGCGTCTTGCCACACGAGCGTGCCGGCGAAGAGGTCGTCGCTCGACGCCTCGAACGTCACGGTGCACTTGATGGGGCCGAGACCGAACGGCGCGAGCTGCACGAAGCGGCCGACGCCGATGGGGAAGCCGGCGCGCTGCAGCTTCGTCCACGCCCAGTAGCCCGCGAGCTGGAACGACGCGTCGATGATGAGCGGGTCGACGGCCCACGTGTGGCGCAGCGGCTCCTTCACCCAGTCGGCCGGCGTGCTGCCCTTCACCCACCCGACGACGCCGTCTTCAGCGAGCGTGTCGATGCGCGTGATGCCCTGCAGGCGGGGACCGTGGAACGTGAAGCCCTTGTAGAAGTCCTCGAGCGTCATCGGCAGCGGACCCGCCGAGGCGAGCGTCTTGATGGCCGGTGCGTCGCCGTGAGCGCCGAGCGTCACCGTGCCCGCGTACGAGCGCGCACTGTTCTGTGAGAGCGTGACCTGAACCGGCCCGGCAGCACCGCCGCGCACCTGCTCCGTCACCGCGACGTCGAGCCACGTCGTGTCAGGCACGAGAATGGCGCGCTCGAGCGAGAAGTCCGAGACGGTGAAGGGCGTGAAGCCGAGGTCCTTCTTCGCGACGTCGAGCGCCGCGGCGGTGACGTGGTCCATCGCGGCTGCGAGCGGCACCACGCGCTGACCGGCCATGGTGTGGTCGTTCAGGTAGACGTGGTTGAGGCGCGAGACGGGGAACGTCGTCGCGTGAGTGAGCGTGCGCTCCGGCAGGTTGCGGCCGATGAGCACTTCGCCAGAGCCGCCGAGCAGCTCGGTCATGAACGCCGCCACGCCCTCTTCGTCACCGAGGAACGTCACGCCGCTCGCCTTGAGCTCGGCCTTCTTGAAGCCCGGAATCTTGCGGGCCATGTCCGAGTCTTCCCACGGCGGAGAGTCGATGGTGACGCAGCGCACGCCCGGCCGGGCCACGCGCGCGAGCATGCGGTTCGCCGCCGAGTAATCGGTCTGCGCCGCGTTGCCGAAGCGGCCGGCCCACGAGCCGACGCCTGCGAAGAGCACCAGCGCGTCGGTCTTCGTCGCCTCGAGCAGCGAGAGCGCTCCGCCGACCTTCGTCTCGAGCACGCCGTCGACACCGGCGAGCGTCTTCTTCTCGACCAGCGCGTCAGCCAGCACACCAGCCGCGTGCACGACGCCGTCGATGCGGCCGTGCGCCGTGCGAATCGCGTCGATGGCCGTCTTCACGTTGGCCGCGTCACGCACGTCCATCGGGTGGTAGGTGCACGCCTTCGCGCCTGCGCCCTTCACCTGCGCGCACGCCTTGGCGACTTCTTCGTTGGGCGCCGAGCGGCCCGTCAGCGCAATCGTCGCGCCGGTCTGCTTCGCGAGCGCCTTCGCCAGCTTGAGTCCGAGGCCCTTCGCGCCACCGGTGATGACGAGGACGGAGGCGGCGGTGAGGTTGGCAGCCTTCGCCGGCGCCGCCATCGGGAGCAACGACACCGCGACGCGACCCTGCTTCGTGAAGCCAACCTCGGTGGTGCGGTCGCCAGAGAAGAGCTCGTCGACGAGGTGCGAGGCGAGCTCCGTCGCGGGCAGCGTCGCGTCGACGTCGATGGCCTTCACCAGCGCGTCGGTCCACTCCTGCGAGAGCGCCTGGGTGAAGCCGATGGCGCCGGCCTGGCCGAGCTGCTCCTTGCTGGTGCCGTTGAGTCCAAAGCCGCCGCCGAGGCCGGTGACGGTGATGAAGAGCTCCGCCTTGTCCGCGGTGAGGCGCTGCGCGAGCTGCAGGAGCGTACGCGTGGAGGCCTTGTAGTCACCCGACGCCGACAGCTCGCCGAGATGAATGACGCCGCCGAACTCTCCGGGCGCGTTCAGGTCGCCGACGGTCGCCGCGACGCCGTGCTCGCCCAGCTTCTTCGCGACAGCCTCCGCGAGCCCCTTGCCATCACGCGTGACGAGCACCGGCTTGTCGAACCGAACGACGCTCTCGGTGAGCGAGGTGAGCGGCGCGGGCGTGACGGTCGGCAACCGGCGCTCGACGGGCAGGTTGGCGCTCGCGTCGTCTGCGACCTTCGAGACGCCCTTGATCAGCGTGTTCGCGACGTAGTCGACGATGTTGAGGACGGTGGTGGAGCGGCCAAACAGCTCACGCGGCAGGCCACCGAGCGTGGGGAACGCCTTGCCGATGGACTGGTCGAGCTCCACCAGCATGAGGGAGTCGAAGCCCAGCTCACCGACCAGCGTCTGCTCGTTCTTGAGGCTGCCCATGGGGAACGCCGAGATGCGCGCGACGGCCTCGAGCACCTTCGCCTGGGCCTGCGGGCGGGCATCGACGACGACGGGCGCGGCGTCCTTCTTCTCGGGCTCCTTCGAGGCGACCAGGTTCGAGAAGCTGACCGGCTTCGCTGCCTGCGGCACGCCGTGGGTATGGCCGTTGCCGTGACCGTTGGTGCCATTGACGTGCGGCGCGCCGACCGGCGTCGGCATCACGCCGGGCATCATCACGGGCTGCTGGACGACGCTGGCGCCGACGGCTCCCGAGGGCTGCATCGTCATCTGCATCGACGACATCTGGCCCATGGCCTGCGCGAGCCCGGGCGCCTGGCCCTGCGCGAGTGCGGCGATGGCGTTCGACTGGGCTTTCAGAATCTCGGCCTGGCTCTGGAGCAGCTGCATCTGCTGCTGGAAGAGGGCGATGAGGTTGTCCATGGGGACTCCACGTGAAGCCGTGACGGGGAAAGAAGTCTGAAGCGGAGCGCCAAGAGACGCGCCTGAAGGAATCGACGTCGCGGGCACGAGCGGCTGGCGGGGCGCACGCTGCACGCGCTCCACGGCCCAGTACTTCTGCGTCTCGAGCAACGACGGCGGCAGCATCGCCATGGTGGCGCGCGCGAACAGCGGCGACGCGTTCACCGGAGCGCCCTTCACCCACAACGCCGCGAGGGTCTGGAAGAGTGCGCTGACCGAGTCACCGCTGTCGTTGAGACCGAGCGAGAAGAAGCGGTTCCCCGTCTCCACCGGGCCCGCCTTCACCACGCCACGCGCGAACGCGGTGAGCGCGTTGCCGGCGCCGACCTGCATGAAGAGCGAAGCGCCGTGCTGGACACAGGCCTCGAGCGCGTCGACGAAGCGCACCGGCGCCGAGGCGTGCTTCACCCAGATGGCCTTCGCGTCGGCGACCGAGTCGTACGTGCGGCCCGAGATGCAGGAGACGACGGGACGCTGCGCGGGGTGCACGGCGAGCTCGGCGATGAGCTTCTGCATGCCGACGTCGATGCCGGCCATCAGCGGCGAGTGGAAGGCGTGCGACACGTCGAGGCGCGTGCACTTGAGGCCCGCGTCACCGAGCAGCTTCTGCGCCGCGTCGATGCCAGCCGTGGTGCCCGAGAGGACGACCTGCGTCGGGTGGTTGTGGTTCGCGAGCGCGACGTGCTGCTGGGGTGCCGCGGGAGCGAGATGAAGGCCGGTCTTCGCCGCTGCGGAGCTTCCCGTGTCGTTGAGCGTGGCGTTGAGCTTCGCGAGCAACGGCTCGACGACGCTGGCCTCGGCCATGACGGCGAGCATCGCGCCCGGGTCTTCGAGCTTGAGCGCGTTCATCAACTGCCCGCGCCGCGCGACGAGGCGAACCGAATCCTCTGCGCTCAGCATTCCGCCAGATGCCGCCGCCGCAAACTCACCGAGCGAGTGGCCGAGCGCAACGTCAGGCGAGACGCCGAGCGTGCCGAGGAACTCCGAGAGCGCGAGGCCGAGCGCCGCCATCGCGGGCTGACAGACCTCGGTGCGCGTGAGGTGCGTCTGCGCGGCGGCGAGGTTCGTGCGGTCCTTCGGGTACAGCGCGTCGACGATGGAGCAGCCGGCTGCGTCCTTCGCTGCGGCGTCGAGCTCGGCCAGACGCTCCGAGAGGAACGGGAAGCGCTTCACCACGTCTTCGAGCAGGCCGACCTTCTGCGCTCCCTGGCCGGGGAACAGGAAAGCGAGCTTGCGCGACTCGGGCGGCAGCGGTGCTTCGGCGTAGGTGACGCCAGCCGGCATCGGCGCGTGGGCCGTCAACGCGGCGTGGAGGCCGGTGAGCGTCTCGACCAACTGCTCACGCGAGGTGGCGAGGAAGGCAGCGCGCGCGTCGAAGGCCTGGCGGCTCGCGAGGGCGGCTGCAACCGCAGCGACGTCGAGCGAGTGGGTGGTGACGTGTGCAGCGAGCACCTGCGCGGTGGTCGCGAGCAGCGCGGGCGTCGGCGCCGAGAGGAGCACCAACTGGGGCTCCTGCTTCTCGACGGTGACGACGCGCTTCGCGGGCTCCTGGATGACGACGTGCGCGTTGGTGCCACCGAAGCCGAAGCTCGAGACGGCGGCGCGACGGGGAACGCCGGGCTTCGTCGTCCACGGGGTCGCGATGCTCGACAGCTTGAAGGGCGAGCTCGGCAAGTCGAGCTTGGGGTTGAGCTCCTCGATGGCCGGCTGCGGAGGAATGACGCCGTGGTGCATCATGAGGCACGTCTTGATGAAGCCCGCGACACCGGCCGCCGACATGGTGTGGCCGACGTTGGCCTTGATGCTGCCCAGCCAGCAGTACTGCTCGTCGACTGGCTTGCCGAGGCGCTCCGAGAAGAACTGGCGCAGCGCTCCGACTTCCACCACGTCGCCAACGGACGTCGCGGTGCCGTGCGTCTCGACGTAGGTGATGGTGTCGACGCCGAAGTCGAGCTGGGCGTGCGCGCGGCGCATCGCGTCCTTCTGGCCTTCGGGCCGCGGCGTCATCGGGCCTTCACCGCGCCCGTCGTTGTTGCAGCCGGTACCCTTGATGACGGCGTACACGCGGTCGCCATCGCGCAGCGCTTCGTCGAGCCGCTTCAGGATGACGACGCCGACGCCTTCACCCATCACGAAGCCATCGGCCTTGGCGTCGAACGGACGGCAGGCTCCGGACGGCGAGATGGCGCCGATGCGCGAGAAGCCGACGAGGTTGTCGGGGCCGAGGTTCAGGTACACGCCGCCGGCCACCGCCATGTTGCAGACGCCAGCGCGCAGGTTGACGACCGCCTCGTGAATCGCGACCAGCGCCGAGGAGCACGCCGCGTCGATCTGCATCGCGGGCCCGCTCAGGTCGAACGTCTGCGAGACGGAGCAGGCGATCATGTTCAGCAACCCGCCGGCGATGGAGAACGCTCGCGCGGGCACGACGTCGGCGACCGAGGCGCGAATGGCCTCCTGCTCAGAGGGCGAGAGCGCGTCACCGAACTCGCCGCTCACCATCTGCATCGCGCGGTGCCGGGCCGTCATCAGGTCGCGGTACTCGCTCACCGACGCACCGAGGAAGACGCCGGTGTGCAGCTTGTCGAAGGGCCTCGTGTCGTAGCCCGCGTCCTGCAGGGCCTGGCGGGTGGCTTCGATGGCGATGCGCTGCTGCGGGTCCATCACCTGCACGCGCCGCGGAGCCAGGCCGTAGTGCAGCGCCGCGAACTCGTCGACGCCATCGATGAACGCGCCCTTGAGCACGTACGACTTGTCGGGCGCGCGCGGGTCCTTCGTGTCGACGAAGTGCGAGTGCTTCCACCGCGAGTCGTCGATGTTCTCGAACGTCACCTCTCCCGTCGAGACGACCTTCCAGAGCTCGGGCAGGTCCTTCGCGTGCGGGAAGCGGCAAGCCATGCCGATGACGGCGATGTCTGCGTTCCGCTGAGGCGAGGAAGGCTGGCTCACGAGGACCTCTTGGAGAGAGAGTCGAAAAACGACGGTTCAGCGACGCGACGAGCAGCTCACCAGGTGACTTCGGAGCCGGCCGGCATCAGGCGCTTCACGAGCCCGCCGAGGTCGGCCACCGTCTGCACCTTCGCGAGGTCTTCATCCGGCATGCGGATGTTCAGCTTCTCTTCGAAGTGCGCGACGAGCTCCATGACGGCGACGGAGTCGAGGCCGAGCTTCGAGATGACGGTGGCGCCGGTGAGGTTGTCGAGCTTCTTGCCGCTGACTTCGAGAGCGGCCTGCTGGAACAGCGTGGGGATGTGGACGGTTGCCATGGTGTTGGGCTTTTTGCTGATGGGCTCGCGAGGAGCGGTTGGACTGCGTGTTGCCGGAAACGTGAAAGACTGATCAGAAGAGGCGAGTGAGGCGGTTGCTGAAGTAGTCGCCAGCGAGCTTGAGCTTGCCGACGGCGTCATCGACCGAGCGCACCTCGAGGGCGTGCTCGACGACACGGCGTGCGCGGTGGCGGGACCGTCCGAGCAGCGACATCGCGACGTGCCGGGCGAGCACGACCTTCTCGCCGCTGGAGCCGATGGTGCGGTTGCCTTCTTTGCCGACGGTGCCGTCGAGGTACTGCTGTCGCGTCTTCGAACGTTGCAGCTTGCCGCTCGAGGTCTTGGGCAACGAGCCGACGGGGCACACCACGACGTCGGTCGGCGTCAGCTGCATCTGCTCGACGATGCGCTGCTTGACGGCTTCTTTGAGCGCCTCGAGCTCGGTGACGCTGCTGGTGCGCGCCTCGAGGACGATGATCAGCTCTTCGCTCGCGGTGCCGGGCTTCGAGAAGGCAACCGAGGAGCCCTTGCGCACGCCGGCCATCTCATCGACCAGCCACTCGAGGCGCTGCGGGTCGTAGTTGCGCCCGTTGATGATGATGATGTCCTTCTTGCGACCCACGATGTACAGATTTCCGTTCGCCAGGTAGCCGAGGTCGCCGGTCTTCAGCCAGCCGCTGCCGAACGTGCGCTCGGTGGCTTCGGTGTCGCGGAAGTAGCCCTTCGCGATGCTGGGGCCCCGCACCTGAATCTCACCAATGCGCCGGTCGTTCAGCCGCTTGCCTTCGTCGTCGAAGATGCCGACCTCGTGGCCGGGGAAGGTCTTGCCGCAGTTGACGACCTCTTGCGCTTTGCCTTCGCCCAGCTTCGAGAGGTGCACGGGCTCGGCGGTGCGGTGCTTCTGGTAGGCCTCGGTGTCGATGACGTCGGTCGAGAGCGTCTCGTCCATGCCGATGAAGCTGATGGCGAGCGTCGCTTCGGCCATGCCGTAGCAGGGCAGCAGCGCGTTCGGGTTGAGCTTCGCCTTCGAGAGCGTGTCGACGAACGTGCGCATCGTGCCCGAGTTGATGGGCTCGGCGCCGCAGCCGAAGGCCTTCACGCACGAGAGGTCCCAGCGGGCGAGCTGCTCGGGCTTGGTGCGCTTGGTGGCGAGCGCGTACGCGAAGTTCGGCGCGATGGTGATGGTGCCGCGCACGCGGTGAATGGTCTCGAACCACAACGTCGCGCTGCGCACGAACGCCATGGTGGGGATGAACGTCACCGCCACCTTGTGGAACATGGGGGCGATGACGAAGCCGATGAGACCCATGTCGTGGTACAGCGGAAGCCACGAGACGCCGTGGTCCGTCGCGGAGTCCGACTTCAACCCGTCGACCATGATGGCGTGAGCGTTCGCGCGAAGGTTGCCGTGCGTGACGGCCACACCCTTGGGCGTCGAGGTCGAGCCCGAGGTGAACTGCAGGAACGCGAGGTCGTCGTCGGTCACCTGCGCGGGGTCTTGCGAGACGCCTTCAGGCGCGGGGCCCTTGAGCTCCTCGGCAGTGATGACGCCCTTGAGTGACTTCACGTGCGTGAGGCCGGCCCAGAGCACCTGCTGCATCTTGCTCAAGGTGACCAGGTACGTCGGCTCGGCCTTGCTCAGCACGGCCACCATGGTGTCGCGGTAGCTGTCGAGCTTGCCGAGCGAGAGCGGCGGGTACAGCGGCACCGGCACGAGGCCGGCCCACACGGCGCCCAGGAACGTGGGCACGAAGTCTTCACCGTCGGGCAGCACCATCGCCACGCGGTCGCCCTTCTTCAGGCCGTATTTGCGGAAGTGCGCGGCGCGCTTCATCGCTTCGGCGCGAAGGCCGTCCCACGAGAGGAAGAGCTCCTTCTGGTCGCGGTCGAGGAAGGTGTAGCCCTTCTCGGTCATGCCCTTCGACTCATCGATGGCGGCGATCAGGTTGGGTGCGTTCCACTGCGACATGGGGTCCTCCCGCGAGTGCGTCCGGCAGACGCGTCTCTAGAGAGGACACTCCGGAGGGTCAAGGCAACGGACCCTCTCGACGCCGGGTCTGGAGGTGGTCGGTTGACCTTCCCCGCGTCCCATGACGCACCAATGACGCAGTGACTTCATTGGCTTATGCTACTTGTCACACGACCGTGAGCAGACCGATGCGCAACTGAGCCGGTTGTGTGTGAGCAATCAGTTGCTCAATTCGTTTCCGCCGCCCGAGCTTCAGTTTGATGGGTCGAGACGGCAACCCCCTGATTCGCGGTCAGCGCCTCGAGGCGTCGAGCGAGGTAGCGGCGCTCATCGGTCTCGACCTCGAAGCGGACGCCAACGGCGGCGAGGGCCACGGCGGCGGCGCGCGCGGACAGGGTGACGAGCAGGCCGCGCGAGAGCACGACCACCTCATCGAGGCTCCGCCGATGCTCCAGGACGGCCGCGACCCAGGCGTCTCGGACGGGGCCGTGAAACGACTCCAGCGCCCTCACGTCGAGGAACACGGAGCACCGCCCGCCACGCGCCGCGGCTTCACGCGCGATTCGGGGAAACGCCGCGCCGACCTCGGTCGAGAGCCTTCCCGCGACGCACACCTCGAGCAGCCCAGGAGCGTGCTCGGTGACGGTGAGGGACCCACTGACGTCGGCGAAGGTGCGGTGCATGCGCCGGCGCTGTGCAACTCACTCGCCTCGGTGCAGGGTGTTGATCTCCGGGGCACGCGCCTGGCTCGTGACGTCAGACGTCTGACGCCTGCTCACCGCGGATGAACGCGCTCGAAGACGCGGCAGACGACGGTCGCGCCGCGAGGGCTCCGGGCACAGGCGACTGTTCCACTCAGAGGGCGAAGTCGTAGGCGATGATCAGCGTCTTCTTCGTGCCGGCGAGTTCGAGCGAGAGCTCACACGTCGCATCGCCACACGGCAACGGAACAGGAAACGTGGCGGGCACCGTCTTCGCCGCGTCGAGCGCATCGAGGAAGATCTTCGGTTGAAGGGTCGCGGTCTCAGCAAGCGGGAGCATCGGGAGGACCTTCTTCATCAGCGCGACGGCCTGACTCGGGGTGAGCTTCGCCGTCACGGACTTCTTCGAGCTCAGCGCCACCGACAAGCCGATGTGCGCGCAGCCTCCGACCTGCAACGTCGCCTCGAGGCCGTCGGCGAAGACCAACGTCTCGCGATGCACGCGGTCGTGCCTCCTCTGCTCGGTCAGCCTGGCTCCCTTCGGCAGCTTCTTCGCGTCGAGCTGAGGCCGAATGGCGTCCTCCGAGAGCGTGCAGTCGTCTTCGGCGAACGCAGGGACAGCGACCAACGAGACCATCACGAGCAGGCGGAGCATGTCCTCGACGATAGCCGAGGCGTCGACGCCGATGCCTCAGCGGCGCTGCGCGAAGAGCCAGTCGAAGAGGTCGGGCCTCGCGAAGGTCTGGTGCCACGCATCGTGACCGACCCCCGGGAACTCGGTGTACTTCGTGATGCCGCCGAGGCGCTGCATCATCGCGAACATCGCGCGGGTGTTGGCGTTCGAGACGAGCTCATCGCGCTCTCCGTGAAACGCCCAGATGGGAAAGGACAAGAGGTCCTGCGCGAGCTCGACGTTCAGGTCTCCTGAAATGGGCACGGCGGCGGCGAAGAGGTCGCGATGGTGGGCGATGAGGTCCCACAGGCCGATGGCGCCCATCGAGAAGCCGATGAGGTACACGCGCCGCGCGTCGACCGACCGACGGCCACACAGCTCGCGCACCATGGCCACGACGGCGCGCTGGGTGCGTGAGGAGCCGCCGTACCAACTGCCTCCAAAGGTGTCGTCGCGGTCGCACTGCGGCGCCACCACGATGCACGGGTGCCGTTGGCGAAGGTCGGGCGACTCGAATACCCGAATGCCGTTCTTCAGCTGCGACGCGTTGTCGGTGCCGCGCTCTCCGCTGCCGTGGAGGGACACGACGAGCGGGTACTGCGTGCGCTGCGGCTCGTAGGGCTCGGGCAACAGCACGCGCGCGGGCATGCCCTGGAGCACGTCTGGCAACCACGCGCCGATGCGGTCGTCACCCATCACTCGATCAATAGCCGACGCCGGCGCCCGGCACCCGCCTGAAACGCCGGGCGAACGTGGCGCCACGCCCTCGGGCGCGATAGCCCTTGAGGAATGGAACTCGTGAACGAGCTCGTCAGCTTCACCGCTCGCAGCTTCGTCGTCTTTGTCACCGTCGTCGCGTCGACCACCGCGGTGTTGATGCTGATCCGCCGGCGCGGGTTCTCGTCCCGGCCCAGCGGCTGGCTCGAGGTGAAGAACCTGAACGAGCGGTTCGACAACCTTCGCGACGGGCTCCAGCTGGGCATGACGAAGGGCCGCGCCTCGCTCAAGCTGCTTCGAAAACGCCGCAAGGCTCAGTCGAAGGCTGACGAGGCGACCCCCACGACGAAACCGACCGTCTACGTGGTCGACTTCGATGGCGACGTGCTGGCGACGGCGACGGGTGGCCTGCGCGAAGAGGTGACGGCCATCGTCGGCGTCGCGAAGCCGGAGGATGAGGTGGTCGTTCGCCTCGAGAGCGGTGGCGGCGCGGTGCCTCACTATGGGCTCGCGGCAGCGCAGCTCGCGCGGCTCAAGGACAAGCAGCTCAAGGTGACGGTGTGCATCGACCGCGTCGCAGCCAGCGGTGGCTACATGATGGCGTGCGTCGCGGACTCGGTGGTCGCGGCGCCGTTCAGCATCATCGGCTCCATCGGCGTGGTCGCGCAGATTCCGAACGTGCACAAGCTGCTCAAGCGGCACGACGTCGAGGTGCAGGAGATGACGGCCGGTGAGTTCAAGCGCACCGTGACCCTGTTCGGTGAGGTGACCGAGAAGGGCAAAGCCAAGCTCCAGGAGCAGCTCGAAGAGACGCACGTGCTGTTCAAGAACTTCGTGAAGCAGCACCGCGCCGGGCTCGACATCGACAAGGTGGCGACTGGCGAATACTGGCTGGGTACGCGCGCGAAGGAGCTGGGGCTCGTCGACGCGCTCCACACCAGTGATGACTATCTGCTCGGCCGCGCGAAGGACTCGAACATCTTCCGCGTACAGTTCCACCCGGCGAACGCGTGGCGCGAGCGGGTCATGGGCGGGGCGGCTGAGCTCGCCGAGCGCGTGGTGTTGCGGTTGATCAGCCGGTTGCAACACCTTCGGCTGCAGTGAGCTCCGTCGCCTGGCCCTGAAACGACTTCGGGGCCCAGCGCGCTTGGCGATGGACCCCGAGGCCACGACTTCGACTGCGACGACGCGACTCAGTAGTTCGCGTTGTTCTTCTCGCCGAACGTCGACAGGGTCTTCTTCGTGTCGACGCCTGCAGCCTTGAACGTCTTCGTCGCCGGGGTGACCGACTCTTCACCGGCCAGCGCGTCAGCCGAGGCGCCGAACAGCTTGCGGATGTTGTCGCCGAAGAGGGTGATGACGCCGATGGCGGCGATGGCGATGAGGGCCACGATGATGATGTACTCAGTCATGCCCTGACCGCGGGCCTTCTTCATCAGCTGCTTCTTGTTGAGCTTCTTCATGGTGCTGCTCCCGGTCAGGTCACCGCGGCATGCGGTGCGTTGGTTCGTGAAGAAGTATCGGTCGAGGCCCTGATCCAGAACATCGGTCAGGAGGAGGATGCCCCAACCATGTATGCGCCCATGCGACCCTCAATGAATAAGGTGGGTTAGTCAGGCGTCGGTGAGGTCGTTGCGTCGCCGTCACTCTCCGAGGACTCACCCATGCGGGTTTTCCAGCTCCTTTTCGCCGCCTTTCTCTTCGCGACTTCTGGCTGCGTGATTCGAAACCACTGCACCCCGAACAACTGCAACGGCTGCTGCGACCCGACGGGCATGTGCCTCGACGGAACCACGAACGACGCGTGCGGCGTTCGCGGCGCGGCGTGCTCGGCGTGTGGAGCGACGGCCTCGTGCGGCGCAGGCGTCTGCCTGGGCTCGGCTACCGGTGGAGGCACCGCGGGCGGAACGACAGGCGGCGGCGTGGCGGGTGGCTCAGCAGGCGGTGTCGCCGGCCCGACCCACTCCATCATCTTCTTGTGGAGCTTCAGCGGTCAGACCTGCGCACAGGCCGCCGTGTCGAACGTCGTGGTGAACGTGCCGGGCACGGCCGTCCGCAGCCAGTCGTTCCGCTGCAACACCTCGGGCACCGACGGCGTGGTGGTGATGAGCATTCCCCCCGGCACGTACAGCACGACGCTCGAGGGCCGCGACGCGACGAACACGCTCAAGTTCCGCGGCACCGCGCGCGTGCAGGTCGTCGACCAGGATGTCTCGGCGCAGGTGCGGCTCGAGCCCGTGATGGCGACCGGCCCCGGAGAGCTGCTGGTGCGCTGGTCGTTCCCTGCACTCTCGGTCTCTGCGACGCCCACGTGCGCCCAGGCCACCATCACCAAAGTCACCGTCGCCGTGAATGGAGGCACGCCGCGAGAGGTGACGTGCTCCACCGGCGAAGCCTCAGGCATGGGCACTCGGTTTCAGAACCTCACCGGCACCGCGACGCTCGACCTCTCGGCGGCCGACACGAACGGCTTCGTCTACTTCAGGAAACAACAGCAGGTGCCAGTGCCCGCCGGCGTCAGCACGCCCGTGACGGTGGCGCTGGACTGGGACGTCGGCTCGCTCCCGGTGCGTTGGGCGTTCCGCGATGGCGCAACGACGCTGACCTGCGCGCAGGCTGGAGTCACCTCCGTCTTCCTCAACCTGCGCACGACGACGGGCCAGCCCACCCTGCTGTACCCGAACGCTGGCGCCGAGGTGCCCTGCACCGACGCGACGACCGGCCAGGCGACCGTGTTTCCGTATCTGCCGAAGGGCACCTTCGACGTGTTCTTCCAGGCGGTGGGCACGGGCGGCCGGCTCTACAAGACCGACCAGACGACGCCTCCGCGCGTCACCGTGCAGGCCGGTCAGTTCCCTCAGCTCGACGCGATGACGCCGACGTACACGATGGCGCCGTAGCGCCCGGTCGTCGCGGAGCCTGGGGTGTTGAACTCGTCCTCCCGCCACCCAGGCGACACGCGAGTTCAGGCGTCGGCGGCGGCGCAGCCGTGACAGGGAGGCCGGCGTGATGCCGAGGTACGACGCGGTGTGCTGCAGCTGCACGCGTTCTTCGATGAACGGCGCGCCAGCAAGGCGTCGTAGCGCTCCGAGGCGGTCAACGTGAGCAGCTCGAACTCGCGGTCCGCTTTCCGCAGGGAGAGCGACTCGGCTGCGCCGCGACAGACGGTCGAGCTGGGCGCGCGTGCGCGTCGTGAGCCCGGCGAGCCGCGAGGTCGAGGCGCGCGGCGCTGAAATGAGCCTGGGTTCAGCGACTCAGCTCACGATGCGCAGCACCGACGCATGCGCGGCGCGCGCGAACGCCTCGTTGCGAGCTGCGACGAGCACGTAGCGGTCGGCGTCGACGTCGATGAGGAAGTAGTGCTGCCCCACCTTCGCCTGCTGCAGCACGGCGTTGAAGGCGTTGAGCACCGAGGTGAGGCTGTACGGGTGCAGGCCCTTCGTCGATTCAATGAGGCTCGCGCGCAACGACTCGGCCGCGAGCGACGCGAGGGCCTCGACGGGAATCGTGGGCGAGTCACCGAGGTGTTCGTCGAGCATCAACACGCGGTCAGATGCGGCGCGCGCGGGGGCAGACGGGTCGGCGTAGTAGGCGAGCAGCAGCGCTCCGGCGAGCTCGCGAGAGAGCGCGCCGGCACCGGGAACGGCCGCCTGCGCCTCGGGCACTGACCAGGCGCTGAGCAGCCCGAGCAGCTGCAGGTCGGCCACGCCATCGTCGAAGGGCCGCTCCTGCACGCCATCGCGCTCGACGAGCACCAGCTTCGCCTTGAGCTGTCCGCCCAGGCCGATGCAGGTGACGACCTCGGCGCTCAGGCCGACGGTGATGTCGGTGGAGGTGGCGACGCTCCCGTCGAACGACAGCGTCGTGCCGTCTTCGAGCGTCAGCTGGCCACGCGCGTGAGCCGTGTCCCAGGAAGCGATGGTCCCTCGAGGCATGGGTGACGTCTTAGCCCGGCGACAGACGGCCTCGAGCGGATTTCAAGGCGACGCGCTTTTCGTGAGACCTGCGCCGCGCCCAGCCGTCTGCGGTCGTTGTGAACCGAAAGCGACCCATGCGCCCTGCCCTGCTCCTCACCCTGCTCGCCCTCCCCGCTGCCGCGCAGTCAGCCGCGCAGGTCTGCGGCAAGATTCTCTATTCCGACCAGAAGGTGGCGTGCGTTCGCGCCATCGCCGGTCACGACGTGGAGCCCGAGGCCGCGCAGGTCTGCGGCACGATTCTCTACGCCGATCAGATCGTCCGCTGCATGGGCGGCATCCTCGACAAGCACTACGAGGCCGACGAGCTCTCGGCGTGCCGCTCGATTCTGTACGCGGACCAGAAGGCGGACTGCATGTCGGCCGCGGGCCAGGCGAGGAAGGCAGTGGCGCGTCGTCGGGAGCGCGCGCGGGACCGCGACCGTGACGATGACGACGTGGCCGACGAAGAGGAAGAGGAGCCGCGTCGAGCCCGCTTCGACAGCACCGTCACCTTCGACAACCGCACTTCGCGCGCGACGGTGACACGTTTCTATTGGCGTCTGCCCGGCCGAGGCCGGTGGACCGAGTTTGGTGGCCGTCGCCGGCTGCCGGGCCAGGAGCAGCTCAGCCTCGAGTCGGCCTCAGGGCTCTACGACTTCTGTGTCGAGACCACCGACGGGCGCTCGGCGTACTGGGCGCGCATTCGCCTCGACGCGTCGGAGAACCGGCTCTGGTTCAAGTCCGACCAGCTGGAAGCGCTCGACTGCCGCGACCGCTGAACCACCTTCCCCTTCACCACCTGGAGTTCCCATGTCTCGTCTTCTGTCCGTCGTCGTTCTCATCTCCTTTCCCGTTCTCGCAGCGTCTCGGGTCGACCTCGTCTCGAGCGCCGTCGACGGCGTGAAGGAGGCCGTCGAGGAGCTCGCCGACGCACCGGCGGCGTGCCGCAAGAAGGTATCGAGCCGGTTGGAGGCATTGGAGGACGCCGTACGCGCGGCGAAGAAGGACCCGTCGGACAGCGCGCTCAAGGCCGCGCAGCGCAAGGCTGATCAGACCGCCGACATCGCGGAAGAAGCGTGCACCGGCTCGACGGGCAAACGTCTCACGCGCGCGCTGCAGAGCACCTCCAGGTCGCTCGATGCCGCGCTCGGAGAGAAGGAGGACTCCGGACCGCCACCGGTGCTGGGCGCCATCGCGCAGGGCCTCGGCGGGCTGTTCGCGGGCACCGTGCAGAGCCACCAGCAGACGACCTCCAGAGAGACGTCACGCTCGAGCCGCACCGAGTAGGTCAACGGCAAGGACCTCGAGGACGACGAGGAAGACGAGCGGCCCGCGAAGAAGAAGAAGGCCTCGAAGGAAGACGCGCCGTCACGCTTCGGCTTCGGAGCCACCTGCCAGAAGAACGCCGAGTGCGAGTCGAACACCTGCTTCATCGGCAACGGCTCGGTCGGCTTCTGCACGAAGATGTGCAGCGAGGACAGCGACTGCCCCAACAAGATGTTCGAGTGGTCGTGCTACCGGCCGCGCAACCTGAACGCGCCACAGAAGCTCTGCCTGCAGGCGAAGGACTGACGCGCACGTCCGTCTCTGGCAGGGTCGGCCCATGCGACGTCTCGTGTGGCTGGGTCTGATGAGCATCGCGTGTGGGCGCACCGAGGTCGTGACCTTCACCCTGCCACCGCCCGTCACCGTCGACGCCGGTCGTGACGCCGGGAGCCGCGACGCAGGGGTGGACGCAGGCCTCGACGCGGGGTTCGACGCGGGGCTCATCGACGCGGGCTTCGTGCCCAAACCCTGCCTCGACGGCACGTTCTCCCTCAGCCCCGCGGAGCCCGTGGTGAAGCTGGTGCTCGACCGCTCCTGCTCGATGGACGCGCTCATCTCGAGCACCCAGACGCGGTGGGAGGCGGTGGTGGCCTCGCTCGAAGCGACGTTGCCGCAGGTCGACCGGACCATGCAGCTGGGCGGGCTCGCGTACCCCATCAGCATTGGCGAGCCCTGTGTCATTCCCCCGCAGGCGGGAATCTGGCCTGCGCGCGGCAACGTCGCGCTGTTGGTGTCGAACCTTCGCTCGTTGCGGCCCGAGGGCCCGACGCCGACTGAAGCGGCGCTCGGCGCTGCTGGCCAGGTGCTGCGGGCACGCCGCGCGGGGAACTCGGCGCGCGCGATGGTGCTGGCCACCGATGGCGAGCCGACCTGCACGTCGAGCCCGCTCGCCGACACGCTCACCGAGCTGCGCCGCGCCGCCACCGACGGCATTCCCACCTACGTCATCGGCATCGCTGACGACGCGAGCTTGCGGGCTTCGCTCCAGGCGATGTCGCTGGCCGGCTCGAGACCCCGCACCGGGAGCCAGGGCTTCTACTCGGCCCAGTCACCCGCCGAGCTCCAGCTCGCCTTCCGCACCATTCGCGACCAGGTCGGCGCGTGCTCGTTCCTCACCAGCTCCGTGCCTGACTCCGACGGCGGTATTCGGGTGACGTTCGAGGGCGCCGAGGTGCCGACCGATGACGGCGGCGTCGGCGGGTGGCGATGGACTGACCGCGAGAACGGAGAGCTCGCGTTGACTGGCCCCGTCTGCGCTCGCGCGGTGGCCCGGCCGTCGAGCCTCGTCGTGACGGTGTCGTGCAGTGCCCGGGCGCCGTGAGCGCGAACGTTCAGCCGAACAGCTTGCCGAGAAGGCCTGAGCTGGCGATGGCCGAGCCGACCTTCATGAGGTCGCCTGCGCCGAAGCCGCTCTCCGCCGGCGCACCACCGAGCTGCGTCTGCTCCTGCTTCAGCATGCCGGCGAGGCCATTCGCGTCGAGGTGGTTCTTCTGCTTCATCGTACCGAGCGCGCTCATCACCATCGGCGCGACCATCACGAGGAACTTCATCATCATGCCCGAGTCGACGCCGCTGGCCTGGGCCGCGTTCGCGACGACCTGCTGCTGATTGCCGCCGAAGACGTGACTGAGAATGCCCGCCCCGTTGAGCGCTTTGGGCATCGCGGCCTGGTCACCGCCGCCGTTCATCATCGCCATCGCCGCGGGCAGGAGCGCGGCGAGACCACCACCCGAAGCGCCGCCTCCGCCAGCGTTGCCGAGCATGCCGCCGAGGCCACCACCACCACCGCCACCCAGCAGGCCACCGAGCGCCGCGCCGAGGCCGCCGCCACCACCACTGCCACCGGCCCCACCGAGGAGCTGTCCCGCGATGGGTCCGAGCTGATCCATCAGGTTCGGCCCATGGTCCCGGTCGAGCGCACCGGCGAGCGATGCAGCGCCCTCGGGCTTCGCGGTGTTCTGCGCCAGGCCCGAGATGAGCGCGGGCAACGCGGCGCCCATCATCGACTTCGTCTGGTCCGGCGTCGCGCCGACCGCGGCTCCAATGTGCTGCAGCGTTCCACCACCGAGCTCACCCATCATCGTCTCAACGATTGAAGACATGTCGTTCTCCATCAGGAACCGCGGGGCACCACTGCAGGAAGCGGTGACGTAACAGGCGCCACAACGCGTGGAGCCGATTCTCGTCGACGCGCGCAAGTCAGTTTCGGTGGTGGCCGGAAATGCGAGGCTCGTTCGTCCTGCAGTGAGAAGGAGGCCGTCGGGTGGCGGTTGAGGACGTTCAAACAGCGTGGCGGCGCTATTTCCCTCTGGTGCGGCAGAAGTGCCGTCGTGTCTTGAAGGACGTCGATGACGCCGACGACGTGGCGCAAGACGTGTTCATCAGGTTCTGGCAGGGCCGCGCTCCGAGGGACGTGCGGGGCGCGACGGCGTGGCTGTACAAGACGGCGACGCATCTGTGCATCGACCGATTGAGACAACGCTCGATGCGGGACCGGCCCGTGCCTCAAGCGACGCAGGCGGCCGATCTCGAAGCCGCGACGGGGCATCGTCAGGTGCTGGAGCAGTTGATCACCCTCGCCGACGTCGACGAATTGCAGGTCGCGGTGCTCTCGCGCGTCGATGGTCTCACCCAACCGGAAGCCGCCGAGGTGCTGGGCATCTCGGAGCGCACGGTGCGTCGTCTCCTCAACCGCTTCGATGACCGCGTCGCAGCGAAACGCCAGGAGGTGCAGTCGTGACCGAACATCCCTCGTTCCTGGCGCTCGACCGCCACGCGCTCGGTGAGCCGACGGCCGACGTGATTCTGCACGTCGCCGGATGCCTCACCTGTCGGGCGCACGTCGAGGCGGTGATGGTGGCCGCTCCGATTCCGGCGCGCGTGCTCGAGTTGCGTCAGGCGCCTGCTCCCCGCTGGTGGCGGGCACCGTGGCTTCGGCTGGCAGTGCCCCTGTACCTCGTGTTGGCCATTCCCTTCGCGGCCGCGACTCACTGGGCTGTGGGTCGGTATGTCGCGAAGCAACACACCCGCACTGCCTTCACCGTGAAAGGCGCGCCGACCGCGGCTGCGTGGGTGAAACGCGGTGACACCGTCACACTCTGGCGCGGGGAACCTCTCGGGCCCGGTGACGCGGTGCGCTTCCAGGTGGTGCTCGAGCACTTCACGCGCGTGACCGTCATCGACGCGACCTCGAAGACGGTGTTGTACGAAGCGGCGGTGACGAAGGAGACGACGACCCCCGCGTGGACGCTCGACGCTGCTCCCGGCGGAGACGTGGTGTGGGTGGTGCTCTCGAACGAGGCCGTGACGCCCGCCATCGTCGACACCTGTGACGGCGGCTCGGTCTGGTGCCGACGCTTCGAGCTGCGCTCCGGGGGGAAGTGATGCTGAGCGCCCTCGTGCTCAGCCTCGTCACCGCCGCCACGCCCGCCCGCCGCGCCGTGCTGGTCGGCTCGAACGCAGCCATCGAAGGCCGCACCCCGCTCCACTTCGCGCACCGCGACGCGCAGAACCTGGCCGACGTCCTTCGCACGAGCGGCGGCTTCTCGGCGTCCGACGTGCGCGTGCTGCTCGACGCGAGCCCCGACGATGTCCTCGCTGCCCTCGCGCAGGCCCGCACCGAGGCCGCTGCCGATGGGCTCCTCGTCTTCTATTACTCAGGCCACGCCGACGAAGCCGCGCTCTACCCGGGTGGAAAGCCGCTCCCGCTCGCGACGCTCAAGGAACGGCTCGGCGATTCGAACTCCGGCGTGCGCATCGGCATCATCGACGCGTGTCGTGGCGGTGGGTGGACGCAGGCGAAGGGACTGACGCCGACGAAGCCGTTCGAGGTCGGCGTGCCGGCGCTCTCGAGTGAAGGCACCGCGCTCCTCGCCGCGAGCTCGGGCCTCGAAGACGCGCACGAGGCCGAGGTGCTGCAAGGGAGCTTCTTCACCCATCACCTCGTCGGCGGCCTGCGCGGCGCGGCGGACTCGTCAGGCGACGGGCAGGTGACGCTGTCGGAGGCCTTCGCCTACGCGAACCGGCTCACCATTCGAGACACCGCGACGCGCAGCCGCGAGGCACAGCACCCGAGCTTCGACCTTCGCCTTCGCGGCCGGCAGGACGTGGTGCTCACCACGGTGCCGAAGGCAGGCACGCAGCTCGTCGTCGCGCAGACGCAGGGGCCGCTCGAGGTGGTGCAGCTGTCGACGGGCATCACGGTCGTCGAGGCAGCGCCGGGAGAACAAGTGCTCCGCCTCGCGCTCGTGCCGGGGCCGTATCTCGTGCGGCGGGTCAAAGACGGCCAGGTGTTCTCGCGGGAAGTGCAGGTGAAGCCAGACACCGCGACGACGCTCGCCGAGGCCGACCTCACGCTGGTGGGCACGCTCATGCTGCCGACGAAGGGGCCTTCGCAGCTGCGCGGACGCGAGGCGGTGGGCGTGATGGTGAGCGTGGCGCCGCTCGACACCTTCACGGTCGGCGTCGCGCCGCAGGTCGACTTCACGCACTTCTTCTCGAGCGCGTTCGGCTGGCGGGTGCTGCGGGCCTCGTACGTCGTGTCGATTCCGCGCGGCACGAGGCAGCAGCTCGAGCAGGACTTCGGCGTGCTGCCCACCACGTTCGTCTTCCCCGAGTTCACCGCCTCGACCGCCGTGAGCTGGGAGCCGACGCTCATCTCGGGCTCGTCGGAGCTTCGCGCCACGGTGTCGGTGGGCGGCGGGGCAATCGGCATCCTCTCGGGTGCGGGCAGCGCTGGAGCCAGGCGTGAGCTCGCTCCCGCGGTCACCGTCGACGCAGGTCTGCTCCTGGCGTTCGCCCGCCTGGGGAGCTTCGGGGCGCTCGGCCTCAAGCTCGACGTCGGAGACCAGCTCGCGGTCGGCTCGTTCGGCCTGTTGCACTTCGTGACGGCCAACCTTGGCCTCGTCGTGCTCGCTGGCGACGCGCGCTGACCGGTTTCCGTCGGCTCGTTCGTCCATCAGGCATGCGACGACTGACGATGCTGATGCTGCTGGTGCTGGGGTGTGGACGCGCGGAGTTCGTCGAGGCCGGGCCAGACACAGGCGTGCAACGAAGCTCGGTGAAGACGGCGCCCGGGCCGTGGTCGTACTGCGTGACGACGTGCACCAACGCGCGGGAGCAGCTCATTCGCGACTTCGGGGTGCTGCCCTCGAACGTCAACTGCTGGGACCAGGACTTCCAGGCTGCGACCGACTGTCAGTCGTGTGCAGAAGTGCTCGAGCGTCGCTACGGCGTGCTGGCGACGGCGTGTCGCTAAGGCGCTCTTTCAAAGCACGAACAGCGCGTCGAAGTTCGCGAGCAGCGCCTTCGCCTTCTGTTGATCAGCCTTGTTCTCGGCGACGTTGCCCGCGTCGAGCGTGGGGTCGGCGGCGATGGCCTCTTCGAGCAGCTTCTTCGCCAGCGTGCGGTTTCCCGTCTTCGGGCAGAGGAACTGGGCCCACAGCACCTTGGTGCCGACGTAGTTCGGCGCAATCTCGAGCGACTTCTTGAAGTGCTCCTCGCTGCGCTCCGCCGAGCCGCCGAGGATGTTGATGGTCTGCGCTTCGTAGGTCGCGAGCCAGCGGTGCGTGGCGCCATGCTGGGACGGGTCGATGGCGGCGACGTGGTCGATGACGGCCTTGAGCTCGTCCTTGTACTTGAGGCGTGTGCCGACGCGGCGCATCGCGGCCCACTTGCCGAGGCTCGACGCGTACCAGAGCAACGCTTCCGAGGCCTCTTTCGGCGCCTTCTTCACGGCCGTCACCATGGGCACACCGGCCGCGAGGTCCTTCACGGTGTCGGGCGCGGTCAGCTTCATCGCCTTCACCGCCCACTCCAGGCTCGCGTTGTATTCGGCGTCACGGGCCTCGGCGTCACCGCTGACGGCGACGAACGAGTCACCGAGGAAGTAGTGCGCGCGCGAGAGCCGGGCCGCGTGGTCTCCGTTGGTCCACAGCTGCGCAGCGGCTTCCCACTTCGTGATGGCCTCACGGACCTTCGCGGCGTCCTCTCGCTGGGCCCACGCCGCGTCCCCGGCCTCGACCAGCGCCTTCGCCTCGTCGGTCTGCGTCGTCGCCGCCGTGGCAGGCGCGGCAGGGTCGAGCCAGCGCGCGTTGTAGGTGGTGGCGCAGCCAGAGAGGACGAGCAGGAACGTGAGCGCAAGGTGACGGAGCATGGCGCGAGGTTAGCGGGCAGCCGTCACAAGGCCAGCGCGGAGTG
The DNA here is from genome assembly GCA_030681895.1 of Myxococcales bacterium. Classification (GTDB taxonomy): domain Bacteria; phylum Myxococcota; class Myxococcia; order Myxococcales; family Myxococcaceae; genus Xiheimicrobium. Next base: position 46,831 of record JAUXRI010000107.1, on the reverse strand, counting down.
GACCGACCTCGACTCACTTCAGCGTGGCGTTGTACTTCGCGGCGACCGCCTCGGCCTCTTCGCGTGGGAGCAGCCGCACTCCCGGCGCGAGCAGCTCGTTGCCCGCGTTGATCAGCATGCTGCCGAGCCCACCCGCCAGCAGACCGCCCGCGCCGACCATCACGTAGCCAAAGAGCGAGGGCAGCAGGGGCGCCATCGTCGGCATGCCGGTGTCGGGGTCAGTCACGGTCTGCAGCGGCACGTACGCGAGCAGCACGCCTGCGACGGCGAGCGCGATGCCCACGGGAATGGTCAGCACGCCAAGCGTGTGGAGCGTCGCCGCGCCTCGGCGCTTCTCGTCGACCAGCGCGCTGCGCTCGAGGTCTCCACCGATGCGATAGAAGTCGCTCTCGTCGACGCCCTGGTCGCCCTGCATCAACTTCCAGTCGTACTCGGTGACGCGACGGGTCCGGTTCTCGGTCACCTCAGAGGTGCCGGTCTTCCGCCCGACGCGGTCGCGATGGGTCACCTCGGCCACCTTCACCTTGCGGGTGACGTTGAAGGTCTGTGACGTCTCGAGCACCTCGAGCGGCGCGCCCGTCGCGGCGGCGCCCGTCACGGGAATCGAGGCGCAGCTCGCAGAGACGAGGCAGACGGACAGCAGGGCTCGGCAGGAGTTCAAGAGGTGCTCCGGGCAGGGTTCACCACGGAGGGTCACCAGCCCGCAGATGTCGCGTTCGCCCGTGCGCTCCTCGAGCGCAGACGAGCGAACCTCCCGAAATCACCGCTCCATGCGCCTACCGGGTCACGGGTCGCGAGTCGCAGGTGCCCGCGTTGCAGAACGCCTCGGGCTGCAGGCACGCTGCGGCGGCGCACGCGACGGGCGGCTGGAACAGTCGCGGCGGGCACGAGTTCTTCAGCGTGGTGACGTCGCGGTCGAACGACGCCTTCGCGCTGACGTTGATGGCGCTCGTCTGACAGCCTCCGCACGGGCTGCACGCGTCACCCTCGGCGACCAGCACACAGTCGGCGTTGGCAGTGCAGGTCTGCGTGTAGTCCTTCGCGTCGATGGTGGTGTCGAGGCGGCAGGCAGAGGCGGCGAGGCAGAGGGCGATGACGAGAAGAGAGCGCATGCACGCTCCTGGAGCACGCACCGGGCCAGCGAACGTCCCCGTGTTCGCGCCGACTTCGCGCGAGGCACCCTCGGGAATTTGAGGCGACACCCGTGTCAGGGCACGGCGATCAGACGGCCGCGGCCTTCTTCTTCTCGCCGCGCGACATGCTCCACTTGAGGAAGGGCGGCGTCATCATCGTCGTCACGATGACCATCACCACGACGGCCGAGAACACGCTCGCGTCGACGACCTTCTCGCCCTTGATGGTCAGCCCGGCGCCGATGCTGGCGAAGATGAGGCCGACCTCGCCGCGGGGCACCATGCCGATGCCGATGCTGAGACGGTCGATGCCCTTGCCCAGCGCACCGAGGCCAGCGACCAGCTTGCCGCCGATGGCCACCACCACCAGCACGCCCGCCAGCGACAACACGCCGGGCGCGACGAAGGCCTTCAGGTCCGTCCGCATGCCCATCAGGACGAAGAAGATGGGCACCAGGAAGTACGAGATGGGGTGAATGAGCTCTTCGAGCGTGTGGTGGTCGCGGTCCTTGATGTCCTGGTAGTGAACGTCTTCGAGAATGAGGCCGGCCGCGAACGCTCCAACGATGGGCGCCAGCCCGATGAAGTCGGCGAGCCACGACAGCAGGAAGCAGAAGCCAAGCCCGAACGCGAGCAACACCATGCGCGCCTTGAGCAACGAGGCGATGTGGAACATGCGCGGCGAGAGCCACCGGCCGATGACCAGCGAGCCCACCAGGAAGCCGACGGCTTTGAGCAGCGTGATGGCGATGTCACTGACCGCGAGCGTCGTGCCCGCGTTCGCAGCGCCGATGACGCCCGTCACCACCGCGAGGATGACGAGGCCCATCACGTCGTCGATGACGGCAGCGCCGAGGATGATGCGCGACTCGGTGAGCTGACTCTTGCCGAGGTCCTGCAGCACGCGCGCGGTGATGCCGACGCTGGTGGCCGTCAGCGTCGCGCCGATGAAGATGTGCACGTACACGCTGTGCGTCGGCAGCAGCCACATCGAGGCGAGCCAGCCGAGCGCGAACGGCGTCACCACGCCGACGGTCGCGACCAGCAACGCCGAGAGCCCGACCTTCATCATCTGGCCGACGGTCGACTCGAGGCCGACCTCGAAGAGCAAGATGATGACGCCCAGCCGCGAGAGCATGTCGAGGTGGAGGTCGGTGGAGATGGTCTCGAAGTAGCGAAGCGGAGTGCCAGTGATGGCCTCGGTCAGCAGCGACAGGTTGCCCAGCAGCACGCCCACCAGCAGCTCACCCAGCACGGCCGGTTGTTTGAAGCGCGAGGCGAGGTCTCCGCCGACCTTCGCCAGCACCAGGATGATGGCGAGCGCGAGCACGATGGGCGCTGCGGGGTCCGAGTGGCCGCCGCTCTCTGACGCGAACGACGGGAGCATCGCGGCAAAGACGGCGAGGCCTGCGAGGCGGGCGAGGGTCTTCGGTCGAAGAGGAGCGTGCCGCATGAGTGCCTTCCTTGAGGCGAGGGCGTGCGGAGTCAATCGATTCCGAACCGCGAACGAGACGATTCGGTCGAGACGGGCGAGGGTCGTCGAGGCCGGGAACAGCTCCGATGCCGGGCTCCGGCGGCGCCTGCATCGACGGCACAGCTCAGTTGTTCCCAAGCACGTGCACGACGAGCGACCGCTGCGTGAAGCTGACCGCTGCCGGCGACGAGATGACGGTGCCGTTGATGCGGTACTCGACGGTCGCCGTGTACGTTCCGCCGCCCAGCACGCGGCTCATTCGCCCGCACACGTTGGGGTACTGCACCTGGCGCTCAGACCATCGGCGTCGTGCAGGTCTGCGCCTGAACGCGACCAACGAAAACAACGACTGAGACGACCACCAGCAGCGGCAGCTGTGAGCGATTGTTCATGACTACTTGAGAAGGAGCGCCGCGACGCTTCGTCATTCCGGTGTCGCCGCTCCGAGCTGCGCCGCGGCCTCGACGCCTGAACGGACCGCGACCTACGCTGGACGAAGATGACTGCGCGGGTCGTTGAACGATCACTGCTCGCCGAGACCGGGTTGGAGCCAGCCGCACGGCCCCGCATCGACCGAGCACTTGCCCTCCTGTCGTCACGCCACCGCGACGGCACTGCCGACGAGCGATCAAAAACGGCGCTCGAGTTCATCGGCGTACTCGACGACGACGCGTGCACGGCGAAGCTCACGCCAGAGCTGCGCAGCGAGTTCGTGAAGGCGGTGCTCGAGCTCGGCTATCCATGGGCGCTGTACCTGAAGAGCGAAGACGCGCAGCTCGTCTCGCGTTCAGCCCGACCACCGACGGCTCGACGGGCACTTGTGGCGGGCCTCGTCGCCCTCGTCTGCGGCGTGGCAGTTTCCGGTCTCGGGTTCGCGAGCCGCTCCTCCGCCAACGTCGGTGAGGTGACGGAGCGCGCAAACCAGACGGAATCGGAGCAGCCTCTACCCGCTGTCTTCCCGCCGACCGAGGCGTGCTGGCCCGTGGTGACGAGTCTCGGAGACGGCCGATACGTGAACGTGAAGCCAGTGCGCGAGGTGCACTTCGAGCCGCTGGTCTACTGGCAAGACGACGGAAGAACGACGACGACCAGGCCCAGGCGCATCCCCTCACTGCCACGCCCGGCCATCGGCGGCTGGCTCGACCCGGCACTCGTGCTGGAGCGCCTCGTCGCGAAAGACCATTGGGAAACGGTCATCGAGCAGGGTGATGCCTGTCGAAAGGCTGATCCGCTCCGGCTCGACTGCCTGGCGCACGTGGCGGCCGCGCACGCCAGGCTCTCTCGCCTCGAGCCTGCGCCACACCAACCCGCCATTGCTTCCCGGCTCGCGGAGCTACGCCGGCTCGAGCATGAGCGCGCCGCGCGAGCGATGTACCGTCGGTATCTGTCCCTCGCGCCATCGAGCGACGGGCACGCGCCGAAGATCGTGCGACTGCTGCGGCAAGACGGTGACTGGGTCGAATGGACGACGGGCGACCTCGCGGCGACGGAGCTGAAGGCGCTGACCGAGACGGCGTACTGCGATTCCGACGAGTGTCTCGAGCGACGGAGCGAGAACTGGGCGCGACGCGCCCGGCGAACTGGTGACCCCGATGATGTTGCCCTGGCCGCGCAGGCTCGACGTCAGCTCGACGCGTGGCGCGCACTCGTCACGAACGACCGTTCGCCTCAGTGAGGCGCACGAAGTGAAGACTGATCAGCTCCGGTGACGTGACTGTCGCGCGCTGAAGTCGACGCGCACCGCCTCGGCCAGCTCGGCGTCAGGAAGGCTCGCGAGCCAGCTCGGCCGGTCCGTCTTCCCGGAGCGCCGGTAGTCGTCGAACAACGACTCGGCCGCGGCGGTGCGATTCCACCCGAGCCCCTCGGTGAGGAAGCCGAACAGCAGCCGGAACTTGCGCGTCAACGCCACGCCGCTGCTGCCGACGTCGTGCGCGTGCAGATGCTCACTGAGCCGCTGCACCACCTCGAACGCCGACGACGCCTCATCGAGCACGCGCCGCATCGTCAGCACGAAGTGCCCGCTGTTCCCGAACGCGTCCCACGTGCGCGCGAAGCGCCGGAGCGCGTTCACCTCGTCGAACGTCAGCACCCCAGTCCGCAGAATCTCGAACGGCGGCAGCGGGCTGTAGACGAGCCCATGCGGCCCCTCGTGCCGGGCGATGGGCGTGCCTTTGAGGCGCTTGAGCATACCGACCTGAATCTCGTTGGGCTTCAGCTTCACCAGCGCATCGAAGCCACGCGCGAAGCTCGACACGTCTTCTCCGGGCAACCCGACGATGAGGTCGACGTGCACGTGGGCGGCGGTGTGCTGCGCGAGGAAGCGCAGGTTGTCCTCGAGCTTCGCGTGGTCCTGTCGTCGGCTGATCAGCTTCTCGACGTCCAGGTTCAGCGTCTGCACTCCGACCTCGAACTGCAAAACGCCGGGAGGGAAACGACTGATGACCTCACGCAGCGCCTCCGGCAGCCGGTCGGGCACCAGCTCGAAGTGAAGGAACAACCCGGGCGTCAGCCGAGAATGAAAGAACTCGAGGATGCGCAGGCTCTGCTTCACGTCGAGGTTGAACGTGCGGTCGACGAACTTGAAGTTCCGCGCGCCCCGGCGGAGCAGGGTCTCCATCGCGTCGAAGAACGCGCCTTCCGGCAGCGTGCGCACCTTCTCGTCGAGCGACGACAGACAGAACTCGCACCGGTACGGGCAGCCGCGCGACGCCTCGACGTAGAGCAGCCGGTTCGCGAGGTCGTCATCGGAGTACTCGCTCCACGGGAGCGTCACTGCGTTCAAGTCCGGCAGTGGCGCGCTGAGGACCTTCGCGGGGACTTCACCCGAGAGCCGTTGGCGGCACAGCGCAGCGAAGGCGAGATCGGCTTCTCCACAGATGACGTGGTCGGCCGCTTCGACGATGGGCTGACCGCGCGTCTCGTGGCTGACCTCGGGGCCACCGAGCACGATGACGACGTCAGGCTGCAGCGTCTTGAGCACCCGCACCACCGCGAGCGTCTCGTCGACGTTCCACACGTACACCCCGAAGCCGATGAGGCGTGGGCGCTCCGCCAGCAGCGCTTCGACGACCTCGAGCACGGGCTGGTTGATGTCGAACTCACGCAGCACCGTGCGCGCCTTCAGCTCGCCCATGTTCGCGAACAGGTACCGAAGCCCCAGCGACGCGTGGATGAACTTCGCGTTCAGCGTGCAGAGGACGACGTCAGCCATCAGAACGCCCGCGAGAGGTTGATGCCGGGCACGATGCTGGCGCCAGGCACCGTGAGGCCGGCGAAGAAGTTGAGGAACGGCGAGAGCGCAAACTTGCCGAGGTAGATGGTCACGCCCGGGCCCGCGCCGAGGAAGAACTGCGCCTGCGAGAACTGCAGCCCCGGCTGGTCGTGAATGAACGCGACGTTCAGGTCGAGGCCGACACGCTCACCCAGCGCGTAGTCGAGGGTGGTGACGCCGACGAAACCACCGCGGCCCTGGTCGAAGCTGTACTCGATGGAGAGCGAGGCGATGAAGGTCAGCCGGTCGACGAGCGGCACTCCGATGGAGCCACCGATGTACGGATAGAAGCCGCCATGCGCGAGCGGGAGCAGAATCACCTCGAGGGCTCCGACGCTGATTCCGAACTCGGCGGCGTGCGCGGCCGGAGCCACCGTCAACGCCATCGCCAGCAGCGCCGCTCTCATCGGCCCACGGCCTCGAACCGTCCAGCCGGCTTCGCGAGTCCACCAGTCTTCGAGTACGCGAGCCGGCCACCGACGAACGTCTGGTGCACCACGCCCTTCAGCGTTCGCCCCGCGTACGGCGTGACGTGGTGCTTGTGCCGAATCGACTCGGGCGTCACCACGAAGCTCGCGGCGTCGTCCCAGAAGACGAGGTCGGCGTCGAAGCCGGCGGCGAGCTGTCCCTTTCGCGCTGCCAGCCCTGCCAGCTTCGCGGGGCCCAGCGTGTTCCACCGCACCATCTGCTCGAGCGACACGCCGCGCGCCTGCGCCTGCGTCCACAACACCGAGAGCCCGAGCTGCAGGCCCGCGATGCCGCCCCACGCGCCGAGGAAGTCGCCCGTCTCGGGCTTCTTGAGCGCCGGCGTGCAGGGAGAATGGTCAGACACGATCATCCCGATGACGCCCTCCTCCAATCCCTTCCACAACAGCTCACGGTTGGACGCCTCACGAATCGGTGGCGCGCACTTGTAGTGCGTTGCGCCGTCAGGAATTTCTTCGGCAGTGAACGTCAGGTAGTGCAGACACGTCTCGGCCGTCACCGGCACGCCCTCGGCCTGCGCCGCACGCAGGAGCGGAATCGCCGACGCGCTCGAGAGATGGACGATGTGCGCCGGGCAGCGGTGCTTGCGCGAGAGCTCGATGACCATCGCGACGGCTTCGTCCTCTGCCGACTTCGGGCGCGAGCGCAGGTACGTCTGGTAGAGGCGCGGGTCCTGCCCGGCGACCTCGAGCTCGGCGCGCTCGAGCGGACCCGGCGCTTCGGCGTGCACGAGCAAGACGCGTCCCAGGTCCCGCAGCACCGGCATCGCCAGCTCGAGGTCGGCGCGCGTCGACATCGGGAACTCGTCGACGCCCGAGTGACAGGTGAAGCACTTGCACCCGGGAACGCCGAAGCGCTGCAGGCCCGGCAGGTCTTTCGTATTGCCCGGCACCACGCCACCCCAGAAGGCGACGTTGACGTGCAGTTGGTCGCGCAGGGCGTCGCGCTTCGTCTCGGCGTTGTCGGCTGACGTCGTGGGAGGAATCGAGTTGAGCGGCATGTCGACGACGGTGGTGATGCCTCCTGCCGCTGCGGCCTGCGTCGCGGTGAGGAACCCTTCCCACTCGGTGCGGCCCGGCTCGTTGATGTGCACGTGCGAGTCGACGATGCCCGGCGTGACGAGCAGGTCGTTCGCGTCGATGCGGGGCACGTCACTCGGCGCCGGCGCGTCGAAGGCCGTGACAGCGGTGATGCGGCCGTCGGTGATGTGCAGCATGGCGGGCGCGACGCCGGTGGGGAGCAGCACGCGACGACCACGAATCAACACCTCAGGGTGAGCCATGGCGCGCATCCTCGCTCAGGAGGCCGCGCTCGTCAGTCGCTGCAATGGAGTCGTCGACTCGCTCGGGCCGTCTTGCTCAATCAGCCAGAATCGAGAAGATGGCGCGCCACGCAACTCGACGTCTGCGCGACCGGACACCAGGAGGAGAAGGCACGATGACCAAAGCGCCTGCAACCGTCGCGAGCTACCACCGCGCTCACGCTGGTGCCGTTCGTGCCGTGCTCGACGTGCTGCGCGACGAAATCTGCAGCGTGCTCCCCGAAGCCGAGAACAAAGTCTGGCACGGGCACCCGGTGTGGTTTCTCGATGGCAACCCGGTCGTCGGGTACAGCGTGCTGAAGAGCGGCCCGCGGCTTCTGTTCTGGAGCGGCCAGTCCTTCGACGAACCGGGCCTCACGCCCGAGGGCAGCTTCAAGGCAGCTGAAGCGCGCTTCGTTCGTCCCGATGACATCAAGCTTCGTGACCTGCGCCGCTGGCTCAAGAAGGCGCGCGACACTCAGTGGGACTACAAGAACATCGTCAAACGCAGAGGCCTGCTCGAGAGACTCAAGTAGGAGCCTCATCGCTGAGCGTTCTCACGCCTTCCTCGCCGCAGCACACGCGACTGATCGAACCCTGAGCTGAAGTAGACGGCTCGACGAACGCGCTCGGCATGCGTCGCACTCGTCGCGCGCGTCACCCCGATGACCGCTTGTCGGGTGATCACCCGACAGCCCGCGCACCACGAGCACGGCATGGCCGTCGCACAGGTCGCCTCCCGTCGTGACGTCGCGGGAGGCAGCACCATGGGCAAGGTCGAACATTCACACGGACGGCGCGCTCGCGAGGTCGGCTCGTCGCTCAGCGAGGCCCTGGGTCACGTTGATCAATCGCAGTCATTCACGCGTCACGACACTCGTCACACCACCGAAACGCCAGCGCAGTTGCGCGGCGTCAATTCCCGGAGCGCATTTATGCACGTTCGAACTCTCGCCCTGGCGCTCGCGCTGGGCGCCACGCCGTCGTTTGCGCAGTCGCAGGTTCCTTCGTTCGACCTCGACCGCGTCCTCTCGCCCGACCCGGGAAGCGCGCTCGTGCTCGGCACCGGCGACGGACTTCGCGCGGGCACGCTGCGGCTCTCGCTCACCGGCCAGTACCAACACCAGCCGCTCGTGTACCGCCTCGATGATGCGCGCGTCGGCGCCGTCATCGGTGCTCGTGTCAGCGCGCACCTGGGCGTCGCGTACGCGGTGCTCGACCAGCTCGAGCTCGGCCTGCAGCTGCCCGTCGTGGTGTGGCAGGGCGGCGACGACCTCTCGAGGCAGGGCGTCGCGCCGGTGACGTCGACGGTGCTCGGCGCGCCGGTGCTGCAGGCCCGCGGCACGTTGCTCCGCCAGTCGAACGGCAGCCCCGTCGACCTCGGCATCACGCTCGGCGTCTCGTTGCCCTTCGGCTCGGAGTCGGGCCTCACGAAGGACCCGGGCCTCGGCTTCGCGCTGCTGCCCCGAGTCGGCGTCGCGCACAGCTTCGGCTCGTTCGTTCGCGTCGGCGGTGAGCTGGGCGCGGTGGTGCGAGGCCAGCAGCTGCTCTCTCCGTTCAGCCCCGAGGTGACCGACCAGGTCGGCTCGATGCTGTCGCTCGGTGTCACCGGTTCGACCCTTGGCCCTTCGCTGCGTGGAGAGCTGACCGTTCGCGGCGTGGTGCCGATGTCGCGCACCGCAGGAGCCCTCGAGGTGCTCGCTGGAGCGCGCTACCCGTTCCTCAACCGACGCCTCGAGGCCTTCCTCGTCGCGGGCCCCGGCATCGGCACGCTGCCCGGCACTCCGCTGTTGCGGGTGATGGGTGGCCTCGCGTGGACGCCGCTCGCGCCGCCGGTGTGCTCCGAGTCCGAGCCGTACCGGCTGGCTGACTGCGCGTCGCTCGACCGCGATGGAGATGGTGTCGCCAACGGCGTTGACGCGTGCCCTGAGCGCTCCGGGCTGCCGACGCTGGCCGGCTGCGCAGACCGCGACGACGACGCCGATGGCCTGCTCAACCTCGCTGATGCGTGTCCGAAAGTGGCTGGCCTCGCGTCGTTGCGTGGCTGCCTGCCGCCCGATGCCGACGCCGACGGCGTGCCTGATGCCGCCGACCGCTGCCCGAACCAGGCAGGCGTGAAGAGCGCGTCTGGCTGCGCCGATGCCGATGCCGACGGCGTCGCTGATGCCGCCGACGCCTGTCCCTCCCAGGCCGGCCCGCTGGGCGGCTGCCCCGACGCCGACGGTGATGGCATCGCCGACGCGAGCGACGCCTGCCCCGCCGACGCTGCGCCCGGGAGCGCCGATGGGTGTGCCGTCGTCGTCGTGGCGAAAGGCGGGCTCTCGCTCACCGAGAAGGTGCAGTTCGAGCTGAACCGAGACGTCATCGCGGCATCGTCGTTCGCGCTGCTCGACTCGGTGGCCGCGACGCTGAAGGCGCACCCTGAGCTCTCGCGCCTCGTCATCGAAGGCCATACCGACGACCTCGGGCCGGCCGCGTTCAACCGCTCCCTCTCGCAGCGGCGCGCCGAGTCCGTTCGCCGCTCCCTCATCGAGCGCGGCATCGACGCCGCCCGCCTCGACGCGAAGGGCTTCGGCCCTGACCGTCCCCTGACTCCCAACACCGATGCCGCCGCGCGCGAACGCAACCGCCGCGTCGAGTTCACCACCGCGCTGTGACGACTTTTCGAAAGCCAACCACCATGACCACCACTCGCCGACTGACCCTTCCGCTCGTCGCTGCCTTCGCCGCCGTGACGCTCGTGTCGTGTACCGAGCCTCAACGCGCCGCCGCCAGAGTTCCGGCTCCAGCCCCCGCGGTGCAGAAGACGACGCAAGGCCTCACCTCTCGTTTCACCGAGAACTTCGAGAGCGGCCTCGGCTCGTGGACGTTGACGGCCAGCACGGGCAGCGCCTGGCTCGGCATCAACCCCAGCACCGTCTCGGTCTCGAGCGCGCTCAACCCGGCCCTGGTGACGCTGGCCGACACGGGCGCGCACCTGCCAGCCATCGGCGGAGGAAATCAGGTGGCGTGGTTCGGCAGCGCCAGCACCGGCACCTTCATCGGGAGCAACTACAACGCTGGCGCGCAGGGCGCGAAGAACGGCGGCTCTTCGGCGAGCGTTCAGCTCGGCACCATGTCGTCGCCCAGCATCGTGCTGCCGGCAGGCGAGGTCGCGCAGCTCGAGTTCGACAGCTGGTGGGAAATCGAAGGCGTCGCCGCGGCCAGCTACGACAAGATGGACGTGCTCGTCTCGACGAACGGCGGGACGACGTACACGCAGCTCGGCCGGCTCAACCCCAGCTTCGCGGCGCCGCAACCTGGTGACGCGGCCTACAGCTCGGGCGGGCCTGCGCAGTCTCCAGTGTGGCGTCGCTACGTCTACAACCTGACGCCGTACGCAGGGCAGACCATCAAGGTGCAGTTCAAGTTCGACTCGGGCGACACCTCGTACAACGCGTTTCGCGGCTTCACCGTCGACAACATCGGCGTCGAGAGCGGGCCGAGCTTCCCCGCGCCCGTCATCGCGGCAGTGACGCCGTCGGTGGCCACCACCGGCGCGCTCGTCGTCATCGACGGCGCCAACTACCTGCAGGGCGCGCAGTTCTTCATCGGCGCGACGCAGATTACCGCCGCCAACATCACCCAGTTCGGCGCCTCGAGCCTCATCTTCAGGGTGCCTGCGATGGCCGCGGGCACGTACAACGTCCGGGTTCGCAACCCCGACGCGCAGGAGTTCACCCTGCCCTCGTCCTTCACCTGGGTGGCCGGAGCAGCGCCTGGCGTGACGACCATCGCGCCCGCGACGGGCTCGGCCGGCGTCTCGCAGAACATCACCATCACCGGCAGCAACTTCGTCGCCGGAGCGCAGGTCATCATCGGTGGCGCCGCGGCGTCGTCCATCACCGTGGTCTCGGCGACGCAGATCACCGCCTCGGCGCCCGGCGTGGTGGCCGGCACGCACAACGTCGTGGTGCGCAACCCCAACGGGCAAGAGGGCATCAAGTACGCGGCGTACACCGTGACGGGAGCGCCTCCGCTGACGCTGACGGCCCCCAACGGCGGGGAGAGCTTCGAAGCCGGCAGCCAACAGACCATCACGTGGTCGTCGTCGGGCGTCCCGTCGGTGAACATCGAGCTCTACAAGGGCGGCGTGTTGCACTCGACCATCGCCTCGAGCGTGCCGAGCAGCGGCTCGTACTCGTGGACGGTGCCGGGCAGCCTCGTCGCAGCGGCGGACTATCGCGTGCGCCTCGTCTCGACGGCCAGCAGCGCCAACGACACCAGCAACGGGAACTTCACCATCACCGCGCCGGCGGGCTCGGTCATCACGGTCACGCCCACCACCAACGGCACCATCACCTGCAACTCGCCCGTGCTCATCGGAGGGACGATGACGTGCACCATCACGCCCTCGAGCGGGTACTTCCTGAGCGCGCTCACCGACAACGGCAGCAGCGTGCTGGGCAGCGTCGTGAGCGGCCAGTACGTCGTCACCAACGTCACGGCGCCGAAGACCATCACTGGCACGTTCTCGTCAGCGGCTCCGGTGGTGAGCAGCCCCGCGACGGGCCTGGTGACGAGTGACGCGACGCCGACGTTCACCGGCTCGTGCGTCACCGGCGCCACGGTGTCGGTGCGTCAGGGCGCCAGCGTGCTGTGCTCCAGCGCGTGTGTGGCGGCGGCGTTCTCGTGCACCGCGGCGGCGCAGCCTGAGGGCGCGTTGACCGTGACGGCACGGCAGGCCGATGCCTCGGGGAACGCAGGCGCGGCGTCGACGGGCGTCACCATCACCATCGACACCCTGGCTCCTGCGGCGCCCGCCTTCACGGCGCCGGTCGCAGGCTCGGTGTCGACCAACGTCACGCCGCTCGTCACGGGCACCTGTGAGACCGGCGCGAGCGTCAGCGTCTTCGAAGGCGCGACGCTTCGGTGCGCGGCCACGTGCATCGCGAGCGCGTTCTCATGCACCAGCTCGACCGTGAGCCAGGGCGCCCACACGTTCCTCGCCCGGCAGGCCGACGCTGCGGACAACACCAGCCTGGATGCGTCGGTCTCGTTCAGCATCGACAGCCTCCCGCCGCTGGCGCCCGCGATTTCGGCGCCGCTTGCAGGTGCCTCGCTGCCGCTGGCCACCCCATCGCTCTCGGGCTCCTGTGAGACGGGCGCGATCGTCTCCGTGACCGACGGCGCTCAAGTGCTCTGCACCACCACGTGCGCGCTCAGCGCCTTCTCGTGCACCTCCATCGCGCTGGCCGAAGGGCCGCACGCCGTGATGGCCACCCAGACGGACGGCGCGGGCAACGTGAGCGGCACCTCGGCTCCGGTGGCGTTCATCACCGACACCGTCTCGCCGACGGCGCCCGGAGTCTCTGCGCCCGCAGCGAACGCCGTGCTCTCGAACGCGCAGCCGATGCTGACGGGCAGCTGCGAAGCCGGAGCGACGCTTCAGGTGATGCTCGGCGCGACGGTGGTGTGCAGCACCTCGTGCAGTGCCGGCAACTATGCGTGTGAAGTGAGTTCGCTCCCCGAGGGCCCGCACACGCTGGGCGTCGTGCAGACCGACCTCGCCGGTAACGTGAGCCCGTCGACGCCGCTGGCGCTCACCATCGATCTCACCGCGCCGAGCGCTCCGGCCCTCACCGCGCCCCTCGCTGGAGCGTTCCTCTCGAGCGCCACGCCGTCGATGAGCGGCAGCTGTGAAACGGGCGCGCAGGTCGAAGTGCTCGAAGGCGCGAGCGTGCTCTGCAGCGCCTCGTGTGCTGGCGGCACCTTCTCGTGCCTGTCGTCGAGCCTGGCTGACGGGAGCCACCAGGTCTTCGCGCGGCAGACTGACGTTGCCGGCAACGCCAGCGCGCCGTCTTCGCTTCGGGCTTTCAGCATCGACACGCAGGTCGCAGTCGCCACGTTGAGCCAGCCTGGTGCTGGTGTCTCGCTGTCGACGCTGACGCCGACGTTCGGCGGAGCTTGTGAGACCGGCGCAACGGTGACGGTGAGCGCAGGTGCTCAGGTGCTGTGTACGGTCACGTGCACGGCCTCGGCGTACTCGTGCGTGAGCGCCGCGTTGCCGGAAGGCGCGCAGTCGGTGTCGGTGGTGCAGGTCGACCAGGCTGGCAACACCAGCACGGCATCGTCGTCACTCGGCTTCACGCTGGACGTCACCGCGCCTCAAGCGGCCGCAGTGCTCGCGCCTGTCGCTTCCGCGCTGCTCGCCAGCGCCACCCCGCAAGTCAGCGGTAGCTGCGAGTCCGGCTCGACGGTGAACATCTTCGAAGGTGCGTCGCCGAAGTGCTCCGCGTCGTGCGTGGGTGGAGTGTTCAGCTGCACGAGTTCGGCGCTGACCGACGGAGCGCACCTGCTCCTCGCGCGCCAGACCGACGCCGCGGGCAACGTCAGCCCCGATGCCAGCGTGTCATTCACAGTCGACACCGCCGCGCCGCAGTCCGTGGTGCTGTCGGCACCCGTTGCGGGAGCGGTACTGCCGTCCGCGACACCGCTGCTCGCCGGCTCCTGTGAGTCGGGCTCGCAGGTGGTGGTGTTCGAAGGCTTCGACACGCTCTGCTCGGCGACGTGTGTGAATAGCGCCTTCGAGTGCACTTCGAGCTTCCGCCTCGACGGCCCCGCCAGCGTGGTGGCGGTGCAGACGGACGGCGCTGGAAATTCCAGCAGCCCGTCGGCGCCCATCGCGTTCACCATCGACACTCAATTCCCTGCGGCTCCTGTCGTTCAGGCGCCTGCCGCAAACGCCACGCTCGCCAACGAGCAGCCCACCATCAGTGGCTCGTGCGAGACCGGCACTTCGGTGCAGGTGATGCGCGGCCCCGGCGTGATGTGCACCACCTCGTGCGTCGCCAGCGCCTTCTCGTGCGTCGCTTCGGCGCTCGGTGAAGGCTCGATGACGCTCCTGACGCGTCAGACCGACGCCGCAGGCAACCAGAGCCCGTTCGTGTCGCTCGACCTCACCATCGACCTCACGGCACCCGTCGCGCCAGTGCTGACGAGCCCGCTCGAAGGCAGCTTCATCGCGACGGCGACTCCGATGCTCCTGGGCTCGTGTGAAACCGGCGCGCAGGTCGAAGTGCTCGAAGGCGCGAGCGTGCTGTGCAGCGCCTCGTGCGCCGGCAGCACCTTCTCGTGTCTGTCATCGAGTTTGCTTGACGGCAACCATCAGGTCTTCGCGCGGCAGACCGATGCCGCCGGCAATGCCAGCACGTCGTCGTCGCTTCGGGCCTTCAGCATCGACACGCAGGTCTCGGTGGCGACGTTGAGCCAGCCAGCCGCGGGTGTCTCGTTGTCGACGCTGACGCCGACGTTCGGTGGAGCCTGTGAAACGGGTGCGACCGTAACGGTGAGCGCCGGAGCGCAGGTGCTGTGTACGGCCACGTGCTCCGCCTCGTCGTATTCCTGCGTGAGCGCAGCGTTGCCAGAAGGCGCGCAGTCGGTGTCGGTGGTGCAGGTCGACCAGGCTGGCAACACCAGCACGGCATCGTCGTCACTCGGCTTCACGCTGGACGTCACTGCACCTCAAGCACCCGCAGTGCTCGCGCCTGTCGCTTCCGCGCTGCTCGCCACGGCCACGCCGCAGGTGAGTGGCAGCTGCGAGTCCGGCTCGACCGTGAGCGTCTTCGAAGGCGCTTCGCCGACGTGCTCCGCGTCGTGCGTGAGTGGTGTCTTCAGCTGCACGAGCTCGACGCTCAGCGACGGAGCGCACCTGCTCCTCGCGCGCCAGTCCGACGCCGCGGGCAACATCAGCCTCGATGCCAGCGTCTCCATCACCGTCGACACCGGCGCGCCGCAGTCCGTGGTGCTGTCGGCGCCCATCGCCGGAGCCGTACTGCCCTCCGCGACGCCTCGGCTCGCCGGGGCCTGTGAGTCAGGCTCGCAGGTCGTGGTGTTCGACGGCTTCGACACGCTCTGCTCGACGACGTGCGTGAACGACGCCTTCGAGTGCACCTCAAGCTTCCGCCTCGATGGCCCGGCGAGCGTCGTCGCAGTGCAGACGGACGGCGCTGGAAACGCCAGCAGCCCGTCGGCGCCCATCGCGTTCACCATCGACACCCAATTCCCTGCGGCTCCTGTCGTTCAGGCGCCAGCCGCAAACGCCACGCTCGCCAACGAGCAGCCCACCATCAGCGGCGCGTGCGAGACCGGCACCTCCGTGCAGGTGATGCGCGGTCCCGGCGTGGTGTGCAGCACCTCGTGCGTCGACAGCGCCTTCTCGTGCGTGAGTTCCGCGCTCGGCGAAGGGTCGATGACGCTCCTGACGCGCCAGACCGACGCCGCCGGCAACGAAAGCCCGTTCGCGTCGCTCGCCATCACCGTCGACCTCACCGCACCCGTCGCGCCCGCGCTGACGAGCCCGCTCGAAGGCAGCTTCATCGCGACGGCGACTCCGATGCTCCTGGGCTCGTGTGAAAGCGGCGCGCAGGTCGACGTCTTCGAGGGCGCGACGCTGCTCTGCTCAGCCCCCTGCTCCGCGAGCCAGTTCTCGTGCGAGGCGGCCCCGCGCAGCGACGGCACACACGACGTCTTCGCGCGGCAGACCGACGTCGCTGGCAACGCGAGCGCGTCGTCGTCGAACCGTGCCTTCACCGTCGACACGCACATCGATCCAGCGACCTTCTCGCAGCCTGCCGCCGACGCGCTGCTCGCGACGCTGACGCCCACCATCTCTGGAGCGTGTGAGAGCGACGCGACCGTGACGGTCACCTCGGGCGCCACCACCGCCTGCACCGCCTCGTGCATCGCGAGCGCCTTCTCGTGCATCAGCGCGCCGCTCGCCGAAGGCCCGCACACGCTCCAGGTGTCGCAGGTCGACCGCGCGGGGAACACCAGCACTCCCAGCCAGCGCACGGTGAGGCTCGACGCGACCCTCCCTGCGGCCCCGACGTTGACCGCGCCGACGGCTGGCGCGTTCCTGCCGGCCACCACGCTCACCATCGAAGGTGGATGCGAAACTGGCGCGCTCGTCGAGGTCTTCGCCGGCCCGACCTCACTCTGCAGCGCCATGTGCGCCGACGAGAAGTTCACCTGCACCTCGCCCCAGCAGCCCGAGGGCCTCGTGTCGATGACGGCCCAGCAGCGCGACCCCGCTGGCAACCTGAGCACCTCGAGCCCTGCGCGTACCGTGACGCTCGACGTGACGAACCCCTCGGCGCTCGTCGTCTCGAGCCCTGTCGACGGCAGCGCGACGGCAGACAACACGCCGACCTTCTCTGGCACGTGCGAGCCCTCGGCGACGGTGCAGCTCCGCGCGGGCTCGACGCTGCGCTGCGAGACCATCTGCTCCAGCTCGAGCACCTTCTCCTGTGTCAGCTCGCTGCTGGCCGATGGCCCTCAGGTGTTCGACCTCGTGCAGCGTGACCGCGCCGGCAACCAGAGCGCGAACTCGTCGGTGACCGTCATCATCGACACGACGCGGCCCGCGCTCGGCGCCATCACGCAGCCGGTCGCCGGAGCCACACTCGCCACCGCGCAGCCCACGCTGTCGGGCACTGGAGAACCGCTCGGCCTGGCCATCGTCTTCGCCAACGGCGTCGAGGTCTGTCGTGCGCCCATCGACGCGAGCGGTGCCTGGTCGTGCCCCTCGACGTTGAGCGAAGGCCCGCAGTCGCTGCAGGTGCAGGTGCGTGACGTGCAAGGCAACGAGTCGCCGCTCACGCCGGCCGTCGCGGTGCGGGTGGACATCACGCCGCCTGGGGCGCCGTCGCTGTTGTTGCCCTCTGCGGGACAAGTGGTTGGCCTCTGGCCGTCGTTCTCTGGCCGCGGCGAGCCCACCTCGATGGTGCACGTGCGCGTGGACGGCGCAGAGGTCTGTCAGGCGCGCGTCGACCAGGATGGTGCGTGGTCGTGTCTCGTCGAGTCGGCGCTCACGCCTGGACTCAAGGTGGCCAGTGCCAGCGCCATCGACGACGCCGGACTGACGTCGTCGGCGAGCGACGAGGTGTCCTTCGAAGTGCGCCCGGTGGCCCGGCCCTCGACGCCGGTGCTGACGAGCCCGCTCGCGGGTGACGTGGTGACGGTCAGCCTGCCCCGCTTCGTCGGCCGCGCGGAGCCCGGCTCGCTGGTGCGCGTGCAGCGCAGCTCGGGTGAGCTCTGCAACGCCGTCGCGACGAGCGAAGGCGACTTCGAGTGCACGTCGACGGTGTCGCTGCCCGATGGCGCCCATCAGGTGACGGCGACGGCGGGGCGTGCTGCGCAGGTCAGCGCGGCGAGCCAGCCCACCGCGTTCAGCATCGACACGCAGCCCATGAGCAGCCCGCAGCTCCTCACGCCGCAGGCAGGCGCGACGGTCTCTGCGCGCCCCACGTTCTCGGGAACCGCAGGCGCGGGGCACACCGTCGCGGTGTCGGTCGACGGCGTCGTCAGCTGCAGCGCCACCGCCGATGCGCAGGGGCGTTTCGCGTGTCTGCCCTCCACGCCGCTCGAGGCTGGCGCACGCATCGCCACGGCCGTCGCCACCAACGCCGCGGGCCAATCGGCGCCTTCCGCCGCGGTCAGCTTCACGGTGCTCCAGACCGCAGCGCCGTCTGCGCCGGCCATCGTGACGCCTGCTGACGGCACGCACGTGTCGGCCGCGTCCGTCGTCTTCGCAGGCCTCTCCGAGCCGGGCAGCCACGTGCAGGTGCTCGAGGGTACGCAGGTGTTGTGCGAAGCCGATGCCTCGGCGCTCGGAGACTGGACGTGTACCGCCAGCCTGATGAGCGACGGCCTGCACCAGGTCAGCGCGCGCTCGTCGTCGGCGGCCGGCGTCAGCGCCGAGTCTGCGGCGGTCTCGGTGAGCGTCGACCGCCTCGGCAGCCCGGCTCCCCAGCTCGTCTCGCCGTCGGAGGGCCAGACGACGAACGCGTGGCCCCGCTTCGCCGGCACCGCGACCGCCACCGAGCGCGTCATGGTGCGCGTCGATGGCCGCGAGGTGTGCGGTGCTGCAGCCGATGCTCAGGGCGCCTTCTCGTGCGTGGTGATGGCGCCGCTGGCAAGTGGTGCACGTGAGGCCGTGGCCGTCAGCGTCGCCGCGTCAGGGCGCGCGTCGGCGCCGTCGACGGCCGTTCGCTTCATCGTGTCGACGCGGGAGCCCAGGCTGCTCGCGCCGACGGCTGGCGCGGTGTCGTCGACGAAGCGGCCGCAGCTGTCGGGCGTCGTGGAGCCCGGGAGCACCGTCGAGGCCTTCCTCGATGGGCGCGCGGTCTGCGTGGCGACGTCACTGAGCGATGGCTCGTTCAGCTGCGTGCCCACCGCGGACGAAGTCGACGGCCTGAAGGTGGCGCACGTCATCGCCGACGACGGGTTCGGAACGAAGCGGCCCTCGGCTGAAGTCCGCTTCGTCGTCGACACCATGGCTCCAGCGGCGCCGGGCCTGACTGCTCCCGCGCGCGGCAGCCGCGTCCTCGGTGATGTGGTGCGCTTCGAGGGCACCGCCGAGCCCGGGAGCACCGTCACCGTCTCGGTGAACGGCGCGCCCGTCTGCACCGCAGTGGTGTCTGCGAGCGGCAGCTGGTCGTGTGACGCCACTGGCCTCGTCGATGGCCAGCAGACGGTGAGCCTCTCGACGGTCGACGTCGCGGGCAACCGCTCGGACGCCGCGAGCTCGCAGTTCGTCGCGGCCGTCACCCTGCCTTCGCCGGCGCTGCAGTTCCCCGAAGCCGACTCGAAGGTGCTCGGGCCCGAGGTGGCGTTCTCTGGGACCGGCCTCGCCGACACGCAGGTGACCGTCGTCGACGCGAGCGGCACGCCGTTGTGCACGGCCACCGTGGCCGCTGACGACACCTTCCGCTGCACCGCGACGCTCAACGCGGGTCCGCAGGCGGTGACGGTGCACGCAGGGTGGAGGTCGGCTCGCAGCGTCGACGGCGAGCCGCGCGCCTTCACGGTGCTGCGCCAGGCTGGTGTCTGGGGTGGCGGCGCCGGGTGCTCCGCGTCTGGCTTCGGGACGGGTGGCCTCGCGTTGTTGGCGCTGCTGTTCGCTCGGCGCCGCTCGTCGGGCCGGTGAGCGCTGGAGCGTGAGGGACGCGGTCGTCGGGGTGCTGCCACCTGGCCCACCCGACACCGCCCTCCGTGCTCGACCTCTGGCCCCGGTTCGCGCTTTCTTCGGCATCCGACGGTGGGCGAGTCGTGACGGAGAACCCCATGCACGCTCGAGAAGCGGAGTTCCTCAAGGCCGTGCTGGCGGCGCCTGACGATGATGCACCACGCCTCGTGCTCGCAGACTTCTTGAGCGGCCTCGGCGACCCGCGAGGTGAGCTCATCGCGCTCCAATGTCGGCTCGCCGCAGCGCCCGACGACGAGGCCGGCGCGCGCTCCGCATCGCCGAGAACAAGCTGCTCGCTGCGCACGAAGCACAGTGGACTGCCGCCTTCTTCGACGTCGCGAAGAGCACGCCATTCCGGAAGGTGAAGGTCGCCTTCCACCGCGGGTTCCTCGAAGAGGCCACGCTCCCGCTCGAGGCGCTCGACGACCTCGAGCCGTTGTTCGAAGCAGCGCCGTTGCTGCGACGGCTGCGCTTCGACTCACCGGGCTTCACCGGCCAGACCCACGCTCCGCCGACGCTCACCGGCCGGCTGTCGTCGCCACTGCTGCGCAGGGTGAAGTCGCTCGACCTTCGCCTTCCCGCAGGTGGAGACGCGGTCGCGGTGGAGCTCGCCCGGTGCCCGCACCTCACCGGCCTGCACACGCTTCACCTCGAAGCGACGGCGTGGCCGATTCCCGACTTCCCCACGCCGATGTTCTCGGGCCCACCCGAGTCGCACCGCCTCACCGTCGCCGGCGCCTCGGCGCTCGCGTCGTCGCCCCACCTGAAGAGCCTGCGTGACGTGAAGCTCGCGTCGAACGCTCTGGGTGGCGCTGGCGTGAAGGCGCTCCTCGAGGGTGGCTGGCCGCTCGTGTCACTCGACGTCTCGGGCAACCAGCTCGACGACACGGCGCTCACCGCCATCGCCGCGGCTCCGCACCTCTCGACGCTGGAGCACCTCGGCCTCGGGGCAGGCGAGTACGGCGACGGGGCGCTCACGGCGCTGGCAGCCTCGAAGACGCTCACGTCACTCTCCTCACTCGACCTCACGAACTCGCAGCTCGGCCCGCGCGGACTCGAGCGGTTCCTCGCGGCGTTGAAGCTGCCAGCGCTGAAGGCGCTGTCGCTGCGTGGGACCGGGCTGGGCGATGCAGGCGTCGTCACGCTCGCGAAGAGCGCCGCCAGCCGGCAGTTCACCTCGCTCGAGCTCGGAGAGAACACGGTGACGCAGACGGGCGTGTTCGCGCTCGCCGACTCTCCGAATCTCGGCGGCCTCACGCGACTGCAGCTCAACGACGCGTGGCTGAAGAAGAAGGCCGTCGTCGAATACCTGGCGGCCTCACCAACGCTCGCGTCGTGCCGCATCTATGTGAAGGGCACGTTGCTCTCGCGCGCTCCGAAGAAGAAGCCAGCCGAGAAGAAGAAGCCCGCTGCGAAGGAGAAGGTCGCGAAGCCGAAGAAGGCGCGCTGACGTCGGGACGAGCCAGACACGCCAGGCCGCGGTCTGCGAGGAGAACGGCTGCTCTCGAGCGCGAGGGTTGGTCGAGGGCGCTCCGAAGCCTCGGGTGACGGTCGTCGCGAAGAATGCGGCCGGCTTTGGGTGACCGACTCGACCGAACGGGTCGAGGGAGCTGGTCGCTTTTCTGGGGACTGTAAACAGGGTGACGGAAAAGCGACCACAAGGTGACGTGGACTGGTTTCCGCAAAAGCGTCACCCGGTTTACAGCGCCTGGAAATCGACCGCCCTCCCCGCGCCGCGTCGTTTGCAGCCGATGCCAATTCGAGCTGGCCCTCGCGTCTCGGTGCTTCGGAGGCACCTTCACGACCGCCTTCATCAGAGCCTGATCAGCTTCAGCGGATCGACCGGAGCCTCGCAGGCACCAGCGTCGCGACGAGCACCGAGCAGGCGCACCGGGCACGCGATGCTATGCCGCGGTCATGTTCTCCTCCTGGTCCAACCACGCGCTCGAGCCCACCACCACCCTCGCGGGCGCGCGGTGGGTGCACGTCGTCGACCCCACCCCAGAGGAGCGCGCGCGGCTGCTCAACGAGCTCGCCATTCCCGCCGAGTTCCTCACCCACGCGCTCGACCCCGACGAGGTCTCTCGCATCGACCACGAGAACGGGTCGAGCTTCCTCATCGTGCGTGTCCCATGGCTGACCGGAGGCCTGTACCGCACGGTGCCGCTCGCGGTGATGTTGCTCGAGGGCCTGGTCGTCACCATCGTGCCCGCGCCCGACGACGTGCTGGCCCGGCTGGCGCTCCCCGCAGACCTCGACCCCGCCCAACCCACCCTGCTGTTCCTGAGGCTGCTGGCGCGAATCGCCTCGCGGTACCTCCTCGACGTGCGCGACATCGACCGCCGCGTCGACGAGGTGGAGGCCCGGCTCGAGCGCTCGCTGCGCAACCGTGAGGTGCTCGACCTGCTCGCGTACCAGAAGGGCCTGGTGCACTTCGAGACGGCGCTGGCCTCGAACCAGATCATGATGGACCGGCTGGCGAAGGACGAGCGGCTGCTCAAGTCCCCCTCCGAGCTGGCGCTGCTCGACGACGTGCTCGTGGAGTTCCGCCAGGCGAGGGTGATGGCCGAGGTCTCGACCAACATCCTCTCGCAGATGATGGACGCGTTCGCCTCCATCATCTCCAACAACCTCAACGTGGTGATGAAGGTGCTCACCTCGCTCACACTGCTCTTCGCCATCCCCACCGCGGTGGCGAGCTTCTTCGGCATGAACGTGACGTTGCCCTTCAGCGGCCACGAACGCGCGTTCGAGGCCACCATCGTCATCTCGCTCACGCTGGTCGGCGTGGCGGTGCTGTTCTTCCGGCGGCAGCGCTGGCTGTAGCGTCGCGCTCACTCAAAGGGCAGGCCGGCGCACCTGGCTGACTGACGCTGCGACGAAACTCCCGCTACGCTCGCGCACGTCGTGACGACCGAGGTCCACCAGCAGCCGCAGCCGCCCATCGACGACTCGCCAGTCGACGACTCACACGTCGCAGACCCGAACCGTGAGCGGCTGCCCCAGCAACTGAACACCTGGCTCAACCTGCCGCCCGCCGAGCTCGAGCTGCACGCCGCGAGCTTCATGCAGGCGCTCGAGACCACCGTCATCCCCGCCGAGGAGCGGGCGAGCGTCGCCGGCGCGCTGCTCGACCTGCTCGAGTCCGAGCGCTTCGGCTCTTCGACGCTCGAGGGCCGCTCGCTGCGTGGTGTCGCGGTCGAGACGGTGTTGCGCATCGGGTACCCGTGGGCCCTGCAGCTCGACCCTGACGACCTCACCGCGTCCCGTGAAGAGGTGCGGCGCCTTCGCCCGCTGGTGAGCTGGCGTCGCGTCGGCGTGACGGTGGCCGTCATCGCGGCCGTCGCCGCTTCGTTGGCCGGCGGGCTGTCGGTGTTCAGGACGAAGGAGCCTCTCCCCGAGCCCAGGCCCATCGCTGTCAGCCCCATGGCGCCGGTGAAGGAAGACCCGTCGGCCATCACGCAGGCGCTGCTCGAGAAGCTCCCGGCGAACGAGACGGCCGTGCACGTCGCCGCGCTGCGGGCCGGAGGCTCGACCGGCCTCGCGCTCGCCCTCGGTGAAGCCTGCGTCGTCGGCTACGCGCAGCCGCGCCCGTGCGTTCAAGAGGTGACCCGCCTCGCTCAGGACCTCGCCGAGCGCTCCAACGACGAGTTCGACGTCTATCGCGCGAAACAATGGGCGCGCCTCGTCGACGAGCCGAACGCCGTGCGGCTCCGGGAGCAGGCCCGCTTCCTCTTCGAGAACGAGTTCGCGCGCGACGCGTCGTTTCTGAGCCCATCGAGCGTCGAGGACACCCGCGCGCTGATGCGCTTCGTCGAGCAGGCGAGCCAGTACGAAGCGAAGGGCCTCGCGAGGCCGCTCGAGACGCTCACCAACGACTGCGCGTCGAAGGGCGGCCAGTTCGGCATCATCTGCCGCGACTTCCGCGAGCAGGCCCGGATGATGATCAGCGCCACCCACACGTACGAGCAGGTCCGCGCGGAGCCCGTCAGACCTGCCGACCAGGAGAGCGAGCTGATTCGCCGCATCATCGACCTTCGCCTGCAGGACCGCATCGACGACGCCATCACCGAGGCCACCATCTGCGCCACCGCCAACTCCCGGCTCTCGGCCGACTGCAGCGCGGTGCTCGCCGACCTCTATGCGCGGCGCTTCCGGGACCGCGGCCTCGAGGCCGACCGGCAGGCGGCCGAGCGGTGGCGAACGAAGGCTCCTGCGCGCTGAGGCGCGTTGCATGAGGCGCGTGAAAAGGCCGGTGCTACGGTCCGCGCCCTATGGCTGATGACGCACCGTCGTTCGGGGACAAAGTTCGCTACCAGGTCGACCGCTTCCTCTCGTGGAGCCCCGTCGCCCGCTTCGTGGGCCTCTTCGGCCTCTCGTTCCTGCTGGTGCTGACGTGCGCCGCGCTCGCGAAGGTGGTGATGCCGCCGCCAGAAGACCCGACCGACACGTTCGACCTCTTCGAGGCGATGTGGTGGGCGATGACGCGCGTCGCCGACGCCGGCACCATGGGCGACGACAAGGGCACGCTGGTGCGCTTCGTCGCCACGATGTCGACGTTGAGCGGTGTCTTCGTGGTGGCCCTGCTCATCGGCCTCGTCTCGAGCACCATCGGCGACAAGATTGAAGACCTGCGCAAGGGCCGCAGCCCCGTCATCGACGCAGGGCACACGCTCATCCTCGGGTACAACGAGAAGGTCTTCGCGATTCTGCGGGAGCTGCGCGAGGCGAACTCGAACCGCTCGAGCGCGAGCATCGTCATCCTGTCCGAGACCGACAAAGAAGAGGTCGAGAACACGGTGAAGGAGCGCATGGAGGACATGGGCCCGACGCGCGTGGTGGTGCGGCAGGGCAGCCCCTTCTCGGTGCACGACCTGCGCAAGGTGGGCGCCGCGCGCGCCCGCAGCATCATCGTGCTCGCCGACGACGCGGCCGAAGGCGACGACGCGCAAGACATGGCGGCCATCAAGACGCTGCTCGCGCTGCGCCGCATTCCCGGAGCGATGACGAAGAACCACGTCGTCGTCGAGCTGCTCGACTCGTCGCGCCGCGCGGTGGTGGAGCAGCTGGGCGCGGGCGGGGTCGAGGTGGTGGCGATGGCCGAGACGCTCTCGCGCATGATGGTGCAGACGGCGCGGCAGAACGGGCTCGCGGCCGTGTACCGCGACCTGCTCACCTACGAGGGCAGCGAGTTCTACTTCTCGCCAGTCGGTCCGCTCGCGGGCAAAGACTTTCGCGACGCGCAGTGGATGATGAAGGACGCGGTGGTGGTGGGCGTTCGCCGCGTCTCCCAGGGTCGGCCGGCCGTGTGCACGTTGAACCCGCCCGACGACTACACGCTGCGCGAAGGCGACGAGCTGCTCGTCATCGCCGAAGACGACGACAGCTTCTCGCTCACCGCGACGCACGAGCCGGTGATTCCCGAGGGCTTCTCGGGCGCGACGCCGATGGCCCGCAAGCCCGAACGAATGCTCATCTGCGGCATGAGCCCCAAGCTGGGCGACATGCTCCGCGAGTTCGACAACTACGTGCTGCCGGGCAGCGAGGCCTGGCTGATGCCGGGGCAGAACAAGGAAGTCTTCACCGAGTTCATCAAGCACGAGGTCGGCAGCCTCAAGAGCCTCAAGCTCAAGCACGTCGAAGGCGACCCGACGTCACCCGACGCCCTCAAGCGCGTGGTGTCTCCGGACTTCATGGTGGCGATGGTGGTGGCCGACACCAGCCGGCCGGCCGACGAGGCAGACGCGCGCACCGTCATCAGCGTGCTGCTGCTGCGAGACCTCTTCCACGCCTTCAAGGACAAGCGGCCGCGCATCATCTCCGAGATTCTCGACACGCGGACGAAGGACCTGCTCGAGCAGGACTACGGCGCCGACTTCGTGGTGTCGGCCGAGATGACGTCGATGCTGCTGGCCCAGGTGTCGGAGCGCCGCGAGCTCAACGCCGTCTTCGCCGACCTGTTCGACTCCGATGGCAACGAAGTCTATTTGAAGCGCGCGGCCTGTTACGCGCTGCTCGGCTACACGACGCAGTGGCTGACGGTGCAGAAGGTGGCGCGGCAGCGCGGAGAAGTCGCCATCGGGTATTCGAAGCTGGGTGGCACGCCGCTCATCAACCCGAAGCAGGGTGAGGCCATCGTCTTTGCGGAAGAAGACCGCGTCATCGTCATCGCCGAAGACGACAGTGAAGCGGCCGGTGACTCGCGTGGTGGCTCGTTGTCGGAGCCGCTGGTCGCGCCGCTCGCCGTCGAGCCGAAGACGCCGCCCGAGACGCACACGCCAGGGCCTCAGCGCTCTGGCCTGTTGCCGCCGGAGGGGCCGAAGCCGCCGGACGCGAAGCCCGTCTCTGCAGGGCCGCGCGTCGAAGGGCCGAGCACCATGCCGCGCCCGCCGCTGCCCACCAAGCCGAAGGCCTGAACGTACCGCGCCGCACCGTTGCTTCGAACCGCGGGCACGTGACGTGCGGAGCCTCGCTTCTGACGTCAGCTCGCCGTCACACGGGCAACACTGCCTGACCCGCCGCGGGCGCCCACTTCAACTCAAACCAGAACACGCTCCCAACCCCGACCGTGCTCTCGGCCCCGATGGACCCACCCATCAACTCGACGAGGCGCTTGCTCATCACCAGGCCAATGCCTGTCCCCTCCTCCCCACCGCCTTCCCTGCCGAGCCGGTTGAAGGGTTGGAACAGCTGCGCGACCTTCTCCGGGGCCAGGCCTTCACCCGTGTCCCGGACGCTGACACGAATGGCCTCAGGCCCACTCAGCGCATAGTCGACGGTCACCGCGCCTTCGGCCTTGTTGTACTTGATGGCGTTGGAGAGGAAGTTGATCATCACCTGTTTGACCCGGGTGCGGTCCGCGTAGGCAGTGCCGAGGAGCGCGAAGGAAGGGAAGGTCACGCCGATTCCGCGCTTGTTTGCTTGCGGCTCAATCAGGGCCTGACATTCCAGCATGACTTCGGCGAGCGAGACTGCCTCGAGCGTCACGGGCAATTTTCCTGACTCGATCTGCGCAAGATCGAGGAGCTCATTGATGAGATTCAGCAGGTACCAGCCACCCTTGACGATCTGCGCGAGGTTCTTGCTCTGAGTGGGCGTCGGAGCCGGCGAAACGAGCTCCATGAGCTGGGCGAAACCGAGAATCGCGTGGAGCGGCGTCCGCAATTCGTGGCTCATGTTGGAGAGAAACTCCGACTTTGCGCGGTTGGCCTTTTCCGCGACGGCCGTGGCCTCGATCAGCATCAGCTCGGTTTGTTTGCGCTCGGTGATGTCACTGACAACGCCAAACCATGCGACCAGACCCTGGTGCTCATCAAGAATGGGCACCGCGCGCGAACGCACCCAGCCGGTCGAGCCGTCGGGGCGCAGGAAGCGATGCTCCATCTCAAAGAGACACTTCCGCACGGCCGCATCGCTCACCAACTGCTTCAAGCGCGCATGCTCGTCCTGGGGCACGTACCGATCCATCCACGCCCAGTTCGCGAGTGGGCGGGCTGAACTCGCCAGAAGCCCGCGTCCGTCCAGCGGCTGCAGCGTCGACCAGTCGGCTGAGAAGCGGTAGGGGATCTCTGAACTGGCTTCCGCCAGGGCCCGATAGTTGCGGTCGGTTTCACGTTGCGCGGCTTCGGCGTTCTTGCGCTCGGTGATGTCGATGGCCGCACCGGTGTGGCCGGTGACGTGGCCGGCGTCATCGAGCAAGGGCTCCATCAGCACCTCGAAGCTCCGCACCACGCCCTGAATCTGAGGGAAGAACTCCCGCCGCATGCCGACGCCGGTGCGCATCACCTCGCGCTTCATGCCGACAATCACAGCCGCGTCCTCAGCGCGCTCCAGCAAGTCCTCATCCCGTTTTCCGACGGGGTCTGCGGCATCGATGCCTGGCGCCGGGTTGTGCAGCCAGATGAAGCGCATCTGCAGGTCCTGCTGCCAGAGCACCGCTTTCGAGGCCTTCACGGCGAGCTCGAAGCGGTGATTGCTGAGCTGCAGCGCCGTCTCGGCGTGTTTGCGCTCGGTGATGTCCACCACCACCGCGCCAAAGCCGATGATCTCACCGCGCTCGTCGGGCACCGGGTACCAGCTCTCACTCCAGGTGCGCGTGACGCCGGGAGCGCGCGGCGTCTCGCCCGTGAACTCGTGATCGAGCACCGGCTGGCCGGTCGCGAGGATGCGCTCGGTCACGGCTCGAAGGGTCGCCTCCAGCGTGGGGTGGAGCTCCCCCACGGTTCGCCCGAGGTGCGCCGCTACCGAGAAACCGTTCTTTTCGGCGTGCGCCTCGTTGATGAGCACGAACCGCAGGTCTCGATCGAGGAACACGAAACCCAGTGGCCCACTCCCCATCAGCGTGTCGAAGAGCTGGAGCGTCTGCGCCTGCTGCAGCGGTGTGCGAGAGGTCACCGCGCGAATCTGGGCGCACCGCCCGGTGCAAGCAACACAAGACCTCGGGGAAGCGAGGTGTTTGTCGGCTCGGCACCTCGCCCGCATCGCGCTTCGGTCCTGTTCTCCGCGACAACAGCCTCACCGGCGCAGCAGCGAGTCCATGTGCCCAGCCGACAGATTGATACAGCCGCGGACGTCGAGTGCTGGCCTGGGCTTGTCCCGACGGCGAGCCGTACGTCGTGAGACGGGTTTCCCTGGGCGCCCACGCCCTGCCAGGAATGAGCACCTCGGCATGCCGGCAGGCAACAGCCGCGCGCCTTCAAGGTACGGGCATGTCCCACCGCG
The DNA here is from genome assembly GCA_030681895.1 of Myxococcales bacterium. Lineage (GTDB taxonomy): Bacteria > Myxococcota > Myxococcia > Myxococcales > Myxococcaceae > Xiheimicrobium. The sequence goes on along the minus strand of JAUXRI010000107.1, from coordinate 18,439 downwards.
CGTGGCTCGCGAGTCTCTGCTGAAGTCGCCTTCCACTTCGGAGCCCGCCATGCCGCCCCCTGTCTCCTCGACCCGCGTCGGACCCATCGCCACTCCGAGGGTGGAGCGCTCGCCCGAGCCGAAGCCGACCGTCGCCGTCGACCAGGTCAAAGGCACACAGGGCTGGCTCGCCACCGGCGCCGCGAAACCCAGACCCCAGGCTGGGGTCGCTGCGGGCCAGTCGACGCCGGCGCTCGCACCAGCGACCCAGAAAGAGATCGCCCCCGACGAGCAACGCGACCTGAGCACCTTCGAAGGCCGCAGACGGCTCGCGACCGAGGCCTCGCAGGTGAACGAAATCAGCGCTGACCCGAAGATCGACAACGCCGATCGCATCTGCGCGGGCGCGGCGGCCGTGAACGCCCTCATCCTCAATTCGACTTCGCCCGAGGCGGCGAAGGCCAACGCCCAGGCGCTCCGCTCTGCGATGGGAGCGGCCGACGTGAAGCTCCCTCCGTCACTCGACACGAAGGCCATCGACACCGCGCTCACGCACCTCGAAAACAACGCGCCGAGCATGAACGACGTCTTCGTCCTGCAGCAGGTCGCCTACGGCGTCGGGCGCCGGTTCGCGGAGCCGAAAGAAAAAGATGACGGCCTCAACCCAGCGCAGCTCGCCGGGCTGGTGGCCGACCTCAAAGGCCGCGGCGCGAACTTCGACTCGAACACGCAGTTCAGCCTGTCGAAGCAACACTGGGTGGCGCACGTCGGGAGCACCACCGCCAACTCCGATGCCAACGTGAGCATCGACGCTGGCGCGAAGCTGCCCTCGAACAAGGCCTGGAGCGGCGACGTCGTGCTCCGACCGGACGGCGTCGTCGAGGCCCGCACGAGAACGGTCCGCGTCGACGGGAAGGACCTGAACGCTGCCGAGTACGCGGCCCACTTCAAGCTCCCGCAGCCGAAGAAAGACGGCCTCACCCGCGGCTGGGCCTTCCCCATCACGCCGGTGAACCCGAACAAGAGCACCGGAGGCGCGTTCCTCTCCCTGGGCGACCACCCCAAACAGCTGCGGAGTGGGTGGGTCGACGCCGTGACCGGGTCTGCGCCTCCCGTCGTCCTCAAGTAGGCCGCCTCGAGGGCTCGCGCCGAAGTGAACGCCTCCGCGATAGAAGGCGCCATGCGCTCGGCCCTGGTTGCAACGCTGCTGCTGATGGTTTCGTGTTCTCCGCCGACGACGCTGGCACCCTGCGGGCCGTCGACCTGTGTTGGCTGCTGCGACTCGAGCGGAACGTGTCAGGCCGGAGTGACGGACCTGCACTGCGGTGAACGTGGCAACGCGTGCCGGCAGTGTGACTCGACGAGCACGTGCGTCATCGGGCTCTGCACGTTCGCGAATGCCACGGGTGGCGGGAGCGCGACGGCGGGTGGCGCCGCGACGGCTGGTGGATCCGCGACGGCTGGTGGAACTGGGACGGCTGGTGGATCCGCGACGGCTGGTGGATCCGCAATGGCTGGTGGAACTGCGACGGCTGGTGGATCCGCAATGGCTGGTGGAACTGCGACGGCAGGTGGATCCGCGACAGCCGGTGGATCCGCGACGGCCGGTGGATCCGCGACAGCGGGTGGATCCGCGACTGCGGGTGGAACTGCGACGGCCGGTGGAACTGCGACTGCCGGTGGATCCGCGACGGCTGGTGGAGCTGCAGGTGGCTCGGCGTGCGCCTGCGACGCTGGCTGCTGCGACCAGTCAGGAGCCTGTGTCACGACGGCCGGGTCGCTCGCCTACCGCGTCATCGGTCCCACGCCGGCAGGTTTTCAGCCGCTGGTGGGCGGCGCGAACCTCGTCGGCTCGAGCAGCACCTCGGTCACGTTGCCGTTCGACTTCGACTTCTACGGACAGCCGGTGCGAGAGGTCGCGCTGTCTCGGAACGGCTACCTCCTCATGGGCACCACCGCCCCCGACGTCTCGCTGAACCAGGCGATTCCTCACACCAGCATGTTCGCGCCTGCCGCGTTCATCGCCCCCTGGTGGGACTCGTTCGCGCCGTCGATCACCACCCGTTACTCGTGGCGCGTCTCGGGCACGGCACCCACGCGAGCGGCGACCTTCGAGTTCTTCGACGCGGCGCTCCCGAGCACGACGTCTCGCGTGTCGATGCAGGTCACCTTGTTCGAGAGCACTGGCGTCATTCGGTTCAGCTACGGCACCGCGGTTCCCGCCAGCGCGTCAGGCTCGGTCGGCCTTCAGCGCGCGCGCGGAGAGGGACTCTCGGCGCTCCAGTGCTCGACGACCACCGGCTCGTGCACGACCGCGAACTGGCCGGCCAGCTCGGTCATCACCTTCGTGCCGCGGTTTCAGACGAACGCGACCTGCGGGTCTGCGATGGCGGCGTGCACGCAGTGCAGTGCCGGCCAGTGGTGTCGGCAGGGGCAGTGCGAGCAGCTGCCCTGCAACTTCCTCACGTGCGACGGGTGCTGCGTCAACACCACCTGTTTCCCGGCCGCGACGCAGACCTCCGCGGTGTGCGGCATCAACGGCGCGAGCTGTGACGCGTGCCCGACTGGCGCGAGCTGCGTCGGCGGCGTCTGCGCGGGCGCCACGTTCTGTGACGAGCGCACCTGTCCCGATGGCTGCTGCTCGAACGCCACCACCTGCGTACGCCACACCGCACAGCTCGCGCAGACCTGCGGCACCGGAGGCTCCGTCTGTCGCGCGTGCAGCGCTGGCTTCTCGTGCCAGGGCGGGCAGTGCGTGCCACCGTCGCCGTGCCTCGTCGTGTCGGAAGAAGCGGTCGACTTCGGCAACGTCGCCCCGTCGTGCCGCGCGCTCTCGCGCACCATTCGCATCACCAACACCTGCTTCAGCACGCAGATCACCGACATCGCCCTGACGCCAGGCCCCGAGTTCCAGCTGGGCTCGCTGCCCACCCTTCCGCTCGCGCTCGGCCTCGGCCTCAGCGCGTCGTTCACCGTCAGCTACCGGCCGCTCAACCTGGGCCCCGACACCGCGACGCTCACCATCACCTCGAGCAACGGCGCCCAGACCATCGCCTTGAGCGGCACCGGCGGCTCACCCGTGAACGTCGCGGGCTTCACCGTGCCTTCGAAGACCGACGTGCTGCTGGTGCTCGACAACTCGTGCAGCATGGCTGACAGGCACCTGGGCCTCACCACCAACCCCGGCGCGCTCTTCGGCTTCGCCTTCGACGGTGGCGTCGACTTTCACTTCGGCGTCACCACCACCGACCAGGCTGACTTCGGCTCGCTCCGGGCGGTCGGGCCGACGTCGTTCCTCACGCCGCGCACCACGCCGTTCCGTCAGGCGTTCGCCGCGCTCGTCTCGGTGGGCGTCAACGGCGGCGCCACCGAGGCAGGCCTCGCGACGTCGGCGCTCGCGCTGCGGCCTCCGCAGCTGACCCAGGCTCCGAACACCGGCTTCTTGCGACACGACGCGTCGCTCGCCGTGTGGTTCGTGAGCGACGCGCCCGACCAGTCGTCGTTGCCAGCCGCGCACTCCCTCGAGCTACTCCGCCGCGTGAAGGCCGACCCGAACCGCTTCAGCGCGCACGGGCTCCTGGCCACGCTGGTGGCGCCGCCGTCGAGCTGTCTCTACGACGGCGCGGCTGACACCACGCGCTACGGGGCGCTCATCACGCCGGGCAACGGCGTGCTCGATGAGATCTGCACGGCGAATTGGCACGCGACCCTGGAGCACGTCGCTGAGCCGCTCTTCGGCCGGCGCCAGACGTGGTTCCTGCAGACCGCGGTCGACCCGCAGGTCCCGGTCTCGGTCACCGTCGATGGCGTGACGATTCCCCAGACGGCGCAGACCTGGTCCTTCGACACGGTGCAGAACGCGGTGCGCTTCACGACCACGAGCGCGCCACGGCCACGGCAGCAGCTCGTCATCACCACCTCGGCGGCGTGCCTGCCCTGAGGCGTCGAGGGACTCCGGCTACGGACACGCGCACAGCGTGTTGCCGTCGGTCTGCACCCGGACGAAGGTCGTCCCGGTCGGGCACGTGCACGGCGGAGCGATGGCGCAGGCCGTGGTCCTGGTGCCCGAGGCGCTCGCGCAGCACCCGGCAGCGGTGACCTTCGAACAGCTTCCAGCGCTGCCACCGCCGGCTCCGGTGGGGACGCCGGTGCAGGCTGTTCCGACGACGCAAGAGAGGTCGCTGCACGGGTCGCCAGAGCAGCATCTCCCCGGGGGACACGAGACGCACTGGACGGGGCTGCGGCACATGCCACAGCGCACCCAGCCGGAGGACTGCACGCGGGTGCACGCCTGGTCGTCATACGTCGCCGTCGGACAGTCCTCTGCCGTCGAGCCTTCCGCACAACAGGGTCGGTCCTTCGGCTGGCAGAGCAGGCCACAGTGGCGCTCGCCCTCGGGGCAGTCATTGGAGCCGATGGAGCCAGTCGACCCGCAGCAGAAGGCCCCCGTGACTCCGGCAGGGAAGACCGCCTGGCAGCCGCGGTCGTTCACCATGCAGCCCGTCGCCTGGTTGGTGCAGTAGCTCGACGTCTTCCCCGTGCCGTCATCACAACAGACACCCTTTGGGGGAATGCACCCGTCGCCACAGGGGACGGTGTCTTTCGGACAGGTCGTGGCGGAGCGGGTGGAGACCAGGCCGCACGAGGCGCTCAGCAGCAGGACGACCAGGGCTCCCGCGCACGCCCATGACGGCGGCCAACGACGCGGTCCCCACCTCAGCGAGGCACCATGCATGACGGCCTCCCTTCAGAGAGACGCTCAGCAGCCCGGGGCCAACGTCAACCCGGTCGAATCTCCGCGGCTTCAGTTCGAATTCCAGCAGCGAGAAGCGAGCCTTGCGGGCGTGTGGACCGGCAGGAAGATCTCGTTCACGAACTGGTCCTGGTTCCCGTCAAAGCAATTGAGCACGCGAGTGAACAGGGCTGGACCTGGATCAACCGCAGGCGCGGTGGGGAACGGCACGCGTCACAGGTCGCCGCAGAACCGGGCGTAGACGGCGCTGTGCTGATCAGCCTCTTCGCAGCGCTCGATCTCCGCCTGCACGCGCTCGAGCGTCGGGCTCCACGCGGCCTCGTCGGTCTCGAGGAGTTGCTCGGCGGCGTCGCGGTACGGGTAGAGCACGTCGAGCGGGTTCTGCGCGGTCGGCTCGGCGGCAGCAGCCAGCGTGGCCACCAGCGCGAGGTCTCCAGCATCGAGCGCGGCGTAGAGGCGGCGCAGCGCCGGCTCGGTCGGGAGCGGGTCGGTGAGCGTCTTGAACTCCTCGTCCTCCCGAAAGCCGTCGAAGTCGGGCTCGGAGCGGGTGAGCGTGCGCACCGCGATGCTCCCGGCCGCGTGCTCGAGCGCCCGCTTCAGGTGGCCGAACATGTTGGGCCGCTTGCCCAGCCGGGCGAACAGCCTCGCGGCGAGGTAGTGCGACTCGGGGTCGGTCGCGTCGGCGGTGAGCGCGCGTTTGAGCACCGCCATGGCCTTCACCGGGTTGCCCTCACGCTCGGCGACGTCTTCGACCATCAACCGAAGGCTGGGCGCGTGCTCGAGCTTCAAGCCGTCGACGATGAACTGCGCGGCAGACAGCTGGAGCGGGAGCTCGTGCACCGAATCGAGGAGCTTGTCGGCGAGGCCGTGGCGCTCCCACGAGAGCGTTTCCTTCTCTTCTTCGTCGGCCTTCAGCGCAGCGGCGTTGATCAGCTCGAAGGCCGTCTGGAGCGAGCGCTGACCCGCCGCCGTCTTCTTCGAAAGGTACAAGGCGAGGCCCAGCCACGCGTGGGCCTGAAAGTCGTTCGCGTCGGCCGCCAGCCGCTCCCGCGCGAGCTGCTCGACGGACTCGAGGTTCTGCGCGAACCAGGCCTCTTCGATGGGGTCGAGCGCGTCGAGCGCCTCGTCATCCAGCTCGCCCGTCACGTCGTCCGTCATCACCGGCACCGTACCTCACTGTGTCTTCGCGGACTTCGGCGGGCTCGCACTGTCGCGCTGGCGTGACACTGGTGCACGCACGCCGCAGGGTAAACGCGCTTCGCAGCATTCGCGAAAGACGAGAACGCGGCGCGTCCGACAACTGCGCATCATGACCCTTCGAATCAACAGCCGTGGAACCCAGGTGGTGCAGCTGCAGCGTGAACTCAAGGCCGCGGGCTTCAACCCCGGCTCGGCCGACGGCGCGTTCGGCAACAACACCCTGAAGGCGGTGAAGGCCTACCAGAAGCGCTACGGGCTGGCCGCCGACGGCGTGGTGGGCCCGCGCACCTGGAACAAGCTGCTCACCGACGGGAAGAAGCCGGCAGGCGCGAGCGCGGTCAGCAGGCCGTCGGCGGCTCCGGGTGGAAAGCGCGTGACGGGCTACGTGAACGGCCGGGCGCGGCAGATCACGGTCGCGCCGGTCGGCAACGGCAAGTACATGCGCAGCGACGCTGCGGCCTCGTTCAACAAGATGAAGGCTGCTGCACGCCGCGCCGGCGTGAGCCTGCCGATGGTGTCGGGCTTCCGCACGATGGCGCAGCAGAAGTCTCTGTACGCGGCATACCGCGCGGGCCGTGGCAACCTCGCGGCGCGCCCGGGCTACAGCAACCACCAGGGCGGCCTCTCGGCAGACATCGGCGTCGGCAGCTACTCGAGCCGCGCGTACAAGTGGCTGGCCCGCAATGCTCGCCAGTACGGCTTCGTGAACGACGTGCGGGGTGAGCCCTGGCACTGGACGTACAAGCGCTGAAGAGGACCCGAAGCGTCTGCTCCCGCCTTGCCCCGCCTGCCATCGTCCCGCAGAGTCGGACGGCAGAGAGGCCGGTGGTGCGTGACTCGAAGTGTGTTCAACGCAAGGTGGTTCTCGCCGCTCGCGGTGCTTGCCATCGGGGTGATGGCGCTCGCAGGTGCGTGCACGCCGGCACCCAGTGCCGCTCGGCCGCGCGCGACAGCCTCCTTCGTCGACGGCGCCGAAGAGGCCATCGACGACAACGGCCTCTCGCTGGCGGTGGCTGACTTCAATCGCGATGGCGTGCAGGACCTGGCCGTCGGGCACCCGATGATGGTGCGGGTGCTCTCTGCGGTGAACGGAGCGTGGTCGACGCTCGCCCGCGGCGACGCCCCCGTCGACAGCTACATGGAGATCCAGGCCATGGACGTCGACCGCGACGGACGAGTCGATTTGCTCGTACCGGGTGAAGGACTCACGGTTCTGCGGCAGGCGGCTGACGGCGGGTTCCTCCTGGACCGGGCCATCGCGACCAGCTCCGGCGACGCTGGAACGTACGGGGTGACGGCCTTCGAGGTGGCAGACGTCGACGGCGACGGGCGAAAGGACGTGGTGGTCGCGAACCAGACCGTGTCCGGCCCAGAGGTCCGGTTCCTCGCAGGGCTCGATGGCCAGCCGTGGGTGGGTCGTCCCGAACTCGTCGGGCCGGTCCCGAGTTCGCCGAGCGACCTCGTCGTCGCGTCGATGGACGCCGATGGGCGTCCCGATGTGGCGGTAAGCCAGTACCTCGCAGGGGTCACCTTGTTCGCCTCGAGAACGAGCGGCCCGTTTGGCCCGGGACTGGTGGTCGTTCCTCCAGGGCTGACCCCCGACCGGGTCGCGGCCGGCGACGTCGACGGCGATGGGCGACAGGAGCTCGTGGTGTCGAGCAGGTATGGAACGCCCGTCGTGCTGCGCCACGCGATCGACGGCGGCTTCGATGCGCCGGTGCCGCTTCCGGTGAACGGCTGTGGAGTGGTGCGCGTGGCAGACCTCGACCTCGATGGCCTCGCCGAGATTGTCCTGGGGTGTGCTCGGGGCGCAGGCGTGTCCACACCGACGTCCTCAAGCATCGTCGTGCTCCGGCAAGGCGGTTGGCCTTCGTTCGTGGAAGTCCAACGGCTGGAGACTGACAACTACCTCGTCAACCTCGAAGTCGTGGACCTGACGGGTGATGGCCGGTTGGACCTGGCTGCGACGTTCCTCGCGACGCCTGTGACGAAAGTACGCCTGTGGAGCGGCGTCGGCCCAGACTGACGTCGGCGCACCGTGAAGTTCAGCCGCTCACCGACAACGAGCGGAGTCTCGGTCTGCGTCCGGCTGAGTGAGCCCGAACTTGCTCCGCAACCGGCTCAGCTGCGTCCGGTGCAGGCCCAGCTTCTTCGCCGCGAGGGTCGCGTTGCCACCAGACGCTTCCAGCGCGGCGACCACTTCTTCCTTCGTGAGGTCGTCTGGCTTCGTTCGCCCCACAACCGTGGTGACGACGATCGGCGGCGCGGCGGCGTCAGGCTCGTCGGCCACACCAGCGCCCGGAGCCAGGTGGCTCGCCTTCACCACGCCGCCATCGGCCTGCGCGCGCGTCGCGGCAGCCAGCGTCGCGCTGATCAGCTCTCTGACGTTGCCCGGCCACGCGCGCAGCAGCGCCGCCTCGACGAGCGACACGTGGAGCGTCTCTGCCCGGCCCGCGAGCGCGTGCTGCATCAGCCAGGGGAGCTCCTCGCGGCGCTCACGCAGCGGCGGCACCTGCACCTCGAACCGGTTGAGCCTGAAGAGCAGGTCCTTCCGAAACAGGCCGGCCTTCACGCGCTCCGGCAGCGACTGGTGTGAGGCCGCCACCACCGCGACCTTCACGTGCTTCACGGCGCTGTCGCCGACGCGCTGCACCTCGCCGGTCTCGACGGCCCGCAGCAGCTTCGCCTGCACCTGCGCGTCGAGCTCCGCAATCTCATCGAGGAACAACACGCCGCTGTCGGCTTGAAGGAACAGGCCCGCGCTGTCTTTCGCCTCGGTGAAGGCGCCCTTCGTGGTGCCGAAGAGCCGCGCCTCGGCGAGCCCGGGCTGCAGGTTGGCGCAGTTGAACGTCACCAGCGGACCGGGCCGCGGCGCTGCTTCGTGGAAGGCCTTCGCGACCAGCTCCTTCCCGGCGCCGCTCTCACCGCGCACCAGCAGGTGGCTGCCTTCGCGGCGCGCGAGCGCGACCTCGTTCAACACCGCGCGCATTCGCGGCCCCACCACGACGCCGCCCTCGGTCGACACCTCACCCGTCGAGAAGAGGCTCACGTCGGCGAGGAGCAGCGCAAGGGTCTGCCCCAAGCGCAGCACCGCGAGCGGGCCGGCCGTCACCGAGCCGTCGACCTGCACGCCGTCGAGGAACGTGCCGTTGCGGCTGCCGAGGTCTGTGACGTGAAACGCGCCGTCCCAGCTGAGCTCGGCGTGCCGCGTCGACATCTTCTCGTCGGCGAGGTCGAGCCCACCGACGTCACTTCGTCCCACCGTCATCGTGCCGGCGCGGGGCAGCACCACGGGGTGGTAGCGAGCCTTGCCGCAGCTGAAGACGACGAGCAGTCCGGGCACGGGACGGCGTTGGGCGGGCTGCACCGCGCTGTCGGCCACCGTGGTTGGCGTTCGAGGAGAGTTCAACGCGGCGAACCGTAGCGCACGGCAAGCGCCAGTCACCCGTGTCGTGTCGTGTCGTCACCCGTGTCGACACGAACGCTGCTCGCACCGACGCGCTCGACGGGCCCACGCCGTTCGTGCCCGGGCACACGGGTTGCTCATGGACCTCGCATGACACTGCTCACGCTCACCGCCCTCGCGCTCCTCGGTGCAGACCCGACACTCGGACTCTCGTACCCCCTCGTGCGGGCAGAGCCCGAGGCCATTCCACGAGTACCGCTCGCTCCGCCGGCTGGCAGCCGAGACGTTCAGGTGTCGAGCTCGCCTCGACAGGCGACGCTCCTCGTCGACGAAGCGTCGTCGTCGTCGGGTGCGATGGCGGGCCGCGCGGTGATGGCGCTGGTGTTCGGCGTCCTCGGAGCGGGGGTCGCGACCGTCGTCGGCGGCCTCGTCGGGTTCGGGTTGGGAGCAGCGGCAGGTGGCGCCTGGGCCGGGCTCGCGGTGGGGATGGTGGTGGGACCGTTGATGAGCGTGGTCGGCGCGGCGATCGGCATTGCACTCGGCGCGGCGCTCTTCTCGAACGATGTCGGCGCCATGTTCAAGCGCAGCGTGGGGTGGGCCTTCGCTGCGGTCGGAGTCGCGTGCCTCGTGGGCGTCGCGCTCGTGCTGCTCGTGCCCGGCGTGTTCATCTTTCACGGCATCGTGGCCGCGGCGGCGGCGGCGGGGGTGGGCGCGGTGGTGGTGCCCTTCATCGTCGAGGCGCGCCGGCTGGCCGTCGCGGCGGAAGCGAAGGAGCACAGCGCCGTTCCGGTGATGACGTTCTGAAGTCGGCTCCCCGCACGCTGGTGCGCGTCGCACCGGTGTCGTGTCGGAACCCGTGTCGACACTTCGTCGGCTTCGACCTCGAAGAGACTGGGCTCGTCGGCAGCACCCGCCACGTGCAAGTCGAAGAGGCGACCGGCGACGTCGCGAGTGCGAACGCTGCTCGCACCGGCGCTCACGGGCCCACGCCCTTCGTGTCCGGGCACACCCGTTGCTCACTGGACCCCGCATGACACTCGCCCTGCTCGTTTCGTCGATGGCCGTTCTGTCGCAGCTCCACCTCGAGGAAGGTCGCGTCATCCTCCAGCGACCAGACGGCGCCGTCAGCGTCGAGCCGGGGTGCCCAGCGGTTGGCGCCGTCGAGCTCGAGCTGCTGTACGTGGGGTGCCGCGACGGCCGCGTCCGCTCCTTCCGCCTCGAGGCAGGCCGGGCCCCCGCGCTCATCGAGGACGTCGCGGTCGATGGTGAGCTGGTGGGGCTCTTCGTGGCGAACGGCCGCGTCTGGGTCGAGCTGCTCCGACGCGAGGCACGGCTGGTGCCGACGCGCGCGGTGAGCCGCGAACCGCTCGCACAGGCGCCAGCACCGAGCCCGATGACACCGGTGGAAGCGCCCAGGCCTGCGGCTCCGACTGCAGCTTCGGGCTCTCTCCTCTTCCCGGAACGCGAAGGCGGGTACGTGTCGCTGGGCGCGGGCCTCGGCCTGGTGGTTCCGCTCGGGTTCAGCGGCATCGGCCTGCTCACCGACGTCGCAGTCGAGTGGCATGCGTCCGTCCCCTTTGCCCTCCGCGCGCGGCTGTGGCCTGCCGGTGGACTCATCGGCTCGCAGGACCCGATGCCTGGCGGCTTCGCGAGCCCAGCCGCGCCCCCGGGCGGTGTCTGGAACCTCGGCGTCGAGGCGCTCTTCGACGGCCGCTTCTTCGGAGTCGGCCTCGGCATCGGCGGCGCACAGACGGTCGAATACGCCTCCCAACAGTCCGGGGCGGTGACGCTCGGCGCTGGCCTCACCCTCATCCAGGCGCTGCGAATCGGAGCCCTCGACGGCTTGCACCTCGAAGGCCGCACCACGCTGGTGTCGACTGCTCGTTCCGGCTTCGGGTTCTACGGAGGCGAGGGCCGCCTTGGCATTCCAGTGCGCCAGGGCTGGCAGCTCCTCGTCGGCGGAGGCGCCACCCAGATGACATCGTGGGGCGATGCCGGCATGCGAATCAGACTGCAGACTCAGTCCGCGCTCTTCATCACGCCGAGGGCTGGCTTCGCCGTGATTCAGGGACGGGGCGGGCCGTCGGTGGGCGTGACCTTCGACGTGAGGCTCTGAGCGCTGTCATCGCGGAGCTCGACGCGATGGGCCGTCGAGACGGGTGCAACCGGTTGCACAGCTGAGGGCTGGCATGCACCTCTCGGAGCCGTACCGTTCGAGCTCTGAACACCGTCGTGACGCGGCTCCACGGTGACTCGACATCGAGGCAGCGCGCGTCGATTTTCCCTGTGGCGTCACCCGTGTCGACACGAACGCCGAGCGCCTCGCAGCCCTTCCTCGGAACTCACGAACATCGCGGCCCCGCGCGCTGGCCCACGCCCTGCACAACGAGTCTCGGACACCTTCACCAGAGGCCACGCCATGAAGACCGCCATTCCGAAGAACGGAGCGCTCAGCGGGATGCTCATCCCCGCGCTCACCGCCGCCGTCGTGTTGCCGCTCGGCCTCATCAGCTCGGGCTTCCGCAGCCACTTCACCGCGCCGCTCTCGCCCGCGTTCAAGTGGGTCTTCTTCGCCAGCATCGTCGCGATGGCCGTGCACAAGCTCGAGAGCTACTGGTTCGAAGAGTACGAGCAGTGCCCGGTGTACCTGACGTCGGGACAGTCGGCGTGGGCGCTCAACCCGCGCAAGGCCGTCTTCCTGAGCTTCGTGCCCACCTTCATCGGCATGCTCGTCGTCGCCTTCCTCGGCTTCCTCGGGCCGCCGTGGCACCTGCTGGTGATGACGGTGTGGCTGGGCCAGGGCGCTCACGAATTGCACCACACCGCGAAGTCCCTCTCACGCCGCCGCGTGTACCCGGGCACCGCCTCGTCGCTCCTCTTCGTCGGGCTGATGTGGTTCGGCGTGTTCCCGCTCTGGCACGACCTCGTCATCGGCGCGCGCGGAGTCATCTTCTTCGGCGCCTACGCGGCCCTGCCCCTCATCTTCCTCGGCTACTACCTGGAGGACCGGAAGTGGACCTCCCTCGCGCCCACCTCGCTGTGGCGCGCGCAGCCCAGCCACTCCCTCGTCGCGCTCGAAGCCCACTCGTAACTTCAAAGGAGACGCCCATGACTCGCATCCTCTTCGTCGCCGTCGTCACCTCAGCCTTCTTCGCCTCCGCTGAGCGCCCGCCTGCCCGCGCCCACGCCCTTCCCGACGTCGTCGCAGGCGTCGACGCCCTCACTCCCGGCGCCCGCTTCATCGCCACGCTGCCGCCGAAGATGCAGGCGACGCTGCGCCGAGAAGGCCAGGTGGTGCTCGACTCGAAGCAGGGCGACGGAGAGCAGGCCCTCCTGCGCGCGGTGATGCGCTTCGACCGCCCCGTCGACGAGGTGTTCGCCATCATCACGCAGCCCTCGCAGCAGGCCCGCTACCTCCCGCACGTCACCCAGTCGAAGACGGTCGGCGCGCGGAGCGAGACGGGCGAGGTCAACGACATGGTCGTCTCGTTCCTCTTCACCTTCCGCTTCCGCATTCAGCATTGGTTCTACCCCGAGGAGCGCCGCATGGAGTGGAGCCTCGACCCCTCGGGCGAAGACGGCCTCACCGAGCAGTCCGGCTTCTTCCAGCTCTACGCGCTCGACGAGAAGACGACGATGGCGGAGTACGGCACGCGCGTGGTGGCCCGCGATGGTTTCCTCAACTTCCTGCGCGGCATCGGTGAGCGCGGTGGTGTCGCTGAAGCCCTCACCGCCATTCGCAGCCACGTCTCGGCGTCGAAGCGCTGATCAGGCTCGGCGCCGTCGGCTGCGGTCGGTCGCGGTGGTGAGACACGAGCGGCTCGGGGAGCGAGGACGCCGAGGTGGGGGCGCGTCAACTGCTTCCCGAGCCGCTCGAGAAGGAGGCCGCCTCGACGCGCTCCCGCTAGAATCTCCCGATGCTGCAGCGCCTCTTCTTCTTCGTCGTCGCTCTGTCCCTCAGCTCGTGCGAGCTCTTCGCGAAACCCCAGCCCGAGCCAGCGCCCGGTCCCACGTGGCCCAGCCCGCGCCTCGCCGACTGGAAGCTGCCCTTCACGCTCGCCGAGGATCTGCGCATCACCGACGGCGTGTCGCGCCTCAACTACGAGAGCCACAGCGAGGTCGGCCCGCAGGTGGGGCTCAGCCTCTTCACGTCGGTGAAGTACGAGCTGACGAAGCTCGTGCCTGACTCGGTGCTCGCGGTCGCGGCGCTGCCAGACCGCGTCGTCGTCATCTTCCCCCAGGCCCCAGATGGCGTGATGACCATCGCGCAGGGAGGGCTGGACCGGCCGTGGGTGGCCCAACCGCTCGACGCCGAGAACCCGGTGCTGCGGTGGCAGGTGGGAGCGCTCGATGCGGTCGCGGCTCCCGACGGCTCGGTGCTCATCGCCGTGCGCCTCCGCCCCTTTCGACTCGTGCTGTACCGGTGGGCCACCGACGGCACCGTCACGAAGTCCGTCGTGCCTGCGCAGGGCCCGCTGACGGAGCACTGGTCGACCTCGCGTTGCCCCGACGTTCGTCTCGACGCCTCTGAAGCGGGCGGCGTCGTCATCGCGTGGCACGCAGGCAAGCGCACGGCGCTCTCGTGGCGCAAGCCCGGCGCCTCGCAGTGGACCGAGCACCTCACGCCGCCGCTCGAGTTCGACGACACCGTGCACTTCGACGTGGGCTGCACGAACCGCGTGGTGCTCGACGACTCGGGCTTTCCTCAACTGCTGACGCTCGTGCGCACCTGGAGCCGCCGCCCGACCGAGCCCCGGCCGTACGATCCCGAGCAGCCCGGCACCTCGGACCCGCGCTGGAACCTCGCCGGCGAATTCCCCATCGGCCTGGCCGGTCGCACCCCGCCGCTCACCGGCGCGCACGGTTACACGATGCTCGCCAACGGCGCGCTCTCTCGCAGCGCCGAGGTGGCGCGGCCCTCGGCGTCGCTCGACGGCGCCCATGCCTGGCACAACGGCTTCTTCGCTTTCGACCGGCACCCCGGCGGGTGGCTCGTCAGCGGGCCGAACGTCGACTGGCAGGGCGGCACGCTCGCGCACATTCGCTACCGCGTGCATGACCCGGTCTACGACTCGGCGTCACCACTGCCGACAGTCGAGCAGCGCCTCGACCTGCCCGCACGCAACTACGAGACCTCGAGCCGAGGCGTGTCGTTCGAGGTCGACCCCACCGAGCTGCGGCGCTTCGGTGACGTCGAGCACCTCGCCTTCGAGCCCTGCGGCGACGTGATGGCCTTTGGCTCGGGCGGGAGCTCGCGCGTCGACCTCGCGCGAAACTTCACGCGCTTCACCGCCGCGCCCTGTGCGGGCATGGCCATCGCGCCGGTACAGCAGAAGCCGCCCAACGCCGGCTACGACTGGACGCCGGCCTTCGCGCACGGGCGTCGTCCGTACGAGGTGGGCGTCTGCGCGCAGAGCTCGCTGCTCGCCATCTGCCACGGCGGCTTCGAGGCCAGGGTGGGCGCTCCCCTGCCAGAAGCCACGACGCCCACGCTCGTCGCCAGCCAGCCGCCCTCGGGGCCCGTCGCGCTCGACGTCGACCGCGTCACCTTCACGCTCTCGCGCGCCGTCACCGGCGAGGAGCGGGTCTTCGCCGTCTTCCACCACGTCAACCAGCTCGAGGGCGTGCAGGTGACGCCTCAGGTGGACGGCGCGGTGGTGACGGTGCCCTTTCCCCGCGCGCTCACGCCCGGGTCGACGTACCGCGTCGCCCTGCTGGTGATGCAGGGAGAGAACCAGTGGCTCTACCTCGACGGCCGCGCACCGGTCGCCACCTTCACCACGGCGAAGTCGGCCGGCGTCGTCGACGCGCGCCTCGTGCGTACGCCCTTCCGCTGCCCCGGGGTGCGGGTCGGCGGAGTGTGTGAGCTGACCGACCGCGTTCGCGGCCTCGCCGGGCAGACCGATGACCTCGGCTTCGGCTACAACTTCGAGGCCCAGCCGCTCGGCCCGCCCAGCATCTACGACGCGCAGAACGTTCGAGTCGCCGACGCCGTCGGCCAGGTGCTGCCCAACGGCGCCACGCGCTTCACCTGGGGCACCACGCTGGCTCGCGACGCCCGGTATGAGCTGCGCTACCCGCCCGGCGTGCTCTCGTTCAGCGGCACCGAGTTCCTGCCCGAAGACCTGACGCTCGTCTTTCGCACGCGGGCCAACTGAGGCTCACCGGGTGACGTTCACGTCGTAGCGGCCCCAGCAGACGAGTTCTCTGCTGTCGGCGCGTCGCGCACACGAGTAGCCGTCACCGCTGCCGACGAGGTCGAAGGCGCCGCGGGGCGCGTCCAGGAGCGTCGGGTCGGTCGCTTCGCCCCAGCACTGCACCGAGGCGTCGGGGCGCAGACCGCAGCCATGGGTTCGACCGAGGCGAACCTCGCGCCACGCGCCTGCGGGCACCGAGGCCATCGGGCGGCCCAGGCCACGGCCCCAGCAGCTCACGGAACCTCCGTCGGCGACACCGCAGGCGAGGTCATCGGTGCGCGCAATGGAAAGCCGCTCCAACGGCGCCGTCGTTCCACCCACACCGGCGTCGCGCACGCCCAGACAGTCCCACGTTCCGGTCGCGGTCCTGCGGGCGCACCACGTCGCAGCGGTCGCTTCGAGGGCCTCAAAGGGCCCTTCGACGAGGCTGCCGCCGGTGAGCACCGCGCCGCCATCGCGGGTGAGGCCTCGCAGCGTTCGGCCGCCCAGGCGCAGCACCGACAACGGCTCCTGCGGCGGGGCGTTGCCGAAGTTGCATCGGGCATGACCTCCATCGACGAGCCAGCACTGCGCGAGCGCTTCGTCGGTGCCGAAGGCCAGCACGTCTCCGAGCGGGCGCACCACCGTCGTCGACGGCGACAGGCACATCACGCCAGTCCCATGCCGCGCGCAGAAGCTATCGGCGCCGACCACCAGCTCGTCGACGCGCGCCTCGACGAGGGCGACGCTGTCAGGCGCGAAGGCCGTGAGGTCGAAGTGGCGTAGGCCGCCATCCCGGGTGCGCCCGGCGGCGCTGGTCGGCCTCGCCGTGAGGCTCTCGAAGGACTCGCGCGGCACCAGCGTCTGCTGGCGAGCCCCCCAGCACGTCAGCCCGCCGTCGGGCTGCAGCGCGCAAAGGCCTCCGTACTCACTCATGGCGAGCGCGGTGAACGTGGCGCCCGTGGGTGCGGTTGGTGGTTGTTCGCCCCAGCACGTCACGCTCCCGTCGGTGCGCAGGCCGCAGGCGAAGAGGCGATTCATCCGCACCTGCGTGAAGGTGCCGGCAGGCGGAGTACGAATGCCGAAGGGGTCGGCGCCCCAGCATGAGAGGCCCTGGGTGCCGGCGAGCACGCCGCAGCCCGTGCGCCCGTTGTGCGCGAAGTCCGTCATCGGCTCGACGGGCAGGCCGGTGCCGCCGTTCTCGACGTTGCCCCAACAGAGGACGGTGCCGGTCGTGCGCAGGCCGCAGGCGACTTCGTCGAACACCACCAGCCGCGAGAAGGCGAGGCGCGGCGCGTCGGCGGAGCGCGCGACACCGCCCGAGGTCCACCGCAGCGTGCAGCTCGTGCCGCCGTCGACGTCGACCGCACAGCCGGTGTTGGCGTTCGGCCGGATGACCTGCCGCAGGCGCGAGGTGCTGGTGGCAGAGGCGCTGCCGCACGCGGCGGTGCCATCGGCGCGAACCCCACAGAACTCGCTGCCGGTGTCGACGCGCGCGAACGAGCCCACGAGCGGCGCCCGCGCTTCGGGTGCGCCCCAGCAGACCGCACGGCCCTGGGCGTCGAGGGCGCACAGGCCCGAAGACGCGTCACCGAGCGAGACGGGCACGAAGCCATCGGGCAACCCGACGTCGCCGGTGTTGAGCCCAGCACAGACGATGCGGCCGTCGGCGGAGCGGCCACAGACATCTTGCGAGACGGCGACGAAGTCGATGAAGGGCCAGGGCCACACCAACGAGAGCGGCACGCGGCCGGGGCCGAAGTTGCCCCAGCAGGTGATGCTGCCCATCATCGACAGCCCGCACGCGTGGTTCGCTGCGCTCGCGAGCTTCGTGAAGGTCGTCGACGGCACGACGGTCTGGCCCTCGCCTCGGCGCCCCCAGCAGGTCGCGGTTCCGGCGCGGGTCAACGCGCAGACGTGGTTGGCGCCGCTGGTGAGGTCGACGAAGGGGCCACCAGCCGGCACCCGCGAGAGCGCGTATTCGTCGCTGCCCCAGCACTGCACGTCGCCGCCCACCGTGAGCGCGCAGGAGTGAAGGTCGCCCACCACCACGCTGCTGAACGGCCCGCCACGCGGGGGGCTCGCCTGACCGCGGGTGTCGTTACCCCAGCAACGAACGTCGCCCGCCATCGTCACGCCGCAGCCGTGCGCGACGCCGTCGGCGACCTGGCGAAAGGAGACGTCGGGAGGTCTCGCGTGGCCGACCGTCGAGGCGCCCCAGCAGCGCGCGCGGCCCTCGGCGCCGAGCAGACAGGCCGCGCCATCGTCAGCGGGGGTCGCGGGGAAGCGTGGCTCGCAGTTGGCGCCACCGTCACAGCCCAGGCGCACGCACCCGCTCGTGTCGAGCTGGCACGTGCCGGAGCACGTGATGGTGCCGAGCGTGAAGCCCTCCTGCGCGCAGGTCACCGTCGCGCGACCGTCACAGCGCTCGTTTCCTGTCACCACGCCGTCGCCGCACTTGTTGGGAATGCCGGCGACCAGCTTGCACTCGCTGCCGCAGACCTCGCACGACGTCTGACCCAGCGGGCAGAGCGCGCTCTCGAGCGGTGGATCGCACAGCTCACCGCGGTGTGGGTCGAGCACGGCGTCGCCGCAACGAGGGAGCGGGATGAGGCCCGTGCGGCCGAACTGGCAGTCGAGCGAGGACTCGGTGCTCTGCGTGGGCCCGACGATGAGCGAGGTGACGGTGCCTTCGGTGATGTCGGCGGTGCGCACGCCAGCCTTCGCGCGCACGGTGATGGACTGCGGCACGTTCCAGTTCTCGGGCGTGAAGGTGAGCGAGGCCGGGCTGACCTCGAACTGCTCGTTCGCCGAGAGCGGCACCGTCACGGGAGCACCGGGCGCGACGAACATCGTCGCTCCACCTGTCGCCGTGCCGCCTTCACCGTCGACGCGACCCTGAAAGTCGACCTGCAGCCCGAAGCC
>JAUXRI010000093.1 GCA_030681895.1 Myxococcales bacterium | reverse complement strand
TCTCGTTCTCTTCCCCAGCCCGGGCTTTCTCGCGCGTGGCTCGTCTGGCTACGGCGACGGTCTGCGCGCGATGACCGAGGCCGCGAACGAGCACCTCGGCGAGGCGCCGCTGCGCATCGTGACGCTCGCGAAGAACGCCTTCTGGGAGGACTTTCAGAAGAACACCTGGTCTCGCCCTGCGCCGTCGGGCGACATCAAGCTCGTGGCCGTTCGCGCGGTGCTGCCCGACCTCGCGAAGACGACCCCTCCGGGCAAGCTCGAGACGCTCAAGACGAAGCGGTACGAGGTCGCGCTCCTGTCGAGCCCGGGCGAGCGCATCGCGTTGTCGCCGCTGCACGACGAACGACAGGCGCTGGTGTGGCTCTCGGCGCCGGGTGTGACCGACGCGCAGTGGAAGGCGTTTCATGGCGCGGTGATCGACGTGCTCGACCGGAAGGATCACGGCGACAACGACAACGCCCGCGCGGCTGGCCGGCATGGGCTCGAGGCGCTGGGGCGCTCCGACGTCTCGGTGCTCGTGGCGCACCTGTCCGACCGCTACCAGCGCGTGAAGTGGTTCCGGCAAGGGTGGAAGCAGCCGGTGCAGGTCGGTCCGCGTGGCGTGAAGGGCGACAGTCACCAGGCCTTCGACGAAGGCGGCGAAGCGACCGTGAACGAGGGGCACCGGCTCTTCTTCACCGGCACGCTTTCGTACGACGGCCAGCCGCAGACCGCCGCGCAGCTCGCCGAGGAGTGGAACGGCGGCAAGGCCTCACGCCTCTACGAAGCGCTCGAAGGGCACTGGAAGACGAAGCGCTCGGGGCCGGCGCTGGAGCAGCTGGCGCGCGCGGCGGTCAGTGACGCCCACGAGGTGCCCACCGGCCTCGCGCTCATCACCGGCCTGCCCTGACGCTTCACTTCGACGAGAACACGCTGCCGCAGTCGAGGCCGCCGGTCATCACGCGCACCTTCACGTCGTGGCTGCTGCCTTCGCGCAACGACTGCCACTGCGCCTCGGAGAAGTCGCACGTCCACGATTCACCCTTGGGGCCGCCGAACGAGACCGTGTACGTCTCGTGGCGTGGGCCTTCGCGCTCGCTCCCGATGGATGAGCCGCCGCGCAGGTTCGACACGCTCGGCCACGTTGGAGCATCCGACAGCGAGCCCTTCGCATTCACGGCCCGGTCCTTCGCCCAGCGATCGACCTTGAAGGCGCAGTGCGTGTCGTAGACGGGCTCTTCGCGGTACTTCGGTTTGCACTCCTGCTTGCGCTCGAAGGTGCCGTCGCCGCGGTCGATGTTGCGCGTGCTGCACGTCTCGCCATCGGGCACCTTGTTGGTGGAGCGCTGCTTCTTGCTCCGAGAGACGTCGTACGCGCCCGAGGGCATCGAGTCGCACCACGCCGAGTCGCTCACGGGGCCGAAGCGCTCGATGTCGATGCTCCGCGCCCAGGTGTGGCCGTTCACCGTGGCCTTCGACGATTTCGTCCACATCGCGCCGACGCCGCACACGCCGCAGAGCAGCACGACCGCCGCGCCGGCGATCCACGGCCAGAGCTTCTTCTTCGCGGGTGGTGGCGCCGCGACCTTCGCCGCCGCGTCGACGCTCTGTCCGTCGAGCTGGTCCGCCACGCGCTTCACGTCTGAGGACCCATCCATCGGGCTGCCGCAGTGCCGGCAATGAATCGCCTTCGCGCCGTTCGGTGTGGCGCACGCGGGGCAGGCCTTGTCGGTGCCGTCGTACGTCGTGTTCGCCGCGGTCTCTTCTCCGGGCGCAGGGAAGCGGCGGCGTTTCGGGTCCTGCGGAGCGCCACACACCGGGCAGTACCGGTTCGTCTTGCCCAGCAGGTCCTTCGTGTCGCAGTGCTCGCAGTCCCACAACATCTCGAACACGCCTTGCTTCGGGGCCGATGGCGCGGTGCCGAGCTTGCCGCCGGTGAGCCGGTGCAGCTCGCCCGGGTCGAACGCCGTGGTGCCGCAGTCGACGCACAGGTCGAGCTCGATGCCCTTGAGCACGAAGCGGGCGAGGGTCTTTCCGCACGTGGGGCAGGTGCGCGCGGCACCCGTCGACTTCGGCGCGCCACGATCGACGGCCGTCTTCACGTCTCCCAGCGGAATGCCTGCGAGCGCGAAGAGCCCCTGAGCGGTGGCGCCGTCGGCGAACGACGTCTGGCACGAGCCGCAGTGGAGGCCGGGTTTGCCGGGCCCGAAGAGCGTGGGTTTCTCAGTGAGCGCAGCGCCGCAGTTCGGACACGTCGTCGAGGCCATGGGCCGCAGACTAGCGGAGCCGAGAACGACTTCGTGCCCTCACTGCAGGGCGGTGACGTGCACGCGCGGGACGGCTCTGGGCAGCGCCGCCTCGATGACGCGACCGAGCCTGAGCAAAAGGTGCTCTTCGTACGGCCGGCCCATCAGCTGAAGACCGACCGGCAGGCCGAGCGCGTCGAGCCCGACGGGCAGTGACAGGGCAGGGCAGCCCGTCAGGTTGCCGAGCCGGATGAAGCGCATCAGCTGGTCGGCCACCGTCAGGTTCGACTCTCCATCGGGGAGCGTCGACTCGGGGATGAGCGGTGCCGTACAGGCAGTCGTCGGCGTCACCATGACGTCGCAGGTGTGCATCAGCTCGAGCAGTTCGCGCGTCAGTTGCTGCCGGTGCCGCATGGCGTGCACGTAGTCGCGTGACGAGAAGTGAGCGCCGATGGCGAGGTTGGCGCGCGAGTCGAGGGCGAAGCGCGTCGAGTCCTTCAGCACCTCGTCGTGCATCGCCTCGCGCATCTCCGAGAGAATGATGACGGTGTGGCTCCAGCGAATGAGATTGAGGTCGGGCGGCGGAACCTCGACGAGCGTCGCGCCGGCGTCGGTCAGCACCTTGAGCGCCTCACGGCAGCGCGTCACCACGTCGGGGTCGGCGTCGTCGAAGTACGCGTTGCAGAGGCCGATGCGCAGGCCCTTGAGGTCGCCGTTCTCGTAGCCGGTGAGGTGGAGCGGCGGCTGGTGCAGCGAGACGGGATCGTGCACGTCGGGCCCGGCGAGCACCGCATAGGCTGCGGCGACGTCAGCGACGGTGAGCCCCAGCGGGCCGACGTGCCCCACGTTCCAACAGAGCGGAGGCACGCCCGCCTCGCTGATGCGCCCGAAGGTGGCCTTCAAGCCGACGACGCCACAGAGCGCTGCGGGAATTCGAATCGAGCCACCGCCGTCGGCGCCGATGGAGATGGGACACAGGCCAGCCGCGACGACGGCCGCCGATGCCGACGACGAGCCGCCGGTGATGCGCGTGCGATCGAACGGGTTTCGCGCGGGTCCGTAGTGCGGGTTGAGGCCGATCGGGTTGATGCCGATCTCGTTCATGTTCGCTTTGCCGAGGATCAGCGCTCCGGCGGCCTTGAGGCGCGCGGCGACGGCCGAGTCACGCGTCGCGACCTCGGAGCGGAACTTCGTGCCCAACGTGGTGACGAAGCCCTCGAGGTCGACCTCGTCCTTGAGCACGACGGGAACGCCGTCGAGCGCGGACTTCTGCGTGCCGGCTCTCCACCGCGC
This sequence comes from Myxococcales bacterium, assembly GCA_030681895.1. GTDB lineage: Bacteria > Myxococcota > Myxococcia > Myxococcales > Myxococcaceae > Xiheimicrobium. The sequence continues at coordinate 1,775 of JAUXRI010000093.1, read as the reverse complement.
CGTCGACGCCTCGGCCTCGGCGAGCACCTGCTCCGGCTTGCGCGAGATGAAGAAGTTCATCGTCTCGTCGCCACCCTCGAGCTTCAAGATGGCGTCATGCAGCTTGCGCACGACGCGCACCGGGTCCGTTCCTCCGCCCTGGTAGGCCGCACGAAACGCGGCCGCGGTCTCGAGCTTCGCGCTCCCCGCCGACGGCTGCGCATCGAGCGCCCGCTTCGCCAGTGTCTGGCCGTCGGCTGCCTCGGTGGGCGCGGGACCCAGCGGGAGTGGCACCTGAATCGGTGACGCCGTGCCCGCGCTCATCTGGCGGAACCGCGTGATGCCCGCGTCGGTGATGACCTTGTTGATGAGGACGGGCCCGACGGCGCTCTCGAGGGCGCTGACGAAGGCCTTGAGGGCCACGCCCGAGAGGCGGGGGGCTTTGACGGAATCTCGCGTGTATCGCATGCGGCGCACCGTAGCGTCGCGGTGGTGCCGGGTGACTAAAGAATCGGTGCCGCCCGTGACGAGCAGCGGCTCGCAGCCTCGATATGATGACGGCGTGAGGCGCGCGACGCTCTGGCTCTGGCTGATCTGTGCGTGTCAGGCCCCACCTGCGACGCAGTTCGAGATCGTCAGACCGCTCGCCCTCGCCGACTGTGCCAGCGAGTTCGCCGTCCTCGGGGCTGGAACCGTGCTCACGGTCGGCCGCCTCGAAACGCTCACGTTCCCTGTTCGCGCCTCGCTGGTGTGCGACGGCGTTCCAAAGATGCCCGAGGCGTTCCTGGTCGAGGCGGTCGACGACCAGAACCTCCCAGTGCCGCTCGAGGTGCGCGTCGTTGCGGTTGCTCCCACGCGCTTCGACGTTCACGTCACGTTCCGAACGCCCGACACGTCGAACGTGCACTTTCGGTTGAGCGTCGAGCCCTCCATCGGGCAACACCAGCAATCGGTCGCAGCGCTCCGAACCGAGACGCGCTCGTGGACGCTCATGGCCAATGCGCTCGGGAACACCGGCGTCATCGAGGGGCCCGGAGGTCGCGAGCTGTTCATCGATTCTCGACTCGTCCGGGTCCGCTTGCGCACGGGCGACGTCTGGGAGCGGTCGGGCATCGAGGGTGTCGCGGTCACTCCGAATCGGGTGTGGCTCGTCGGCTCGAACATCGAGTCGTACCGCTTCGACGCCACCGGGGAAGGCGTACTCGCCGGAACGTGGCCGCTCGCGTACCGACCGACGGCGATCGCGGTGCGCGGTGAGAAGGTCTTCATCGCGGGCCAGCTGCCTTCGGGCGTGTCGTTTCTGCAGCTCGAGGAGTCGGGCGCGAGCGCTGGTCCCATTCGTGTCGTGCAGCCGCTCGTGATTGGCGCCGCGCGGTTCATCAGTGACGACGAGGTGCTGCTCGCTCGCGGAGAACTGCTCGACGTCGTGCGTCCAGCGTCGCTCGATGCCTCGGTGGTGCTGTCGACCAGCCAGGATGTTCGCTCGTTTCCGCTGTCGGCCAGCGTCGACGGTGTCTGGCTGGGTGACGACGCGTTCCTGAGCGTGGTGAGACCCGACGGTGGTGTCTCGCGTGTGGCGATGGCGAACCTGGCGCCTCAGGCAACACGGCCGTCGATGCGCCTGGACGACGTCGTGCCCAGCTGGACCTTCAGCAGCACGATTTCAGGGGCTCGGCTCATGGGCGTGCCCTTCGATGCTTCCGATGGCGGGCTCGAGCTGCGGTACGTCGAGCTCCCTGACGGCGGCGTTCCCCTCTGGGCGAGCAGTCGCTGGCTCTTCGCGCGTTCGCAGAGTG
>JAUXRI010000091.1 GCA_030681895.1 Myxococcales bacterium | reverse complement strand
CGGGCGCTGGCGGCGGCTCGGCGGGCGTCGGCGGCGGCACGTCGGGCGTCGGCGGTGGCACGTCGGGCGTCGGCGGTGGCACGTCGGGCGTCGGTGGCGGCACGTCGGGCGTCGGCGGCGGAACGTCGGGCGTCGGTGGTGGCACGTCGGGCGTCGGTGGTGGCTCCGGCGCAGGCGGACCGGGAATCACGTGCGGCCCATCGAACTGCAACGGTTGCTGCGCGAGCGGCATCTGCGTCTCGTTCCCCTCCGATGAGCGCTGCGGCGTGTCGGGGTCCGAGTGCCGGGCCTGCTCGACGAGCCAGACCTGCAGCTCGGGTCAATGCGTCGCGAAGCCGCCCTCCAGCTGTCTCGGGTGTTCGTCGGCTGAGCTGTCGCCGCTGATGATCTTCGCGCTCGCGCTGCTGCGCCGTCGTCGCCCCTAGCGTCGCCGTCATCGTCGTCGCGCGGGCGGGCCTCCCCACGGCGCGCGGGACGAGACCACGCCGATGCTGGGAATCAGGGAAGCAGCGCAGCGGGGCTGACGACACGACTCGGTCGCAGTCCCGGGAGCGGTCCGTTCGCCTCGAGCGTCGCGCTCGGTGTTCGTCGCTCAGGGCACGTCGGCGGCCCGCACGAAGTAGACGCACCGGTCCAACGAGGCGTGGCCCTCGGTGCTGATCCACAGGTTCCCTGCGGCCGACAGGTGCATGCCCTCGGGCATCCACCCCCAGTCGTTGGAGCTCGCCCGCAGGTTGGTCGAGGCCGCGCCGACGACTCCGGTGAAGAGCGTGCCGCTGTTGCGCGTGGAGTTCAGGAAGAACTTCGGACCCGACGCGACGGCGCCCTGCACGTTGCGATTTCCCGCGTACCAGGCGCCCGTGGCCGTGACGATTCCACCCGGCCCCGCGGCGAGGCGCGAGCTGCCTGCCGCGAGCGGCCACCGCACGACGCGGCTGTAGATGCCGAACGTGGGATCGTTGTCGTACTCCCCGGAGATGAGCGAATCGGGCGCGGTGCTGCGGTCGAGCGAGACGAACGAGAACGACGGCCGGCACGACGACGAGAGCCCCGTGGGGAAGAGGTAGCTGCCGACCTGCGGGAGCACGAACTGGTAGCCGTACGCGCACGCCTGGCCGTTCGCGACACCCGCGCGTGCATCGCAGGCAGCCGCGGTCGAGACCTCGAGGATTCGCGTGAGATCGAAGACGCGCAGGCCGCGGTTGGTGTCGGCCACGTAGAGCAGCGTGCCCGACCACGCGAGGCCGCCGGCGTGAATGCCGATGGGCTTGAAGCCGCGCGCCACGTCTGGCTCGACCAGCAGGACGTGACGGTACGTGATGCCGGCTGCGAGCGCAGTGACGTCGGCGAAGCTCACCCGCACGCCCTTGTCGGTCCCGTCGACCGGCGGGCTCGAGTCCGTCGAGTTGTCCGTCTCGTCGTAGTGCCAGCTGACGGCGACCATCAGCTTCGCGCCAGCCGCGCCGCCAGCGAGGCCCTGCGGAATCCAGTACGGCACCGTGAGGTCGCCCGAGGCCCAGAAGAACCCGCCGCCGAACCCCGGCCAGGGCCGGCTCGTCATGCGCGTCGCGGTGCGGTTGAGGGGCAACGCATCGAGGGCGACTCTGGGGAGCGCGAGCGCGTCGATCTGTGCTGCGTTGGTCAGCCAGGTGTTGGTGTCACGAAGCACGAACGAGCTCGCGGTAATGCTGCGCAACCCTGAGCCCTCGGAGTACCCGGCGAGCGGTCCGCGCTCTGGGCAGGAGCACGTCGCGTTGAAGGTATCGGCCGGGCAGGCGGAGCTCGCGCCAGTGCACCGCTCGGCGACGTCGCACCCACCGATGGACGCACGACAGACGACGCCCGACACTTCGGGAGGGTGCGTACACACGCCGCCACCGCACACGTCGCGGGTGCAGGTCGCGCCATCGTCGACACAGGCCCGCGTGGTGCAGTCAGGGTCGGCGCAGTCGACCAGCCCGTCACAGTCGTCGTCGCTGGTGTTGTTGCAGCTCGTCTCGTTCGCCTGGCTGGCCGTGCACCCGGCAACACACGCGCCGGCGAGGCACTGAAAGCCCGTGGTGCAGGTGACCGCGACGCAGCGCACGTCGTCACAGCGGCCGCTGATGCACGCGAAGCCGGTGCCACAGACCCCCGCGTCCCCACAGCTGGGTGGTTGGCAGGCGCCCGCCAGACACCGGCCGCCGTCGCAGCTCACGCTCGCGCACGCACGCTCGACGCAGACCTCGTCGACGCAGAGCGAGCCTGACGGGCAGGGCTGGCCAGCGCAGTCGACGGGCAGACAACTGCCGCCGGAGCAGACCTCGCCGGCGAGGCACGAGACGCCCAGGCACGCGGCTTCGAGGCAGGTGCCCGCGTCGGAGCAGCGCTCCGTCGTCGAGCAGACGCGGGTGCCACACCGCTGCGAGACGCAGGCCCCGTTCACGCAGGTCTCGAGCGCCGCGCACGTGATGGTGGCGCATGGGTCGACGGGGTCGCCCGCATCTTCGGTGCTGCCCGCGTCGGGCGCTGAGCCTGCGTCGTCGTCAGCGCCGCCGTCGAGCGTCACGCCCGCGTCGTCACTGCGTCCTGCATCCCCGAGTCCTGCATCCGTGTGGAGCTCGATTCCTGAGTCCGCCAGCGCTGCGTCGGGCGTGTCGCGGCCAACGACGGGAGAGCAGGCCACGAAGGCGCACAGCGTGAGGGCAAGGAGTCGCACGCCGCCACCATGACGGTCATCGACTGAGCCGGCGAGCCTCGCGCTGGAGCAGTCACGCCGCGGTTTCACGAGACGGCCAGCGCAGCGCACGACGTGCAGCTGACTCCGCGCCAGATACCTCGCCGCGTTCATCACCCGACGACTGTGGCAGTCGCGCGCGCGGTTTCTCGAGACGGCCACGAAGCGCACGATGTGCAGCTGACTCGCGAGTAACTCGAGCAGCACGCAGATGCGTCGACGACGCAAACGCGCTGACTACCTCGTCGCGGTCTGCACGGTGTCCGGCTCTGCCGGCTTCGTGGACTCTGTCGCCTCAGCCGCCTTCACAGGCTCCGCGGGCGCCTCGGCTTTCACGGCCTCTGCGACGGGCTTCTTCTTCCACCCGAGGTCACCCGCCAGGTCGGCGACGATGTTCGGCACGATCGCCTCGAGCAGCTCGTTCGCCGCGGGTCCGCTCGCGTGCACGAACCAGCTCCCGCGCAGCCCACCACCGGGAATCTTCATCACCATCAGCGAGGCCCTCATCTGCTCGCGTGCGGCCGTGAGCGTCAGGCGCAGTCGAACGCCCTCGGTCTTCCTCGCGCGCACCACGTCAGCCGAGACCTGGTCCGACTCGCCTTCCGGCACGTAGTCGAGCTGGTACGTGTCGTACTCGGCCTTGAGCAGCTCGTTCGCGTGCGTGAGCAACGCAGCGTACTCCTCGGAGTCCGAGACGGTCGGGAGCACCCCCACGTACGGCGTCGCAGGCACGGCGGGCGCCGGCGCGACCACCACCGGCACACTCTTCTTCTTCGGGCCCGCGAACGTCGTCAGCGAGCACGCGAGCACGGCGAGGACGATCGAACGCATGCGGCAGCATGTCGGCGCGGGCCTTCAGTCTCAATGGATGATTCTACGCACACTGTAGTCCGCGGTCGGGGAGGAACACTGCTACACGCGCGCCGCGATGACGCGACCTGCTCCTGAAGGCCCTCTCCGTTTCGAGCTGCTCGCGTCGTCGTCCTCGGGAGCGCGTGCGGGCCGGCTCCACACGCGGCGAGGCGTACTCGAGACGCCAGCGTTCATGCCCGTCGCGACGCATGCCCACGTGCGGTTCCTCACGATGGACGACGTGGCCGAGAGCGGCGCGCGCTTTTGTCTGTCGAACACCTACCACCTGCTCCTGAGGCCGGGCATCGGGGTGTTCGAGAAGACCGGCGGCATTCACCCCTTCATGCAGTGGCCGCACGGCGTGCTCACCGACTCGGGCGGGTTTCAGATCTTCAGCCTGCCGGGAGAGCGCGAAATCTCGGAAGCCGGCGCGCGCTTTCGCAGCCCGTACGACAACCAGCGCCACCTGCTCTCGCCCGAGTCCAGCATCGCGATGCAGAACGCCATCAACAGCGACATCATGATGGTGCTCGACGTGTGCCCGCCGTCGACGTCGAGCGAGGCCGTCACGACCGACGCGATGGAGCGCACGCATCGGTGGGCGCTCCGCAGCCTCGCCGCGCGTGATGCACGGCCGACAGGCCAGGCGCTCTTCGCGATCGTGCAGGGCGGGGTGTTCAAGGCGCTGCGTACCCAGAGCGCGCAGTTCCTCACGCCGCACCCGTTCGACGGGTTCGCCATCGGTGGGCTGGCCGTCGGTGAGTCGCGCGAGCTGCTCTACGAGATGACGGGCCACACCGCACCGCAGTTGCCCGCCGGGAAGCCGCGCTACCTGATGGGCGTCGGCACGCCGATCGATCTCGTCGAGTGCGTGCACCGCGGCATCGACATGTTCGACTGCATCATCCCGCCGATGATGGCGCAGCAGGGTTACGCGTACACGTTCGACGGCCGCCTGCGCATCAGCAAGCACGAGTACCGCTTCGACGATCGCCCCCTCGACGAGAGTTGCCGCTGCCCGACGTGCACCCGCTACACGCGCTCGTACCTTCGTCACCTCGCGCAGGGCTCGCATCACCTCGCCAGCCGGCTGCTCGCGATTCACAACCTGCACCATTTCCAACAGCTCACGCGGCGCATGCGCGACGCCATCATCGAGAACCGGTGGGACGCGGAGTACCGAGAGCTCGTCGAGCGGCTCGCGCCGAGGAACACCAGGCCTCGCGCGACGGGCGACCGGCAGGGCGGGTTCGAGGTGGTGATGACGCGCGCGGGGCAGCGGGCGCTGCGTCACGTCGAGCACGGCGAGGTGATGCACCCGGTCGGCCCGTGGGAAGAGGCGAACGCGGTCTTCGTCGATCAGCCCGGGCTCGAGAAGCGCCTCGAGGTGTTCCGCGACGAGCCGTTCGTGATTCTCGACGTCGGGCTCGGGGCCGGCGCGAACGCGATCGCCGCGCTCTCGAAGGCACAGGCGATGGGCGAGCGACGCAAGCGCACGGTCGAGGTCATCAGCCTGGAGTCGGACCTCGCCGCCCTCGAGCTCGCGTTGAGAGATCCAGCCGGGTTCTCGTTTCTGCAGCCCTGGAAGACCGCGTGTGAGGCGCTCCTCGACCAGGGCCACTGGGAAGGTGCTGGCCTGTCGTGGCGAGTGCTCGCCGGAGACGCGCGAGAGACGATCGACGGCGTGCCTGGCTGGGCCGATCTGATCCTCTTCGATCCGTTCTCTCCCGAGGCGAACCCGACGCTCTGGTCCGTCGACTTCTTGCGTGCGCTGCGGCGGCACACCAACGACGAGGGAGGCATGTTGATCTCCTTGACTGCGTCGATGCCGGCGCGACTGTCGATGCTGCTGGCTGGCTACAACGTGGGCCAGGGCGTCGCGACCAGCACGCGCACCGAGACGACCGTCGCGACGACGACCCTCGAGGCGCTCGCGCTTCCGCTGGGTGACCGTTGGTTCGCGCGGTGGCTCCGCTCGTCGTCGCGCGCGCCGATCGGAGAGCCGTTCACCGAGGCGATCGAGCAGACGCTCCGGGAGCACGTGCAGTTCGCGAACGTGGTGCGGCCGAAGCCGCCGTCACCCAACGACGCGAGTTGAGTCGCCGCAGCTCGCCCCCGCCAAACGATGTCACGAAGGCGCCAGTCAGGTCGGGCGACCGATGCGCCCGGTAGGGTGCTCGTCCATGTCATTCCGTCAGATCGTCGTTTCGAGCGTCCTCGTCTTCTTCGTCGTTGGGTGTGGAGCCATGCCGGGCCTTGATGATGGTGGCGCGGCAGGTGGAAGTGCGGGCGGCAGAACGGCCGGAGGAAGCGCCGTGGGCGGCGGGAACACCGCAGGTGGAAATGCTGCTGGTGGGAACGCCGCTGGCGGGAACGCCGCTGGTGGGAACGCCGCTGGTGGGAGCGCCGCTGGTGGGAACGCCGCTGGTGGCGACGCTGGTGGGAACAGCGCGGGTGGAAACGCTGCCGGTGGCAACGTCGCTGGCGGCAATGTCGCTGGCGGGGAGGCCGACGGTGGCAACTTCGGCGGCGGAGCGACCTTCGACGGCGGCAACTTCGGTGGCGGGGAGGCCGACGGTGGCAACTTCGGCGGTGGCGCGAGCTTCGACGGTGGCAACTTCGGTGGCGGGGAGGCCGACGGTGGAAACTCCGGCGGTGGCAATGTCGGTGGCGGAAGCTCCGGTGGCGGCAACGTCGGCGGCGGAAGCGGCGGCGGCGGTTCGGCCTGCGTCCCGTCTCCCGAGGTCTGCGACGGCATCGACAACAACTGCAACCAGGTGATCGACGAAGGGGTCACCGTCTTGTGCGGCGATGACGCTGACGGAGATCGCTACGTCAGCTCGACCGCGACGAGCGCGCGCTGCCCGGACAGCACGCGGCCTCTGTTCGGCTCGTGCCCCGCCGGCTTCGTCGCCCCCCAACAGTCGCTCGGCACCGACTGCGCACCGGCCAACGCGGCGAGCTACCGGCTCCTCCCCGCGCGGGCGGACGTCGACACCGACGGCCGATGTGTCGGCTCGATCGTCCAGGCGTGTGTCGGCATTTCGTTGGGCGCCGGGCAACGCGACCCCGCGGCGTGTGGCGCACAAGACGACTGCAACGACGCCGACGCCCAGCGCTACCAGCTCCTGTCGGCACGCGCTGACGTCGACAACGACACCCGGTGCATCGGCGCGACGGTTCAAGATTGCGCCGGAGCGACGCTGGCCCCGGGTCGCCGTATTCCCTCCTCGTGCGGCACGCAGGACGACTGCAACGACACCAACGCGCAGCTGTACCAACTGCTCTCGACTCGTGCTGACGCCGACAGTGACTCGTTCTGCGCGGGCGCCGCCGCGAACGAGTGCAGCGGAGCCGCGCCTGGCGTGGGCCGTCGCCTGGCGACCACCTGTCTCGCCGACGACTGCAACGATGCCGACGCCAGCCTCTTCTCCATCTCGGCGTTCATCATCGACGCCGACGGAGACCGCCGCTGCAGCAGCGCCCCCAGCGTCAACCAGTGCGCGGGCAACACCGCGCCGCCCGGCCTGAGCTTCCCGTTCAACTGCCTCAGCCAGAACGACTGCAACGATTCGAACCCGGCGATCTACCAACTGCTGTCGGTGCGCCCTGACGGCGACAACGATGGCTTCTGCTTCGGGCCGACCACCAGCCAGTGCAGCGGCGCGACCCCACCGTCGGGGTTCCGCCTGCCCAACACCTGCAACGTCGTCGACGACTGCCGCGACACCAACCCGCTCGCCACGGCGCAGTGCGTGCTCCTGGGCGCCTACACGACGACGTCAGCGACGAAGACCTGCTTCGCCGTTCCTCCGACCGAGACCTTCACGGTCAGCGCCACGAACATCTGCCCGCTCGGCTTCACGCTCGGAACGCTCTCGACCCAGCGCTCGGCAGGCAACGGTAGCTGCACCGTCATCAACCAGACGTCGATGAGCATGACGTGCAACGGCCTCGACGGCGCCACCTGCCGCATCGTGGGTGCCTGCAACGCCATCTGAGGCGCCTCGACCGTCGCAGGGCCGTGCTAGGTCGCGGCGCCTGTGTCCCCGCCGGCGAAGTTCACCCAGGTCCTCGACGAGCGGGCGTTCACCGGAGCGGGCCGGCTCGCATTCGTCGGCCGCTGCTTCATGTTCTGGCAGGACGGCACCCGCGCGCTGGGCACGGTCATGTGGGGGCACCCCCGCGAGGCCGACATCGAGCAGATGATTCCGTTCTTCGAGGTCGGCGCCGCGCCGTGCTTCAAGGGCCACGCGTCGTTCGTCGACGGACGGCGGCTCGAGTCCATCGACATGTTGGCGTTCGGGAAGCTGCTCGCCTACCTGACGCGTCGACGCCACGCCTGGGGCCCCAACATCGGCCGTCAGGCCATCTTGCACCCGGCAGGCTTCATCGGCGTGGTGGTGGCCGGAGCGCTCCACGTCGCGCGCCCGCCGTACCCGTTCAAGAGCTTCGAGGACGATGAGCGCGCAGCGTTCGAGTGGTGTGGGGTGCGACGACTCGCGAAAGCCTACCGGGCGCAGATCGACGCCGTCTGCGCGGTGCCTGAGGTCGTGCGAGCCGTACGGGAGGCGCTACGCGAAGGTCCTCGCCTGAAGAACGCCGAGATCGCCCAGCGCCTGGGCGTCTCCGAGCGCACGCTGCAGCGTCGGCTGGAAGCGGCAGGCACGTCGCTGCGCGCCGAGCACGAGCTTCATCAGTCACGGGCCATCGAGCAGCTGCTCGCGGGCACCGACCTCACCCTCGACGCCATCGCGGCGATGAGCGGCTTCCACTCGGCGTCACATCTGGTGCGGCGGTTCAGGCAGTCGCATGGCCAGACTCCCGGTGAATGGCGCGCCCGCCACCAGCAGGCTCCCGTTACATCAGCGCGATGAGCGAGAGCCCGAGCGCGACCACGCCGGCGCTCGCAGCAGCCCACAGGTCGAAGCGGACCGGCCCTTCCCAGGCCGGGTCGGACGACTCGTCAGCCACCTCGACTTCGTCTTCCGCGTCGAGCGCCCACTTCACCGGCGGCGGCGTGCGGCGCGGCGCGCTGACAACCGCGAGCGGAACCGCGGCCGTGAGCTGAATCGGAGCGGCGGCTACCGGCGCGGCCGGGCGATGCGAGGCGACCCACGACGAGACCGCCTGCGGCGACGGCTCGAGGCCCAGTTCGGCGAAGATGGCGAGCAGCTGTCCGTCGACCTGCGCGAGGCGGTACGGGCGCTCGATCGGATCGGCGTCGAGGAGCGTGAGCACGAGGCCGTCGAGGGCGTCGTCGATGGTCGGGTTGAAGCGGCTGGGCGGCACGAGCGAGCCTCCCGAGCGCTTCGCCGCGTCGTGGTGCGAGAGGCCGGCGAACAGGCGGTACAAGACGCCGCCGAGGCTGTGCAGGTCGGACAGCAGGTCAGCCACGCCACCAACGCCGAGCTCAGGCGCAGCCGCTTCGGGTCGCAGCGAGGGTTTGATGACGACGTGGCCGAGCACGTCGACCGCGATGGAGCCGGTGTCGAACGGCCCGATGGCCTGGCCCGTCGCGTGGTGATCTTCGATCGCCCGCACCAGGCCGTGCGAGAGCTGGAGCGCGGCGTCGAGCGGCATGCGCCCTTCGACGAGGAGCGCTTCGAGGCTGTGACGGGCGACGGTCGGCAGGCGGTTGCGAGCGTTCATGCCTGCTCCCTTGAGCAAGCCCCTCGCCACTGCGCGATTCTGCAGGGTTCCGAGGGGAAGGAGCCCGGAGTGCCACCTCGGGAGCAGCGGATCCGGGTGTGCGGGTGCTCCGATGCCACCTCGAGTGAACAGCAAGGGACTTCACTTCGGCGATACTGCGCTGATGCGGTGGGCGCTCGTCGTCGTGCTTCTTTCAGGGCTCTCGTACGCGGGGCCGCTGACCGGTCTGGAGCATGGCTTCGACGAGGTGAGCCTGTTCAAGAACTTCGCGCTCGGTCCCACGCTCGGGGCGTCGGCGTTGTGGGAGTCGCAGGGCTTCGGTGGCCGGGTGTCGTTCGGGGTGGGGCTGGCGGTGTTTCATCCCGCCTCGGTGCGTGACGGCGCGCTGAAGTTCAGCGCCCTGCTCGAGGGTGAGCTTCAGCTCGCGCCCGGCGCCTTCGAGGGCACCGTCGTCGCATCGGCGAGCCCGGTGGCGTGGCGGTGGTTCTCGCTCGGCGCGTTCGTGGGCGTGGGGCTCAAGGGCCGCACCGGGCTCGATGCATGGACGATTCGGGTCGGGCCCGAGCTCACCGCGACGCTGCATCATTCGTGGGGCAACTTCGACGGCGTGGCGCAGGTCTTCGTGCGAGGCAGCTTTCCGCTGCTCCGCGGAGACGTCTTCTCGAGTCAGGTGCTGCTCGGCGTGCGGTTCTTCATCGATCTCGCGTGACGGCCGCGCGCGCCTTCTCGAGCATTCGACGCAGCGGCGCCTCATCGGCGCGAGCCAGCGCGTCTTCCCACGTGAGCCACTGCGCGCCATGCGACTCGTTCGGGTCGTGCTTCAGCGCGTCGGGGTCTTGCGCGACGACGAGGTAGCGCACGTCGAGGTGACGGTGCTCCGGGTCGGCCTTACGCGCGGGGATGACGTGCACGTCGACGTCGAGCGGCCGTGGCGCGTTCGGGTGCAGGTCGATCTGCATCCCCGTCTCTTCACGCGCCTCTCGCAGCGCCGTCGCTTCCATCGAGCCGCCATCGGCAGGGTCGGCGTGCCCTCCCGGTTGCAACCATCGGTGGAGCTTCGCGTGCAACACCAGGCAGATGCGCGCGCCATCGGGCGTCACCACCACTGCGCTGCCGGTGAAGTGCGCAGGCCACTGCGCGCGAGAGAACGGTTCGGCGAGGCTCGTGGCGAAGTCGCGCATCGAGGCGAGATCGGCTCGCTCTTTGTCGTCGAAGGGTTGGTGAGCGGCGAGGAGGTCGACGAGGGTCATGGCGAGAGGGGCAGGGGAATGACGCGGAGTTCGTTCGGAGCGTCGCCAGCCAGAAAGAGCCAGTCACGGCTCGCGCCCAGCACCTCGGGCGAGAGCAGGTCGACTGACGTGCCTTCGCGGCCCTGATTGAGCAGCAGCATGCGACGCGGGCCGGCATCTGGCATCGAGAACAGCAGCGGTGGCAGGCCGGCCGACAGCTCGTTCGGCGCGCTCTTCATCGGTTGGAAGCCCGGCGGAATCGCCAGCGAGAACGCGTCTCCTGCGTCGGGCGTGACGGGGCGCCGGAGCAGTCTCATCGTGGTGAACTCAGGCGCGTCGCTGGTCGCGCCGAGGTTGTGCACGAGCCACAGGTGCGTCGCGTCGAGGGCAAAGAAGCGGGCTCCGGAGCCGTTCACGACGCAGAAGCTCAGGTCGTTGCAGATCGAGCCCGGCGTGACGCTCAGCACGCGTTGCCCTTCGGTCCATCGGGTGCCTGACACGAGCCCGATGCTGCGTCGCTCGAGGCCTCCGTCCACGAAGTCGTACCGGCTGTTGCCCACGATGAGGCTCGCCTCGTCGGCCCAGCCTCCAGTGCCCAGGGTGAGCAGGGTCGTGGCTCCCGTCTGCACGAGCCCTGCGTCGGGCTGGTCTTCGTAGCGTCGCAGCTCGGACCGACCGACGGCCCAGGCGACGTTGCCCGCCGTGAGCAGCCGCTCGACGCCCGGCATCGACGTGCGCTGGCCCGCTCGAAAGGCGAAGAACCCGGCGTCGCGGTCGGCGCAGAACTGGGTGCCCGCGGTCGTGCGCGCCGGCCGCTGACACACTTCCTGGAAGCTCACGACGAAGCCTGCGTCGCGCCGGCGATTGGCTGCGACGAAGATCGGCACCTGAAACGCACCGAGCGTTGGCTCGATGAAGACCTGGAGAAAGTGCGTGCCCGGCTCGAGCGCAGGAACGTCGAGGTCGAGCTCGATGCTGCTCGCGAAGAAGTCCTGCTGGCTGACCTGAACGACCCGGGCCACTGTCACGGGAACGGTCGCCCCGGATGGCGTCGAGAGCACCGGCCGTGCCGTGAGCGCGCCTTCTGGCAGCTCGCACGCGGGGCCGTCGACGATGAACGAGAAGGTCTGCGGCAGCCCCGCCGTCATGAGCAGCGATTCTGGTGGGGTCTGATTCGCGGTGCCGACGCGGCAATCGCCAGCGGTCGGCGGGCAACCGGCGAACAACACGACGAGCCACAGGTGCTTCACGCCCGCGTTCATAGCCTCGAGCGAAGGCGCGAGGAACGTCAGGGACTCAGCGGCAGGGGAACGATTCTCAGCTCGCGGCTGGTGCTCCCCGCGAAGATGAGCCAGTCGCGACTGAAGCCGACCGGGTCTGCGGGCAGCACGTCGAACGAGGTTCCTTCCGGGCTCTGGCGCACCAGCATCGTGCGGCGCACTCCGGCGTCTGGCAGCGAATACAACAACGGAGGCAGCTCACCGCCGACCTCACGGCGCGCCGCTTTCTCAGCGGGTGCCCAGCCAGGCGGGATGAGCGCGGTGAAGGCTTCTCCGCCGTCGAGCCGCACTGGCCTTCTCAAGAGGACCATTCGCGTGGGCTCGTCGGTATTGCCGAAGACCGCGGGGCTAGAGGTGCTCGGTCGGTTGTCGAAGAGCCAGAGGAATTGCGCGTCGTACCCGAGCAGGCCCGTGTCGGCGGGCCTCGAGAAGGCGCACATGTCGAGGTCGATGCAGAGGGCGCGCTGTGAGACGCCCACGGCTTGCGGTCCATCGAGCAACCAGTCGTCACCGTACAGCGGCACGACACGTCGGCTGAGTGCTCCCGCCGCGGGCTCGTAGTCGAACCGGGTGACCGCAGTGCTCAACTCGGGTTCGCCCAGGGCAGCGGCGTCTTCATCGGCGACGATGAGGCCTCGCGCCTCGCTCGCCGTCGCGGTCAGCACCAGCCCACCATCGGCCCGGTCTTCGTATCGCCGCAGCTGCGACGTGGCGTCGACCATCCAGGCGACGTTGCCGACGGCGATGACCCTCCTGACTCGCGGAAAGGTAGTCCGCGCCGAGTCCTTCATCGCGACGAAGCCACCGTCGAACCCACAGAACATGGTGCCGTTGCGCGTGCGTGCGGGCAACGGGCACGGCGCGTCGAACGACAGCGGCGTCCCCGCGCGGGCGCTCCGGTCGGTCGCGACGAAGACCGGAAGCTGAATCGCGGTGATCGCCGGCTCGACGAAGAGCTGCAGAAAATAGGTGCCTCGCGTCAGCGCCGGAAACACGAGGTCGAGCTCGATCGTGTTCTGGACGAGGACGCGCGGGTTGAAGTTCTGCTTGAGGCGCTCGACGCCCACCGCGACTGCCTCACCCGACGGCGCTGTGAGGATCGGCCTGGCGCTGATGGCACCTTCGGGGAGCTGACACGCGTGGCCGTCGAGCAAGAAGGAGAAGGTCTGCGGCACGCCGTCCATCAGCAGGAGCGACGTCGGCGCAGGCCGGCCAGAGGGGAAGGTCTGGCAGGGCGGGTCGGTTGGCGGACAGGCAGCGAGCAGCACGACGAGCCAGAGGTGTTTCACCCGCCCGTTCTTAGCTGCTCCTGACTCTCATCGCCTCCCGGTCAGCGCACGCTATGGTGCCGCCCATGGCGCGAGTGCTGGTCATCGACGACAACGACACCATGCGTGAAGGCATGGCCGTCACGCTGAAGAAGGCCGGGCACGAGGTGCTCGCGTTCCGCAACGGGCTCGAGGGCGTCGCGGGCTTTCAGGCGAAGGGCGCTGACGTCGTGGTGACCGACCTCAAGATGGAGGCGATGGATGGCCTCGAGGTCGTCAAGCAGGTGAAGGCGCACGAGCCGTCGGTCGTGGTGCTCGTCGTCACCGCGTTCGGCACCATCGAGACGGCCGTCGAGGCGATGCGCAGCGGGGCGTACGACTTCATCCAGAAGCCGTTCCCGCCCGACCTGCTGCGCGCGAAGGTCGACGCCGCGCTCGAGCTCTCTCGCACCCGCCAGCGCGTCACCCGGCTCGAGGCCGTCACCGAGGCGCTCTCGAGCGATCTCGCGGAACGAACCGGCACCCACCTGCTCGGCGAGTCGGAGCCGATGCAGAAGCTCAACATCGCCATCAAGCGCTCCGCGGCCACCGACGCGACCGTCATCATTCACGGCGAGTCGGGCACCGGGAAGGAGCTCGTCGCGCGCATGCTCCACGAGCTGTCACCGCGAAAGAACAAGCCCTTCGTCAGCACGCACTGCGCGGCGCTGGCCGAGACGCTGCTCGAGAGCGAGCTGTTCGGGCACGAGCGCGGCAGCTTCACCGGAGCGGTCAAACGCAAGCTCGGCCGCTTCGAGCTCGCCGATGGCGGCACCCTGTTCCTCGATGAGATCGGCGAGATCAACGCCTCGGTGCAGACGAAGCTCCTGCGTGTCTTGCAGGAGCGCGAGATTCAGCGCGTCGGCGGTGAAGAGACAGTGAAGGTCGACGTGCGCGTCGTCTGCGCGACCCACCGCGACCTGAAGGCCGAGGTCGCCTCTGGCCGGTTCCGCGAAGACCTCTACTACCGGCTCGCCGTGGTGCCGCTGGTGGTGCCGCCGCTCCGTGAGCGGCCGGAGGATCTCACGCTGCTGGCGAAGCACTTCGTCGCCAAACACGGCCCCCGCATCAACCCCGCCGTGAAGGCCCTCTCGCCCGATGCGCTCTCGGCGCTGCAGCGGTACGCGTGGCCCGGCAACGTGCGCGAGCTCGAGAACGCGATCGAGCAGGGGCTCGTCTTCTCGGAAGGCTCGATGCTGGAAGAGAAAGAGCTGCCGGCTTTTCTGCAGAGCGCGTCGACGCGGGTGACACAGACGCCGGGCGGCCTGCCGATTCCACACGGCGACCGGCCGCTCCCCGACATCCTCGAGGACCTCGAGCGCCAGCTCATTCAGCGCGCCTACGAGAAGGCGAAGGGCGTGAAGACCGAGACCGCGCGGCTGCTCGGCATCAAGACGAGCGCGCTCTATTACAAGCTCGAGAAGTACGGGTTCATTCAGAAGGGTGAAACGCCCGAGGAGTAGTCGGGCTCTCCAGGTGTTCCTCATGCGCACGATCCTCGCTCTCCTCCTCCTCGTCGCGGCCACCGCCACGGCGCGCCCCAAGTCGACCTTCATCGAGATCAAATCGCTGCCCGGCTCCGTGAAGGGGCTCGCCGCGGTCGTCGAGAAGGAGAAGCCCGGCGACTTCCGCAAGCAGGCCATCTGGGCGATGGAGAAGAAGCTGCGCGAGAACGGCGAGGAGCTGACCGACGCCGACGCCATCGACTCGCTCGCCGACGAGATGCTCAAGCGCGTGCTCGAGGACATGGCGGGCAACACCGAGATCTACAAATGGGAGGGCGACGACGCCCCGCGTGGCGACCTGCTCATCCGCGAGACGCTGTACGTGTTGCCCGGCCGCACCACGTCGGGCTTCTCGAAGAAGTACACCGTGCGCCCGATGGGCAAGCGCATCGACCGCGCCTATCGCAACACCGACCAGACGTTGAAGGTGGTGGTCGCCAAGAGCCCGGCCGAGTGGTTCACCCACGTCGAGTCGAAGGGCTGGGGCGTGGCGTTCGATTCCATTCGGGTTACCGACAGCGTGGCGCGCGTGGTGATGCGCTTCGTGTCGAAGGGTGGCACCGAGCCGGTGTCGGCGCGGCACGAGCGGCCGGTGTGGGTCGCGTTCTTCAAGCAGGAAGCGGTGGGCGGGCCGTGGAGCCCCGTGTTGTTCAACCCGGCCGGCGCGCAGCTGCAGCGCGACCAGGAGACGACGCTGTTGCCCGCGGACCCGAAGGAGAAGCTGACCGACGCGATGAAGCAGCACCTCTTCGCGATTCGGGTGGGCGACCTCGCGCTCATCAACCAGAACCGCTCTTCGCTCCACGAGACCGAAGCACGGTGGACGTCGCTCAACGGCCTCTCGGGCTCGGTCGTCGACACGAAGACGCTGGGCTGGCTCGACGTGCTGCGCATGAATGACGACGCGCTGGTGCGTGCCGCGGGCGTGCTGAAGATCGTCTCGCTCGGCGGCACCGTCACCACCGACGAGCTGCTCGACGTGCTCATCAACGTGAAGGTTGCGCGCGTGCAGGCCGAGGCGTTGCTCGCGCTCAACAAGCTCCTCGACGCGAGCGCTGAGACGCCGACTGAAGAAGACACAGCAGTCATCACCAAGCTGGGCGGCGCGGGAGAGCTGAAGCTCACCGGCACCGTCGCGCGGCTGAAGTCGGCCGCCACGACGAAGTACTTCAAGAAGGGCGCGAAGGGCTGGGACCCAGTGGTGTTCAAGAAATGAGCGAGGCCAGCTTTCTCTGGCTCCCGTTCGATCGACTCACGCCCCGGCAACTACACGACGTGCTCCAGCTGAGGCAGCGCGTCTTCGTGGTGGAGCAGCGCTGCGCCTACCTCGACGCCGATGGGCTCGATCCCCTCTGCTGGCACGGGCTCGGCACCCTGGCGGATGGAACGCTCGTCGCCACCGCGCGGCTCGTGCCTCCCGGCGTCGCGTACGAAGAGCCCGCCATCGGTCGCGTCGTCTCGTCACCCGACTTTCGACGGCACGGCTTCGGCCGCCAGCTGATGACCGAGGCGATTCGAGAAGTGCGGCGCCTGTACCCCGGCCAGGGCACACGCATCGGGGCGCAGCGGTACCTCGAGAAGTTCTACGGAAGTCTGGGCTTCGTTCCGGTCGGCGAGCCGTACCTCGAAGACGACATCCCCCACGTCTACATGCTGCGGGAGTGGTGAGGCTCAGCGCTTCGGCGCGGGCACTGGCTTCAGCAGCAGATCCTGAAAGTCGAAGCTGAAGTCGGTCTCAGGCGAGACGGCGCGCATTTTTGCCTGCTCCACCTTGCCGTCGGGATCGAGCGCGAAGGTGACAAACGCGTCGGCGCGGAGCGTTCGGTCTCTCCAGCGGACGACGAAGGTGTCGTGTTGCCAGGGCTCGAGGTCACCGACGAGCGATGGCGTGTGGCCGAAGCGCATCACCAGCTTGTCCTTCTCGAGCGTGAGCGTGATGTCGCCGTACCACGCGTCTCGGTACGTCGCGGCGTAGCCCTTGAGCGGGAGCGACGGCCGGGACTTCAGGTCGCGAGCCGCCGCGCTCTTCTTCAGCGCCTCGGCGGTCTTCTTCTTCTGGCGAGTGGCTTCTTTCTGAAACGCGGCGAGCCAGTCGCTCTTCGGCGCATCGAGGAAGTGGTCCGTGAGCTGCCACGAGATGACCTTGAAGGCCTCGTCCGACTCCTGGTTGGTCAACACCGAGATGCCGAGATTGGCGTCGGGCACTCGCACCACGCGCGAGAGGAAGCCGGGCAGGCCGCCGGTGTGCGCGACGATCTTGTGCCCGCGGTAGTCGGTCACGAAGAGCCCGAGGCCGTAGCCCACGAAGTTCGGGCGCAGCGGGTCGAGCTCCTTCGTTCGATCGTCGTCGAGCGGCGCGACCACCAGCGGCGTCACCAGCGCGTCGAGCTCGCGCGCCGTCTTCTCCGAGTACAGCCGGGAACCGTCGGGCAGCCGGCCACGCTCGAGCAACACCGAGAGCCACTTCGCCATGTCGGTGGCGCTCGAGAGAATGCCGCCCGCCGGGTTGAAGTTGTCGACCTGGAGCGGCGCCACGAGTCGCAGGGCTCCATCGACCTTCGCGTGCGTGGCGGCGACGTTGCCGCGCGTGAGGGCGTCGGCGTAGCGCACCGTACTCCGCGTCATGCCCGCCTTCGCGAGGATGCGCTGGGCCACGAAGTCCTCCCACTTCTGGCCAGTGACCGCTTCGATGAGCTGGCCCGCCGCGAGGTACAGCACGTTGTCGTACGCGTACGCGCTGCGGAAGCTGGTCGCCGGAGGGATGAAGCGCAGCCGCTTGACGATCTCGGCGCGGTCGAGCGTCGAGGCCGGCCACCAGAGCAGATCGCCCGCGCCCAGCCCGAGCCCGCTGCGGTGCACGAGCAGGTCTCTCACCGTCAGCTCCCGCGTCACCCACGGGTCCCACAGCTGGAACGCAGGCATGAACCGCACGACCGGCGCGTCCCATTCGAGCTTGCCGTCTTCCACCAGGAGCGCGAGCGCGACGGCCGTAAAGACCTTCGAGTTCGACGCGATGCCGAAGAGTGTGGCGTCGTCGACCGGCGTGGCCTCGCCGAGCTTCTTCACGCCGTAGCCCTTCGCGAGCACCACCTGCCCGTCCTTCACGACGGTGATGGCGACGCCGGGCACCTCGAACGCCTTCATCACCTGCGCGACCCATTCGTCGAAGCCGGGCGGGAGCGGTGGGGGCGCGGCGGCCGCAGCACTCGTCGCCGAGACGAGCACGAAGGTGAGAACAAGAGTGAAGAGACGGCGCATCGAGCCTCCGGGTGGGGCGCGGACGCTAGTCGAAGACGGTCCCAGGGCCTCGGCTGCGTGATGCTCGGTGTTCGCAGAGACGAAGGCGCAGCCGAACGCGCCGCTCATCACCCACCGACACGAGCTCGCGGATGCGCCAACGCGTACGACACGTTCAGCGACACGAGGTCGTCCTGACGCCGCGCGCTCTGTAAGGAAAGCAACTGTTAGTTGCAAAGATGAATGCCCGTCGCTACGGTCTGCCTCGTGAAGGTCACCATCCTGGCCCCGGGCAGCCGAGGCGACATTCAGCCGTACATCGCCCTCGGGCAGGGCTTCCGTGCAGCGGGGCACTCGGTCCGGCTCGTCACCACCATCGACCACGAGGCGCTCGTCCGGGCGCATCACCTCGAGTGCTCGGCTGCGCCGATCAGTGTGCAGGCTGCACTCGAGGGGCGCGAGGCGAGCGCTGCCATCGAAGGTGGTGGGCTGATCGCCTCCTTCCGCCAGCTGGCGAAGCTCGCGACCCGTGCGGCGGAACTCATCGCGCGGGTCGGGCTCGACGCCTCGAAGGGCGCCGATCTGCTTGTGACCGGCTTCGGCGCCGCGCTGGTGGCCGATGGCATTGCGCGCAAGCTCGGAGTGCCGCTGGTGCAGGCGTACAACGTGCCGTTGACGCCGACCGGCGCGTTCCCCGGCGTCCTCTTCCCCGGGCTCGACTTCGGCCCACGCTCCCGGCGGCTCGGTCATCGGCTCTCGAGGGCCGCGTTGTGGATGACGGGGCGGGCCTCGGCCAACGGAGCGCGCCGCGCGGTTCTCGACGCTCCGTCTGCGCCGCTGTTCGTGCCGTCGCACGTCGAGGGCCTGGTCGAGGGACCCGTGGTGTACGGCTTCAGCGAGGCGTTGCTCCCGCGCGGCCCGGAGTGGAGCGCCGCGGTCGAGGTGACGGGCTTCTGGTTCGCTGAACCACCAGAGGGCTTCACGCCTCCGCCCGGTCTGGTCGACTTCCTCGCCGCGGGCGCGCCGCCGGTGTGCCTCGGGTTCGGCAGCATGACGTCGCGCGACCCGAAGGCGACCTCGGCGCTGGTGCTCGACGCGGTGAAGCAGGCGGGCGTCCGCGCGGTGGTCTTGTCAGGGTGGGCTGGGCTCGAGGCGAGCGCGCTCCCGTCGAACGTCTTCGTCCTCGAAGGTGTCGCTCACTCGTGGCTGTACCCGCGCTGCCAGGCGGTCGTGCATCACGGTGGCGCGGGGACGACCGCGGCTGCGCTCCTGGCGGGAGTGCCTTCGATCGTCGTTCCGTTCCACGGCGATCAACCGTTCTGGGCCAGGCGCGTCCACGCTGCAGGCGTCGGCCCACCACCAGTGCCTCGCACGAAGCTGACCGCGCGGTCGCTCGCCGAGGCGATGGTCGATGCAGCGAACAATCAGCCACAACGCGCGAGAGCCGCTGCGATGGGTGCGACGCTTGGGGCCGAGCGCGGCGTCGAGCGTGGCGTCGAGGCGATTCTCCGGCTCGCCGGAAAAGGACGCTGACGTGGTCTTCGTGATGCTCGCTCTCGCCGTGGCCGCCTCGCCTGCCGACGAAGCGCAGCTCGCGGGCCGATGGGTCGACTCGGAGCGCAACGTCGTCAGTGAGCTCACGCGCTCTGCCGACGGCGTCTGGTCTGGGGTGGTGGTCGCGAGCCCGAGGCCACACGAGCTGGGCAAGCGCTCGTTCCAGGGGCTCATCTGGGACCGCAAGAAGGCGCGCTTCACGGGAAAGCTGCTCAAGCCCGATGATGATCAGCTCGTCGACCTCACGCTGACCTTCGTCTCTCGCGACGCGCTGACGGGCGAGGCAGGCCTCTTCATCTTCACCAGGACGCTGCACTTTACGAGGGTCGTTGCGCCTGATGCCGGCTGAGCGCTTCAGCCGGGCTCGGGCCGCGCGCGTGGCGACTCTGCCCTCACGTCGGTCTTCGGTGGTGACTGAACGGCTGAGCTCTCATCGACGGTGACGAGGCGCTTCAGTGGAGCACCCGTCACCACGAGGTGGCTACTCCGCGTCGCCGAACCACGCAGCGCTTCGCTGGCGTTCACCGTGACCGTCGACAGCTCCGTCGCCGAAACCAGCGCCACGCGCGCGCGAAGTGACGACAACGCCAGCACGCCGACGTCAGACGCGGTCGCCTCCACCAGCCGCACGACGCCCGCCGCGTCGATGGAGGCGCCTCGACTCACGTCCAGCACCAGCGAGTCACCATCGACGCCGTTCGCCAGCACCCGAGCCGACGCGCGCGCTTCGATGGACAAGCGCCCACCGCGCATCACGTTCGTCGTCACCACCGCTCCGTTCGCTGCCGAGATCGTCACCAGCGCCGTCGTCGTCACCGTCACGTTCAACGGCAAGGACGGAGAGAGGCCGTTCGCATCGAGCGACAACGTTCTCCCATCCTCCGAGCGGCGCACGGAGTCGACGAGGTTGCCGTCACCTTCGATTCGAAGCGACGGCTCGAAGGCCGGGCCCACCATCACCTGCACACTCACCGGACCCGACACCACGAGGCGGTTCACCTGGGACAGCGGCCAGCTGCGCTCGCTGACGACCCCGTTCCCGGCATGGGGCTCCGGGGCCTGACAGGCTGACAGCGCGACGATGAAGAGCAGTACGAGTGAACGCAGAGACATCGGTACCTTCCGGCCACCTGCTTGGGTGCCGGAGCGCGCCGAAACGATCACTCACCAGGTCAGACGTACCGGCCCTTGAGCACGAAGGCCTCGGCGCCTTCGAGGCGGAACTGCTCCCCTGCGCGCACCTGCTTCGTGTCCACCACCGCGCCGGTCAGCGGATTGATGACGTCGAACTGCACGTTGCGCCGGGGCTCCATGGTGACGCCGCCTTTGATGCCCATCGGGTAGACGAAGAACTCGTTGCCGTTCACGGCGCCGTACGCCCGCACTGCGCCCGTCGAGCCGGCGACGTCGGGCCACATCGTGTCGGCCTTCAACGCGCCGCGATCGTCCTGTGCGTAGACCTTGAACGGCGAGTCACTCCAGTGCGCGTTCTTGCGCGACCAGCTCGAGAGATCGGCGGGCACGTACGACTTCATCGCTTTGAACGCGGTGAGGCCGGCCATGTCGGAGAACTCGGCGTCTCCGCGGACGCCCGCGTTCGTGTGGTAGACGTACCCCGGCAGGCCCGACAGGTTCGAGACGATGGCCGCGCTCACCAGCTTGAGCGGGTCGTTCTCTGATGCGACCGACGCACCTGGCCCGATGGGCTCGTTGTTGGTGGCGACGCGCGGAATCCCGTTCTGTCCGCCGACGTACTGCCACTCCCACGGCTGCCGCACCGGCCGCCAGTTGCCTTCGGTCTTCGAGGTGTCGCGATCGAAGTGGACGGTCGCGAGGTCGGCCACGCCGCCGCCGTAGATCTTCTCGGCATCGGCCTGCTCACCACCATCGGGCGCGCTCGACGCCACCAACACGTCGGTGCGGTCGTTCATGTACTTCGTCAGGCGCTTGAGCTGTTCCGCGCCGGCGTCGCCTGCGAAGCCGTTCTGCCAGGCTTCGTTCGCCACCTCGAAGTGCATGATCTTCTCTTCGCGGCCCTTCGACACGTCGAGGAAGGTGTCGACGAGGCCGAACCGATCGCGCTCGTTGGGGATGTTCTTCTGCCCGTCGCCGATGAGCGTCCACTCGGTGCGCAGGCCGAACTTGTCGTAGGCGAGGTCGGTCAGGCCAGCGACCGCTTCTTTGTATCCGGGCGCGCGCCAGTCGAGCTCACGGCCATCCCAGTAGTCGGGGTTGTTCACGTCACCGACGACGCCGAGCGCGCGGATGTAGTCGACGCCGTTCGCTTTCAGCTCCGCAAGCGTGCGCTCGAGGCGCGGCCGGTCGTTCTGGTACTGCCACAACGCGCTCATGTACGTCGTGCCCAGCGCGTTGAATCGGCCCTGATCGTCGGCGAACGAGTTGCCGTCGAGTCGCACCCGGCCGGTCCTCTTGCTGACGGGAACTCCGGGCGTGGTGGGATCGACGGGGCCCGTCGGCGGCGGAGTCGGCGTGGGCGTCGGCGTCGAGGGCGTGCCGAGCGCCTTGAACTCGTCGGAGGCGCGAACCCCCGCTCGCACCTGCTCGAGCGAAGCGCCGTTCGTGAGCAGGTTCGCGGTCGAGTGCGCGAGGCCCGACGGGTCGATGCCGCGACGGAGCTCCTCGGCGTACAGCTGCTTCAGGGACTCGGTGGCCTGCGCGAGCTGCGTGTCGGTCACTGCGTTTCGGCTCTTCCCGGGCCTCGCGTCCGGCCCCGGGTCGACGCCCGGGTTCTGCTCACGCCATTCGGGTGACTGCCGCACCGAGGCGCGCACCTGGTCGACGCTCCAGCCCTCGTTGAGGAAGCGCGCGCCGTACGCCGCGACGCCGGCGGTATCGACGTTCTCTCCGAGGAGCGGGCGCTTCAGCTCTTCGCGGTACACCTGATCCGCGCCTTCGAGAAAGCGCTGGTACGCGGCGGCATCGGGCACTGGCGCGCGGCTGGCCGAGACGCTGGCAGCACGCGCTTGTCGAAGGGCGTCGACGTCGAGCTGCGCGGGCTGCGGGGTCAGCGTTCGACGAGGCGCGGCGGCGTCGAACCCATCGACCGCGGCTGCGACGGGTGCTGGCGCCTTCGGAGGCGCAGGCGGCTCCTGCCGAACCTTCGTGGCGACGCGGTGGAGGATCTTCGAGAGGGCGCTCATGAGGGGCTCCGGGAGAACGGTGAAGAGGTGAGGGGCTCTTGTGCACTGGTGATGCCGGGGCTCCTTCGGGCTGGAAGGAGCTCGACTCGCGGCTCAAGCGCACGTTCTCTGGCGCGCCCTCGAAGGAAGTGGGGCCCGCAGACCCGCCCCGTGGTGCGCGCGTGCCTTGTCCACTCCGGAGTAACGGCAGTTGGCGTCCTTCCGAGCGTCGCGCGGCGCTCACCCGCAGCGACGGCCAACGTGTCCTCTCGCGGCGGACACTCGTTTCGCGATCCGTGAGAACCCTTTGCCAGAGAATTTTGGCGCTGATGTGCGCCTGAAGAGCCGAGGGAACAGCGCGCCGGAGTCCCCTTGCTCCTTGTGCTCAGTCACGCGGCTTTGCATTTGCCCATTCTTCGAGAGGAAGCGGGTTCTGGCCGCGAAGGCACGACGGTTGCTCTGGGTCAGTTCGCCCTCCACCGGAGCCGTGCATGCACCGACTCGCCGCATCCCTCGTCGTGCTCGTCCCCTTGATCAGCCTCGCGCAGGCCACGACGCCGCCCGCCACGGCGACGCTCGGGACTTCGCGGTGCGCAGTGAAGCTGTCGGTCGCGCTCACCGGCCGCAGCCCCGACGCCGCGTTGCTGGCCAACCCGAACCCGCAGGCGCAGGTCGACGCGCTGCTCCAGGGCACGGCCTTCATCGAGCGCTTCTCGCGCTTCGTGAACGCCCGCTTCAACGACGAGCCCGGCGCCGCATCGGTCGAAGATGCCGCCTACCACCTCGCGAAGCACGTGATGACGAACCGGCTGCCGTGGAGCGACATGTTCCTCGGCGCGACCCGCGTCGACCTCGTGAACAACAACGTCAGCATCGTCACCGACGCGAACGGGCTCGGCTACCTGCGCTCCCCGGCCTGGCTCAAGCGCTACGCGGGCAACGAAGAGCAGGGCGTCAAGCTGAGCACCGCGTACCGCATCCTCAACAACACGACGGGCATCTCGCTCACCGCGGCCGTCGTCGTTCCGGGGCTCGACGTCAGCGCGGCCGGCCGACGCAACGCCGCCTGCGCTGGCTGCCACTACGACTCGTGGTTCGCGCTCGACAAGGTGGCGTCGGTGCTGACGAAGCGGGTGGGGACCGGCGACGCGATGCGCTTCGAGGCGCCCACCGCCGGTCCGCAACAGCTGCTCGGGAAGACCATCGCTGACGACAAGGCCCTGGTCACCGCGCTCGTGAACAGCCCCGACTTCGAGTTCAACGTCTGCCGCGTCGCCTTCGGCTTCGTCCACGGCCGCAACGAGCTCGCCTGCGAGGGCCCGCTCTTCGACCGCTGCGTCGACGCCTTCCGCACGCAGCGCACCATGCAGGCGGCCATCGCCACGCTCACCAAAGACGCGTCGTTCTGCCGCGAAGGGAGCACCCCGTGAAGCGCGCCATTCTCTTCGCCTCGACCCTCTCGCTCGTCGCCTGTGAAGGCGGCTTCAACCCGAAAGACGGCGTGGTGAAGGTCGTCGACACCAACGTCATCGAGGGTGACAACCCGAACCTCGAGCCGCAGCCGTCGGTGGGCATGGCCGCGCCGGCGCCCACCTGCGACATGGGCCGCGAATATCTCGGCTTCGGTGGTGACAACCTCGCTGGCGACCGCGTGCCGGGTGACGTCGGCGAGGAGCAGCGGCGCCCCAAGCCCTTCTCTGCCTTGTCCACCGAGTTCACCCGCGTCCTCGGCAGCACGCCGACCAGGCTCGCCGCGGCCGAGTCGACCTTCGGCATCGCGCCGGCCCGCTGGTTCACCGAGCCGACGATGAGCGCAGTGTCCGTCTACACGACGTTCCGCATCGCCTTCGAAGGCTGCCTGACGCTGACGGCGCAGCCCGCGAAGTACGGCACCGCGCCGACCGACACGACCGCCCGCATCGAGTGCGCGGCCTGGGCCGAACGTTTCTGGAGCCGCAAGGCGCTGTCGCCCGAGCTCGACGCCTGCGTGCAGGTGACCGTGCGGGACGCGACCGTCGAGACCAACGCGCGCCGCCGCTGGGCCTACGGCTGCGCTGCCACCTTGTCGTCCGCTGACTTCCTCACGTTCTGAAACCGCGCCAGGAGCCTCGAACCATGTCCCGTCTCTCCCGACGTCAGCTGTTCCAGAGCCTCGCAGGCGTCGCTGGTGGCGCCATCGCCGCGAAGGCTGGCCTGTGGCCGTCCCGCGCGTGGGCCCAGACGGGTGAGAAGCCCGCGCTGCTCGTCGTGTTCCTGCAGGGCGGCTACAACGCGCTGTTCTCGAGCGCGAACAGCTTCGCCACCGCGGGCACCTTCGGCGTGACGGCCGGTAACCAGCGCGACCTCGGCAATGGCCTGGTCGTCGACGCTCCGACGTTCGGCACACTGCCCGCGTTCGCGCTCTCGCACATGTCGACGGTCGGCATTCGCCACGGCATCAGCAACCACGGCGCAGCACAGAACGCGTGCTTCTCCGACGGCGCACGCAGCTACGCCCTGCGGCTGGCCGCGGAGCTCGGTGGCGAGGCGAGCATCAAATGCGCCCAGCTGGGAACGCGTGGCGTGCCAGGGCCCCGGCCAATGGAGAGCGGCGTGTCGATGCAGGTCATCACCGACATGCGCACCACCATCGAGGCGCTCGGAGGCTCCACCGACGTGACGCGGCCGGACCGCACCGTCGCCGAGAAGGCGCTGTCGGCGTCGTACACGATGAGCGCGCAGAACCTCTTCAAGAGCCCCGTCATGACGAAGCAGCTCGGCGAGGGCTACGAGGCGGCCATCGAGACGCTCCAGCAGCCCGTGAGGCAGTTCAGCTTCGCCGACCTCGCGACGGCCTACGGCCTGGGAGCCACTGCCACCTCGGTGAACAACTTCGCCTCGCAGATGGCCGCCGCCGAGCTGATGATCACCTCGGGCACCAACGTCGCCGTCGCGATGGACGGCGGCTGGGACACTCACGGCGACCGCACCGGCACCAACGTGCGCAACATGATGACGCAGCGAATCCTGCCGGGCTTGCGCACGTTCATCTCGCGCATGGTGAACGCGCCGAACCGCAACGTGGTGGTGGCCATCATGGGCGACTTCGCGCGCAGCCTGCCCGGCTCGGACCACGCGTCGGCCATGTCAGCGACCGTCATCGGGAAGTACGTGAAGGTCGGCACCACCGGGAAGATGAGCGACCGCGTGCAGCTCGCGGCGGGTGTGCCGTCGGCGCCGGGTATGTGGTCGTACCTGTCGCGGGTGCTCAACGCGCAGAACCAGCCGTTCGGGAACAACCCGCACTCGGGCCTGGTGCTCTGAACCGCCGAAGGCGACGCCCATCCTCAAGCTGGAAGCGAAGTCGATGCTGCTGCTCTTTCGAGTCACTGTTCCGTGCGTGGTCCCGATGCTCGTTCTCCTCGCGGCGGCGTGAGCGACGCTGCTTCACCACGACTGATTTCGTGGTGGCACTGCTTCCGAGGCTGACGGACAGAGGACGTTCCAGTGAACGTGCGGCTCGCGACGCTGAAGACATCGGTGCCGGTTGCGCGAAGCCACACGGCAATCATCGGGCTCAGACTCGCGAGGCGCACGTGTCGCTTCCTCATCGAGTCCTGGAAGAAGCACATCCGAGGTCGCGCGTTTCAGACTCGATTCGGACAGGCGACGCGCCGCCCGAACTGAGCACGCGAGGTGACACCACGCAGCTCGTCACGGGCCCGCGAACCGATTGATGCGACGTGGAGCGCCGCTTCGACGTCAACGCCCTTTGCTCGATTGGTGCATGGCATGTCCCATGAAACGTCGGCGGCGTGACTCGCGCTCTCCTTCTGCTCCTCGGCTTCACGCTGCTCGCTTGCGACGGTCGCATCGTCGGTGTGCCGCGCGGTGCCCCCGTCGACGACCCCACCACGAAGAACCGCCCGCCGGCGCCCACCATTACGACGGCGCCCGCGCAGCTGCGGTTGCTCAGTGGGCGGGAGTACCGCGCCACCGTGAAGGACCTGCTCGGCCTCGACGTCTCGGCGGGGCTGACGCACGCCGATTGGTCTGGCGGCTTCGACACCGGCGCTCACGGCCAGGTGCAGGAGGCGCTGTTCGCGACGCTGAGCGAAGAGGCTGAAGCGTTGGCCGCGCGCGCGGTGACGACGTCGCTGCCGGCGAAGTTCCCGTGCCTGGCCCCGCCGCAGGTGCCCGATGCCTGCGTGCGCTCGATCATCATCGACTTCGGCCGCAGAGCCTTCCGCCGGCCGTTGCCTGCCGCGCGCGTCGATGGACTCGTCGCGTACTTCGCCGCCGCCGCGACGCTCGCTGGAAGCAGAGTGGAGGGGCTGCAGCTCGTCATCGCCCGCATGCTGCTGGCGCCCGAGTTCCTCTACCGCTCCGAGGTCGGCCAGCCCTCTGGCCCCGGCAAGCGCACCCTCGACGCGTTCGAGCGCGCGAGCTTCATCAGCTACACGTTGACCGGCTCGATGCCCGACGACGCGCTGCTGGCTGATGCCGAGCGCGGCACGCTCGACGAGGCGACCCTGCGCGGTCACGTCAAACGCCTGTGGCAGACGCCCGCAGCGCGCGTCCGGATCGCCGCGATGTTCCGTCAGTGGCTCAAGGCGACGGCGCTCGACGACATGGTGAGCCGCCCGCAGGACTTCACCAAGCTGGCGAGTCCGGCGCAGGGCGTCGCGCTCCGTGATGGCTTCGACGCGTACGTCGCGGCCGTGGTCTTCGATGGCAAAGGCACCTTGTCGGCGACGCTGAGCGAGCCCTTCGCGATGGTGAACCAGCACACCGCGCCACTCGTCGGAGCGCAGGCGACGGGCGACACGCTGGTTCGCGTCGACCTTCCGCCGGCCGAGCGTCGCGGGCTGCTCACCCAGCCAGGACTCCTCGCGGCTATCGGCGCCAGCGGCGATGGCGACCGCGATCGCCCGGTGCTGCGTGGGTACATGCTCAAGACGCAGCTGCTGTGCGAGTCCATCGGGCCGCCGTCGGGGTTGAACACCGCCGTCGCCGCGAGCACGGCCGCGAACGTTCCGGGCTTCGCGCAGCTCACGACGCGCCGGCAGTACGAGGCGATGATGGAGCAGGGCGCGGCGTGCAGCTCGTGTCACGCGCAGTTCATGCCGCTCGGCATCGCGTTCGGTCGCTACGACGGCATGGGCCGCTACCGCACGGTGCAGCGTGGGCAGACCGTCGACGCCAGCGCGCGCGGGGTTCCCTTCCTCGGAGAGCCGAAGGACTTCGCCGATGGCCTCGAGGTGAGCGACGCGCTGGCCGGGCATGAAGCCGTCGCTGCGTGTTTCACCAAACACCTCGTCGCCTGGGCCACTGGCCTCGGGAGCGCCGCGCCCGCCACCACGCTCGCCGCATCGGTGAGCCACCAGCGTGACGGGAAGCCGCTCGAGCTGTCACGCGCGGTGGAAGACGTGTTGGTGCACCCCTCGTTCGCCGAGCGGCTCGTCGTCGACGCGCCTGTGATGGGTGGCGGCGCAGCCGCAGGTGGAGCGGCTGGCGGAGGCAGTGCCGGCGGAGGCGTCGCGGGCGGGAGCGCTGGTGGAGGCAACGCCGCTGGAGGAAACGCTGGCGGTGGTGGTCCTGCGGTGACGTCGGAGCTGCTGCTCGCCAGCGGCATCGAGCTGCGTCCCAACGAGAGCCGCTCCGCGCACGGAGGCACCTTCACCTTCGTGTACCAGGGCGATGGCAACCTCGTGCTGTACCGGGGCTCGACGCCGCTGTGGTCGTCTGGAACGGCCGGTCAACCCGCGCACCTCGTGGCGATGCAGGGCGATGGCAACCTGGTCGTCTACTCCCGGCCGAACGTGCCCGTGTTCGGCAGCGGGACGAATGGAAACCCCGGCGCCCAGCTGTACGTCGAGTCGAACGGCCGTCTCGTGATTCGCGCGCGTGATGGGCGGGTGCTGCTCGAGAGCCCGATTCCCCCTGGAGGTACCCGATGAAGCGCCGTGAGTTCCTGTTCTCGAGCCTGTCGGCGGCCACGCTGTTGTCGCCGCTGCTCGCCAGCCGGGCCCGCGCCGACGAGACGCATCCGCGCCGGGTGCTCTTCTGGGTGAACTGCGGCGGCTACCCGTCGGCCGATGCGTTCTTTCCCGGTGGCACCGAGACGAACTTCCAGCTCTCTCCGATGCTGACCGGCCTGCAGGCCGTGAAGGACGACCTCGTCATCGTCGACGGCATCGACATCAGGCGCTCGGGCCTCAACCCGCGCGGCGCCGACCACCTGCGCTCGATGGGCAAGGTGCTCACCGCGAAGGACATTCTTCCGTCGTCGTCGGACCCCGACAACGAAGGCGAAGCCGGCGGCATCAGCATCGACCAGGTCATCGCGCAGCGGCTGGGCCTGCAGACGATGGAGTTGCTCGTCGCCGACCGCGCCCGCGACACCATGCGCGAGCAGCCGTTCGCGCTCGGCGCCAACCGGTTCAAGGCGCCGACCGTCGACCCGGGGCAGGCGTGGAGCCGGCTCTTCGGTGGCTTCCAGCCGCCCGCTGGTGAAGACCCGGCCGTTCGCGCCGCGCGCCTGCGCCGGTTGAACCTGCGCAAGTCGATGCTCGACGGCGCGACGTCAGACCTCGTTCGCCTGCGTCGCGAACTCGTCGGCATCGAGCGGCTCAAGCTCGACGTGCACGAAGACGCGATTCGGCGCGCCGAGCGCAGCGTGCAGGCCGACCTCGACTCGACGCCGCCTCCGAACATCTGCCGCGTACCCGCCAACCAGTTCAACGACGCCTCGATGCCTGGACGAGCCGCCGCCCACCTCGACCTCACCTTCGCGGCGTTCGCCTGCGACCGCGTGCAGGTGGCTGGGCTGGTGTGGGGCTCGTCTGGCTACCACTGGCCGTACGCGTGGGCGGGCGTGCAGGTGGACAGCTCGATTCACGACGAGGTGCACCACCTCGCGGGGCCGCGCCGCGCCGACTACATCAAGGCGCAGCAGTGGGACTGGGCGCAGCTCGGCGCGTTCGTGCAGCGGCTCAAGCAGACGCCCGAAGGCACCGGCACCATGCTCGACAACACGCTCGTCGTCGGCATCTCGCACTTCGGCGAGCACCACGACATCGACCGCATTCCCGTCGTGCTCTTCGGCAACGCGAAGGGCCGCCTGCGGACGGGCCGGCTGGTGCGGGTGCCGGCAGGAACGCACAACGACAAGCTGCTCACCTCGGTGGCGCACCTCATGGGCGCACCGATCGCAGGCATCGGAGACGATCCGAACTGCGGGCCGCTGACTCAGCTGTGAGCCCGCTCGCGACACGGCCCGACGAGGTCGTGCGATAACGCGGCCCATGCTCTGCCCGTTCAAGTCGCTCGTCGTCGGCGCCTCGCTGCTCTCGCTGCCCGCCGTCGCCGACGAGCTCTTCATCGAGAAGCCGGTCTCGGCGAGCCCGCCCACGAACTACGTCAACCTTCGCCTCGGCGGCTCCACGAGCTCGCGCCGCGTCGAACTCTGTGGAGAGCTGGCTCCACACTGGCGCATCAGCGTCGAAGGCTGCGGGAGCGGGCGCGAGTTCCTTCACAACGAGCCGAACCCCGAGATCGCCCACTTCCGCGCGAAGTTCACCTTCACCCGGCTGCAGACGACCCTGGGCTGGTTGGAGCCGCGCGCGGCGCTGGGCTTCGCCGAGTACCAGCTCGGCGTCGACGACGGTGGCTTCGACTTCTTGTCCGTCAACCGCACGCGCACCTCGACGAGCGGACCCGAAGCGGGCGCTGCGTTGCGGTGGTTGCTCCCCGTCATCGGTGGCTTCGAGCTCCTCGTGGAGATGAACGTCTCGCTCGCGTTCTTCGCGTTCGCCCCGCAGCTCGAGACGCCGCAGGCCGTCGTGCAGCCGTCGGCGAGCCTCTCGGCAGGCGTCGGCTTCTGACGGCCCAAAAGCAAAACGGGCCGACGGCACCTGGCCGACGACCCGCTTCATCCACCCGACTCAGCTTCTTCGGGCTCGATTCTGCCTCGACTCACTCGGTGAGACTGTGGCGTGCCGCGGTGAACCCTCTGGACTCCCCGCGGTGAATCGTGCGCTGCCAGACGTCTGACTCGGGGCGACCGTGTCTCCGACTCAATCGGCGCCGAGCCTGAGGGCCGCCCGGAGTCGAAGGCCGTCAGCGCTGCGCGTCGTACCGATTGAAGCGCGCCGTCGCGAGCGGCAGCGACAGGTTGTTCACGTTCGCCGAGCGAATGCCCGAGTCGCTGATGGCGTAGACGAAGTCATCGGCCATCACGCTCCGGCGGACCTGCGGCGTCCAGTAGTAGGACCAGTTGTAGTAGCTCTCGACCTGGTACATGTCGCGCATCGAGATGGCGCCGCGCGGCGTGAAGCCGGTGACCGCGTCGACCGAGAACACGCGCAGGTCCGAGATGAAGTACGTCCAGTACGAGCTGCCCGTCGCGCTGTAGTTCCAGTCGATGAAGGGAATCGCCAGGAGCTTCTTCGCGGGGAAGTAGTTGAACGCCTTGTGCTCGTGCTGCGCCTCGCTGTACCCGCTCGAGGTGCCGACCAGCTGCGTGTGCGACTGCTTCGGGTTCTTCATGTCGGTCACGTCGAAGATGGTCAGCTGCAACGCGCGGCTCCGCCAGTCGGGGTTCACGCCGTTCACCGGCTCCGGCACGTAGGTGCCGATGGTGAGCAGGTGGTTCGCGTCCATCGGGTGCAGGTAGGTCGAGAAGCCCGGAATCTTCAGCTCGGCCAGCTTGGTCGGCTTGGTCGGGTCCGAGAGATCGAAGGTGAAGAGCGGGTCGACCTGGCGGAAGGTGACGACGAAGCCCTTGTCTTCGATGAAGCGCGCTGAGGTGATGCGCTCTCCCTTGGCGAGGTCTTCCGACTGGCCGACGACGTCGAGCGAGCCGTTGTTCTCGGACAACACGTTGACGTGGCTGACGGTCTCGAAGGTGCCCCACCAGTTGTTCGGGTTCATCGCGTCAGGCACGCGGAACTGGGTGGTGGTCGCGACGCGGAAGAAGCCCTTGCTGTTCTCGTCCATCGAGAACTGGTCGACGATGTGGCCATCGACGGTGCCCGAGGCGACGTACAGCGCGGCGTCGGGGCTCGAGATGTCGAACTTGTGCAGGTAGGTCGTGTCTCTCTGGCCCGGAGCCGGCCACCACCACCAGTGCCGGGTCGCGACGTAGAGGTTCTGCTGCGAGGCGTAGATTTCACCGGGCTCGGCGATGATGGTCGAGCGATCGATGCGGGTCGGGTTCGCGAGGTTGAGCGTCGCCACCGTGACGGTGCCCAGGCGGGTCGGCGCGTTCACCTTCTGGAACGAGGTGCACTCGGCCGGCACGGTGCTGGTCTGGCCGCCGATGCTGATCTTCCCGGCGGGCACCCACTCGGCGAGCGTCTGCGCACGAATGAGCTTCTCGTTGGCCGTGATGAGCTTGTTGAACTCGTCGGTCCTGCGGCCCTTGTTGAGCGGGTCCCACAGGTTGACGCCCTCGACCTCGGGCCACCACCGCATCGCGGCCGGGTAGTTGAAGTCGTCGCTCATCACCAGGCGCACCGACGAGCCGACCTTGCGGGCCGAGTTGTAGTGGCCGGGCAGGCGATACTCATGCGTGACGCGAAGGTTCGTCATGTCCGAGACGTCGACGACGGTGATCTTCACCGTGTTCGACGACTGGTAGCCGCAGTCGATGGAGTCGCAGCGATCGCCCGCGGCGTTCGAGAGCGGGTACCAGGTGTAGATGGTCGAGAAGATGACGGCGCGGTCGGTGCCCTCGAGGAACATCTCGCGGGGGTAGCCTTCGATCTTCAGCGAGCCGCGCACGGCGAGGTCGGCGGCCGGCCACGAGCGGGCGGCGTAGAGCGTCTGGCCCGAGAGCGCGAAGATGCGCGTGCCGTCGTTCTTCACGAAGTCGGCTTCGTCGACGCCCGCGACCTGGTTGTTGGTGGTGGTGTAGTTCGTCGGCGCTGAGGGAGGCGCGGCAGACGCCTTGTTGTCGGCAGCGCCCGCGAAGGCCTCAGGGCCACCGCGACCGAAGAAGCCGCCACCCCACCAGCCCCACGACGGCACTTCGTCGCGCGAGGCCTCGAGCTGCGTCTTCATCTGCAGCACGGCGGTGTCCTCGAGGTACGTCTCGAGATCCTTGCAGGCGTTCGCGCCGTTGAAGGCGGTGAGTGAGACGCGGTTTTGAACCGGCTGGGGCTGGGGCGTCTGGTTCCCGCATCCCGTGCCGAGCGAGCCAACCGCACCCGCTGCTGCCAGCCACTTCCACCATCGTTTCGAGTTCATGGTCTGTGTCCCCGCGCTTGTTGAGTCGTGTGAGTGTTCCGGCCCTGCCGAATCCGGTGGGCCTCTGTGCGAGGGGCGGGCCAGCCGAAAGGTGAGGGGAGATGAGGGGTTAGACGGGCGCCTCGGCATCAGAATGCTGAGGGAACGCAGAGGCTGCGTGGGGTGATCTCAGAAGTCCGAGGCGATCACGGCTGGGCCAGGAAGCCGACGGCGCCTCCAGGGCTCGGGCAGACGCCACCACTGCCGCCGCTGACCGAACAGTTGGCCATCACGAAGACGCCCTGGGTTCCGCTCCCTCCGAACGCGAGGCCGAAGGGCGGGATTGCGGTGGGGCCGAGCTCGATGAAGCGGGGCGGTCTCGTGCTTCCGAGGACGACCAGGACGTACCCCGAGACTCTGGTCCGCACACCGGCGTCGAGGACCGTGAGGACAGAGTTTGCAGGCTGGTGGACGATCGCGGCGTGGCGAAGCCCATCGGTGGCGATGGCTTCGACAGGAGCGAACCCGGTGGTCGAAGTGAGCCACGCGTCTGGCTCGCGAGGGAGCGCATTCGCGCCACGCGGTTGCCAGAACGCCGTGCGGATTTGAGAGAGTTGATCCAGGCCGCGCCACACGAGCAACGCGGTCTGGTTCTCTGAAGAAGCCACCATCATGTCGCACGCCGCAACCTCCCCTCCGTCAACGGTCGCGCTTGAACTGCCGATGCGGGCAAAGACCGCGAGTGACCCCTGCAGACAGGTTCCACCGTCGGTGAAGGACCCGGCGATGACGCCTGACGCCCCGTTCTGATCCGGTCGAACGCGAAGCGTCAGCGGATTGGGAAGGGCCGTCGTCGACATCGAAAAGCCCGGAGGAATGCCTCCATCCGCTGGGAGCGCCGAGGTCGAATAGAGCGTCACGCTGGAGGGCGAGGTCCTCCAGTACGACGCGAGCTGCTGGTCACCCCCGGGCGGCCTGAAGATCGGCGTCGAGAGCCCAACGCCTGAACTCGACGGCGACCCCGTCACCGACGCCCACTGCGCAAACGTGTTCAACAGCCACACTCCGTTGCTCGTGGTGAGCACGACGGAGCCGAAGCGGGCGTCGAGGTCTGCGAGCGTGCCCGCCGCGAAGAAGCGACCGCCGTTGCTGACCTCGACGATTACGCCGCCACCAACTGGCTCGGCGGTGGCGAGTTGCCCGTTCGAACTGCTCGCCACGACGGCAAGCAAAGGACCGGGCGAGGTGCGCTGGCTCATTCCCATCCACAATTCAGGGTCGGCGAAGCTGCCTGCAGAGCCACCGCTCGCGCCGCCCGCTGAGCCACCGCTCGCGCCGCCCGCTGAGCCAGCGCCCGCGGAGCCACCGCCCGCGGAGCCACCGCTCGTGCCGCCTGCGGAGCCGCCACTCATGCCGCCCGCGGAGCCGCCACTCATTCCGCCTGCGGAGCCGCCGCTTTCTCCGCCTGCGGAGCCACCGCTCGTGCCGCCTGAGGAGCCGCCACTCATGCCGCCTGCGGAGCCGCCACTCATTCCGCCTGCAGCTCCGCCACCTGAGCCCGCCCGCCCCGCTTCGAGCGCGGCCGCCTCGAGTTCAGTGAAGTTCGCGCACGCGGCGAGCGCGATCGTCATCGCTGCGAGCATCACGCGCTTCATGGCAACTCCATCGCGAGTCCGAAGGTTGCTCCGTGAGCGGTCGGTACGACCGTCGCCGTCACCGGGCTCGACGGGAGCAGCGCCCACACGATCGACGAGGTGATCGCTGCCACGCCCAGCCCGAAGGTGACCCACCCGGCGATCTGAAAGTCGCGGCCCGAGGCGGCGATGTCGTTGATGTACGCCTCGTAGGTCTGAGGCTTCATGGGGTCGGCATCAGCGCGGTACATCGCCATGGGGTCGACGGCCTTTGCGTAGTCCCTCAGGAGCTCCGCTTCCCCTTCGGAGGCAAACAACAACGTTCCTCCGAGGATCACCGCGAGCCCGCCAACCATCGCCGGAATCCACTTCACGACTGGCGCGACCCCAGCCGGAGGCAAACCCGGAGCAATGACGTCGATGAGCGCGCCAGCCTGCTCTTCGAAGAACACGAACAGCGCCTTCTCGGTGTCGACTCGCGTCGTCGCCGACCACTTCGTCGCGCCAGCGGACGCGTCGAGGACCTTCAGCGTCGAGACGTAGCCCGACTCGGTCTTCGCGACGGTGCCCGTGAGCAGGTTCGCGACCCCAAGCGCGGCGGTGAGCTCGGCGAGGCACGCATTCGACTCGGTCGTGCAGCCGACCAATTGACGCTGGCGTTCTGCGCCGATGATCTGCGCCATGTCGTTCTTCGTCGTCACCGCGAGCCTGCGGCTCGTCAGCTTCCCGACGAAGTGCTCGAGGTAGGCGTCACACAACGCGGGTTCGATGCCCGAACATTGAAGCCCCGGAGCCGCGAGGGTCGGGGTGGCGGCGAGCGCGCCGGACACGATCAACGTCAGCATGGCGAGAAGTGAAGCACGCAAACGGCGCCACACGCGCCGCGAAATGAGCTCAGACGCCAGCCCACTCGTCGAGCTCGGTCAGCGTGCCGTGCTCCATGCGCCAGGCGCCGCTGATGCCGTCACGTGCCGCGTCGAGCCCCTCGAGCTTCGCCGAGTTCTTGCGGTCGCTCTCGTCGCAGAACAACACCAGCTCGCGCAGCCCGAGGTACACGCGAAAGGGACCATCACCTGCCGTCGCCTGCATCGCCGCCTGGTGCGCGCTGGTGAGCAGGCGCGCGCCGTCATGGCCATCGCCATGCGCGATGCACCACAGCCCGGTCGGCGTCGGAGACAGCCGCAGCGCCCCATCTTCGAGCTCGATGGCGCGCACCTCGGCCGGACGCGCGTCGAGGTTCTTCCACGCGACGGTGTCGAGCTGCTCCACGCCCATGCGGTGCGCGTCGAGCAACCCCTGCGGCACGTAGAGCACCGACTCGGGGTCTTCGACGGCGTAGAAGATCCACAACCCCGCGGGGCCTTCACGCCGCACGGCGCCCTCGGAGCGCTCGAGGAACGACGAGTCACGCAGCACCGGCAGCACGCGCGCCAGGAACTGCAGCTTTCCGCCGGGCAGCGCGAGCGCCTTCTCGGCGATCTCCTTGCCGACCGACGCGACACCTTCGTCGAGCGCGCGCCCCGACTCGATGAAGTCGTCGTACAGGGAGTCGAGATCGAGCCGCGCGATGCCTTTGCGAGACAAGCGCACCAGCAGCTGCTGCTTCTGCACCAGGTGAGGCGTCGACTGCCGCTTCAGCTGCTCGAGCAGCGCCTCGACGAACGAGTCCTTCGTCGGCTTGAGCGAGGTGACGCCTGACGGCGTGCGGAGCTCACCCGCCAGCAGCTGCGCCTCAGAGTGAAACGGGTCTCGTGACAGTACGTCCTCGACGAGGGCCCGCGCGCGCGCCCGCTCTCCGCGCCGCATCGCCAGCACGGCCATCGACGTCAGCACCTCGGGGTCGTCGGGCTGCAGGCGGAGGGCGTCGAGCAACGAGGCCTCGGCGTTGCTCCAGCTCTCCTGGCTCACGGCGGCGCGGGCCAGCGCGAGGTGCACGTGCACGCTCGTGGGGAAGTCGCGCTTCACGGCTTCGAGCAACTGCACTGCTTCGATGACGGCGTCGGCGTTGATCAGCGCCTGCGCGACCGCGGTGCGAAGCTGCGGCCCGCCTTCACGGCTCGCCGCCACCTTGAGCGCCTCGAACTCGTCGTCGAGCAGCCGCTCTCCGGCCTCTACCTTCTTCTGAATGCGGTCGAGCTCCAAGGTGCCTCGAATCGTAGAGGACGCGCCGGGCCCGACGCCACGATCTCTGGCGCGCTCCGCTCCGAAAACCTCGGCACCCGGCGCGGCAGTCTGCTTTGACTCACGTCCATGACGACCCGCAAAGTGACGATGCTGAACGGCGATGGCATTGGCCCCGAGGTGATGGACGCCACGCGGAAGATCCTCGAGGCCGCGAAGGCTCCGCTCGAGTTCGAGTACGCCGAGATTGGCGCCGAGGCCGCGGCCCGGTTCAACACCAACCTGCCCGATTCGACGGTCGACGCGGTGCAGAAGAGCGGCATCGCCATGAAGGGGCCGACCGCGACCGGCATCGGCTCGGGCCAGCAGTCGGCGAACGTCGCCCTGCGCAAGCGGCTCGATCTCTACGCGTCGCTGCGGCCCGTGCGCTCGGTGCCCGGCGTGAAGACGCGCTACGAGAACGTCGACCTGGTGGTGGTGCGCGAGAACACCGAAGACCTCTACGCCGGGCTCGAGCACATCGTGGTGCCGGGCGTGGTCGAGTCGCTCAAGATCATCACCGAGAAGGCCAGCAGCCGCATCTGCCGCTTCGCCTTCGAGTACGCGAAGAAGCACGGCCGCAAGAAGGTCTCGGCGGTGCACAAGGCCAACATCATGAAGCTGTCAGACGGCCTGTTCCTCGACTGCTTCCGCAAGGCCTCGCGCGACTTCCCTGACGTCGAGGCCGAAGAGGTCATCGTCGACAACCTCTGCATGCAGCTGGTGCGCAACCCCGAGAAGTACGACGTGATGGTGATGGAGAACCTCTACGGCGACATCGTGTCCGACCTCTGCGCGGGCCTCGTCGGCGGGCTCGGCGTGGTGCCCGGCGCGAACATCGGCGCGACGACGGCGGTCTTCGAGGCCGTTCACGGCACCGCACCCGACATCGCCGGCAAGGGCCTGGCGAACCCGACCGCGTTGCTGCTCTCGTCGGTGATGATGCTCGACTTCCTCGACCTCACGCCGCAGGCCCGCCGCATCGAGAAGGCGCTCGACACGGTCTTCCGCGAAGGCAAGGTGAAGACGAAGGACCTCGGAGGGTCCGCCAACACGGCAGAGTTCACCCGGGCGATCATCGACGCGATGGTGTGATGCGCCCGCGCGTCGCGCTCCTCGTGCTGCTGTCGTCGGCCTGTGTGTCCGGGCCGCGCGCGCTCAGCGCGAATCAGCTCGAGACGTTCGCGACGCGCCGCTACCCCGGGGCCTTCGACGAGGTGTTCGACGCGACCGCGCTGTCGCTGGAGCGCCTCGGCTTCTCGCTCGACGCCGTCGATGCGCGGCAGGGCACGCTGGTCGCGAAGCGGCGCGACGGCCGTGGCTACGCCGTCACCATCCAGGGCCGTGAAGACGAGCAGCTGGTGGTGGCGCTCCCGATTCCCGAGCGCGAGCTGTGGGTGCTCGATGGAGACGACGGCGAGACGGCGCGCTGGGACGCGCTGGAGGAGCGCACGCGAGAACTCCTCGCGTCGTGGAGCGAGCACCCCGAGTGGGAGTACGCGGCCTCGAGAGAGCTGCTCGGCGTGCTGACGTTCCGGGCGCGGCTGCCGAAGGTGTGGGAGCACGTCGAGCCGTCGGTCTCGCGTCGCGTCGTCGTGGTGCAGCGCTCGAAGCCTCGTCGAGGGCTCAACCCGTCGCTGGTCTTCGAGGTCTCCCGGCGCCGGCCCTTCCCCGACGAGCGTGCGTTTCTCGTCGGCGCGGCCGAGGTCGCCCTCGGCGCGAAAGGGCGGCTGACCTGGCCCGACTCGGTGGCGCTCCCCCCTGATGGCCGACCTGCTGGCGGCCGCACGAAGGTGCTCGACGGCTCGGTCCCACGGCCCGTGACCTGGCACCTCTGGCATCAGGCGACGGCCGCGTGGAGCGTTCGCATCGCCGCGGTGTGTGGGCCGTTCGAGGGCGACGCGACGTGTGAAGAAGAATGGCGCACGCTGACGGAGTCGGTGGTGAGCCCGGGCTTCGAGCCTCCCGTGAGCGTGCGGACGCAGAGACCGTCCCGACTCTCGACGTCGTCGCCGAACGAGTCGGAGTAGCGTCGGGCGTCATGATTGCCACGAAGCCGATCCGCACGGCCTCAGGTCACCCGGTGCTGCAGAGCACGTACTCGGGCGACATCACGGTCGACGAGGCGAGGCAGTTCATCGACCTGGTCAAACCCGGCAGCCAGTTCGATCACCACGGGCACCTCGTGCTCGGCACGATGCTCGACGTCTCGACCGAGGTCCGAAAAGTGTTGAGCGCGCAGAAGCCGCAAGATCCTGACAACCCGGTGCCCGTCGCGCTGGTGGTGCCCTCGGCCATGATGCGCATGATCGTGTCGCTCGCGATGCGCGCCTCTGGCAACCCGAACACCGACTTCTTCAAGGACGAAGCCTCGGCGTTGCTCTTTCTCGACAGTGCCATGGCCGAGTACGAACGTAAGCGCCGATGATCAGGCTCGGGGCGCGGAGTGACTCGAGCCGTGCTCCGCCGAACGGGCCGGGGAACGCGTGTGGGGAAAGGACCCCGCTTCTCCCTTTCCTCTCGCTCGTGGTTAAGTCATCGACATGGTGGACACGCACTCACTCTCCATTCTCCTGCCAGTGGCTGCTGGTGTCCTCGCTGCACTCGCGGCGCTCATCCTGAGGCCTCAACCGGTGAAGGTGCCGGTGCCCGCGAAGGCCCGCCGCACTCGTCGCTGAACGGGCTGTCTGCGGCGAGACCGCGACGCTCGAACCCGGCGACAGTCGCACCCGACTGGGACACGATGCGCGGCTCATGCGACGCCTCCTGTCGTTGTTCGCGCTGTGTCTGCTGCCTGCCTGCCTCACGATCGCTCCTTCGCTCCGTGAGGTGACCCCGGTCGACGCGAAGGCCCTCGACGCTGCGACCGAGGCGTTCTTCCGTGCCCCCACCCCGAAGGCGATGCGCGAGGCCGTGGAGCGTGCACGCGCGGCCGGCCCTGACGCTGCTGGCTTTCACGAGATCGCCGCGCTGCTCGCCAACGCCGAGGGGCGTGAAGCCGAAGAGGTCGCCCACCTCTCGCTCGCGCTCCTCGACTCGACGAACCAGTCCGCTGTGCTGCATCTGCACCTGCTGATGATGACGGACTTCAGCTTCGCGACCCGCGACCAGGTGCGTTCGCTGCTGCGCGATCTCGTCGCGAAGCACCCGCGCCCCGACGTGCGCTCACTCGCCGCGTACCACCTCATCACGATGCTGAACGCCGACGGCCGCGTCGCCGAGCGCGACGAGGTGCTCGCCTCGCAGCCCGGCCGCTTCCCGCTCGCCGTCGTCGGCACGTGGGACAACGACCAGGGCAAGGGCTTCGATCTCGTGTTGCCTCCCGAGGTGCGCCCGGGCCTCGACCAGAAATACGAAGGCCGCTTCGGAGAGCTCGTCTGGCGCCGCGACGTGCCGCTCGACCCACGTGGCCGCCTCGAGCTCTCGTCGCTGATGACGCCGGCCCGCTTCGCCGTCGCCTTCGTGCAGGGGCAGGTCGACGCGCCCGACGATGGCTTCTACCAGCTGCGCGTCTTCACCACGGGGCCGCTCAAGGTGTGGGTCGACGGCAACCTGTTGTTCTCGGCGTCGCTCCTCGAGCGCAGCGTCTGGGACAACGTCGTGGTGCCGCTGAAGCTCGCGAAGGGCCGCCACACGGTGCTCTTCAAGTCGGCGCACAAAGAGGGCGCGTTCAGCCTCGCCGCCCGGCTGGTGCCTTCTTCGTCGACGCCGTTCGCGGTGCCGAACCTCGAGCGCATGGTGGACTTTCACGTGCGTGCGC
This sequence comes from Myxococcales bacterium, assembly GCA_030681895.1. Lineage (GTDB taxonomy): Bacteria > Myxococcota > Myxococcia > Myxococcales > Myxococcaceae > Xiheimicrobium. Next base: position 14,040 of record JAUXRI010000091.1, on the reverse strand, counting down.
TCCCGCCTCTGGCCGCGCGCACGCTCGCGCTGCGGGCCATCTGGGCCCACCTCGCCGCCGGCGGGAGCGTCAGCGTCAAGGCAAGCGACGACTACGTGCGGGCGTTCCCCGATGCCGTCGTCGCGCGCACCCGGCAGGTCGACGCGCTCTGGTTCAACCAGGAGCGGGGCCGCGCCGCCGACGCGATGGATGCGCTCGATCGCGACGTGGGCGCGGAGCTGGCCTTCGTGCGCCTGCGCCACCTGCGGTTCTGGCAGCAGCAGGGGCTCAAGCAGAAGGCGCGTACGCAGCTCATCGAGCTCACGAAGAGCCGGCCCGAGCTCACCGAGGCCTGGGAGCTGCTCACCGAGGCCTATCGCGCCGAGGGGTGGACGGAGGACGAGCTGACGGCGCTGCGGGCCAGGCTCACGCGCTTCGGTGAAGGGCCCGATGGCCTGATGGATTTGTCGCGCGCGCTCCAACGGCACGGCTTCCGCCAGGACGCCGAGGCCGTGCTCGAGCAGGTGCACCGCCAGCTGCCGCTTCACCCCGAGGTGCTGGGCCGGCTCGTCGACTTCGCGACCGACCAAGGCGACCTCGAGCGCGCGGAGGACCTGCTCGAAGATCGCCTCGACTCGTGGCCGACCGACTTCGGCTCGTGGCTCCAGCTGGCTGATATCCGCCGTCGATTGAAGGACACGCAGGGCGCCGAGCTCGCGCTCGCGCGCGCGGCCGACCTCGCGCCCGAAGCCGCCAACCCGTGGGTCCGCCGCGGCAACCTCGCCTACGAAGCCGGCAACGCGCCCGCCGCCGTCGTGGCCTGGAAGAAGGCGCTCGAGCGCAACCCCGAGAACGATTCGCTCGCCAACCGCGTCGACTTCCTCGCCCCTGAAGCGCGGGGCCCGTGGGTCGATGACGCGCCCGATGAGGCCGCCATCAATCGCGCCATCGCCGCCCGGAAGGAGCTCAAGCAGACGCCAGGCGCCGACGTGGCGTGGCTGCTCGACGACGAGGTGACGCTGCTCAACACCGACGGGAGCACCTCGAACCTCGTCACCCTCGTGGTGCACGCGTTCAACGTGCAGGGGCGCGACCGCATCATGAAGCAGACGGTGCCTTCCGGCCGCCTGCGCGTCCTGCACAGCTACTCCATCGACGAAAAGGGCACGCGGAGCGACGCGTCGGGTGAGCGCAGCCGGCAGATCTTCTTCCGCGCGATGCAGCCCGGCTCGACGCTGGTGCTCCAGTACCGCGTCGACGTACCGCCGACCGGCTACCTCTCGCGCTACCTCACGAAGAGCTGGTCGTTCCAGTCGATGTCGGAGCAGCGCCGCCGCGCCCGCTACGTGATGTGGATGCCGCTGGGCACCACGCTCAACGAGAACAAGGTCGGCGCCGTGCAGCGCCTCGAAGAGCGCCGGGGTGATCAGCTGCGCGTCGAGTGGCTCACCAACGACAGCCCGCCGCTGCTCTCGGAGCCGTCGATGCCGCCGCTGCTCGAGCTCGCCGCGAACATCAGGCTCTCCACCGTGCCCGACTGGAAGACGTACCTCTCGTGGGAGAAGTCGCTGCTCGACGGCGTCTTCCGTGACAGCCCGGAGATCGACGCGCTCGCGAAGAAGCTCGGTGAGGGCGCGACCACACCCACCGAGAAGCTCGAGCGGGTGCACCAGTACGTGATGGAAGAGATCCGCTACCAGCAGGACTACGAGAGCTTCATCGCCGGCGTGAAGCCGCACGCGGCGCCGATGGTGCTCGAGCGCAAGTACGGTGACTGCAAGGACAAGGCAGTGCTCTTCATCACGCTCGCGAAGAAGCTCGGGCTCGAGGCCCACTTCGCGAACGTGCGCACGCGAGACTCGGGGCAGATCTCGAAGGACGTGCCGATGCAGCAGTTCAACCACGCCATCGTCTACGTGCCGAAGCAGCCGGGCGTCGCCGAGGGCCGCTTCTTCGACCCGACCGCCGACATGCTCGACCTCGACGTGGTTCGGCACGACGACGTCGGCACGCAGAGCCTCGTCATCGACCCGGTGTCGGGCGACTTCACCTTCCGCGAGATTCCCTTCCAGGGTGCCGACAAGCACCGCCTCACCAGTCAGCTCGAACTCGACCTCTCGGCCGACGGCAGCGCGCGCGGGCTCTTCACGCTCGAGGCGAAGGGGCGGGGCGGGTCTGCGATTCGGGTGGCCTCTCGTGACGCCGAGATGTTCCAGCAGGCGGTGCAACGCATCGCCTCGGGCCTCGTGCCCAACGCTTCGACGAGTGACGTCTCGGTCGTCGAAGCGAAGGACCTGCGACGGCCCGCGACGCTCAAGGCGCTCATCGAGGCGAAGACGTTCGCGCGCCCCGAAGCCAACACGCTGCGCATCAAGGTGCCGACGTCGTGGAACCCGCGTGGGCAATTCACCCTCGCCAGCCGCCGCCACACGCTCGTGCTGGGCACGCCGTTCACCGACGAGGCGCGGGTCTCGGTGACGTTGCCCGAGGGCTTCGAGGTCAAGAAGCTGCCTGCCTCGGGCTCGCTCGAGCAGACGTGCCTGAAGCTCGACCGCACCGTCACCCAGACGGGCCGCACCGTCACCAGCCGCGCCACCTTCCAGGTGACGTGCGACCGCGTGACGCCTGCCGAGTACCCCGCGTACCGAGCGAAGGTCGACGAGATGATGCGACTGCTGGAGGACGAGCTGGTGGTCGGCGCCCTCTCGGCACCCGCGAATCAGAAGAAGCCCGCGCCGGCGAAGGCGAAGTAGCCTCGAGCGCTCCAGGTGCGACACGTACTCTTCAGGCTCGAGAAGGACCGCTACGCGTTGCCGCTCTCGTCGATTCGGGAGGTCGTCGTCGCGCCCGAGACGTTCACCCGCGTGCCGCGCAGCCCGAAGGCGATGAAGGGCGTGATGAACCTGCGCGGCCGGGTGGTGCCAGTGGTCGACCTGCGCGAGCTGCTCGACGTCGCGCCGGGGCCCGTGGGTGGTCCAGGCCGGGTGGTGCTGCTCGACCGCGGGCGCCGGGAGCTGGGGCTGCTGATCTCAGAGGTCGACGGCATCGAGAGCCTCGAGAAGATCGGCCCGCCGGCGCCGAAGGCTTCGCTGGCGGTCAAGGGGCTCGCGCGGCTCGGAGCGATTCCCGTCACCGTTCTCGATCCTGATGCCCTCGACGCGACGGTAGCCCGCGCGTTCACAACCAAGTAGGTTCTCAAGTCAGGTGAGCACGATGGCAAAGAAGGTCCTGGTGGTGGACGACTCGGTCTTCATGCGGGACATCATCAAGGACATCTTCGCGGCGGGCGGGTTCACCGTCGTCGGCGAAGCCGGCAATGGCGTCGAGGCGGTCGAGAAGTACAAAGAGCTCAAGCCCGACCTCGTGACGATGGACCTGGTGATGCCGTACCGGAACGGAATCGACGCGACTCGCGAGATCCTTCGCGGTGACAACAAGGCGCTGGTGGTGATGTGCAGCGCGCTCGGCCAGGAGACGATGGTGATGGAAGCCATCGAAGCCGGCGCCGTCGACTTCATCGTGAAGCCTCCGCGTGCCGAAGACGTGCTCGCCGTCGTCAAGAAGGTCCTCGGCGAGGCGTAAGTCGGACAACGACCGTGGCCGGCCCCTCCTGGGACACGTCGCGGTACCTGACGCTCTTCAGTGGCGAGGCGACCGAACACCTCGAAGCGCTCGGCAAGGACGTCGTCTCGCTCGAGAAGGGCGCCACCACCGCGCTCATCGACTCGATGTTCCGGCACGCGCATTCGGTGAAGGGCATGGCCGCGTCGATGGCGTTCGAGGGCACGGCGAAGCTCGCGCACCTGCTCGAGGACCTGCTCGGCACCCTGCGCGCTGACGTGTCTCGCAGCAACGCCTCGGTCGCTGACGTGATTCTCCAGACGGTCGATTCGCTCACCGGGCACGTCAAAGCCGCCGTCGCGAACGAGCCGCTCCCCGACAGCACGGCGTTGATGACGCGCTTGAGCGAGCTGAACGCGTCCATGACGGGTCGACCGCCGCCCGCGCCCGCGCCAGTGTTCGAGCCGGCTCCGCCACCGCCGAAGTCGACGAGCGCTGCGACGGCTGCATCGAACCCGGCTGCGCCGCCGCGCTTCTCGGTGAAGCTCAAGATCAACCCGGCCTCGAACCAGCCCGGCGTGCGTGGCTTCCTCGCCTACAAACGCCTCGGCACGCTCGGCAACGTCTTCGACCTCAAGCCGCCGCTCGACGACATCAAGGCCGGGCGCGTGCCGCAGGGCACCATCACGCTCGAGCTCGAGACCGACCAGACCGAAGACGCCATCACGCGCACGATGCGCACCGTCGCCGACGTCGAGCTCGAGTCCATCGCGGCCATCGTGAAGGCCGTGCCGGTCGTGGCGGCGCCTGCCGAGGTCGACCCGAACCGCGTCGTCGGTCAGGAGCCCGCGCGCACCATTCGCGTGCGCACCGAGGTGATGGACCAGTTCCTCGACCAGGCTGGAGAGCTGCTGCTGGCCACCTCACGCGTGCGAGAGCTGTCGCGAGGCATGCCCGCGGCGCAGCGGCCACCGCTCGACGAGGCGGTCGATCGGCTCCATCTGCTGGTGAAGGGGCTGCATGACAAGGTGATGCAGGCACGCATGACGCCCATCGCCGTCATCACCGACCGTTTGCCCCGAGCCGCACGCGACATCGCCCGGCGCCGCAACCGCGACGTCGACCTCGTCATCACCGGCGAAGACATCGAGCTCGATCGCGCCATCGTCGACGAGCTGGCCGACCCGGTGCTCCACCTGCTGCGCAACGCCATCGACCACGGCCTCGAGCCGACCGACGAGCGGACCGCCGCCAACAAGCCACCGAAGGGGAAGGTCACCATCGCCGTGCGCCGGCTCCGCGACCGCGTGGTGTTCGAGCTCTCGGACGACGGGCGCGGCATCGACGTCGAGCGCGTGAAGGTGCTGGTGGTGGAGCGCGGGCTGCTCACCAGAGACCAGGTCGCCGCGCTGACCGAGCGTGAGACGTTGATGCTGGTGTGCCTGCCGGGCTTCTCGACGGCCGCTGACGTCACCGACATCTCGGGGCGTGGCGTGGGCATGGACGCGGTGCGCCGCGCGGTGGAGCAGGTCGGTGGCACGCTGGAGATCGAGACGAAGACGGGCCGTGGCACCAGCTTCAGGTTGTCGCTCCCGTTGACGGTCGCGGTGGTGAACCTGCTGCTCGTGGGTGTCGGCGACGAGGTCTACGGCCTGCCCATCGGAAAAGTGAGCGGCGTGGTCGAGACTGCGCGCGATCGGCTGGCGATGAGTCAGAATGCGCCGGTGCTCCAGTTCGGTCAGAGCGTGTTGCCCGTGCATGAGCTGTCGGCGCTGCTCGAAGTGCCGGGCGATGCTCGCACCGCCGCGCTGGTGCCGTTCGTCGTGGTCGACGGCGACGATGGGCGGCTCGCGTTGGCGGTGGACCGGCTGCTCGGCCAGCAGGAAGTCGTGCTCAAGGGGCTCTCGAAGCCGCTCGACCTGGTCCCTGGCCTCGCCGGCGTCACGATTCTCGGCAACGGCCAGCCGGTCTTCATTCTCGACGTGGCGAGGCTGGTGACCGCGTGACGGCGCCGCTCGCTCGCCAGGAGGACGCGCTGCGTGAAGTGGTGCACCTCGGCAGCGCCCAGGCCGCGTCGATGCTCGCGCGTCTGGTGGGCGACGTCGGTGTGTTGGTGGAGGTGCCGCGCGTCGTCGAGGTGACCCGGCCTCAGCTCGGCTGGCTGCTCGGTGGCCGTGACGTGCCAGTGCTCGCGGCGTCGTTCGCGCTCGAAGGCGACGTGCCGGGCACGTTGTGGTGGGTGCTCCCGATGGACTCGGCGGAGCGGCTCGGCCAACGCCTGCTTCGCCGCCCGGGCGTGACGGGTCCGCTCGCGTCATCACGCACCGCCGCGCTCGCCGAGGCGGCCAACATCGTCGCGTCAGCGTGCTGCTCGTCGATGGGCTCGATGCTGAAGGCGAAGATGTTGCCGTCGACGCCGAGGGTGGTGCCGACGACGGTCGAGGCGCTCATCGCCGAGGGTGGCGTGGAGCTCGTCACGGCCGTCCTCGCGGGCTTCGTGTCGACGAACGCGCCGACGTTCTCGGGCACGCTGGTGTTGCTGCTGGCGCCGAGCGTCGCAGCTGACGTGCTCAAGCGCCTCGGCGTCTGATCGTTCCGCGCACGGTTCCCCGGCGGGCCGCATCGTCTTCAAGACGATGTTCAACGCTCCCCTCGAGGCCACCCATGAAGCTCAGCGCCCTGTTCGCCAACCCCCTCAACCCAAGACGTCAGCCCTCCGTCGGCCGCCGCACGCCACCCAGAAGGATCACTCGGCTGGGTGACCTGATTCGCGGCTTGAAGCCACGGGCGGTTCCACGCCCCAGGCCCCTGCAGCAGGCCAGGCCCGACACCTTCACCGTCGGTGCCGACGCCAATGGCGGTGTGCGGTGTGGCACTCCGTGGAACACCACCCCCACGCCTGACCCGCGATGCGGAACGCCCTGGAACACCTCCGCAGGCTCAACGACTCCGGCGGGCTCCGCGACTCCGGTCTCGACGCCTTCGTCCGGTGGCGCTGCGCTGCCCAACCCGTTCGACGGAGGCAAGGGCCTTCACGGGCCAGTCACGTACGGCCCCTTCTTCACGCTCGGCAAACCCGACGCCAGCACCACCTGGGCGCAGCTCTCACAGCTCTTCGCCGAAGGTCGCGTCATCGGTGACACGGGCGGCAGCTGCGGCATGACGTCGGCCCAGAAGGTCGAGGCGCTGCGTTCGTTCTGGGAGCAGGGCGTGGCCAGCGGCAAGTCGCCGGCCGAGTTCGGTTTCTACGTTCGTTGCGGTCCGACGCCGCCCGCTGGTCTGCACGTCTGAGGCGACGTCAGCTCGGCAGCTCGAACGGCGGCTCGAGCTCTTCGCCGCTCTCGTGGTCGACCGAGCCCAGCGTCATCGGGTTCGCGTGCGAGACGTACGAGTCTCTCGGCGCGACCGGTGGCGCGAGGCCCTCGAACCTGACGGTCTGATCGATCTCGAGCACTGGCTGCACCAGCTTCGGGAGGCGCTCTTCGATGGGGTCCCAGAACAACGTCAGCTCGACGTCTTCGAGCCAGCCGTCTTCGTGGGCGTCGAGGAAGGCGCTCAGCGCGTCTTCGTCAGCACGGAACTCGGCGAGCGGGCGTTTCCCCTCGGGCAGCGTCACCAGGATGCACGGGTGCAGATCGATGAAGTCGACGAGGTGACCGTCCTGCACGACCCAGATGGCGAGCGTCGCCCCGTACGAGATGCAGTGGTACGCGGCGAGGTTGTCGTCGTTGGCGCAGAACTCCTCGAGGATGAGGCGCAGCTGCCACGCTTCTGTCCACGTGTGCGTCTCGGCCCAGCGGGAGCCGCCGGGGCCAACCGATAGCTCGAGAATGTACGCGCTCGCCATGGCGTGAAGGCGCGGTCAGGGCAGGAAGCTGGCGTGGTACTTCGCGTCTTCGATGCCCGACGCGGCCATCGTCTTCTGCAGCGGCAACAGACAGTCGAGCATCACCGCCATCTCGGTCGTCTCCTTGTGCCCGATGGACGCTTCGTACGCACCCGGGTGGGGGCCGTGCGGAATACCAGCGGGGTGGTAGCTCATCGAGCCGGGGCTGACGCCGCGCCGCGAGGTGAAGTTGCCCTTGCAGTAGAAGATGAACTCGTCGACGTCGACGGACGAGTGCGGGTACGGGCAGGGGATCGCCTCGGGGTGAAAGTCGGTCGGCCGCGGCACGAAGCTGCAGACCAGCGCCCCACGCGCGGCGAACGTGCCGTGCCACGTCGGCGGCAGGTGCGTCAGGCCCACGCGCGGCTGGAAGTCGAGAATGTGAAACACCCATGGGTAGACGGTGCCGTCGTAGCCGACCACGTCGAGCGGAGATTCCTTCGTCGAGAACCCGTAGAAGGCGTCGCCGCGCTTCACCACCTGCTCACGAAGGCCCTCGTCGAGCGGGCCGCGGAAGGTCGGCTTCTTGAAGTCGCGGTGACAGTACGGCGCATCCATTCGGAGCTGGCCGACGCCGTTGCGCCACTGCTTGGGAATGTGCGCGCCGCCACGGCACTCGATGGACAGCCACCACTGCGCGACGCCTGGCTTCAGCGTGAAGCGGTGGAGGATGCCGCGTGGCACGAAGACGTAGTCGCCGGGACCGAAGTCGAGATCGCCCAGCAGCGTGCGCAGCGTTCCGCCGCCTTCGTGCACGTAGAAGAGGTCGTCTCCATCGGCGTTGGTGAAATACACCGCGTCATCGGCGCCGGGCTTGAGCACCGAGAGCGTGATGTCGGCGTTGAAGAGCATCGGCAGGCGCGCATCGAGCGGGCTTTTCGTCGAGGCGGGCAGGCTCTGCGACAGGAAGTGCCGTTTGAGCAGCCCGTCCATCGGCGCGGCACTGCGAGGGCCAGCAAACGCGTGCGTCGTGGGCATCGGTGACTGCCGGTGCGGCGCGTGACGGTGGTACGTGATGGTGTACGGCGCCTCGAAGCCGTCCTGCGTGATGCAGTGCTCCCAGTGCAGATGGCCTGCCGCGTCCTTCAGTTGAATGTGGTGCTTTCGAGGGACGGTGCCCTGCGCGAGGCGCTCGATCATGCGCGGGTTTGTACACCAGCCGATGGCTCACGGCTTTGAGCGTTCGTGGAGGTTTCGACGCCAGCACTTCAAAGTCGGCTCCCGTCCCTCGCTTGAGCGGCTGATGCTGCTGCAAGCTGGTGCGCGATGAATGGCTTCATCGAGGTCGTCACCGTTCCGCCCAGGGCCTCTGCCAACGTCAGGCTCGGCCAGCGACTCGTTCTCGAGAAGGGCCGCGTCGTGCGAATCGGGCAGGACGAAGCGAGCGATGTCGTCACCAGCATCTTCCTGAGCGGCGCGGCTGATTTTGAGCTGCTGCACGTCGATGGGTGGCGGCTGAAGACTTCGGCACGGTGTCACGCCGCGTTCTTGAATGGCAAAGCGCTCGACGGACACGTGGACGAGCCGATCAGCGCTGGAGATCACCTGATGCTCCCCAACGGGTTGGTCCTCGCCTTCTGGCCCGATGGAGATGACGCGCGATTGCCCGCGGCGGTAGAGGCGCGATTGCTTGGCGACCTCGATGGTTCTTCTTCCTGGCAGGTCGTTCGTGACGCGCTGTTGGACGAGGGCAGGTTGCTAGGTCGCTGGCTCGCTGAACCGACCGACGAGATCCGGCGACGCAGGCTCGGTCCAATTGCTCTTGCGGTCGAGCGTGGAGACATCAACGTTCGATGGTCGGATACCGGGTTCCTCGAGCACGTTCACCTCACGCCCAACGCGCTCGGCGAGCGCTTCGAGACGATGACCGAACTCGAGTCGGAGTGGCACCTCGAAGCGTTGTGCCGACTTCCAGCAGCACGATGGCTTCGCAGCCTCGAACTCGACGTGTACCGAGGCGCAGAACCGATCGAGTGGGCAGGCGACCTTGTTCGACAGTTCATGCCCCAGGGACCCGTGGCCTACGAAGGAGACGACCCAAGAGTTCAGGTCTTCGGAGACCTCCTCCGCACCGCTTCCTTTCGGGACTGCCTCAGGAACCTGAGCTTCGGCTACGCGACTCCATCGCGAGCGTTCGTCGAGCCATTCCGCGCGTCGTTCCCTCGGCTGCAGGGCGAACTCGTGAGGGTCGGATCCAGGGCGAGCGTTGTCTTCGAGTCACTTCCGACAGACGCATCGGTCCCAGCGGCCGATGGCGAGGGGCGTGTCGCGCTCGGTCAGAGTTCTGAACTCGGGTCGCTCGTGAAGCTTGCCGCTGGCCAACTTCTCGGGGCGCGGCTCATCGGGCTCGATGATGGCTGGAAGATCGTAGGTCAAGGCCTGCACGTGAATGGCCTCGAGCGGTCGCAATGGGTGCTTCGCCCTGGCGACGTCTGCGAGCTGGCGTGCGGCATCCGCTTTCGTTTCGAGTGGCGCTGACGCTGTCCCCTCTGGTGGACACGGCGTTGCTCTGGGCGCTCCTGCTTCGCTCACCGCCCGTGATTACATGGCGCGCATGACGCTGTTCTCCCGCCGCGCGGTGCTCTCCTCGGCCTCGGTCACGCTGCTCGGCTGCACGGTGAAGAGCGCTCCGACGACGGGCCGCGACGTGTCGCTGGTGTTGCCTGCGCAGCCCACCAGCGACGGCGCAGGCGTTCGGCTGAACCGAGCGCTCGGGCACCGCAGCCTCAGCACCCTCGACCCGTTCCTGCTCCTCGACGAGTTCCACACCGAGAACCCGAACGACTACCTCGCCGGCTTTCCCGAGCACCCGCACCGCGGCTTCGAGACCGTCACGTACATGATCCACGGCGCCATGGAGCACCGCGACGTGCTCGGCAACCAGGGCCGCCTCGGGCCCGGCAGCGCGCAGTGGATGACGGCGGGCCACGGCATCATCCACTCCGAGATGCCGAAGCAGGAGCGCGGCCTGATGTGGGGCTTCCAGCTCTGGGTGAATTTGCCGAAGGCGCGCAAGCTCATCGCACCGCGCTACCAGGACATCGCCGCTGCCCGGATTCCCGAGGTCGAGGTCGACGGCGCGCGCGTGCGGATCGTCGCGGGCTCCACGTTCGGCGCGAAGGGTCCGGTCGACGGCATCGACATCGAGCCGGTGTTCCTCGACGTCGCGCTGAAGAAGGGCTCACGCGTCGTGCAGCCAGTCCCCGCCGGGCACACCACATTCGCGTTCGTCACCGAGGGCACTGCGCGGTTCGGCACCAGCCGCCGCGAGGTGAGCAAGGGCAGCCTCGTCATCCTCGAGAAGGGCACCTCGGTCGAACTCACGGGAGAAGGTGAGGGCGGCCGCGTGCTGTTCCTCGCTGGCCGCCCCTTCAACGAGCCGATCGCCCGCGCCGGCCCGTTCGTGATGAACACCGAGGCCGAGCTGCAGCAGGCGTTCGACGACTACCGCAGCGGGCGACTGTTGCTGTGACTCAACTCCGGGCGCGCTCGGCCGTCTGCGCGCGCTCGATGCTCTCGAACAGCGCCTTGAAGTTGCCGCCGCCGAAGCCCTTGTCGCCCTTGCGCTCGATGATCTCGTAGAAGAACGGGCCACCTTCACGGTCGTGGTACAGCTGCGACTTCTCCTTCATGAAGATCTGCAGCAGGTACTGGTGCTCCTTGTGCCCGTCGATGAGGATCTGCAGGTCGCGCAGCTCGGCCAGGTTCTCGTCGATGCGCTTGATGCCGCTCTTCTCGAGGCGCTCGGGCAGGTAGTCGTAATACGACGCCGGCGTACCGAGGAACTCGAGGCCCTGCGTCGCGCGCATGGAACGAACGGCCGGCACGATGTCGCGCACGGCGAGCGCGAGGTGCTGAATGCCTTCGCCGCGTTGATCTTCCACGAAGACGTTGATCTGCGAGTTCTTGAAGCGCGGGCGTGACGGCTCGTTGTTCGCGAACTTCACGGTGCTCCTCGGGTCCCACATCACGATCGACTTGAGGCCGGTGCCAGTCTGGCTGCCCTGGGTGATCTCCTCTTCGGTGTGGAACTGAATGTTCCAGAACTCCTCGAAGCCCATCACGTGCTTCATCCACAGCACCATCGGCTGCAGGGTGCGGAAGTTCGAGGTGATGTGATCGACCTTCCCGAAGCCGAAGCGGTTCGTCCCGCCACGCGGCTCGGCGTGCTTCGCGAAGCCGGGGTAGAGCGCCTCGTACCCGTCACGCTGAATGAAGCGGAAGGTCGTGTTGCCGAACGGCGTGGTGATGCTGAAGAACGCGAGCTTGCCGCCCTTGTCGTCGGTGAAGCGCTGCAGGCCGTCGTCGATGATGGTGCCGCCGCGCTGCTCCATGAGGCGCCACACCTTCTCGACGTCGCGCACCAGGAAGTTCACCGTGCCGACGCCCTCGGGGTGTTTCTGCAGCCAGCGCCACGCGCGGCCACCCTCACCGACGGGCGCTGAGCAGATGAGCGTCACGTCGTTCGCGTTGAAGACGACCGAGTGCTGGCGCCCACGCTTCGTCAGCTCGGCCGACGACTCGCCCACCTCCGCGAAGTCCATCAGCTCCGTATAGAAGCGGCGCGTGCGCGCGAGGTCATGCACGTACCAGTGAACGCTCTCGACCTTGATGATGTCCAACGAGTCCATGGGGAGGCTCCTGCGGGGGAAGTGGAGGTTCTACGCCTGGGCATCGGGCTGCGCTTCAGGGCGGGCCGCCTGGACGTGCGGCAGCGCCAGACAGGCCTGCTCGACGCGCAGCAGCAGCGGGAACGCGTCGACGTTGCCTCCGAAGCGCCGCGCACCGAACAGCTGAGGAATGAGGCAACAATCAGCCCACGTGAAGTCGTCGCCGAAGAGGAACCGGCCCGACGTCTTGGCCGCGAGCTTCTCGAGCCCCTCGAGGCCCTGGTCGATGAAGTGTGCCGCCCACTTCTTGTCGTCCACGCCGAGCGCCTTGAGGTGGTTGAGCGTCGAGAGGTTGTGAAACGGCTGAATGCCCGAGTTGATCAGCTCGGCCAGCGCGCGCACCTGCCCTCGTGCCACCAGCGGCTTCGGGAGCAGCGGCTTTTCGGGGAAACGCTCCTCGAGGTACTCGAAGATGGCGACGGACTGCGAGATGACGGCGACCGCACCGTTCTCTTCGACCTCGAGCACCGGCACATATCCCGCGGGGTTGCGCAGGCGATGCTCGGCCTGGTGCTGGTCTCCCTTGATCAACGACACGGCGATGTACTCGTATGGCACACCCTTGAAGTGCAGTGCGAGCCGAACGCGGTAGCTCGAGCTCGAGCGCCAGTAGTTGTAGAGCTTCATGTGGGCCTCGCGGGGAAGACACACAATCTCTCGTCCTCCCGGCAGTTCAAGTCAAGCCGCCCGAGCCGGCCCGTTATGCTTCTCGTCATGGGTGTGCCCGCCTACATGCTCTCGATTCTCCATCGACAGCAGCTGCTGCTCAAAGACGCCTTCGTCACCCGCTACCCGCTCGACTGGTTGATCTGGGAGCCCGGCCCGTGGCGGCCCGCGCGCTCGCAGCTCGAGAGCAACCTCGAGGCGACTCAGCTCCCGGGCAGCGATCAGCCCGCGAGGCCGACGGGTGAAGACGCCATCTGCTTTCAGTTGAAGCTCCCGAAGGACGGCGACCTGCTCAGGGTCGGCCGCGCGACGACGAACGACCTCGTCATCAACGATCTCACGGCGTCGCGGGAGCAGTTCTCGCTGCGGTGGCATGAGGGCGCCTGGGCCCTCGCTGCGGCCCACGGCGTCGTGACCGTCGATGGCCAGCCGGTCGACGGCCAGGTGGGACCGCTCAGGTCTGGGGCGGCGATCGCACTGGGCGATGTCCGAGCGACGCTCCTCAGCGCGAACGACATGGTGCTGCGCGCGGCGGCGTTCACGTCGAGGCCCGCTTGACGACGCGCTACTGACAGCGGCCCATCACGCACTGCTGTCCACCGCCACAGAACACGCAGACGCCGCCGTCGAACCCGCACTGCTGTTTCGCCGTCCCTGCGGCGCAGGTGTTGCCGTTGCAGCAGCCCGGGCACCTGGCCGGGTCACACACACACGTTCCGGATTCGCAGCGCTGGCCTGAAGCGCATTGCGCGTTGGTGCCGCAGCGGCACACCCCGCTGGTGTTGCAGGTGTCGGCGCGCACCGCAGAGCAGCCGACACACGCCACGCCGGAGCGGCCGCACGTCGAGACGGACGAGGTTCGGCACACGTCTCCATCGCAGCACCCGTTCGCGCAGTTCCCGACGTTGCACAGCGCCGTCGCGACGCAGCGACCCGCCATGCAGCTGGTGCCCGCGCCGCACGACACACAGACCCCGCCGTCGGCGCCGCACGAGTTGTTTGCCGTGCCCGCTCGACACGTGCCTGTCTGGCAGCACCCTGCGCAGTTGCCCGCGCCGCAGGGGTTCACGCACTGTTTGTTGGTGCACGTCGAGGTGCAGGTCGCGCACGCCACGCCTCCGGTTCCGCAGGCGCTCGGGAGCGTGCCCGGCTGGCAGATACCGGCGATGCAGCAGCCCGTCGGGCACGTCTGCGCGTTGCAGGTGCCGACGCAGGCCCCGCCGTCGCACGTGCCCTGGCCGCATTGTTCGCAGGCCCTTCCCTGAGAGCCGCAGGCGC